>NZ_BJDZ01000005.1 GCF_005405405.1 Lactiplantibacillus plajomi
TGCTTGGCTTAAAGTCGTGTCCACCACGTTCCAGCCGCTTTAGGACCAACCGGCAAGGCGGAAAGTTTCCACTATCCGGGCTTGACTAATCGTAGGAAACGGGGCGATGACAAAATCACCCGGCTTAACGGTCGTAATGGCGTCACCCACTTCCTCAACGATCCCAATGGCTTCGTGCCCGTCGTTGACCGAATGGGGCGCCTTTTGATCGCCCTGCGCGTAGGACCAGAGATCCGACCCACAAACACAGGTCCGGACAATTTTAATAATCACGTCATCCGCGACCTTAAGGACGGGTTGAGCCACGTCTTCCACTTCAACTTAACCAGCTTTTTCAAACACTGCAGCTTTCATTTGAATCACCATCAATTGCTACCGTTACGGGTAAGCAACCGTTTCCTTTCATATCAAATTCACTACCATTATATCGTTAACTTAACTAAAAATAAACGGTCGACCCTTGCCGTATCAGGCCACAAAAAATGCCCGTACCGGGCAACCGGTATGAACATTTCAAATCAGCTTATTTAGTTTTAGCAATCAACTTCATCGCGGCGTCGTACGCCTTATCGTTGGCGTTGATTTTCCTAGCGAGTTCGGTCTCAATCGCGGCTAAGGTCTTCTTGTTGACCTTACCATCCGCCGTTAACTTAGCGTGTTTCTGGTAGGCTTTAACCGCTTTGGTCGTTGAAACTCCGAAGTAACCGTTGGGCTTAGCTTTCAAGTAACCGAGCGCCTGCAAGTACTGCTGGAAGGTCTTAACGTTGGCGTTGACCTTGTCCGCCTGCAAGTCGCTTAACTTGCTGACGATCGTCAAGCTGGCGTAACTTGGTTCGGTTGCTTTAACATCCGGCGTCAGCCCCTTCTTGTTGATCCAGTTACCATTTGGCGTTAACCACTTAGCCACCGTGATCTTCATTTCGGTCTTGTCGTTAAACGAGGTCACCGTTTGAACGGTCCCCTTACCGTACGACTGGGCGCCGACTAATTTGACGCCGGACGCTTGGTGGAGGGCCGCCGAGAAAATTTCGGCAGCCGATGCACTACCCCCATCGATCATGACAACCGTTGGCTTCGTAACCTTGTAGCCACCGTCATACTTCTTGCCGGCGACGTATTTCTCACTTGAGCCATCGCGGGATTGCACCTGCATGATGGTCTTACCGTTCTTAACGAACATTGACGACATCTTCAACGCCGCCGTCATCAACCCACCCGGATTACCGCGCATGTCGATGACCAACTTCTTAGCACCCTTTTTATCGAGCGCCTTTAAAGCGGTCTTAAATTCCTTGGCGGTGTTGGTCGAGAAGGTCGAGACCGTCACGTAACCGATCTTCTTATCACCACCAACCAGTTTGTAATCCACGGTCGTAACCGGAATCTTTGCCCGCTTGAGCTTAACGGTAAACGTCGACGAGCCGCGTTGAATCTTCAACTTAACGGTCGTGCCGATTTTCCCGCGCATCAGGTTGACCGCTTCGGTCAGCGTCTTACCTGCAACCGACTTGCCGTCGACCGCCTGGATAACGTCCTTTGGCTTTAAACCAGCCTTTTTAGCGGGAGTACCCGCAATCGGTGAGATGATTTGAACGTAATGGCCCGACTTTTGAACCTGGGCCCCAATACCGGAAAACGAGCTATCGATCGTATCGTTTAAACTTTCGGTCTCGCTCTTATCCATGTACTCGGAAAACTTGTCGCCCAGCGAATTAACCATCCCGTTGATGGCGCCGTTGGCAAGCTTATTCTGGTTAACCGGTTGATAATAATTATCACTAATGGTTTCGTAGACCGCCTGAATCTTTTTCATCGCCTGGTTAGTTTGTTGCATACTGGCCAACTGTTGGTTGACCGAGCGACCAATAAATAACCAGGTCCCGCCGACCCCCACGATTAGGGCCACGATAATTGAAATTAAGTAGGTCCACAAACCGACCCGTTTCTTAGGCCGGTGGGACTTTTTCTTCAAGTGCGGATTAACTTTCTTATCCGGATCTTGTGGTTGTTGCTGTTCCTCTGACATGCCGAACTTCCTCCCTACAACGCTATTATTTAGGCTTCACTAGCCAGGTATTCCTGCCACGCCTCGTCAAAAATCGTCATCGTAGGTAAGTAACCGGCGTTTAGTTCCAAGTACTGCGAAACCTCGTGGAAGTCCTTACTTTGTTTTGGAAACGATTGGTCAAAGAACGCGTTATTGGCAAACTCCGCGACCGCTTCGGTACTGTCGGGGTTGCGTTGGGTCATTAAATACTGATAAAACGTTTTGTGCATGCCTTCACCCCTAATTTGTACTTGGTACGTGCATCTTAAACTGGAACTGTTGATTTGGTAAGTCGACCTTATCGACGCTATAACGCACGTCGTGTTTACCAACTAACTTGTTCAAGTAGAGGTTAATGGTCTTCTGCTTAGCGTTCAACTGGACCCAGCTTGGAATCTTGTAATTGTTATTGATGTAATTAATCACAAAACTAATTGGCAACGACATCGTGCCGACCGATAATTTAGTTGCCTTTAACGAAATGTTGCCGTCATCGATAACGCTTGGCTGCATCGTGATCACAAACGACACGTTTTGTCCGAGCACCTGGGTCGTGCCCAGTAAGTACGCCGCCTGTTTGCGAACCACGAAGCGGTACTTCATATCCTGACCCTTTTGCAGGTCTGCTAAGTAATAGCTCGCCAACGCGTTCAACTGCTTAGTCGTCATATTAATCGGAATGCTGGCCGCATCGTTACGCTGGCTACTCTTCAAGCTCGTCGTCTCAGCTGGTGAGCGGAACACTTGGGTACCAACGTAGGCCCCGGTTCCTAAGATTAACGCAATTAAGACGATGGCAACCCACTTCCATAAGTTGATTGGGCCGGAACCCGGCCGCTTAGCCTTGTTCGGGTCGTCTTTTTGCTGATGCTGTGCTTCCCGCATTTAAAGTCCTCCTTCCATGAAATTATTTTAATAACCAAGCCGAATGGGCCATCATTGTCCGGTACAGTTTATTGCTGAAGACCCGGTAGCCCTTTTTGTTCGGGTGAAAATTATCCTCAGTTGAAATCAGGTTATTCGTCTTACTTTCAGCCGCCAGGGCCTTGTTGATGGCCGCCGTATTAGTCAAGCTCGTCAGCGTCGTGCTGGACGAGTCCTTCTTCAGTTGATTGAGCTGCGCCGCCGTCTTGTACTGACCGTGCGACATCGTTGTATTAATGTTCATAAAGTAAGTCTTGGCGTAGTGACTAACGGTCGTTTGCGTCTGGTCGTTCCACTGGCTCACGTAATCACTGATTGACGTGACGTTGGGAAAATTGACGAAAACTGGGTTATAAATACTGAAAACAAACACCGAGGCCGACCCGTTCAATTGATGCAAACGATCAAACAACTTGGTCAGTTTAGTCGCGTAGGTCGTTTGGGCCTTCGCCACGGTCGCGTTATTTTTCGCCGCGTTATTCGACGTGATCGACCCTTCCAAGGTCTGCAATAAGTCGTTCCCACCGACCGTGACCGTTAAAACGTCGGCCTTGGCGATTGATTGTTGTAGCGTCTTGGACTTATTGATACGGGCTAAAATTTGGTCACTACGGTCGCCGGCTTTTCCGGCGTTAGTGGTGGTCACTTTCAACCCCTGCTTTTTCGTTAAGGTCTGCTTAATTTGGCCGACGAAACCGCCCTCGGCCTTATCGCCGATGCCTTCCGTCAACGAATCACCGACGGCCACTAGGCTAACTTGCTTTTTATGCGCCGGCGTTTTTTTCTTAGTCGTCTTAGCCGCCGTGGGTGCGGACTGACTACTATCGTGTGGCGTAGCCAGGTAGTTCACGCCAAAAAAAACGGCACCCGCTAATACCGCGACAACGAGCACGACCTTCAACGCTTCCCATACTTTTGCCATTGGCAATGCTCCCTTCAAAAATAGTCGCGTTATTCATACTTGTACTAACCCCATTCAAAGAAAAAAGGGGCGCCGGTTTCGCGTCCCCCGTTAATTATTGGACTTGCGTGTGGTATTCGACCGCAAAGGCACCGGGACCACCGTGGGTTGCGATGATTGGAACCGTCGGCTGCACACTGACCGTTAAACTTGGTAAGGCTGCTTGCAAGCGGGCCTTATATTCTTCGACCCGTTCGGTACAGCCAACGTGCGAAATGGCAACTTCGACCACGTTAGGCGTGGCAATGATGTCATCCAACACCTTGTCAAAGAACTTATTGATGGCTTTAACCCCGCGGCCCTTCATTTTCACGTCAAGCGTTCCGTTATCCACTTCAAGTGCAATCTTCACGTTCAATAAGGTACTGATGGCACCGGTCAAGCGACTGACCCGGCCACCCGCAACCAAGTTATTCAGCGTCATCACACCCATAAACAACTTGGTATGCGCCTGGGTCGCGTGAATGGCGTCGATCACCGCCTGCTTTTCAGCACCACTTTGCGCTAACTTCGCCGCCGCCTTAACTTGGAAGGCTAACGCGCGGTCAGTCGTCTTCGCGTCGATCACGGTAACGTCGGTTTTCGAAATCGAAGCCGCCTGTTCCGCCGTGTGCACCGTTCCGGAAATTGCTTCCAACATGTTGATACAAATCACGCTGGCGCCATCCGCACCTAACTTATCGAACGTTTCGATAAACGTTCCCAGCGCCGGTTGACTGGTTTTTGGCAGCGACTTGGCGGTCGCCATTTTACTAATGAAGTCCTCACGGGTAATCGTTTCGTCCTCCACGTAAATCGTCCCATCGATCATGACGGTTAACGGAATCACGGTAATATCGTATTTTTGAACCTCTTCGTCCGTTAAATTTGCCGAAGAATCGGTCACAATCTTGATTTTCGTCATACTTTGCCACGCTTTCTTATAATCGCAACGTTTACTCAACCGTTACAATAAATTAATGCTTTCAGTATAGCAGAAAAAACCGCTACTTTCACGATTCATGGCGAATTAACACCGCTCAAAATCATCGAATTCAAACGGATAGGGGTTCTTTTCGTCACGGATGCCAACTTCGTGCTGGACACACTGCCAGTCCGAATAATCAATTGCTGGCATCCACGTATCGCCACTAAAAGTCGCCTGAATTCGGGTACGGTATAACCGGTCCGCGAACGGTAAGACCGCCGCAAAGACCGCCGCCCCGCCGATGACAAAACAGGTTTCGGTCGGCGTTTTAGCTGCCAGTGCCCGCAGTTCCGTCAGCGAATGTAGTTGCCGCACCCCGGCCGGTAAGTCGAGCTGTTGGTGTGACAACACCCAGTTCGTCCGTCGGGGTAACGGCCGTTTAAAGCCCGCAAAGGTTTTGCGGCCCATCACAACGGCGTGACCGGTCGTCAACGCTTTAAACCGTTTTAAATCAGCCGGTAGGTGCCACGGCAATTGGCCATCCGCCCCGATCAGGCCATTTTGGTCCTCCGCCCATATCAATGCAATCATGTCGGTCCCCCTAATTAATACGTTAAGCAACGTTATCGGTTTAACTTTATTATAGCGCGTTGGCCACCCAAAACGGGCAGCGAACGCCAAGGTTAAGAAAACCTTCAATCAATCCTAAATGGCAACTGGTGCTTTAATTGCTGGCGCCGGGTCGTAACCTTCTAACTTAATATCCGCCATTTGGTAATCAAAGATGCTAGCGTGGGCCCCACTTAGGACCAACTTAGGCGCTGGTTTCGGTTGCCGGGTCAGCTGTTCTTTAACTTGGTCAACGTGGTTACGGTAAACGTGCGCGTCACCAAGCGTATGCACAAATTCGCCGACTGCCAACCCGCATTCCTTAGCGATCAAGTGCGTGAGTAGAGCGTAGCTAGCAATGTTGAACGGCACGCCTAAGAAGACGTCACCGGAACGCTGGTAGAGCTGACACGATAGCTTGCCATCCGCGACGTAAAATTGAAACAAGGTGTGACACGGTGGTAACGCCATGTTCGGCACGTCTTCCGGATTCCAAGCCGAAACGATCAGTCGCCGCGAATCGGGCGTCGTTTTAATCATCTGAATAACGTTGGCAATTTGATCGATGGTTTGCCCATTCCGGGTCTGCCAGTGCCGCCACTGTGCGCCGTAGACGTCACCCAGGTTGCCGAACTTAGCCGCAAAGGCGTCGTCGTTCACGATTTGCTCGTCAAACCGCTGCATCGTCGCTTGGTAAACCGGCTTAAACGCCGGGTCGTCTAAGCGGCGGTGTTCAAAGTTGGTCATGTCCGGACCGTCGTAATCGCTAGACGTCACCCAGTTTTTGAACGCCCATTCATCCCAAATGTGATTCCGGTGTTTTAGCAAGTATTGAATATTCGTGTCACCGTGTAAGAACCACAGTAATTCACTCTTGATCAGGCCAAACGGGACCTTTTTCGTCGTCAGTAACGGAAAGCCTTCCGCTAAGTTAAAGCGCATTTGGTAGCCAAAAACGCTGTAGGTTCCGGTTCCGGTCCGGTCGTCCTTATAAGTTCCGTGGTCTAAAATCGTTCGTGCTAATTGTAAGTAAGCCTCTTCTAACATGCTTGCTCCTCTCAGGCTTCGGCAAACTGGCTGAGGTAATCCCAGCGGTCCATCTTAGCGTCAATTTCTTGTTCGGTTTTGGTGAGGTCCTTTTGTAGGTCGGCTAACTTGCCATAATCACTGGCGTTCGCCGCCATGGCCTCTTCAACTTCAGTTTTATGGGCATCGAGTTTTTCAATGACGCCCTCGATCTTGTCGTACTCTAACTGTTCGGCGTAGGTCAGCTTGACCTTCTTTTTCGGTGCGTCCGCCGCCGGTTTAGCCGCGTGCTGCGTCTTAGCCGGTTTGGCCGTATTTTCAGCCTTATCCGCCTGCTTTCGCGCCTTTAAGTAGCTCGAAAAACGACCGGCATAGCGTTCGATCTTGCCCTGACCATCAAAAATCAGGAGTTTGTCGCCGACCTTATCCAGGAAGTAGCGGTCATGGGAAACGGTAATGACCGTCCCGGCAAAATCACTCAGGTAGTTTTCTAAAACCGTCAAGGTCCCGATATCCAAGTCGTTGGTCGGTTCGTCGAGTAACAGGACGTTCGGTTGCTGCATCAGTAACTTCAGTAAGTATAACCGCCGCTGTTCACCACCGGATAGCTTGCGAATCAGGGTACCGTGCATCGAGCGTGGAAACAGGAATTCTTCCAATAACTCGGTGACTGAAACGTGCTCGCCCTGCTTATTCCGGACGGTCTCGCCGACTTCCTGCAAATAGTTAATGATCCGCTTATCGCCCGGAATCGGTTCGGTCTGTTGCGTATAGTAGGCCATCTTGACGGTCTCACCGATCGTGACCGTACCGGAATCCAACGGTAAACGACCGGCGATCACGTTCAGTAAACTCGATTTACCGGCACCGTTCATCCCGGTGATCCCGATGCGGTCGTTGGCCTGAATCAACAGCGAAAAGTCGTTTAAAATTTGGTGACCGTCAAATTTAAGGGATGCATTTTTTAACTCGATCACTTTTTTCCCCAACCGTTGTTGGCCTAACGAAATATCAACGTCGTGGTCGACTTGCAACGTGTTTAAGTTAGCTTTCAAATCGTTAAAGCGGTTGATGCGGCCCTGTTGCTTGGTACTACGGGCCGGGGCCCCGGCCCGCATCCACGCCAGTTCCTTTTTATAAAGCTGCTGTTGCTTATGTTCAGCGGTAATGTCGCGGGCGACCCGTTCGGCCTTCGCCTGAACGAAATCTTGATAGTTCCCGGTATACTTATAAAGTTCACCAAACGATAATTCAAACATTTGGTTAGCAACTTGATCCAGGAAGTACCGGTCGTGGGTCACCACGATCAAAGCGCCCTTGTAAGCTGCTAAATAGGATTCCAGCCACTCGATTGAATCAAAATCAAGGTGGTTGGTCGGTTCGTCCAGCAATAACAGATCCGGTGCCTGAATTAGGACTTGGGCTAACCCGACCCGCTTTTGCTGCCCACCGGACATTTGGCCGACAACTTGCGTCAGGTCAGTAATGTGCAGTTGGGTCAAAATGGTCTTAACGTCACTTTCAGCGGTCCAGGCGTCTTCCTGATTCATCCGCGCTTC
Organism: Lactiplantibacillus plajomi; assembly: GCF_005405405.1. Lineage (GTDB taxonomy): Bacteria > Bacillota > Bacilli > Lactobacillales > Lactobacillaceae > Lactiplantibacillus > Lactiplantibacillus plajomi. The sequence continues at coordinate 8,034 of NZ_BJDZ01000005.1, forward strand.
CGCGTCAACGTAAGCTTGCTGGGTCGCCGGGTCTTCCGGCGCATCGGCGTAAGCCGCTAGCGTCTGTTCGTAGTGACGAATCGTACGAAAAACTTTTTGGCTACCGGCCAAAACGGCGTCGATCACCGTTAACTGTTCATCCAATTCCGGCCGTTGTTTTAAATAACCGATCGTGTAGTTTTTCGGCTTGACCAGTTCGCCGGCTTCCGGCGCGGTCACCCCTGCTAATACGTCTAGCAAGTTGGTCTTTCCGGACCCGTTGACCCCGATCACACCGATCCGGTCATGTTCGTTCACGATAAACGAAATATCGCGAAATAACGTCTTCTCACCGTATGTTCGGGTCAGATGTTCTGCTCTTAGCGTTTGCATTTTTTACAATCCACCCCTTTTAATCATTAAGTTCTATCTTAGCTAGAAAATGGTAAAAACACAATAGAAGCGCCGCTGGCTCCGCGGCTAAAATTTGGCTGGACACTAAAAAATCACACCGTCAGCATTTTTCATCCAACGGTGTGATTCAACTAGGCTTTTAATGAACGACGGGCTTAAACCGTCCCTGGACGGTCGTTATCCCCATAAATGTCGATAACGGTCCGGGAGTCGTCAACAACTAAGTGTAGACGCCCATCTTTAGAAATCGAGCTGGTTTGATAAACGTTATCGATACCATCAACGTCCTTAGCCTTAAATGGTAAGTAAACTTGTTCGCTTTCACGTTCATCACCAAACAAAATATCAATCTTTTCAATATCTTGATTCAAGGTAACCCGTTCAAACATCCCGCTAGTTACCGTTGATAATTCGGTTGAATCCGGATCGACCGCGTCGGCGTCCGGCTTAAATTCAGCCTTGAAGGATTTGCAAGGGTGAATAATCGTCATTTTACCACCCTTAATGCGGCCGTAACTGGTAGTGACCCGGCCGATCCACAAGTCAGAAATATCTTGATGGTCAACGACCCAGGTATCGCCATTCCGAAAATGAAATTTTAACGCTTCTAGTGCTCGTTCCATTCTAATCACCTCATTAAATTTGTTTCACCTTTATCGTACCAGATTCATAGAAAATATCAATCACTTTTTGAATCCGCTACCATCCGTGCAAAATCAAGTAATTCGGCTCGTTCATTTTTCACTTTTCCGTTGATAACGGCGGCTAAGCAGGCCGCCAAAATTTGACCCATTGCCGGTCCCGGTGTAACCAGGCCCGCGCGCAGTAAGTCCCCGCCGTTCACAGCTAATTCGTGCTTATCGTGAATCGGGAGTGCCGAGTAGGCTTGGTCCAGCTCAGCCTGTGATTGGCCGAAGCCCAGTAGCGTTGCGACCTGGTTAGCGGTTTTTAAAGCCGTGTGGCCAACGTCGAAGTTCTCACGGGCCGTCAGTCGTCCGTACGCTTTTAACGCCGCTAACGCGTGGCTAGCCGCCTCAACGTGCATAATCAACTCGTTGCTGGTTTTCCAAGCCTTTAATAGCCGACTAATTTGCTGCCGCTCGCGGCAGCCGGTCAGCCAAGCCATCAGCGTCCAAGCACTAGCCGTGTCGGGCAGTTGCCAATCCGGTAAGTCGCACAAGGTGACTAACGCTGCACGCTGGTCCGCCATTTTCGGCATGTAACGGTACAAGTCGGTCGCTAACAGCGCAGCTAGCCCGCGCTTAGGGGCTTGCCCCGTCAAAAGCTTTTCCCACTCGACCCGGGTTCGTTCGACCGCAATCTTACTTAATAAGGCCGCGTTATCCTGAATTGCCCGTTCAGTCGTGGATTCAATATCGAAGTCCAGTTGACTGGCAAAGCGGATCGCCCGCATCATCCGTAGTGCGTCTTCGTGAAAACGGTCTTCGGCCACGCCGACCGCCCGCAAGACACCGGCCTTCAAATCGGCAAGTCCGTCAAATAAATCAACGACTTCCCCGGAAGTCTTCATGGCCAGCGCGTTAATCGTAAAGTCGCGGCGCTGCAAGTCTTGTTGTAACGACCGGACAAAGGTGACCGAATCCGGCCGCCGGTAGTCCTGATAACTCGACTCAGTCCGAAAAGTCGTCGTTTCGTAACCGGTACCGTGGTCCAAAATCATCACGGTGCCGTGCTCGATCCCGGTATCAACGGTTCGCTTGAACAGCGCCTTGACCTCGGCCGGAAAGGCGCTGGTCGCGATGTCCACGTCGTGCAGCGGTTTGCCTAGAATCGTATCCCGCACGCAACCACCAACGAAGTAGGCTTCGTAACCGGCCGCGGTAATCGTGTCGAGCACCGGGCGGGCCGCCTCAAACTCTGGTGGTAACTGGGTCAAAATCATAGTAAGTGCTCCAAACCGACGAACAGTTCGTGGTATTGGTTAACCTTTTCAACCGCCACTTTAACCCCGGTCATAAACGAAATCCGGTCAAACGAATCTTGCCGAATCGTTAACCCTTCACCGGGGCCGCCAAACATGACTTCTTCGTGAGCGACTAAGCCGGGCAGCCGAACCGCGTGAATCCGCATGCCTTCATAATCGGCACCGCGGGCTCCCGGTAAGGTTTCGGTCGCCTTCGGGTTACCTTGTAGCTTCGGCTTGCGAACTTCAGCAATCTTTTTGGCCGTACTGATGGCCGTCCCACTTGGCGAGTCGATCTTATCATCGTGGTGCATTTCAATGATTTCAACGTCCGGGAAGTACTTGGCCGCCTGTTGGGCAAATTGCATCAGCAATACGGCGCTGATCCCAAAGTTCGGGGCGATCAGGCCGCCGACCTTTTTCTCCTTAGCCAATGCCTGTAAGTTCGAAACTTGTTCGTCAGTCATCCCGGTGGTCCCGATAACCGGTGAAATACCGTGATTCAACGCAAAGGTCGCGTTTTCGTAAACGGCAGTCGGTACCGTAAAGTCGATCCAAACGGTCGCGTTAGTATCGATGGCGTCCAGTGAATGGAACGCGGGCACGTCCTGACCCTTAAAGCGGTCGTCTTCATTTAAATTCTTATCCTGACTACGGGCGTCGTAAACCCCGACCAAGTTAAAATCCGGGGTATCGATCACCATTTGAGCAGCCGTACTACCCATCCGACCCTTATAGCCGGCAACAATTACGTTTACCACAAAAATTCCTCCTAAATAGTTCAATCTAATTATATTTTAACAGACCCGCGCAGGTTTCGGCACTATCACGTTGCCGATTAACCGAAATCTAGGCAAACAAAAAACGTTGGTCGCGTGGCCAACGTTTTTACGCACTATTTGTTAAATAAACAGGTCCAGCGTTGCCAAGACCCCGTCATGGTTATTATCAAGTGCCGTGACGTAGTTGGCCACCCGTTTAACTTCCGGAATCGCATTCAACATCGCGTAGCTGTATACCGCGTCACTCAGCATTTCGATGTCGTTGCCGTTGTCACCAAAGGCCGCCGTTTCGGCCTTACTGATCTGCCAATGGTCCTGTAAATAGGCTAAGCCCGCCGCCTTATTCACGTGCGGTGGAATGACGTCCAAACCATTACCACCACTGACGGTCGCCCGCAAGCGGCCGGCAAAGTGCTGATTAATGGCAGCTGCGTGGGCGTTGGCGTCGCCGTCTTCCCAGCTAAAATTAGCCTTATAAATATGGTCATCGACGTCCTTTAAATCGTTAACAATCGTGATGTCACTTAAAAAGTACCGCATCGTCGGGTCATCGTCTTGGGGCCGAATATAGCCACCGTGGCGCCCCGATAACGACCGCCGCGCCCCGATTAGCCCGGGCGTCGTATCAATGTACGTTAATAACTCGTGTAATAGCGGTAAGGCGATCAGGCTTTCATGCAGAACCTGCCCGCGACTATCCATGATCAGACCGCCATTTTCAGCGACGTAGGTCAAATCACCCTGGACCCCGTCAAACACGTCGACGCAGTGTTGGAGTTGATTCCCACTCGCCACGACAAAGTGTTGGCCCTGCGCACTTAGTTGATCCAACTGGGCTTGAAAACGCGGCTGGTCAAACTGCCGGTCATCGCGCAAAAAGGTGCCGTCAATATCACTGGCAAAGAGTTTAATTTGCATCGCATCCACTTCCTGACTATTAGTTATTAAGTTCATTGTATCAAACTAATAATGATTAGTAACCCTGGTCCTCGTAATCCTCCAACATCGCAACCATTTCGCCGTCTTCCGGTACGATCTCCAAGTAGTTCCGCAACGCGGCGACCGCCTGTTCGGCCATGCCCGCTTCACGGAAAAAGTAAATAGCGGGTTTCAGGAAGTCTTCATTATGCTCAAAGAACGGGTAGGCCGCCAAATAGTTTTCCTTAGCCGCCTTAAAGTTGTCCAATTGGTCATTGGAAACGGCCAGGTTCCAATAAAACTGCGGGTCAAATTCGTTACTTTGTAAGTATTGATCTAACAGATCCACGTTATCCTGGAAACGTTCGCGTTGCACTAATAAGTTCGAAAGTTCTAAGACGGTCGTTAAATTATCGGGATCGATACTTAATCCTTCCCGCAGGTACTTCTCGGCAAGCTCTTGATCGTCCAATTTCAGCGCTAAGCGGGCCGTTCGCAAGTAAAGCTGCTCGTTATACTGGTCAACGGCTAACCCTTCTTGCAGCGTCAATAATGCCGCGTCTAACTGATGGAGCTGTTCCTGAGCTTCTGCTAGGTACGGGTAGACCGAGGCGTACTGGGAATCCTGTTCCCGTAATTTATTGAACGTATCGATGGCCTTACGCGGTTCGTTTAATTGTAAATAGGTGAAGCCCAATTCAAAGCGACTGTCCGGTGTTAGCTTGGCGGGTTTGATTTGTTCCAGGTAACCAACGGCCTGTTCAAAGCGGCCGGCTTCGGCGTAGCTCACACCCAGTCGTTCCACCAAGTTAACCCGTGAAATTTCTAAATGCCCACGCTTGATCAGGTTCAAATAGAAATTAATGGCCTTATTATAGTTCCGAATTAAGAAATAAAACTCCGCCAGTGCAAACGCGACAATCGGTTCGTCGGGCGCCAATTTATAAGCCTCAATCAGCTTTTGCTCACTTACTTCGAATAATTCCTGGGTCTGGTACAGGTCGGCCTCCACTAACAAAGCCTGAACGTAGGCCGGCGAATCCGGCTTGACCTGGTGTAAGTAGTCTAACGCGAGGTCGGTGTCACCCTCGTCGATTGCGACGTCGGCTAAGCCGGTTTTCAAATCATCTTCGTCCGGATACTTTGCCAGTAATTTTTTATAAGTCCGCGCCGACTGCTTTAAAAAGCCCAGCCCGTAAAGTTCTTCAGCCAAACTGAACAGCGTGTCGTCATCGTCTTTTCGTAACGCCCACGCAAAGTGCTTCTTAGCCGTTTCCAACTGACCGCTGGAAAGCGCGGCCAACATTTTTTCTGAGTAAGACATACGCCACTCCTTCAATGTAAAGCGTTCAACGAATACTTGCTACTCGCTGAAGCGCCCACGTTTTAATAATTTCCGTTAACCGATCGTGGTTAATCCGATTAATAATCATACCGCAAAAGACACCAAAAAAGCCAGTATAACGTTTGCTATACCGGCTTAAAAGTTTGCACTTTAATGGAACTATTTAACTGCATCCTTTAAAGCTTTCCCCGGCTTAAACGCAGGTACTTTGCTTGCAGGAATTTGGATTTCATCACCAGTTTGTGGGTTACGGCCCTTACGAGCAGCACGTTCACGTACTTCGAAGTTACCAAATCCGATCAGTTGAACTTTTTCACCCTTTGCAAGAGTGTCTTGGATTGATGCAAAGACTGCGTCAACTGCAGCGGTTGCGTCTTTCTTAGTTAAGTTAGTTGCAGCAGCAACGTTGTTAACTAATTCAGCTTTGTTTGCCATGTTTGATTCACCTCCCCTTTACAGAGTGAAGATGTAGAAGTCTTTTTTAGTTTGACGTACATCCAGATGATCATTTTTGAGTGGTCCAAAAATGAGAGAAACGATGACAAGCACCATTTCTTCATCAAAGATAGCATAGGAATGCTGTAATGGCAAGCTTTTTTAGGGTTTTTGCCCAAAATCACCGAAATGAGCGATAATTATTTACAAGCGTTCTCAATTATGCTAAAATGCCGTCTTCACGCGGTTTAGCCTACTTTCGGCGCCGCTCGATCATGTGGATCGGTGTCCCGGTAAAACCAAAGGCGTTTCTAATTTGATTTTCCAAGAACCGCTCGTATGAAAAGTGCATCATATCTGGGTCGTTAACAAAAACGACGAAGGTCGGCGGCTGAATGGCCACCTGGGTCGCGTAGTAGACCCGCAGGCGCTTCCCGTTATCACTCGGCGTCGGGTTCATGGCAATGGCGTCCATAATCACGTCGTTTAAGACGGAAGACTGAATCCGCCGGGTGTGGTTGGTGTGGACCTTCTTGATCAGCGCGGGCAACTGGCCCAGCCGCTGAGTGGTCTTTGCCGAAACGAAGATGATCGGTGCGTAGCTCAGGTAAACAAACTGGTCACGGATGTAAGCTTCAAACTCCTGCATCGTGTGGTTATCTTTCTTAACCAAATCCCACTTGTTGACCACGATAATGATCGCCTTACCCGCTTCGTGGGCGTAACCTGCGACCCGCTTATCCTGCTCGCGAATCCCTTCTTCACCGTTGATAACGAAGAGGGCAACGTCACTATTATCAATCGCCTTTAACGCCCGCATCACACTATAGCGTTCGGTGTTTTCGTAGACCTTACCCTTTTTACGGATTCCGGCGGTATCGACCATGACGAACCGGTCCCCGTCCTCGTCGGTAAACTTCGTATCGATCGCATCCCGGGTCGTTCCGGCCACGTCCGACACAATCACCCGGTCTTCACCTAATAAAGCGTTCACGATGGAGGATTTACCAACATTGGGCCGACCAATTAAGCTAAAGCGAATCGTGCCGGGGTCGTCTTCACCGCTCTTATCCGGAAAGTTCTTAATCACGGCGTCGAGTAGGTCCCCAAGACCAATCCCGTGCGCTCCGGATAACGGGTACGGATCGCCAAAGCCAAGCGAGTAAAAGTCGTAGATTTCCGACCGCAACTCGGGATTATCAACCTTATTTACCGCGAGCACGACCGGTTTATTGGACCGGTATAAAATCTGGGCGACGTGTTCGTCAGCGTCGGTAACCCCTTCTTTGATGCTGACCAAATAAATGATCACGTCGGCCTCATCGATTGCGATTTCGGCCTGTTCCGTTATTTGCTTAATAAACGGTGCGTCTTCAATGTCGATCCCACCGGTATCAATTAAACTAAACGGCTGACCTAACCACTCACTATTCGCATAGATTCGGTCACGGGTGACCCCCGGCGTATCTTCGACGATTGAGATCCGGTCACCGGCAATCCGGTTAAAAATCGTTGACTTACCCACGTTTGGGCGCCCAACGATGGCGACAACTGGTTTTGCCATCTTAATTCCTCCCTTACTTCAAAAAATCATATTCATAAAAAAATATCCTTCAAGGCAAGCTTGAAGGGTATTTTTTCAACAGTCAATGATGACTAGTTGTCATCGTTGTGTTCGGCTTTCTTCAATTCGTTACCGATCAAATCACCTAACGTAAACCCACTTTGTTCTTCAGGCGCGTTAGCCGTTGAACGTTCGCTAGCAGTCCGGTTGTCGCGATTGTTGTTACGACGACGGTTGTTGCTTGGACGACGTTCTGCTTGGCCTTCTTCACCTTCAGCAGCTTGTGGCTTTTCTTCTAAGGCTTTGATTGATAAAGCTAAACGCTTTTCGTCAGGACGAACATCTAAGACCTTAACTTTAATTTCCTGACCAACCTTTAAAACGTCGTTAGGCGTTGCAATGTGTTGGTGTGAAATTTGAGAAATGTGAACTAAACCTTCAACGCCAGGGAAGACTTCAACGAAGGCCCCAAAGCTAGTCAAACGTTTAACTTTCCCATCAAGAACGGCACCCTGTGGCGCTTTTTCTTCAATACCATCCCAAGGTTCTGGTAAGGTCGCCTTGATTGATAATGAAACCCGTTCGCGGTCAGCGTCAACGGATAAAATCTTAACCTTAACTTCTTGGCCAACCTTCAAGACGTCGGCTGGCTTTTCAACCCGTTCGTATGAAATTTCTGAAACGTGAACTAACCCGTCAATGCCACCAAGGTCAACGAAGGCCCCAAAGTTGGTCAAACGAGCAACCTTACCTTCAACCGTTTCACCGGCAGTTAAGGTCTTCAACGCTTCTTCACGTTGTGCTTCACGTTGCTTTTCAACAACGGCACGGTGTGATAAAATCAGGCGATTTTCGCTTGGTTCAATTTCAATAATCTTAAGTTCAAGTTCCTTGCCCTTATAGGCGTTTAAATCTTCAACGTAATGATCATCAATCATTGAGGCAGGGATGAAGCCACGAACACCAGCGTCAACGACTAACCCACCCTTAACAACTTGCGTAACCGGGGCTTTGATCGTGTGACCCGCTTCGTATTCTTTTTCAACATCGTCCCAAACTTTGCGAGCTTCTAACCGACGATGTGACAGTAAGTAACTGCCGTTTTCTTTGTCGCTGCCAATCCGAGAAATGACAACCAAGTCTAAGACGTCACCAACTTTGGCAACTTCATTGACATCGTTAACCCGTTGCGTTGAGAGTTCTTTCAAAGGAACGACCCCTTCAACCCCGGTACCTTGGATACCAACAATAACTTGCTTGTCGTCGTCAATTGCTAAGACTTCACCCTTAACAACGTCACCGACGTTAACTTCTTCAACGCTGTTTAAGGCGTCCAAAAGTTCTTTTTTCTCATTTTGACTGTTTTCGTTTTCACTCATGCAAATTTCCTCCTGTCAACAATAACTCTAACCTATATCATAGCTGAAAATGATATGAAAAGCTAGCTAAAAGCATTAAGTTAATGCAATTTAGATTGTTGAACTTTGTTTTTTGATAATTTCTGCGATCGTTGTAACCACTTCTTCAATTGACATCGGGGTCGTATCGACCTCGATAGCGTCTTGCGCCTTCGTCAAAGGTGAGACCTTGCGCGTCGAATCTTTATGATCACGCAATTCGATTTCAGCCTGGAGCTGAGCCAAGGGCGTCTCGATGCCCTTTTTAATGTTTTCCGCGTAACGGCGCTTGGCCCGTTCCGCTGCCGACGCAACCAAGAAAATTTTGACCTGGGCGTGCGGTAAAACGGTGGTGCCAATGTCGCGACCGTCCATTACGATCCCACCGGCCGCAGCCATTTCGCGCTGCTGGTCGGTCAAGATGGTCCGGACTTGCGGTAAGGCCGCAATCGTGGAGACGTTATTGGTCACGTCCGGTTGACGAATGGCCATCGTAATATCCTGGTCGTTAGCAAAGACTAACTGATCGGGGTCTCCGGGTTTAAAGCCGATTTTTAACGACTGCATTGCCGCGGTAACCGCCGCTTCATCAGACAAATCGACGCCCCGCTGCATCGCCCAAAAGGTAACGGCCCGGTACATCGCACCGGTGTCGACGTAAATGTACCCAAAGCGCTTTGCAACGAGCTTAGCCACGGTGCTTTTACCCGCCGAAGCCGGCCCGTCAATGGCAACTTGTAGTGCTTGTTCAGCCATTAATCTTACCCTCACTATTTAAGATTCATGTTTTAACGGACACGTAACCGTTGTCCCGCCGAAATCGTTGCTCCCGACGACAAACCGTTTAATTCCAACAGTTTGTCCACCGAGATACCCGCATTAGTCGCGACCCGGTAAACACCCTGACCGGCTTCTACCGTGACGTACTTCTTTCCGGATTCTGATTCGGAAGAACTGCTGCTACTGCTACTACTGCTGTCCTCAGTGCTCGCAGCGTCCTTCGATTCGGAACTAGCAGCCGCTTTACTAGCTGATTTAGAACTAGCTAGTGCCAGACTACTACTCTTAGACGCAGCTTTTCGCTTAGCGGCGGCCTTGGATGAGCTTTTCGACAGCGCATCATCCGTGTCCGCGACAACGCTCGAAGACTTCTTAGAACTGGAACTCGCAACCTGTTCGGTTCGTTGCGGATTATTGAGCGAATTTTTTTTCACCAAAAAATACCCAATTGGTGCAATGGCGAGCAACAAAATTAAAACCACTAAAATGGTGGTTAACTTTGAATTACTAGTATCTTGTTTGCGTTTTTGAGTTCGCGATAAATTGCCCGAGTCGTCCCGATCGTCTTCAAAAGTTTTATCCCAAGGTTTATCATCTTGGGGTTTTTTATTATCATTTTTTTGACTCATAGGGGGTTCCTCCTCAAAAAACTTTCACCCAACATTGTACCATAACCCGAAATTCTTTTGTTTAAAAATTTAGTAAGAACAGCCGTTTTAACTGGATTTCCCAGTCTTCGACTTCCGAGGTTGTCGGCGCTGCTCCGCGTTTCAAGCCAAGTTGGTCAAGCGGTAAATCCGCTCCCGGCAGTTGACAACAAGTCAGCGAGTGTTCCGGGGCGTCTTCGCCGAAATAACTCAGCATGACCGCCCGCCGACAGGTGGTGCTGGTCACGTACCGTAATAACGCGGCCAGCTCACGCTGTCTTGCCGCGGCCCGGGCCACGAATTGCTCACTGACGCGTGCGGGGTCAATTCCCCGTTGCCAGTAATGGTCTAACACTTCACTGAGCGCGTCCTGGGCGGGTTGCTTGCGCGCAAACCGCTGCTGGTCTGCAGCAATTTCTGCCGGCGTGGCGCTCGTTAGGTCGTTTAGTGACTGCACGAGATGTTCATCGCCAGCAACGTACAAAATCACGGCTAAGGCCGGCTGACCATCGCGACCGGCCCGCCCGATTTCTTGAACGTAATCCGCCAAACTAGTCGGTAAATGGTAGTGAATGACCATCCGAATATCAGCTTTATTGATGCCCATTCCAAAGGCCGAGGTCGCACAGATAACGTCCAGCTGACCAGTCATAAACTGCTGCTGGATCTTGAAACGGTCTTCCGCAGACAGTCCGGCGTGGTAACCGGCGACCCGCAGTCCGGTCACGTCCCGCAACCACTCGGCAGTCAAATCGGTCTGGCGCTTAGAACTGAAGTAAACCACCACCGGACCGGCAACCGTTTCAATCAGTTGCCGCAAACGCGCCCGCTTCGCCGTTTCATCGCTTAGCGTCGCGACCGCCAAGTAAATATTCGGGCGGTTGACCGAATACAGGACCTGGTGGGCCGTTGGGACCCGTAACTGGCGGGTAATGTCGTCACGGATCCGGGCGGTCGCCGTTGCCGTCAGCATTAACGTGACCGGGTCCCCCAGTTGATTACGCAGCGTCCCGAGCGTTAAGTAATCCGGCCGAAAATCAGGGCCCCACGTTGAAATGCAGTGGGCCTCGTCAACGACAAACAGGGCCAGTTGTACCTGGCGTACGGCCGTGAGCACCGCCGGCTGATTCAACATTTCCGGTGAAACAAACAAAAAATCCAGTTGGTCCAGCCGGTTCAGAAGTTGCTGGCGGCTACCGTAATCCTGCTGTGAGGTTAACGCCGCGACCCGCTTTTCACCCTGATAATTCAACCGTGCGACCTGGTCTTGCATCAACGAAATTAGGGGCGAAACAACGACAACGAGACCGGGCAGCACGCTACCGACTAGCTGATAAATTAATGATTTCCCGGTACCGGTCGGCAACACCGCTAAAACGTCTTCACCGGCTAATAAGTGCTGAATCACGGCGAGTTGCCCAGGTCGAAACTCGTCAAACCCGTACTTTTGTTTTAATAAGTGATAAAGTTCAGCTTGTTGCATCGTGACACCTCATAATCTGGTAGAGCCGAAACTCGAAAAACGTTAATTGCGCGTTTACGGCTTGGGCCTCCGCAAATTGCCAATCCGCGACGTCTTGTCGCCCACCAAACCCGTCGCTAAGCTGTGTTAGAACGGCTGGCGATAGCACCCGCTTAAACGGAAACCGAGGCGTCAAAATGGCCGCTTCTAACAAGTGTTCGCGAACGGTGCTCGGTTTTAGGCGCCGGTTTTGTGCGATTTGGTTCAAATCCCCGGACTGGCTAAAATCGCGCACCGTCCGTTGGGCACTGGTACTGACCGGACTAGCCTTAACTAGCGGTGCCAGTAACCCGGCGAGTGGGTCCTTTGGGTGGCTTTGCAACCACGCGACCCACTGACACGTCAGGTCCTTACGAATCATCAGTAACTCGATCGGTTGCCGATCAAAGCGGACCCCCAGTTGGGCATCGGTCAGTCCCGGTTGCCGATAACCGGTTAAGCTTGCAACAAAAATCGCGGCCAGCTGCGGATCCAATTGACCCAAAAAGGCGTGCAGACCGGCGTACACGGCCGCGGCGACTTCCCGTGTCCGGGATTGTTGCCGCACCCAGGCCTTCACGCGCGCCTGCGTTTTGGGGTCAGTCGTGACCGGGTAATAACGGCGTTGCTGGTGAACCGCTTCCGACACGACTTGGAGTGCCAGTTGGGCTTCGGCCGCAAATTGGCGCACCGCCACCGTTTGAAACGCGCTTAACGCAACGGGGCGGTAAAGCGTCGTGGCCGCCACGCGTTGCTGGCCGTCCGGCGTTAGCTGTAAATAGCCCGGTTGTGGGCTGGCCAGGAACCCCTGATTTACTAACGCCTCAGCCGTAGCCAAAAAGCGCTCTAACGGCACCCCGTGCCAGCTATCTAGCTGGTCTAGGCAGCCGTAAGTTAACCCGGCAAATAGCGTTGACACCGTTCGCCGACCGCGCAAGACGTTAAAAATCGCCTTTGCGCGGCGGGGGGTCACACTGAATAGCCGGAGTAAATAGTCTTCAAACACGCTGATCCGCCCCCTTTCTTCAAATAGAATAGCACGGCACGCGCCGTCGTTTCAATTTTCAACCCAAAAAGGGCGTCGCTCATCAACTCCGTGAAAAGCAACGCCCTTATTTTTTAAATCATTTTAAATTCGGCTAGCCAGTTGGTTATGGCTGCCTAACCACTTCGCCAGACGTTCGTAGACTAACCAGAAGACCCCACCAACGAGAATCCCTTTGATCAGGTTAAATGGTACTACGACGAACAAGACAAACTTGTCGAGTGATAAATTCAGGTCAAATCCCATTACTTGCAAATAAAACGGTAAGACAAACGTTAAGTTGGCCAGCGACTCGATCACCGTCAACGCGATCGTTGATACCCCAATGGCTAGTGGCATCCGCCACTTAGCGTCACCCTTGAAGTACCGTAGGACCAGCGCGAAGAAAATAATCAAGCTGGCTGAGCCGAGAAAGCTCGCAAACGCCCCAATTAAACTGTAGATGGCAAAACCGGTCATCGCGGAATGAATCACTAATTTAATAACCGTGATTGTGAAGGCTCCACCAATCCCGTAAATCAGTAACCCAATCAAAATCGGAATATCCGAAAAGTCGATCTTCATCCAGGAAGCCATCGGTAAAATTGGAAACTCCACTAACGATAAAACGTATGAAACCGCGCCGAGTAAGGCAATGCCCACTAGTCGGCGTAACGTCGTTTGTTGCATAACGCACCCTCCTATGGGTCATCTTCAAAATGAACTTCTTGTCGCCGCCAAAAATAAAAAGCCGCTCGAAAAAACGTTTGAACGTCATCCGGGGCAGCCTTATTTGCAAGTTTATGACAAATAAGCTCGATCTTCTTTATACCAGACTTTAACTGTCGACTTTGGAATTGCACCAAATCACTACGTAAACGTAGGTCGCGGGTTTTTACCGCCGGTCGGGAATTACACCCTGCCCTGAAGATGAACCAAATATTTATTTTTACAGTTATATTATAAGCACAGCATTTTAAAAATGCAAGCGCTATCTTTCACCCTTTAACTTGCTAATTTCAATTGGTTTTAATTTTCGATACTCACCGGGCTGTAAACTTTGTAAATCTAAAACCCCATAGCGCTCGCGCTTTAGCTTGGTCACCGGGTGGCCGACCGCCGCCAACATTTTCTTAACTTGGTGGTTGTGGCCTTCGTGAATCGTGAGTTGAACTAATGCATTATTTTTTTTATGATCACTATCGAGTAAGTTTGATTTCGCCGGGGCGGTCTTACGACCATCAATTTCAACGCCCAACCGTAATTGGCGTAAATCGGCGTTGGTCGGGACGCCCTCGACCTTAGCTAAATAAGTCTTTTTAACTTCGTACTTGGGGTGGGTCAACCGGTTCGCTAAAGCCCCGTCGTTGGTCATGATCAACAAGCCCGACGTATCATAATCCAAACGACCGACCGGGTAAATCCGTTCCGGGACGTCCTCAAAAAAGTCCATGACCGTCTTGCGGCCCTTCTCATCGTGTACGGTCGTCACCACGCCGCGCGGTTTATAAAACAAGTAGTAAACTGGCTTTTCCGCGTGTAACGGTACACCGTCAACTTCAACGTGGTCGCTTAAATCAACCTTAACGCCCAGTTCCGTGACCGTTTTGCCGTTGACCTTAACGTGACCAGAAGTGATCAACACCTCGGACTTCCGGCGTGAGGCCACCCCGGCTTCCGCCATCACTTTTTGTAATCGTTCTGCCATTAATTATCCTCCTGGTCCTGTTGGGACCCCTTTAATTTATCTTGAAACGCCGTTAAGAATAGGTCGGTCTCCGGCGCCGGGTGCTCGGCATCGCTCAGCGCGGCTAAATCGATCGCCGGTAAGTCGTCGAGCGACTTTAAACCAAAGTAATCCAAGAAAAGCTCGGTCGTGCCGTATAAAATCGGCCGACCCGGTTCACTCAGGCGCCCGGTTTCCGTCACTAACTGGCGTAAAACTAGTTTTTGAATCGTCGAGCCGCTGTGAACCCCGCGGATTTCGTCGATTTCGATCCGCGTCAACGGTTGCCGGTAAGCAATGATGGCGAGGACTTCGAGTGACGCTTGCGATAAGCTCGTGGACAGTGGGGCTTCAAAGTAGCGCTTAACTACCCCGGCGACGTCGGCCTTAGTGGCTAAACGGTACGTGTTTTCGGTCGATAACACCGTCAGCGCGCAGTCCGCTTGGTCGGCGTACTTTTCCGCCAAGCTCGTCAGCATCGTCGTGATCGCCGGCTTGGCAAACCCGGTGGCGTGTTCAAGTTCCGCTACGGTCACCCCTTCGTCACCCGCCACGAAAAGTAAAGCTTCAATTTGTTCAATGTTCGTCATGTTTCTGTTCATCCCGTCTTAAGGTTAAATGGATCGGTCCCAGTGGATCAGCTTGTGCCAGCGAGACTTGCGCCTGTTTCGTTAATTCTAACACCGCCATGAAGGTCGTTACGAGCATCTCGTCACTAGCGGCCGGCGTAAAGAGGTCCGCAAATTCCAGGCCCGTCTGGCAAGCGGCTAACCGTTGCTTGATTTGGCCCATTCGTTGATCAATATTAATGTGTTCGGCGACGACCGTCTTAGTTAACGGCCGGGCCCGCCGACGCTTAGCAACTAATTGCCGAAAGGCCGCCTGTAAATCATCAACGGTAATACCAGCCGTTAACTTGGGCGTCGCCAAGTCTGCTGGTACCAGCATGGCTTCACGAGTGAAGTGCTGGTGCCGCTCCCGTTCCTTCAACCGCAACTCACCGGCAGCCTCCTGGTAAACTTTATAAGCCAGTAGTTCGGCCACCAACGAATCGCGTGGATCTTCGACTTCTTCTTCCTGCTCATCTTCCGGTTCCGGCTGGGGCAACAAATAGCGACTTTTAATCGTCATCAGGGTTGCCGCCATCACGAGGTAGTCACCCGCAATATCTAATTGTAAGGCCCGCATCGAGTGCAGGTAATCCAAGTATTGCTGGGTAATTTCCGCAATCGGAATATCATAAATGTCCATCTTATTTTGCCGAATCATGTGTAACAATAGGTCCAGGGGGCCCTCAAATTCAGAAATTTTAATGGTGATCGGTTGTTGTTGATTGTTTGTCACGGTTTCGCTCCCATTCGCCGATGATTGGCGCCATTTCTAAAGTCCCCATAATGCGTTTGCGCGGATACAGCGCCGCTAAGTCGTCTAGGACTTGGCGCTGGTTGGCCGCCGTCCGTTCCTCCGGCGACAACGAATCGTGGTGGACCAGGATAAAATCCGAACCGATCTCGATTCCGATAATGCCACTGAAATCACCGTCCGGCTGCCGCCACAACAATAATTCGCGGTCATCGGTCGCTTCATACCAGTGCATTTCGGTTTGTAAATGGTTGAGATCGCGAAAGTCCGGAATAAATGACAGTAGCCCCATCGCCACTTTTTCATAATCTTTTCGGTATTTAACTAGCAAATGACCCCTCCTAACTACGCCCGCGGGTGGTACTTATTATAAACTTCTGCCAGGCGTTTTTTCGTAATGTGGGTATAAATTTGAGTTGTCGAAATGTCCGCGTGACCCAGCAACTCCTGCACGACCCGTAAATCCGCCCCGTTTTCCAAAATATGGGTCGCAAACGAGTGGCGTAGCGTATGCGGTGTCACGTTTTTCTCGATTCCAGCCGCCTTCACGATGGCCTTTAAATTTTTCCAAACGCCTTGCCGCGTCAGTTGCCCGCCGTGGTTGTTTAGAAAAAGGTAGGGGTTGCGGCGCTTAGCCGAAGCCAACTTGGGACGAGCAGTCTTCAAGTAGCGGGTCACAAAATCGATGGCGACGTCGCCAATCGGAATAATGCGTTCCTTGTCACCCTTCCCAATCGTTTGAATCAAACCAAGGTCTAAGTGTAAGTCGTCCATTTTTAAACTAATGGTTTCACTGACCCGTAAACCAGTCGCGTACATCACTTCCAAAATCGTTCGGTCGCGTAAGCCCAACGGCGTATCCAACTTAGGTACCGCCAGTAACCGTTCCACTTCGTTAGCGGACAAAACTTGCGGTAAGTGGTGGGCACGCTTGGGCGTATCGATTTTAATCATCGGGTCGCTAGTCGTCACGTGCATTGAAACCAGGTACTGGAAAAACTTACGTAAGCTCGAAACACTGTGAATGATGGTATTCCGTGATTTCCCCGCCTCATCCATGAACTGAAGGTAATTCAATAACACGTAGCGGTCGACCTGCTCATAGTGGTGAATTTTCTGGGTCACCAAGTAGGTGCTAAAAGCCGTTAAATCCTGCGAATAACTCTTAATCGTATTCGTTACTAAGCCGCGCTCAACACGTAAAAAATGCAGGTAGTCAGCCAGCTGATCCTGCATTTCTTGATCAATCTTCGGCTGGTCCATTCTCGGCATCAACCAGTTTGATCATTCCAGTTTCTTGAGTAATCAAACGTTGTTTTAATAAATTCCCAACGGCCCGCTTAAACTGGGACTTACTGATCCCGAAAGCTTGCCGAATATCGGCGGGATCACTCTTGTCCCAAAACGGTAACTGGTGGTCCGCCTGGTGCTGGAGTGCGGCAAGCAGCATCTGTGCGTCGTCACCAATTTCTTCATAACCGCGGGGTTTTAATGACAAGTTCAGTTCGCCATCGCGCAAATGACCGATGACCCGCACTTTGAGGTGTTGACCTAAGCGCGGCTCCTGATTACGTTCCGACGGGTGGACGAAGCCCAGGTAGCCATCATCTGTAATAACGGAGGTCCCAGCCATCTTTAAGCGAAAGACGGTTGCGGCGCCGTCAGCGTTCTTAACCGTTTCACGGTCATACGGTTTCGCAATTGCCTGAAAATCTGTCATTTCAGCCAAGTTTGCCCACAACCGTTGCTTGCTGTCACGGGTTAACTTAACGTATAGGCGGTCACCCTTTTGAGGCCATAACCGGCTAATCGTCGGTAGTTCGTCTAGTGACACGACGATATCCTTATTTGGCAGACCAACGTCAACGAACACGCCCAAATCGTGACGGGTGCGGACGACCGTCCCCCAAACAAAGTGGTCGAACGAAATTTCGGGAACGTGCCGCGTTAGTTGTAACCGGTGATCCTCATTTTCATAAACGAAACCTTCGTATAATCTGCCAATGTGGAGCGGTTTCTCGGGTTCCTGCTTGTCGACTAACAGCGTCTGTCCTTCATACTGAACAAAGTACGCGTCATCATTTTCATCGGTGACCTTGGCAGTGACCACCGTTCCAATAAAACTATCCATTAATGTGTGCTCCTTTAGCTTACTGAATGCTCAAGTGTAACACTTGAATGATACAGTAAGTAATTCCGGCCGCGATAATCGGACCCGCGGCAATTCCTCGCAATAAGACAACGCCCATAATGGTACCAAAGACCAGCGCAACCGTGATTTCCGGCGTGGCCGATAACAGACCGACCCCGTGAAACGATAGCACTGATACCAGTACCCCGCACGCCACCGCGATCCAACCGACCGGCGATTTAAACGCGTGCAGTAGGTCCCGAAAGCCAATCTGGCCGGTCGCAATCGGGATCAGGATTGCCACGGTAATCACCGTGACCCCCCAATTGATTCCCTTTTGACCGATCGTTGTCAGTAATTTACTCGTATTCGGGATTAACTTAATTAGTAACACCACCGCCGTCGCGATTTGCAAGGATTGATTCTTGCCTAAAAACGCGACCACTAAAATGGCGCCTAAAAATAACCAGCTTTCCATACGACACCTCACGTGGTTCTTATTGTAACTGAAAACGCCCGAAATTACGAGGACTGCGGGCGATTCAGGCTGAAAAACTTCGTTACGCCCCCAGGCCACAAAAAAAGCCGCCGCTAAGCGACGACTTTTCGTTTCAATCAAATTGAAATTAAAGGGCGTTAGAAGCACCGCGGTAAACAATCCCACGACGTGAATCAACGGTGATCAATTGACCATCGGCAATCACAGTAGTGGCATCCTTAACACCAACGATAACTGGAATTCCCATTGAAATACCAACAACGGCAGCGTGTGAAGTTAACCCACCGTTTTCAACAACCAAGGCACTTGACTTTTCGATGGCTGGCAAATAATCCTTATCAGTCGTCTTAGTGACCAAAACGCCACCTTCAACGGCCTTGTCAATGGCTTCTTGTGCAGAAGTAGCAATGACAGCCTTACCAATAACCGTTTCGTCACCGACACCTTGACCATCGGCTAACTTAGAACCAATTAATTGGATCTTCATGATGTTAGTCGTACCGCGTTCGCCAACTGGCACACCGGCAGTGATCAAGATCAGGTCACCTTCCTTGGCAAAGCCAAGTTCAACGGCCTTTGAAGCGGCTAAGTCAAACATGTCATCAGTGGTTTCTGGTTTTTCAGCCACGATTGGTTGAACACCCCAGTTAACCATTAAGCCACGTTGAGTCCGTTCGTCAAACGTGATTGCTAAGATATCAGCATCCGGACGGTACTTCGAAATCATCTTGGCAGTGTAGCCAGATTCAGTCGCAGCAACAATCGTCTTGATACCTAAGTTCTTAGCAGCACGGGCGATCGCAATCCCGATGGTTTCAGTCACACTAGTCTTGTCGAAACGGTTTAATTGTAATGAACCGTTTTCGGCTAACGTGTTTTCAGCCTTTTGGTCGATCTTAGCCATCATGGCAACTGATTCAACTGGGTAAAGCCCGTTAGCACTTTCACCAGAAAGCATCGTTGCATCAGTACCGTCAAAGACAGCGTTGGCAACGTCAGAAGCTTCGGCACGCGTTGGGCGTGGGTTTTCTTGCATTGAATCCAACATTTGAGTAGCGGTGATAACTGGCATCCCTAAAGCATTGCACTTCTTGATTAAGGACTTTTGTACCAACGGAACGTTTTCTGCAGGAATTTCAACACCCATGTCACCACGAGCAATCATTAACCCGTCACAAACCTTAAGAATTTCATCGGCGTTGTCGATACCTTCTTGTGATTCGATCTTAGGGAAGATTTGAACGTGTTCCATGTGCTTTTCTTCAAGCAATTCACGAATATCTAAAACGTCTTGAGGCTTACGTACGAACGAAGCCGCGATGTAGTTGATTTCGTGATCCAAGCCAAAGCGAATATCGCTTGAGTCTTTTTCAGTGATCCCAGGTAAGTTGATGGAAACGCCAGGAGCGTTAACACCCTTACGTGAGCCTAAAACACCGGCGTTTTGGACAGTGGTAACCAATTCACGGTTAGCTTCGTCCTTTTCGTCGATCTTCATGTCTAATAAACCATCATCGAAGAGGACGTGACCGCCTACGTGAACGTCATCAAAGAGGCCATCGTAGGTAACGGCAACTTTATCATGAGTGGTTTCTAATGAATCATCCATGGTAATGCGTACCTTGTCACCGATCTTGTATTCAGACTTGCCGTCTTTTTGAACGGTCGTCCGAATTTCAGCACCCTTAGTATCAAGCATGATACCAACAGTCTTACCCGTAATCTTTTCTGCTTCATGAACCTTGTTTAAACGGTCCAAATGTTCAGCATGGTCACCATGTGAAAAGTTAAAGCGGAAAATATTTGCGCCGGCTTCGATTAATTTAACAATAGTGTCAGTATCGGTGCTGGCAGGACCAAGTGTTGAAACAATCTTGGTTTTCTTCATAAGAAAAATCTCTCCCTTGAAAGTTTTTTATAAAAAGACATTAACGTCATTTTTATCTAATGTTGGTGGTAAAGCGGTCACTTAGTTGAACGAAATGTCTTCGTTTAACTTGCTAAGTGATAATTCCGCCTTATGTTTCGAATTGAACAGATCAAGAATGTCATGGTTAACCAATTGGTTGTCTTGAATCCCAACGGCTAAGCCACCCTTACCGTCAAGTAAGAGTTCAACCGCGTAGGCCCCCATTTTGCTTGCGAGGACGCGGTCCTTAGCAGTTGGGCGACCACCACGTTGCATGTGACCAATCGTGTTGGCACGCGCATCAAAGTCACCGTATTGGGATAACTTTTCAACGAATTCGTCAGCACCCATAACCCCTTCAGCTAAGACCACGATGTTGCAACGGTGGCCGTTGGCACGGTTATGTTTGATCTTATTAGCAATGGTTTCCATGTCCCAGTCTAATTCAGGAATCACGATCGCATCGGCACCGACTGATAAGCCGGCCCACATTGCGACGTCCCCGGCACCACGACCCATAACTTCCACAACGAAAGTCCGGTCATGACTATGGGCCGTGTCATAAATCCGGTCGAGCGCTTCGACGTCGGTGTTAACCGCCGTATCGAAACCAATCGTAAAGTCCGTGTAAGGAATATCATTGTCGATCGTACCAGGAAGGCCAATCGTGTTGTAGCCGTGTTCAGTTAAACGTAAGGCACCGTGATAAGAGCCATCGCCACCGATAACGACTAAGGCATCGATACCGAATCGCTTCAGTTGTTCGATTCCCTTCAATTGACCTTCTTCATGAGCAAATTCTGGATAACGTGCAGAGTATAACAAGGTGCCACCTTGATTAACAACCCCGTCAAGATCCGCTGCTTCAATTTTATGAATGTCACCAGCAACCAACCCGGCAAAGCCGTAATTGATGCCGTATGCTTCTAACCCTTCAGCCATCGCTTTACGGGCAACGGCACGAACGGCCGCATTCATACCAGGAGCGTCGCCGCCACTGGTTAAAATACCAATGCGTTTCATTTTTTCACCTCAGGCAATAAATTGAGTTCGTAACTCCATAAGTGATTCTAACACTTTTGAAACCGAATGTCTGTTATTTTCGCAAATTAAATTCCCGTGAAAACGCCGTCATATCAAGGGCTGACGTTCTTCATGACCACGTTACCGCGACCTAATAACATTGTAAGCGCTCCAAACAAATTATCATCTTGCGCGACCCAGTACTGTGAATTTAGTTCAACCGTCCGGTGACTTTGTACGGCGTAGGTTAACACCGGATTAGGTCCCGGATAACGCTTGAGTAAAGCTAAAATTTTTTCCTGGGTCGCCGGACCGTCCACTTCCGGTTGCAACCGCAAGAATAACTGGCCAACTGGTTTAGGAAAGGTACTGGCTAAGCGCCAAGTATCCACGATGACTTGCAGTCCCCGCTGTTGCTCGACCTTACCGCTAATCAAGACGACTTGCTCCGTCTGCAACTGGTCACGCAGCCGTTCAAAGGTCGTGGGAAAGATCGTTAGGTCGATTTCTCCGGATAAGTCACTCCCGGTGGCAAACGCCATCGGTTGCCCGCGCTTAGTCCGAATCGTCCGGATCTTGGTAATGTAAACTAACACGCGTACCCTTTGCTCATTAACGAGCGTGCTGACCAGTTGCGTCCGCTGTTGCTGTGCCAGCCAATCGTAAGTTTCAACCGGATGACCGGAAACGTAGGCTCCCAAATACTCAACTTCCTTAGCCAAGCGTTCAGCAAGTGGTAACTCCGGTTGCCGCTTAATTTTCGGGGCTAACGAAGCGAACAAGCTGACACTCTGGCCGGCCAACTGCGCACTCGACAATAATTCCGGAACACTGGTCAGTAGTTCGGCCCGGTTCATCCCGAAGTGGTCAAAGGCGCCGGCGTAAATCAACGCCGTCATCAAATCATCCTTTAACCACTTGGGGTCCAACCGTTGCATGAACTGTTGCAGGCTCTTAAAGTTACCGTTAGCCTGCCGTTCAGCAATCACACTTTGCACGAAATCGCGACGCAGGCCCTTGATCGAACTCAATCCAAACACCAACTGCTGACCGTCCCAGTCAAAATATTGTCCGCTAACGTTAATATCCGGTGGCACGATCTTGACGTGGTGTTGTTTGGCTTCAGCCAAGTACTGTTTCAACTTAGTGCCATTTCCTAAAACTGAATTCATCAATGACGTAAAGAACGCCCCCGGAAAGTGGACTTTGAGGTAGGCCAATTCAAACGCCATCTTACTATAAGCTACCGCATGTGAGCGATTAAATCCATAATTTGCGAATTGCTCGATGTACTGATAGACCTGCACCGCCACGGCTTGGTCAAATCCCTTGGCGGTCGCACCGGCAATAAATTGTTGGCGCATCTGATCAATAACCGTCTTCTTTTTCTTACTCATCGCCCGCCGCAGTAAGTCGGCTTCCCCAAGCGTAAATCCGCCCATCACGGCCGCAACTTGCATGACCTGCTCTTGGTAGACCAAGATGCCGTAGGTCGGGCCCAAGATCGGTTCAAGCGCCGCGTCCGGATAGGTCACCGGCTCGGTTCCCTTTTTTCGGGCAATGAAATGATCGATATTTTCCATCGGCCCCGGTCGGTAAAGCGCGTTGACCGCTGCAACCAGTTCAAAATTGTCGGGATGTAGCTGCCGCAACACGTTGCGGATCCCCGCCGATTCAAACTGGAAGACACCGGTTGTATCACCGGCCTGAAATAGTTTCAGGGTTTCCGGATCATTCAAATTGATTTTCGTAATGGCAAGTGGTTGACCGGTCTGCCGTTGAACGTAGTGCAGTGCACTGGCCATCAGCGACAAGTTGCGCAACCCCAAAAAGTCCATCTTCAGTAGGCCGACCGCTTCGACCGTGTCCTTGGTGTACTGGGTCATCATCATCGTTTCACTCCCCGCTTGTAAGGGAACGATGGTGATCAACGGTTGCTGGCTCAACACGACCCCGGCCGCGTGGGTCGAATAATGCCGTGGTAACCCTTCCAGCCGTTGCGCGGTTTCAAATAGCAAGCGGTTTTTAGCCGAGTCCGCCACTAAGTTGCGTAACCGCTGTGAGCCCTTATAAGCCGCCGCAAGCGTAATGTGCAACTGGTTGGGAATTGCCGCACTCCAGTCGCGCATCTCAAACGTTGACAAGCCAAAGACCCGGCCAACGTCACGTAACGCCTGCTTAGCGGCTAACGTGCCAAAGGTGATGATCTGCGCGACCCGGTCGTGACCGTACTTATCATGAACGTAAGCTAACACCTGTTCGCGGCGGTTATCCGGTATGTCCAAGTCAATATCGGGCATGTTAGCCCGCTTAGCGTTCAAGAAACGTTCAAACAAGAGGTGGTACTCCAACGGGTCAACGTCCGTAATTTTTAACACGTAGGCGACCAACGCACCGGCCGCCGAACCCCGACCCGGTCCAGTTGTGATACCGTTTTGGTGGGCAAAGTTCATCACGTCCCAGACGATTAAAAAGTAGTCGTCAAAGCCCATTTGATCGATCACCTTAAGTTCGCGTGCCAACCGATCAACGTAGGGTTGGGAATCAACCTCTGGTCCCATTGCTTGCAAACGGTCTTGCAAGCCAGCCTCACAAAGCTGCCGTAAATACTGGTTGGCCGGCAGCTGATGCGGGGTTGGATATCTCGGTAACTGGGGCTGCTTAAAAACCAGCTCCACATGACAAGCTGCCGCAATCGTTGCCGTGGCGTCAACCGCCGCCGTTAAGCCTAACTGATCGTAGTCACGGGCAACGGCATCCAATGGTCGTAAATAGTGGGAACCGGCAATTCCTTGTAACTGTTCAGGCTGTTCGATTTGCTGTCCGCGGTCGATGGCCCGCAAAACCGACACGGCAAAGTAGTCGGTCGCTTGCACGTAATCAACCGGGTCCAAGGCCACCATTGGTAATTGATGGGCCCGGGCAAATTCGACAATCGTGGTCCGAATTGCTGGCGCCTGATCCAGCGATACGCCTAAATACAAACTTTCGGGATCAACCGCCGCCCGCAGTTGTTGTATCCAAGTCTGAGCCGCCTGCTGATCACCTTGTAGTAAGAGCGCTGCAAACTCACTATCCTTAGCCGGCGTCATCACAATTAAGTGGTGTAAATACGGTAAAATTGCCGTTAGCGTTAACGGCTCGGCACTGGTCGCCGTTTGTTTCATGGTCGATAAGCGCATCAAAGTTTGGTAACCCGCTAAGTCCTTGGCTAAAACGACTAAACTAAAGGTTTGCTCACCTAACTGACTACCGGTTAAATTTAAAGTAACCCCCAAAATCGGGGTCAGCTTCGCTTGGCGACACGCGTTGTAAAAATCGACGATCCCATACATCACGTCAACGTCGGTCAGCGCTAAGGCCGGGTACCCTAATTGCTTGGCAGTCGTGACTAGGTCGTCAACGCTACTGGTACTATTCAAAAGACTAAAGGTACTCATGACCTGTAAAGGGACGTACGCCATCCGATCCACTCCTTTCAAATATCACTTTGCATTTATTATACCAAACGGTTGTTCTTTAAGGCAGTGATAACCTAATTGGTTTTTTGGACCCGGTGTGCTAAAATAACTCTCATTGGGAGGTGTCGGAAGATGATGAAACAACTCACGATCATTGTTTGGGCCGTCTTATTCGGGGAAGTCATCGGTTATATCGGTGGTGCCCTTGAACAAATGACTTGGGACCCGGGCGAAATCGGAATCGTTGCCGCAATCTTTGCACTAATTGCTGTCAACGGTGTCACCTATATTACTAACCATTCCCTACCCGTAAAAGGTTCTGAAAATAAGTAATCGTATATAAAAGGCCGTGCTTATCATTCGTGATAAGCACGGCCTTTTTACGTTACTAGGCGTTAACCGTCTGGGACTGATTTTCAAAAACTAAGTGGTCATCGATCAAGTTAATGTCCACGGTCGTCTTCGGTGCGACCCGTCCAGCAATGATTTCCTTTGCTAAGGGTGTTTCAACGTGGTTCGTAATGAAACGCCGCAACGGCCGAGCACCGTAGGCCGGTTCGTAACCCTGCTTTGCGATCCACTGCTTAGCCGCGTCAGAAATCGTCAACGTAATTTCACGGTCTTGCAAGCGGGCCGATAAGCGGGCAATTAATTTAACGACAATTTGTTCAATCGCACTCAACTGTAACGGTGTGAACATGATGATATCGTCGATCCGGTTCAAAAATTCGGGCTTAAAGTGGGCCTGTACCAGTTGCATGACCTGATCATGAGTCGTCGCTGATAACTGACCATCATCGTTAACCCCCGCTAGTAATTGTTGCGAGCCAAGGTTGGACGTCATGATTAAAATCGTGTTCTTAAAGTCGACCGTCCGCCCCTGACCATCCGTCAAGCGACCGTCATCTAAAACTTGCAACAGAATATTGAAAACGTCCGGATGCGCCTTTTCGATTTCGTCGAATAGGACGATCGAATACGGATTACGACGAACAGCTTCCGTTAATTGGCCACCTTCTTCGTAGCCCACGTAACCAGGGGCCGCTCCTACTAACCGTGAAACCGACTCTTTCTCCATGTATTCACTCATATCGATTCGGACCATGTGATCATCCGCGTCGAATAAGTTTTCCGCCAGCGCCTTAGCCAGTTCGGTTTTCCCAACACCGGTCGGTCCAAGAAACATGAAGGAACCGAGCGGCCGGTTAGGATCCTGCAAACCGGCCCGTGACCGTAAAACGGCGTCGGCAACCGCCGTCACCGCCTGGTCCTGACCAACGACCCGCTCATGTAAGTGATCCGCCAAGTGCAGGAGTTTCTCCCGCTCGCCGGCAACTAACTTATTGACCGGAATCCCGGTCATCCGCGAAACCACGTTGGCAACCTGGTCCGGCGTAACCGACTCTTCAACTAGCCAATCTTCGTGATGGTCGTTGGCTTCCATGTCCTTTAGCTCGGCTTCCAGCTTGGGAATCGTCCCGTGTTGCAGTTTAGCCGCCGCCTCTAAGTCGTAGTTGTTCTCAGCCGTTTCCAAGTCGTGCTTGGCCTTATCCAGCGCCGACTTCTTATCACTCAACGCCTGCAAGCTCTTCTTTTCACTGTCCCAACGGTCGGCTAACGTCCGTTGTTTTTCCTTCGCGCTGGCCAGTTCTTGCTGTAAATCAGCCAGGCGCTTGACCGAGGCATCGTCGGTTTCAGTCTTTAAAGCCGCTTCTTCGACCTCCAAACGCATCAGTTGGCGGTTGACCTGGTCTAGTTCAGTCGGGTTGGAGTTCATTTCGACCCGGATCTCCGCCGACGCTTCGTCGATCAAGTCCAGCGCCTTATCGGGTAGGAAATGGTCGGTGATGTAACGGTCGGACAACTTGGCGGCCGCCACTAAGGCGTTGTCGTGAATGCGAACGCCGTGATGAATTTCAAAGCGTTCCTTCAATCCCCGCAAAATACTGATGGTATCGTCAACGGACGGTTCCGCCACCAGGACCTTCTGGAAACGACGTTCCAACGCCTTGTCCTTTTCCAAGTATTGGCGGTACTCATCGAGGGTCGTGGCCCCGATCAAATGGAGTTCACCACGCGCCAACATTGGCTTTAGCAAGTTACCGGCATCCATACTACCTTCCGTCTTACCCGCACCAACGATGTTATGGATTTCATCAATAAACATGATGATTTGCCCATCGCTCTTTTTAATTTCCTTTAAAACTGCTTTTAACCGTTCCTCAAATTCGCCCCGGTACTTGGCCCCGGCAATCAGGGCACCCATGTCTAATGAGAACAACGTCTTATCCTTTAAGTTATTCGGGACGTCACCGCGCACGATTCGCTGGGCCAGTCCTTCGACGATCGCCGTTTTACCGACACCCGGTTCACCAATCAGCACCGGATTATTTTTGGTTTTCCGTGACAGGATCCGAATCACGTCAAGAATTTCCTCATCCCGACCAATCACTGGATCCTGATTACCTTTACGCGCCTGCTTAACGAGGTCGACACCGTACTTCTCTAACGCCTGGTACTGGTCTTCCTGGTTCCGTGAAGTGACCCGTTGGCCGCCACGGATGCGTTCAACCGCATTTTTAACCTGCCCGGCCGTAGTACCAGCAGCCGTTAAATACTTCGTCAGCTGGTCACCAGTTTGGTCCATCAACGCTAAGGCGAGCGTATCGGTCGCTAAGAAATCGTCACCTAGCGACTGCCGTTTCGCGTCAGCGGCCTGCATCAACTGTGACAAGCTACTGCTAAAGCTTTGGCCGTACTGAACGTTACCACCACTGACGACACTGATATCATCGAGTTCGCGATCCAGTTCGACCTGCAATTTATCGAGGTCGACGCCGGCCTCGCTAAAAATCTGGCGCACAAGTTCACCCGGCTGGGTCAGAAATTTAAATAAGTGGGGCACCCCAATTTCTTGGTGGCGCCGCGTTTGGGCGATTCGTTGCGCTTCCGCTAAGGCTTGTTGTAAACTTTCGGTTAATTGTTCTGGATTCATCAATCGTACCCCCTCAAATCGGTTAGCAAAAAGGCAGCTAGATTAGCTGCCAATTGAGTTTGACCTTTGTTGACGATTGGATTATATAACGAATGGTCAAAGAAGGTCAAGGATTTAGTTTTGGTCGTAATTATCGGTAACGATTTGAAGGACCACGTCTACAGCTTGTTCCATGACCTGTTCCGAAACGTATTCGAACCGGCCGTGCATGTTTTCACCACCGGCAAACAGGTTCGGTGTTGGTAAGCCCATAAAGGAAATCTTAGAGCCATCGGTCCCACCACGGACTGGGAAGATCAGCGGTTTAATGCCTAACTTCAACATGGCTTGCTTAGCTAATTCAACCACACCCATGTCCTTCTCGATCACTTCACGCATGTTGTAGTACTGGTCCTTAACGTCCACTTGAACGTACTCGCCGCCCTGCGCCAAGTTAATTGCGTCAGCGTCAGCCACGAAGAGCCGTTTACGGGCTTCAAATTTCGCCCGGTCGTGATCACGGATAATGTAGGTCATCTTGGCACCGTCAACCGTCCCTTCCAAGGATAATAAGTGGAAGAAACCTTCACGGCCGGCCGTCTTTTCGGGTACGTCATGGGCCGGTAAACTAGCTTGGAAATCAACCGCTAATTGGAGCGCGTTGACCATCACGTCCTTTGCGGAGCCCGGGTGAACGTTGACCCCTTTGATATTCACGACTGCTTGGGCCGCGTTAAAGGTTTCGTATTCCAACTGACCAAGTGGCCCACCGTCAACGGTGTAAGCGTAATCGGCACCAAAAGCCGGAACGTTGAAATGGTCCGCCCCCGTCCCGATTTCTTCGTCGGGACCGAACGCAACCCGAATCTTGCCGTGCTTGACTTCTGGATGAGCCAACAAGTATTCAGCGACACTAAAGATTTCGGCGACCCCGGACTTATCGTCTGAGCCTAACAAGGTGGTCCCATCAGTTGTAATCAGTGTGTGGCCCTTGTAATTATGCAAGCTGGGAAAGACCTTTGGATCCAAGACGTAATCGCTGTCACCCAACTTAATGACCGATTCACCATCGTAATCGTTCACGATTTGAGGATTAACGTTTTCGGAATTAAAATCGGCGGTATCAATGTGCGAAATAAAACCGAGCGTCTTGACCGGTTTATCCGTATTGGCCGGAATGGTTGCAAAGACGTAGGCACTCTGTTCATCACGTTCCACGTCGCTCAATCCAAGCGCTTTCAATTTATCCATCAGCTGGTTTAAAAAAGCCGTTTCCCGTGGCGACGACGGAACGGTCGTTGACGCCTCGTCGGAACGCGTATTAACCTTAACGAAACTCAAAAAATCGGAAACTAAGTTTGGATATTTTGCCATGATAAATTACTTCCCTTCAACAATAATAATTTTAAATAAAGGTAAACGGATCCGTATTAAGCTGTGACGCCACAAATTCGACCGTCCAGCCATTCTCCGCCTGCCAATTTTTAAACAATTTAGTTAGTTGGTGCTTACAAATGCTTTCAATGTGATGACCGGGATCGACCACCGTTAACCCAGCCGCCAACATATCGTGACCGGTATGGTAATAAACATCACCCGTGACGTAGGCCTGTGCGCCAGCTGCTAAGGCGGCGTGATAAAACTTACCGCCGTCACCGCCGAGTACTGCCACCCGCTTAATTTCTTGTTGCGGATCCTGACAAACCAGTCGTAAGCCACCCACGTTAAAGACCTGCTTGCAATGTTCCGCAAACGCCCGCGCCGTCATCGACTGCGCTAAGTCACCCACGCGGCCCATCGTGTACTGGTGGCCACCAGTCAGTAATGGTTCCACTTGGTAGTCCCAAGTCCCGGCATCGACAAACTGATTGATGCCGGCCACTGCGGAACTAACCCGGTCCGCCAAAATATCGACCGTAAACTGCTCACCAGAGTTAACCGCGTAACGGTTGACCTTAGCCCCAAAGGAACGAGTCAAATATTCTTGCGCCGCTTCCACTTGAGCAGTTGGGACGGTCAAGGTCATTTTAACGGCCTGCTCACGGTAGCCCGGAACCAAGCCCTGCACGTTTTGTAACCCTAACGCAGCTGCCAACCAGTCATTCATGCCGCCCTCCGCACAGTCCAAGTTAGTATGCGCCGCGTAGACTAGAATGTGATGGGCCGCAATTTCAGCGTACATCGCCTTTTGGGGATCCGAGTAGTCTAAATTGTTGGCCGGCCGAAATATCACCGGGTGATGGGCAAATATCATATCGGCCCCGATCTCAACGGCTTCAGCCACGACTTCCGGCCGAACATCTAACGTGACTAAAACCTTGTGCACCGCCTGCTTCGGGTCACCGATTTGCAAACCGATCGGATCATTTTTCCAGCGTAACTTCAACGGCGCAAATTGTTCAAAGCGCCCGATCAATTCATTCGCTAACATCTGCTAAGACTCCTTTGATCAACTCAATTTTTTGATTAGCCGCCGCCAAGTGGGCTGTAGGACTGACCTTGGCGCGTTGCATTTGTGCGACCGCGTGCTGTGCGCGCTGAAGCTCGCGGCGCCACTTTGCCACGAAAACGGCCGACTTTTCCTGCAATAAATAGGGGCCAAATAAGACTTCCGCTGCCGAATAGCTGACCGGTGTGGTTGTGCGGTCCGCACAAATAATTTCGTAAGTATGACCATCTTCCGCGAGAATGCGTTCGGCACTAATGGCAAATTGGTTAGCCGCCAGCCATTCACGCACGGTCGCTTCACCAACGTTCGGTTCTAAGACTAGCCGTTGCACACCCTTAAGCTGGGCCACACCACTTTCTAAAATATGGCGAATCAAGGGCCCACCCATACCGGCAATCGTGACCGTATCAATCCGGTCATCCGGTTGAATCGCGGCCAGACCGTCCGCTAAACGGGCTTGCAAGACGTTTTCCAACCCTAAGCGGCTAATTTCACGTCGTGCATTTTCATAGGGACCCCGAACGACTTCCCCGGCAACGCCCCAGCTAATTTGTTGATTTAGCGCCAGATTAGCTGGTAAGTAAGCGTGGTCCGAACCAATGTCGGCCAGCCGGGCTCCCGGTTTGACAAACGACCCCACTACCGCTAATCGCCGTGATAATTGTTTAGCATCCACACACATAACCCCTAATCTCAAAATTGTTTAATTTAACTAACCACATTTTACCATGCTTCCGCTTTAAAGCGACTCGCCAGCCAAAAACTTTTTCAGTATTCTAAAGTTTTTTAAGATCTCCTTAACGGACACAATTTCTTAACTTTCAACTGTCAGACTTAGTTCTAAATTAGCGCACTTGCGAGAAAGTCTGATTAAATGAAAGCCAACCGTCAACCTAAACCCATCCTGCTCGGTCTGAACTTACTGGCCGTCCTCCCCCCGGTGGGGATCGCCCTATTAATTTATCTGAGTCGCTGGCAATGGCTCGAACTACTACGGCACCCACAGCGGCTTCGCCACGATCCCGTTTTATGGTTCTTTGGCGGTTTAATGGTGGTGACCGGGCTCAACTTAACTCGCCACAGTCCCCAAACCGTTTTGTTATCGTTAATCATGTTAGTTGTTGTACTCAATTTGTGGCTACTCTGCCGTTTTGCCAGTGATTCGATTTCCTTAAACACCTGTCGTGATTTAATTATTCGGTTTGGCTTGTATATTACAATAAGCGGCAATCTCTTTCATTGGATTAGTATGCCAGCCTGGCTCAAGTTTTTATCCGGCAACCTGTTGTGGGGCTACGCCGCTAACCAAAACCGGTTGTTCGGTTCGGCCTACAATCCAAACGACGCCTGTTGCTTAATGTTAATTGCCTTGGGCCTCGCGCTTGTCCGGAGAACGATCACTGCGCACGCTAAGCCAACAATTCACGAACTGGTTACCCTGACCATCCTCGGCATCGGAATCCTTCAAACACAATCACGAACCGGCATTGGTTTAATGGCCATCTTATTTGTCACCGTTTTATTTATCCGCTACCGGCGTCACCGCGTCTTGATTATCTTAATCGCCGGCGCTTGTTTAGCGCTCACCCTGACGCTCCTACCACGCCACGGTACCTTACTAGCGACCCTGGCGACCCGGCTTTCGATTTGGCACAATAGTTTTGCGGTCTTCACCCAGTCACCAATACTTGGTGTGACCTACTACGGCTTTAGCCACCAATACCAATTACTGACCGGAACCAGCGTACCGCACGCCCACGATATTTTTTTGATGCTGCTAGCCTCCTTTGGCCTCGTGGGTGGGGGCGGATTCACCATCCTGGCCATCCGCGGTGGTTGGCAGTTACGGCAAATCTGGCAGCGTTACCGGCCGGATAACGTGCAGTACCTGGTTGTCACGCTACCGTTGATTTTTGCGTACGGTATCACCGACTTCGTGCTTTCTTCGTTTCAAGTATTGGTCATCGTCCTGCTTCTATTCGCTTATTGGCAACGTGAAACGGTTCAGCAAAAAATCCGGCGATCCATTAAGAAAAATTCCAGTGAAAAAAAGGTTACTAGCTAAATTCGCGTATTTAACAAGTGTCGGGTAACTTTTACCGACCAATCAATTTGAATGTTTGGAGGCCTACTTATGATCCAGTCCCAGTTAAAATCCATATTAGAAGACCGTACCATTTCCAATGATGAATTTGCCAGTATGACCGGTATCAACCCGCAAACACTCACAAAATTATTATCGGGACGCGCTAAGAGCATTTCGTTCAGTAATCTCAATACGATTGCCCGCGTCCTGGACATGAATCTCGACGACTTATTCGTTGTGACCCCCGACCTTGATTTGGAACTGACGTTAACCACGCTCGATTGCGAAAAACAGTTCTTTTCGGGCACGATTCACTTCATCGACCACGATCAAAGTCTGATTACCGACCTATCGTTGACCGGCCGCTACCACCAGTCGGGACCGCTCTTTACCTTTACGATCAACGATGCCTTTGATAGTGAACTCGGTGCGGACGGTATCGCCGCACGCTTGGATGAGCTCCAACCACTCCCCGTCATGACGGCTACTAAACAGCACTTAATCAATTTACTAAACCGCTATCCCGAGCAACAAGCTTGGTTTGAACCCGAGGGCATGCCGCTGAGCGCTCAACCAACTGACACCGAGCTTGAACGTTACCTCCAAGTTGGTAACCTAATTGCACGCACCCAGTACGAGAAATTACACCGGCTACTCGAACCACTGGTCATGAATTTCCTGGCCGCCGTTTACCACGACTTCCCCGATTTTTTGGGCGATTCTCAGGCCACGGCCTTACCCTGGGGCGCTGCGGATACATTCCACGTCTTCAACTTCGTCCTCGCGGAAAGTCCGGAATCGCTGGCCAACAACGGGATCAAAAAGCGGCAAGAACAGTTGCGCCAACAGCACGCCTTTCCAGTCAGCTATACCAGTCTCGATGTGATTAGTTATTTTTCAAACGACTAACCACCGTTTAGCTTAGACTATCAGTGGGTTGTAATCCGTTGGTCAACGGTAGCCGATCCGTTTCCACTAAGCCAATCAATTTCACTGACACTGTAAAACTAATTATAGTAGCAATAAGGCCTCACCAACTATTTTCAAGCTGGTGAGGCCTTTAAATTGAATAACTTACCAGTAACCAATCACTTTTGTCCATAAGAGTCCGCCACCGAGCCAGATGACGTTGAACAGTACCCCAAAGATGGCGCTCAATTGCCACCAATCCTTAGAACTAACGTACCCAGTCGTGGATAACATAGCTGCCGGTCCCGCCGAATACGGGGTTGTTGAACAGAAAATTGAACCGGCCCAGCCAAGCATTAACCCGGCCATTAATTTCGGCACCCCAGCGCCCAGCGCGATTGACAAAAATCCGGCCAATAACGCTGAGATTTGGGTCGAAATGCTTGGAAACATGTAGTGTAAGTAAAAGTAAACTAAGAACAAGATCACCAGCACCCAAACCCAGTTAACGCCGGCTAACAGGTTGCCTAACGTTTTGGAGAACCACGGGAAAAAGCCGAGGGTGGTCAATTTCGCCGACATCAACATGATAATGGATAACCAAATCAGTAAGCTCCAAGCACCCTTTTGGGCCATCATGTCCTTCACACTAATGACCCCGGTTGCTAGTAAAATTGAAACTGCAATGAAACCGACCATCGTCGCGTCAATTCCAATTTTGGACCCGACCAACCATAGCACTAAGGCTAAAATGAAAACGGTTGCCATAATTTTCTCTGCAATTGTTGTTCAATATTATCTCGTTCGATGCCAATATAGCGTTTGGTCACCTGCTCACTGGAATGGTTAAAAATCATCATTAACCCCGCAATGTCATGGGTCTGTTGATAATAATGGTAACCAAACGTTTTCCGTAAAGTGTGGGTGCCGATATCTTCCCGTCCCAAGAAACGGCCGGCCGTTTGAAAAGCCCTGTAAACCCCGTTGACGGTAATGGCATTTTGACCACGACCACTCGGAAAGAGCGGTTCACAATCAAGCCGATTACGCGTATAGTGACTTAATTCCCGCCGTAAATTTTTTAAATACAACCAGCGTTTTTTTCCAGTCTTTTGTTCAACAATCATGACCCGGTCACGGTTACGCACTTGGCCTACGGTTAATTTCAAAATATCACTCATTCGCAGGCCGGTATTAATCCCAAATAAGACAATCATCCGGTTGCGCCGACCATGATTAGTGCGCGAAACGGCCCACAAAAAGTCTTCAATTTCGGTGGTCGTACGCAACGGTTCAACGTTATAATACATTTTGCTTCATCCCTCGACAATCGCGTTTTCCTAAAAATGACTGCGCCACTCATCACAACGACAATCGGTCTACGAATTATTTCACTTAAAACCAACCAGTTACCATGCCACTCTGCTGACACCGCTAAAAGAACAACCGGCACGTCATTGAACCCAGCGTGCCGGTTAATCCTTAATATTTGCGGTTTAGGTAGGTAATCTGGTCGGTAAATTCTTGAGCGGTCGGCGATTGCAAGGATGCCGTTAATTCCTTTGCCACCGTTGCCATCCGTGCCTGACCAGTTTCCGTCAGCGTCAAGCAGCGCAAACGCCGATCTGGTAAAACCGGTTCACTCTGGATCCAGTTTTCCTGCGTCAACGTCCCAATCGACTGAGCCAACGACCCCTTCGAAACGTCCAGCGCCTTAGCCACTTCTCCAATCGGTCTGGCCGGATTTTGAAGCACATAAATTAAAATCCGCAACTCGTTCAAACTAAGTCCGCTCTGACCGGACCAGTTATTCGTTACCCGTTTTAATAGCCGCTCCAACCGCATTACGTCCAAAATATAACCATAAGTGTTCTCCATGTGATGACACCCTCCTAACTCGTTTTTGCTTACGTCGTTGCAATCATCAGTTACTTCGCACGATTTTTGAAAAAATCGTGCGAACTGATTGCCGTTATAATTGGGTTTAGGCGAATAATCGGCTCATTTTTAACGTGAAATAACTTTCCGAATGCTCGTAATACCAGTCAGTCATACGCATAAAACTTTCAAAAAAAATGCGAATTATTTACCATAATCAATAGTTTACTGAACTAACAAACTCAATTACGATTTTAATTATTACATAATCTAGCAATTTATACAAACTTATCTTGTAAGCGACGCCAAGTCCGGTTAAATCAACTTAAAGACACAGCGTTAATCATTATTAAGCCATAATGATTAACCCATTACTAATGGTTTGTAATAATGAAACTAAAAAAGCCCACCGTTTCCGGTAGACTTTGACGAGCTTGTAACTATTCTAAGAAATCCTTTAATTGCTTACTACGTGATGGGTGACGTAACTTGCGTAACGCCTTGGCTTCAATTTGACGAATCCGTTCACGGGTGACACCGAAGACCTTACCAACTTCTTCCAAAGTCCGGGTCCGACCGTCATCCAGGCCAAACCGCAACCGTAAGACGTTTTCTTCCCGATCAGTCAACGTGTCCAAAACCCCTTCGAGTTGTTCCTTTAACAATTCGTAAGCGGCGGCGTCGGCTGGTGAAGTCGCGTCCTGGTCTTCAATGAAATCGCCTAAGTGCGAGTCGTCCTCTTCACCAATTGGGGTTTCCAATGAAACTGGTTCTTGCGCGATCTTCAAAATTTCCCGAACTTTTTCGGTCGGCATATCCATTTCGGCCCCAATTTCTTCGGGGGTTGGTTCACGCCCAAGGTCTTGCAATAACTGCCGTTGAATCCGAATCAACTTGTTGATGGTTTCAACCATGTGAACCGGAATCCGAATCGTCCGGGCCTGGTCGGCAATTGCCCGCGTAATCGCTTGCCGAATCCACCAAGTGGCGTAGGTTGAAAACTTGAACCCTTTGCGGTAATCAAATTTTTCCACGGCCTTCATCAAGCCCATGTTACCTTCTTGAATCAGGTCAAGAAATTGCATCCCACGGCCGACGTAACGCTTAGCGATTGAAACCACCAACCGTAAGTTAGCTTCGGCCAATTCTTGCTTAGCCGTTTCGTCACCCTGTTCGATCCGCAAGGCAAGCGCCACTTCTTCGTCGGCCGTTAGTAAATCGACCCGGCCAATTTCTTTAAGATACATCCGAACGGGGTCGTTAATCTTAATCCCCGAAGCGGAACCCGCGTTACTTAATTCCTTCTTGCTGACCTTTTTTACGCTCTTAACGGCGCGGGCATCGGGTTCACCCTTTTCATCGACAACGCTGATCCCAGCATCCTCGACTTTTTGTAATAACTTATCAATTCCGGTTGCATCCAATTTATAAGGCGCCGCCAGTTTATCGGACAATTCGTCGTATTGAATACTGCCCTTCTTCTTGTAGTCCTTGATCAGCGCTTTAACGGCCTTGTTGTATTCCGTTGTTGATGATTTTGCATTTGCCATGTAGGAGCCTCCTATAAGTTGTCAGCTTGTTGTACCTGCTGTTGTTGCCGGTATAACTCAATTAATGCCAAGGTTAGCTTTTGCACGAGATCGTGATTACCAATCTGCTTGGCCGCCGTTAATTCGGCTTTTTTACCATTAATTTGTTCAACGAGCGGTTGTTGATTCATGATGACGTTGACCAGGTCCGCAATTTCTTCTTTCGAAGTCGTCTCGGACACGTCCATAAACTCGAGTTCCGTCAAAACCGGTTGCAGACGGGCATCCGTCATAAAATCGGTAAAGTTAGCGAGCTCAAATTGATTATGGGTTTTAAAGTACGCCTCAGCGTAAACTAAAATCTGCTGATACGAATCATGAACGAAGTGAAAGCCGGCGATGGCCATCACCCGCAACCAAACGTCGTGGTCGTGCAGTAGGCGGTACAGTAGTAGCCGTTCCGCCTTTTCGACCCGACTAAGTGGACCAGCCTGACGGTTATTGTCGTCAACCGTTGGTGGCGGCGGTGTCGGTACTTCGGCTTGCCGTGGCACCCGGCGTACCGACTGCTGACCAATCAACGATTGAAGTTGTTGTTTCAAATCGTCCTTGGCGATGCCAAACTCCGCCACGAGTTGGTTCAAATATAAGTCCCGCTCCACGTTGGATCCTAGCGGCGCCAACTGCTTCAACACCGTTCCAATATAAGTCAACTGGTCCTGCGTATTTTGCAGGTTCAAACCGTGCCGCAAAAACTGCATTTCAAACGCGGTCGGCGTTTGCTTACCATCAGCAAAGACCTGCACAAACTTTTCCTGACCAGCGTGCCGTAAATATTCATCGGGGTCCATCCCGTCCGGCATTTGAATAACGCCTAGATTAAGCCGGCTGTTACCCGCCAATAGTTTCAGCGCCCGATCGGTAGCTTTCTGACCGGGTAAGTCGCTGTCGTAGGCGATGTACAGCTGGTCGGTGACCCGTTCCAACATATAAATCTGTTCGTTGGTCAGGCTGGTCCCCATTGAAGCGACCCCGTTTTGAATCCCGGCACGGTACGCCGCAATCACGTCCATGAAGCCTTCAAACAACACGATCGACTTCCGCTGCCGAACCGCTTTACGCGCAATGTCGAAATTAAACAACACGTTTCGCTTATTAAACAGCTTAGTTTCCGGACTATTCAAATACTTTGGTTCATCCGAGGACTTAGTCAAAATCCGCCCCGAAAAGGCGATCACCCGGCCACTTGCGTCCTTAATCGGAAAGAGCACCCTATCCACAAACCGGTCCCGTAGCGCGCCCTCCTGGTTTTCAATAAACAGCCCCGACTGCCGCAATAGTTGGTAGTCAACGTCGTGTTCCTTAAAAAAATCTAGCAACAACCGATTTTTTGGCGCGTAACCAATCCCAAAGGTTGCGATGGTCTGGTCATCCAGCCCGTGCTGGTGTAAATAGTCCAGCGCCGGCTCACCTAATTCCGTATTGACTAAAATATGTTGATACATCTTCGCACTGTCCGCGTAAAGGCTTAATAGGTCAGCTTGTTGCTGATCCTTAGGTGCCCGTGGCTGACTGGCAGCGGTATAGGCGCTCGGTAAGTCCACGTGTCCAAAATCCGCGACCTTGACCACGGCTTCCGGAAACGATAGATTTTCGAGGTCCATTATAAAGGAAAAAACGTTACCGCCGCGACCACAACTAAAACAGTGAAAGATTTGTTTCTGCTCATTGACGGAAAAGGACGGTGTCCGTTCTTCGTGGAACGGACAGAGGCCAAATAAGTTCTTACCCGCTTTTTTGAGTTGAACGTATTGCCCAACAAAATCCGCGATATTAACCGCGGAACGCACCTGATCAACTTTCTCCTCAGGAATCCGATTGGCCAAACTGCCACCCCATTTCTGTTCCAACCGCCAAAACAATCCGGCCCACAACTATCAAAAGTCGCACCTTGCGAACAGGATGCGACTATTAATGTGCGAACTTTTACAGAATATATAATAACACAAGCTTGACAGCAGTGCAATAATAAGTCACGCTTATTAGACATTTTTGTCAAGTTTGTTAAACCGAAAAAGGAAGTCCGGCAGTCACCCACCGAACTTCCCTTTATTATACGCGCCTTTGCGCTATTTCACGATTAATTGGTTCAAGTCACCCAAGACGCTAACCATCCGCGCAATAATCAGTAATTGCTTAATATGGTTATCACGTACGGCTTCGTCCTTACTCATGACCATCGTTTGTTCGAAGTAATCAACGATTAACGGCCGTAAGCTGGCTAAGGCCTTGAAACGGTCTTCCATGCTGGTCGTTGCCGTGACTTCCGTCCGTAGCTTTTGAACGGCATCGTAAAGGTGCTGTTCCGCGTCATTTTCGAATAAGCTTGGGTCAACGCTCAGCTCGTCAACGTCAACGTTCGCCTTCGCCGTGATCCGTAACAACCGGGTAAAGGCCTCGATTGTATCCTTAAAATCGGGATCATCCTGGTGCACGTTTAGAACGTCGGCGGCTTTGAACATCACCCGAATATCCTGGTCGCTGCCCTTAATGACCGTATCGACAATGTCGTAACGCAACTTCCGGTTACTGAACCACTGCTTGACACGGTCGGTTAAGAAGGCCGCAATTGGGGTCGTCTGTTCCGCAAAGTTCAGGTTGTAAGTTGCATCGTGGCTTTCCAATTCGTGTTGAATGGCTTGTTCGAACTTACGAATTGGGAAGTCCCAGCCTTGGTCACGCACAATCCGCACGATGCCGAAAGCTTGACGCCGCAAGGCAAACGGATCGTTGGAACCGCTAGGAGTCAACCCAACGGCAAAGAAACTACTGATCGAATCGATTTTATCAGCAACGGCTAACACCGCGCCGACCTTCGATTTTGGTAAATCACCGTCCGCACTGACCGGCATGTAGTGTTCCCGAATGGCTTGGCCAACTGCCGGGTCTTCACCCTTCAAGACGGCGTACTTTTCACCCATCACCCCTTGGAGTTCTGGAAATTCACCGACCATTCCGGTCACCAGGTCAAACTTATAAATTTGCGCAGCACGGTGTAATTGGTTCTTTTCCGTTTCCGTTAAACCAAACTGGTTCGCCAAGAAACCACTGATGTACATGACCCGCTGCATCTTTTCGTACATCGTCCCGATCTTATCGTGGAAGCTGACCTTCTTCAACCGTTCAACGTATTCCTGAATCGAGTGTTGCTGATCTTCATGGTAGAAGAACGCGGCGTCTTCCAACCGGGCGGTTAAGACTTTCTGGTTCCCGCGGGCAACGTTAGCTAAGTCGGCCGTATTCCCGTTCCGGACCGAAACGAAGTGTGGTAATAAGTTGTCCTGAGCATCGGTAACGTAGAAGAAACGTTGGTGATCACGCATCGACGTAATCAACACTTCGTCGGGAATCGTCAAATACTTAGTATCGAAATCACCGGCAAAGGCGGTTGGGTATTCAACCAAGTTGTTAACTTCTTCCAGCAAGTCTTCGTTGACCTTAATCTGCCAATCATGGTCCGTGGCTAAGGTCGCGATTTGTTCACGGATCTTGGCTTTACGCTTGGCGGCGTCGGCAATCACAAAAACGCTATCCAAGTCGGCTTCGTAATCAGTCGCCGTCTTAATGTCCACGTCATGCCCCAAGAACCGGTGGCCCCGGCTCGTCCGTCCCGCAGCAACGTCTAAAATCTGAATCGGGATAATTTTGTCGTCCAGTAATGAAACCAGCCAACGAATCGGCCGAATGTACTTGAAGGAGAACGTCGACCACTTCATCATCGTCGGAAAGTTCATCTTGGTAATGACGTCTTTAATGCCGGCTTTCAACACTTCGGCCGCCGTTTTTCCAGCCGTAAAGGTTTGCACGAAAACGTACGGGGTCCCCTTCACGTCTTTAAACACGATGTCATCGGTCGAGGCACCCTGACCCTTAGAAAAACCGATTGCGGCCTTGGTCCAGTTACCATCCGCGTCCTGTGCAATCTTCTTGGCAGGACCACGAACTTCCTTCTTCACGTCAGCCTGCTTGTCTTCCAAGCCCTGGACTTCAACGGTCAACCGCCGCGGCGTTGAGTACGTCTTAATGGCGTCAAAGGAAAGGCGGGCGTCCTTTAAGAAGGCCGTCATCCGTTCCTTTAACTGCAACACGCTCGGTGTAACGACGTGCGCCGGCATTTCTTCCAAACCAATTTCGAGTAAGTAAGTTTTAGCCATTATTTCGTTTCCTCCTGTGCGTGTTTTAATAACGGGAACCCCCGCTTTTCACGTTGGGCCACAAATTCCTTGGCAATCGACTTCGCCATGTTCCGGATCCGGTCAAGGTACCCGGCCCGTTCCGTCACGGAAACCATTCCGCGGGCGTCCATCAGGTTAAAGGTGTGGCTACATTTCAAGCAGTAGTCGTAAGCCGGGTGTACCAGGCCGTTAGCAATCTGCTTCTTAGCTTCCTTTTCGTATTCATCAAATAACATCAGTAATAAGTCTTCGTTGCTGTCTTCGAAAGCGTACTTGGAGTTTTCAAATTCGGGTTCCAAGAAGATATCCCCGTACTTGACACCGTCGCCCCATTCCAGGTCGAACACCGAGTTAACGTCCTGAATATAGCTCGACAAGCGTTCCAAACCGTACGTGATTTCAGAAGTGACCGGATCAACTTCCAAGCCACCAACTTGTTGGAAGTAGGTAAACTGACTGATTTCCATCCCGTCTAACCAAACTTCCCAACCAACCCCGGCACAACCCATTGACGGGTTCTCCCAGTTATCTTCCACGAAACGGATATCGTGTTCCAACGGGTTAATGCCTAATTGTTCCAAACTTTGTAAGTAGAGGTCCTGAATATTTTCTGGTGACGGCTTCATCACAACTTGGAATTGGTGGTGTTGGTATAACCGGTTCGGGTTTTCCCCGTAACGGCCATCCGCGGGCCGCCGTGAAGGTTCCACGTAAGCGGCGTTCCACGGTTCCGGTCCGATTGCCCGTAAGAAAGTATACGGACTCATGGTTCCGGCACCCTTTTCAGTATCGTAAGACTGCATCAACATGCAGCCTTGGTCTGACCAAAATTTCTGCAACGTCAAGATGATCTCTTGGACTGATAATTTTTTGCTCATTGTTTTCCTCCCAAAATTAGTGACTGAATGGTTAACGCCACAAAAAAAGTCCCCTGCCGTTTACTAAAAACGACATAGGGACGATTGATTTCGCGGTTCCACCCTACTTCTGAGTACCCTCAGCAGCTTGATTATGTGATCAAAAGCTCCGAGAATGCCAATTAATTTCGTTAACTGACCGCTTTTCACCACCGCGGCCTCACTGTGAGTCTACCGAAACTAACCCTTTCTCATCAACACTTAACTATTCAGTTCTTCATCATCATAGCCGAAGCGCCACAATTTGTCAATCCTGATTACGGGGCGGGAGCGGCTGGTACCAGCTTCCCATTTGATCAATAAACCGCTTCGACTTTAACCGTAAACCGACCGAATTATTATAAATTTCATCAAGGATTCGTCGCAACTGCTGGGCGGTGGTCGGCTTAACACTGATCGAATGGACCTTGGCTAAGTCCAGCACCGAAAAGCGGCGCAAGTAGTAAATCGCGGCCTGGCTAGCATGTAACCGGTGCGGGTCCAAGTGCCAATGCTGTTGGCACAACAAGCCGCCGTAACTTTCCGAGTAATCGAACGGTAAGTCGGTCCGGCCACAAACCGTACAGGCTCGCAACTCCGGGGCGACCCCGAACGCAGCTAATAACTGAATTTCGACCACGTTGGCGACGATTGCCGGCGCCACGTTTTGGTCGATCAATTGCAGGGCACTCGTCAGTTGCTGGTACCACCGCCCGACCGGTTGATTATCCGGATAAGCCACGTCGATCAGGTTCATCACGTAGGTGGCGTAAGCGTTCAACGCGATGTCCTGACTGATATTTTCAAAGTACTGGACTGTTTTAACACTATTGATGTAGGACAAGCCGTCGCGTAAATCACCAACGTACTCGCCCATCGTAAATGGCAATAATTCAGCCGCCATCTTAAAGCCCCGCCGGCGGGCACCGCGGATAAAGAACATCTTCTTGCCGTACTCGGCGGTCAAAAACTTGATCAACATGTCGCGTTCCCGATAATCGCGCCGAAACAGCAGGATGCCATTAAAATTTGAAATCGTTCGTTGGGGCACGTTATCACCTACACGTTATTAATAATCGTCCTGCCGGTAACCGTAGCTGGCAAGGAGGTCCTGCCGATCCTTCCAGTTTTCCTGTACCTTAACCCATAATTCCAAGTACACCTTATCACCCAGCAAATGTTCAATGTCGCGCCGGGCTAACGAACCGATCTTTTTCAGCATGCTACCACCCTTACCGATGATAATGCCCTTTTGGGTCGGCCGTTCAATAATAATAGTCGCCTGGATATGAATCTTTTGTTCATCCTGCCGTTTGATCGAATCGATGACTACGGCGGTTGAATGTGGCACTTCCTGGCGGGTCAATTCCAGCACCTTTTCCCGAATCAATTCGGAGATAATGAACCGTTCGGGGTGGTCAGTAATTTGATCGGAAGGATAGTACTGTGGGCCTTCCGGCAGTTGGGCCTTTAAAGTCGCCAATAATTCCGGTACGTTGTTACCCTCTAGTGCAGAAATTGGGTAAACTTCTTTCCAAGGTAACGCGTCCTTATACTGATCCATAATTTCCAATAAATGGTCCGGGTGCACCTGGTCAATTTTATTGATAACTAGATAAATCGGCTTTTTCACGTTTTTCAAGCGATCAATGATAAAGTTATCCCCAGCACCGCGCCGTTCATCCGCGTTGATCATAAATAAAACAGCGTCGACTTCACCTAACGTTGATAGGGCCGACTTGACCATAAAATCACCTAAGCGACTGTGGGGCTTATGAATCCCGGGCGTATCGATAAAGACCATCTGGGTATCAGCGGTCGTGTAAATCCCTTGAATCCGGTTACGCGTCGTCTGCGCCT
Organism: Lactiplantibacillus plajomi; assembly: GCF_005405405.1. Lineage (GTDB taxonomy): Bacteria > Bacillota > Bacilli > Lactobacillales > Lactobacillaceae > Lactiplantibacillus > Lactiplantibacillus plajomi. Next base: position 51,671 of record NZ_BJDZ01000005.1, read on the forward strand.
TATCGGACATAATGGCCACCTTTTGACCAACGACCCGGTTTAACAAGGTCGATTTACCCACGTTTGGGCGACCAATAATCGCCACAAACCCGGAATGAAACGCAGTATTTTCTGCCATAAAACTTTTCCTTTCTAAAACCAAGCCCGCACTAACGGCCAGAGCTTGGGTACAAACAAAATTAACCCGACAAGTACGGCAAAGGCCGCCGCAAAGACTACGGCACCGGCCGCAATATCTTTGATTTTCTTCGCCAGCGGATGATAATGCGGCCCCGTAACCAAATCACAGAGGTTCTCAGCAATCGTATTATTGATTTCACATAGCATCACCATGAAAATGGCTAAACACAGCCATAGCCACTGGTCAGCCGAGAGTCCGACCCACCAGCCAAAGGCCAACGCCAGCGCCCCCACCACTAAGTGAGTCCGCATGTTGCGTTCTTCAATCACCACGGTTTTTAGCCCGTTCCAGGCGTGCAACCACGACTGCCAAAACGAATGATTCTTACCGACTTGCAGGCGATCTGGCCTATTTTTCGAGGCCATAGGCATCCAAAATTTGACGCTGGAGTCCAAACATTTCGGCCTCATCCGCTGGTTTCATATGGTCATAGCCGTTTAAATGTAAGAATCCGTGCACGACTAGGTAGCCCAACTCACGGGCCTCCGAATGGTTCAAAAAAGCCGCTTGTTCCGCAACTTTATCGACAGAAATCATGATGTCACCCAAATTCAACGGAATTTCGGCGGCTAATTCTGGATCCAGTAAAATCGGGTCCGCTTCGTCATCGTCGTGCATCGCAAAACTGATGACGTCGGTCGGCCGGTCAACCCCCCGGTACTGTTCGTTAATTTTTTGAATCTCCGGGTTATTCATTAACGTGACCGACACTTCGGTATCATCGCGCAATTGCAACGTCTTACCCGCCAGCGCGATCAAGTCACGTACTAATTGTAACTGTTCGGGCGTCGCGCCAGTTGTCGTTTGATCGTATAATTCTAAGTCCATAATTCCTCCGTTTAGCGCTGTTCGACCTGATCATAAGCCGTAATAATCTTAGCTACGACCGGGTTACGAACCACGTCATCCGCCGTAAACTTAACGAATGAAATGTTACGAATGTCCCCTAAAATGTGTTCAGCTTGAATCAACCCACTCTTAGTATTGCGGGGCAAGTCGATTTGGGAGATGTCGCCATTGACGATCATCTTGGCCCCAAAACCAAGCCGAGTTAAAAACATCTTCATTTGGGCGTTGGTCGTGTTTTGGGCTTCGTCCAAAATGACAAACGCCCGGTCAAGGGTCCGACCACGCATGTACGCTAACGGCGCAATTTCAATCACACCACGGTCCATCAACCGCTGGGTATGCTCCGCGCCGTAAATATCATACAACGCGTCGTAAATTGGCCGTAAGTACGGATCGACCTTTTCCTTTAAATCACCGGGTAAGAACCCCAAGCTTTCACCCGCTTCAACGGCGGGACGGGTCAAAATCAACTTTTCAACGTCACCGCGTTTTAACGCGGCAATCGCCATGACCACGGCCAAGTAGGTTTTCCCCGTCCCGGCTGGGCCAATCCCAAAAGTGATGTCACTGTTGCTGACGGCTTGTACGTACTGGCGTTGGCCGAAGTTTTTAACCCGAATCGGCCGCCCGCGATTATCCTTGATTAAGGTTTCCGCGTAGAGGTCCTTGAAATAGTCCAGGGTACCACGATTAGCCATCTTAATGGCACTAATCACGTCCGGCGCACCAATCTGAATTCCCTGCTTGATTAAGCTCGCAAGGTCATCCAAGACGGCGTGGGCCTTTTCGACCGCCACTTCATCGTCACTACTGATCGTCATCTGATCACCAAAAACGTGCAGGTTAACGTGCAGACCATCCTCCAGTAACCCTAAGTGCGCGTCTTCCGGACCGAGTAACGCCACGGACTGCGTTGGATCAGTCATTTGAAATTTTTGTTCATAGTTTGAGTTTTCAGTCAAAAACGTGAACCCCTTTATAAACAGATTTAGTTCCCATCACACTACGATGGTCCGTTAAAAGTGGGCGCTAGTAACGCTGTTTTAACGGGTATTTGTTAACTAATCATAGCATAAAAGCCGACCCGCGACCAGCAGCACTATTCGGCAATGGCGACTGGTTTTAAGTTAGGTTCAGCCAACCCAAAAAGCCGCAACAAAAATCACGACCCGCCTTTCATCTCCGAATTATAAAAGTTGAAACGTGCACCAAAAAAGCCGGGAGATAAACTCCCGGCTTCACGTTAATTCAATAATGATTTAACTGTTTGGTTGATCAGCTTACCGTCCGCCTGGCCTTTCAGCTTAGGCATTACGGCACCCATTACCTTGCCGAAGTCCGCCTTGCTGGTGGCGCCGACAGCTTGAATGGTATCCGCAACCACTTGTTGGACTTCTGCGTCCGACAACTGCTTGGGCATGTACTTCTCAACAATTGCGATCTCCGCTTTAACGCCGTCGACTAAGTCTTGACGCCCAGCATTTTCGAATTCGCTCAACGATTCACGGCGCTGCTTCAGTTCACGTGAGACCACGCTAACTTCTTCATCGGCTGATAAATCGTGGCCAGCGTTGATTTGTTCGTTCATCAACGCTGACTTGAGCATCCGGATAACGCTTAAGCTTTGTTTATCGCGTGCTTTCATCGCAGCTTTAAGATCACCATTGAGTGTTTCTGCTAAACTCATTGGCGCGCCCTCCTCGATAAAAGTGTTCGTAGTCACCTACTAATTACTTGAAACGACGACGGTTCTTACGCTTACGAGCTGCTTCAGATTTTAACTTCTTCTTCACACTTGGTTTTTCGTAGAATTCCCGTTTGCGGTATTCTTGTAAAGTACCACTTTTTGAAACGGTACGTTTAAAGCGACGAAGAGCATCATCAAGAGATTCGTTTTTACGAACGACTGTTTTTGCCATGTTAAATTCCCTCCCTCCGAGCTTACAATGTAACCGTCAAATTATGCATACTTACATAACGCAACTGTTCTAGTAAATTATACATAAATCCGAAAACGCCGTCAATAAGAGTTTTACGATTATTATAAATAATCTGGATAATCACCGTCATTATCCCTAGTTAATCGTTTTCAATCACCAGCCGCTATGCTACACTAAGGGCACCATTTAAGCGAATCGAGGCTAAATTTATGTCAGAAATTAAAATCTTCATTATTTCGGATGCGGTCGGTGAGACCGCCCATAACGTTGCCCAGGCCGCCGCGGCCCAGTTTACCGAATATGAGATTCATTATCAGCGCTTCCCGTTTGTGCGGACCGAGTCCCTGTTAAAAACGGTGTTAGCCCAGGCCCTTAAAGAAAACGCCGCCATTTTCCATACCTTCGTTGACCGTAAATTAAGTCAACGGATCAATTTGTTTTGTAAGGAAAACGACCTCCCGTGCTACGACGTCATGACGGCCGCTTTAGACACCTTGTCACAGGTGACCCACGTCCAACCGTCTAACAATCCTGGGATTGTCCACGCACTCAATACGAACTACTTTGACCGGATCAACGCCATCGAATTTGCGGTGACCTATGATGACGGCAAGAACCCCGCCGGCTTTTTAGAAGCCGACGTCGTCCTACTCGGGGTATCACGGACATCCAAGACGCCACTATCACTGTACTTGGCCAACCGGAACTTAAAGGTCGCTAACTTACCATTAGTTCCGAAAGCCCAAATCCCCGACGAAATTTGGCAAGTTGATCCGAATAAAATCTTTGGGCTCACTAACGATCCCGAGAAATTGAATAATATTCGCCGTCAACGGATGGTTCAGTACGGTTTGAACCCCGATACCATATATTCCAACACCGACAAAATTAAGGCCGAACTGGAATACGCCGACAAAATTTTTAAGAAAATCGGTTGCTTAGTCATTAACGTTGCCAATAAATCAATTGAGGAAACGGCCACCTTAATCACCGAGAGTCTGGGTAACGTGGATACCCACTAACCCGTTAAAATGAATTTACTTACACCGCTAGTTCCGGTTAACACCGGCTAGCGGTGTTTTTTTACAAACCAGCGCCACCATCCACTTGGAGCACCTGGCCGGTGATGAAATCGTTTTGCATCAAATAAAGGTAGGCCGACGCCACCTCAGCGACCGTTGCGACCCGTTTTAACGGCAAATTTTGAGCAACCGCTTGCGCTTGACGTTCCCGATGCGAATCACTGAGTCCGCGCCACAGCCCGGTCGGCGTCCAGGTTGGCGCCACGGCGTTAATCCGGTACGTCGGCGCCGCTTCAACGGCGACCCCGGCAACCAGGGTATTAATCGCCTGGTTACCGATAATGGCCCCGGACGCGTCGGACGGATGACCGCCCGAACCAGAAGTTAAAACGATTGACCCGCCCGGGTTTAAATGGTGAATGGCCAGCTGTACAAGTTGTAAATTGGCAAAAAATTTGGCTTCGACGGTTTCCCGAATTGCCGTCACCGAGTTTTCCAAAAAGCCCCCACCCATGGCACCACCTAAAAAGGATAGCACGTGATCAAAGGCCGCCGTCGTCGCCAAAAAGGCAGCTAACGCCCGTTCATTTTGGGCAGCTAACGCCTGACCGGTAACCGTCCCGAGTGTTGCCAATTCAGTCGTTGCCGTTGCGACGTGGTCGGCGGTGTGTCCGATAATCGTGACTTCAGCCCCGGCGGTCAGTAGTTGCCGGGCTACTTCGAACCCAAAGCCCGAAGTACCGCCAATAATTAATACCCGTTGTTGACGTAAGTTCATGTTCATTAGCCTCCTAAAAAATAAAAAACGGTAACCAGAGACTGATTACCGTTCAATTCTATTAATCATTTTGTGCTTCGATGTCATCGATCAAGTGCGGATTAAACTTACCGGCCCGTAACATTGCAATTTCATACTTATACGGTGGTAACTGGTGCTTTTTATCCTCACCAACGTACGGTGTTTCCAAGATTTTACTAATATCTGGCAGTTGCGGGTGGTGCGCAACGTAATTCAAGGCGTCAAAGCCAATCGTCCCCATGCCGATATTCGTGTGCCGGTCCTTGTGCGCCCCCTGCGGATTCTTAGAATCGTTCAGGTGAATCACCTTTAAGCGGTCTAAGCCGATAACGTGATCAAATTCGTTTAGGACGCCGTCAAAGTCGTCCTTAATGGCGTAGCCCGCGTCACTGGTATGGCAAGTGTCAAAGGTGACTGAAACCTTCTCGTTGTAGGTGACGCCGTCAATCATCTGCGCAATCTCTTCAAAGCTACGCCCGACTTCAGTTCCCTTACCCGCCATGGTTTCAATCGCAATTTGAATTTTCTGATCCGGCCGAATGACCGTATTCAAGCCCTTCACGATTTGGGCAATCGCAGCGTCGGCGCCAGCGCCAACGTGTGCACCGGGATGTAACGTTAGCTGGGTCGCACCCAGTGCTTCGGCCCGTTGAATTTCCTGATAAAGAAAATCGGTTGCAAATTCGAAGTAGCCCGGTTTCTTGGTATTACCAAGGTTAATGATGTATGGCGCGTGCACCACGATTTGCCGCAAATCATTGGCCTCAATGACCGGCTGGGCCGCTTCAATGTTTAAGTCTTCGATTGGCTTGCGGCGTGTATTTTGGGGCGCCCCGGTATAAACCATGAACGTATTGGCTCCATAACTCGCCGCTTCTTCCGCCGACCCCAAGAACATCTTGGGCGCTTTAAGTGAAACGTGTGATCCTAATCTAAGCATCGTTGATCCCATCCTTCTTCACAGTCTGTAAGTCCATTATACAAAAGAAAAGTGAATCACCAAAAGCGATTCACTTCTCAGTCGAACTTTATTTAAATCATATCCACGAACCGTGACCGGAACTTGTAGTGTAAGTGCGCCCCAATCAGCAAGAAGAACAACACGATCCCCCAGAAAATTAAGGTCAGGACCGGTTGACTCCAAAAATAGGTTTGTGAGCCTTGGTTAAACATCGATTCACGAAAGCCGTTGATCACGTAGAAGAACGGGTTCAGCTGTAAGATCCGGACGAACGGTGCTGGAAAGCCACTCGTTTGAAAGTTAAACAGCACGCCGGATAGGTAGAACAGCATCCGCATGACCGATTGTAATAAGATCTGCCAGTCACGGACTAACACGGAGACCGTGGAATTAAAGACGCTAACGGCAAACATCAAGGCAATCATGGCGATGAAATAGTAGATCCATTGCAGCCAGGCAATCGACGGGTAAATACCGTTGAAAAAGCCTAACGCAATTGAGAAAACCAGCATCGTCCAAAATGAATTCAAATTCCCAATAATCCGAATCGTCGGTAAGACCGAAACCGGGAATTTCATTTTAGACACCATGTTGACCCGTTGGTAAATACTCTTCGAACCATCGAGAACGGCCCGGTTCATGAAGAACCACGGGGTAATCCCAATCACCATCCACATCAGGTAGGACACGCCACCAAGGCTGCTGCCCTTCTTGAACCCGCCACTAAAGACGATCCAGTAAATCCCGATTTGAATCAACGGGTATAAATATTCCCAGGCCAATCCCAGGTAGTGGTTTTGATAGCTGGCTTGATCTTCATAGTTAGAAATCCGCCAAATAATTCCCCAGTTCTGGAATTGTTCCTTAATAATTGAAATGACCTCTTTCAAGGCACAGACACTCCCTATCTATCATGCGATGTCGCGTAGTTATTTTGGATAAAAGTAAGTTAACGTTCGTTCGGTTGCGTGACCGTCGTTATGGGTATTCCATAACTGGTTAAATGACAGCAACGGCTGTTGCGTAACGGGAGCGGCTAAAGCGGCGCTCAATTCAGCAACCGTCGTCACCCGCGGTCCAGGTAACCAACTGGCTAAGTCCGGCTGTAACCCGACCGTCCGACTAAATTCAGCCCGGTCAAAGTCATAGAATACCATTTTTTTACAGTTTGGCAACAGTGCGTAGTCAAAAATGACCGACGAATAATCGCTCACTAAGATCGTCGCGACCGTTAACAGGTCGTCACTACTGAACTCCGGCACCGTTACGACGTTTTGCGGGTAGCGTTGAACCAACGCGTCCGCCTGCGCCGCCAAGTGCGGGTGCAGCTTGACCACCAAGAGTTGGTGCTGATTCAGACGTAACTGGTCAAAATCAGTCGGTAGTTCGAATTGCACGCCCGCCCGGTAAGTCGGTGCGTACAAAATGACATCGTGATCTTTAAACTGCGGGTAACGCGCGTAAATTGCCGCACGGGTTCGGTCGACCCAGTCCGGGTGCTGATAACGGTCCGAGCGCGGGTAACCCAACCCCCGCATCCGCGACATCGGAACGTGGTAACTGTTGGCAAACACCGCCCCCATCTTATCCGAAGCAACCACGTAATCCGTGATGTGGTTATAGACCGCTTGAAAGCGACGTTGGGCTTGCGGTGAGCGTTTAGCTGTCTGCGGGTCGTCCCAGCCAAAGGCCTTGACCGCCCCGCTGGCGTGCCACACCTGAATGACCCGCTGCTGTGGATGACGGTAAAGACCCGCGGTAAACGCGTAGTAGTTATCCACGTAAACGTCGGCCGCCCGGGTGATGACCGGCACCAACCGAAAAACTAGCGCCAGCGAATCGTGAAATGGGCGGACGGTCACCCCCGTCGTAACCAGCTCCTCGGCCGCTCGCTGCGCCGCTGGTAGATAGTAAACGGTTAGGCGGCCGGAGACCCGTTTATTCAGTTGCCGAATAAAATCAAGGTTATCACCAAAGCTCATCAAATAAATGACCGTCGTTGTCCGCCGGAAATGAGCACACCACGACACGATTCTGATCAGCCAAATATAAATTACTTTTGCCAATCCGGCACCCTCCCTATCGAATTACAACACCTGATTATAGCATACTTGTAAACGATAACGGTCGCCTTTCAGAATTCCTTTAGGCTTGCTTAAGAATTGAACCTGAAAGGGCCCCCAGCTAAAGCTGGAAGCCCCCGGATTGTCGCTTGTTTAAACGCTTGATTACGGCTTCGGTTCATAAAAATGACCCAATATCTTAACCGTATCGGAAATACTAACAAAGGCGTGTGGATCGGATTCCGCCATTGCCATCTTCAACTCGGACATTTCATAGCGGGTAATGACCGTAAACAAAATCGTCTTATCATCGTGTTGATAAGCCCCTTCGGCATTATGCACGATGGTCACCCCACGGCGAATTCGGTTTTGAACGCTATCAATCACCGTTTTTGGCCGGTTAGTAATGATCATCACCTGCATTTTTTGCTGCCGGGTATAGGTCATATCAATGACCCGCCCGTTGACGAACAGGCCCAGCGCGGAATAGAACGCGTACGGCCAACCATAAACAAAACCAGCCGCGATAATGATCAACGAATTGAACGCCATGTTGATTGTCCCGATACTGCGCCCGGTTCGACGGCGTAACACGATCCCGATAATGTCGAGCCCGCCCGTCGAAATCCCGTTTTTCAGGGCGGTCCCGGTCCCAAAACCGTTGACCGCACCACCAAATATCGCACAAATAATCGGGTCATGGGTCAACCCGACCGGTGCGATCACCTTAATCATGATACTAGACAGGGTAACCGCTAAAAAGGTGTAAACCGTAAAGCGGTGGCCAATTGCGCGCCAAGCAATGATGAACATCGGCACGTTTAAGATGAACAATAACGCCGCGGTCGAGAGTTCCACGGGCATAAACTTGGTCATTAAACTGTTGATCAATTGGGCTAACCCGGTAATGCCAGAAGAATAAATGTGGCCGGGTGTCCAAAAGAAATTCATGGCAATTGAAACTAAGATGGCATAAATAAAGGCGGTTGAGGCCTTAACAATGTCACGGTGATGCTTGGATAACTGCTGAAAATCATCCATTGACTGTACTCCTTAATGTTTTTGCTTTGGCTATTGTAACACGCCTAACCGCGAACTGACGGGCTTCGACGGTTTTCTACCAAAAGTCTCACGGTTCTCAGCAAATCCTCATTATCTCAGTCCACTTTCGGGGTTTTCGCCCATTTTTCCGCAATAAAGTCGGCGCGGCCACCAGCTTCCTGCGCAGCAAAAACGACCGGATTATTCTTATAAAAGCGCTGGTGTTCGGCTTCAGCCGGGTAAAACGGTTGGGCGTCTTCAATCGTCGTCACGATTGGCTTTGAAAAGCGTTCGCTCGCGGCCAACGCCCGCTTAGACGCTTCGGCAATCCGGCGCTGTTCGGGACTATTAACGAAAATTACTGGCCGGTAGTTGTCGCCACGGTCCTGAAACTGCCCCATCGCGTCCGTCGGGTCCGTTTGCCACCAATAAATATCAACTAACTGCTGGTAACTGATTATTTGAGGATCAAAGGTGATTTTAACCGCCTCGGTATGCCCCGTCGTGTGGGCCTTAACCTGTTCGTACGTCGGGTTTTCTACGTGGCCACCGGTGAAACCGGAGACGACGCTGTCAATGCCCGGCTGACTGTCAAACGGTTGGACCATGCACCAAAAACAACCGCCGGCAAAAATTGCTGTTTCCATTAAGATTCCTCCAATTAATTTTTAATACTAATTTAACATGCAACAAAAAGAACGTCCAATTCGCGAATCGGACGTTCTTTCGGTGAAATTACTTAGTCTTGATCGTCATCGGTCGCGGACTTGGTAATTGACAAGTCCAGGTCGGCTAATTGTTGATCAGAAACCGTTGCGGGTGCGTTAGTCATTGGTTCGGAAGCCTTGGAGTTCTTCGGGAAGGCAATCACTTCACGAATATTGTCGTTACCCGACAATAACATTGCGAAGCGGTCTAACCCGATTGCTAAACCACCGTGGGGCGGGAAGCCCATGTCTAAGGCGTCTAAAAGGAAGCCAAATTGCTCCTGGGCACGTTCCTTAGTAAAGTCCAGCGCCTTGAACATCTTTTCTTGTAACGCCCGGGTATGGATTCGGATTGATCCGCCCCCGAGTTCATAACCGTTTAAGATGATATCGTATGACTGGGCGTGGGCCTTATGCGGGTCTTCACCGTCATCCAAGTAGTGCACGTCTTCTTCGTTCGGCATCGTGAATGGGTGGTGCGCTGGTACCCAGCGTTCGATTCCTTCATCGTATTCGAAGAGTGGCCAATCAACGACCCACAAGTATTCGTAGCGGTTGTCGTCGATCAGGTCAAGTTCCTTGGCGATTGCCTTACGCAAGTAACCTAAAGTATCAGCAACGACCTTAAACTTGTCAGCGGCGAACAACAGCAAGTCGCCAGGGTGGGCGTCAGCCGCAGTCGTAATCGCTTCAAAGTCACCGTCGTTCTTAAAGAACTTCGCAACGGGACCACTGAAACCGTCATCGGTGACCTTCATCCAGGCTAAGCCCTTCGCCCCGAAACGCTTAACGTATTCGGTATAGGCGTCAATGTTCTTACGGGAGTACTTGTCAGCACCACCCGGCACGGCGATCGCCTTGACTTGACCACCCGCTGCTAAGGCGTTATCAAAGACTTTAAAGCCGGCGTTCTTGACCGCCTCAGCCATATCTTTTAATTCCATGCCAAAGCGGAGGTCCGGCTTTTCGGAACCGTAACGGTCCATGGCATCTTGCCACGTCATCCGCTTGAACGGCGCCTTAACGTCGATGCCCTTAACGTCCTTCATAACTTTTTGAATCAAGCCTTCGGTGTACGACTGAATTTCTTCGGCCGTTAAGAAGGACGTTTCCATATCGATCTGGGTAAATTCAGGTTGCCGGTCTCCCCGTAAATCTTCATCACGGAAACAACGCGCGATTTGGTAGTAACGGTCAAAACCAGCCCCCATCAACAACTGCTTGAACAGTTGTGGTGATTGTGGCAAAGCGTAAAAGTGACCCTGATAAATTCGAGAAGGCACCAAGTAGTCGCGGGCCCCTTCCGGCGTTGACTTAGTCAAAAACGGCGTTTCAATGTCGTAAAAGCCGTTAGCGTCGAAGTAGCTGTGTACGGCCTGGGTGATGCCGTTTCGGATCTTCAAGCCGCGTTGCATTTCCGGCCGCCGTAAGTCCAAGTAACGGTACTTTAAACGGAGTTCGTCCGAAACGTTAATGTTATCTTGAATATAAAATGGCGGCGTCTTAGCCTTATTCAAAATCTTGGCACTGTGAATTTCAACTTCGACCTTCCCCGTCTTCATGTTCGGGTTGATCGCGTCGTCGGCCCGGTTCACAACTTTCCCTTGAACTTCGATGACGTATTCGCCCCGAAGTTCGTCAGCAACGTCGAGGGCGTCCTGTGAAAATTCCTGACTAAATACTAGTTGGACGATGCCTTCACGGTCGCGTAAGTCGATAAAAATCAAGCTCCCGAGGTCGCGGCGCTTTCGCACCCATCCTTGCAAGGTAACTTCTTGACCTAAATACGTTTCGTCAACCAGACCCGCATAAGTCGTTCTCTTCATCAAATCTTCCTCCCTATTTTGCCGTTAAAACTTGCTTAACGTCGTTAAAAATATCCGCCATGGCCACTTTGCGTTCTTCACCGGTGGCCATTTCCTTCAGGTTAACGACCTGCGCTTCGATTTCACTATCGCCAACCGTCATGGTGTAACGGGCGTTCAGCCGGTCCGCACTCTTGAACTGTGCCTTTGGTTTACGGTCAAGGTAATCGCGTTCAGCGGTTAAGCCAGCGCCGCGAACCGCTTGGACCAGCTTTAAAGTGGTTGCGCTAGCTGCGTCGCCGATGCCAACCACGTAAACGTCCAAGTGGTCATCGGTTGGAACGGCCACCTTTTCAGCGTCCATCAACACGAGTAAGCGTTCAACCCCGAGACCAAAACCGACGCCGGAGACTTCGGGACCACCGAGTTCTTTAACCAGGCCGTTGTACCGACCACCGGCACAAATCGTGGTGTATCCCTGACCTAAGGACTTCGAGTTAGTCATGATTTCAAAAATCGTGTGGTTATAATAATCCAAGCCGCGGACCATCGTTGCGTCGACTTCGTACGGAATTTCGAGCGCTTCCAAGTAAGCCTTAGCTTGATCAAAGTGTTGCTGGGCAGCCGGGGTTAAGTAATCCAAAATCGACGGGGCGTCCGCCACAAATTTTTGATCCTCAGGTGCCTTACTATCCAAGACCCGTAGTGGGTTCTTGTGTAAGCGTTCCTTAGAATCGTCACTCAATTCGTCAAAGTGGGGTTCCAAGTAGTCGATCAACGCCTGGCGGTAATCGTCACGGGTTTGTTGGTCACCCAACGTGTTGATCACCAGCTTCAAATCGTTCAGGCCAAACTTTTTAAGTAAGTTAAAGCCCATTGCGATGACTTCAACGTCGAGCGCCGCGCTTTCACTGCCGAACGCTTCGACCCCGAGTTGATGGAATTCACGTAACCGACCTGATTGGGGACGTTCGTAACGGAACATTGGTCCCATGTAGTAAACCTTATAAGGCTTTAAAACCTGGGGGCCGTAAAGTTTGTTTTCAACGAAAGCCCGAACCACCCCGGCCGTGCCTTCTGGGCGTAACGTCACGTGGCGGTCACCCTTATCGTGGAAATCGTACATTTCCTTAGTCACGATATCGGACGTGTCCCCCGCGGAACGCGAGAATACTTCGAAGTTTTCGAACATTGGCGTCCGAATTTCTTTGAATTGGTAAGTCTTAAATAAGTCGCGGGCCGTTTGTTCAACGTACTGCCACTTTTCACTGTCACCGGGTAAAATATCCGCGGTGCCCTTTGGCCGTTGGTATCTCATTAGTTACTTCTCCTCCTTCTAATCAAATCGACAAAAAGAGCGCCCCTGAAAAAATCAAGGGCGCTCTTTGCGCGGTACCACCTTTATGAGTACTATCTGATAACGTCTGTAATCACAGGCGGAACGTTCCGTTCACCTCAAAAGCGTCTCCTCACTGCTCGCAATCCGGAATTCTCAGCGCTACCGGTCTCTGGTTAAAGCGTTGCACAGTGCTCATACTTTCTCTGCGGTCGATTTATTAACTTATGGTTAAAGTTACACGAAAAGTGGCTAAAAGTCAACTGACGCCGCTAAAATAATCGCAAGTTCTCACGAACGAATCGGTTTTTTGGTATACTATAAAACAGATTATTTAGACTTTTTAAAAACAAGATTAGTTGGTGACAAGTATGCAAGTTTTAAAACAATTTTGGCGCCAAATTACGGTTGCCGCGATTTTCATCGGGCTAGTGATCACCTTCGTTGTGATTCTCGCCGTTCATAACACGGCGGTCGTGAACATTGCGAACGTGAACATTCGTCAGGGTCCCGGAATGAGTTACGCCATCGCGGATTCAACTAATAAGGGCACTAAGGTACATATTATGAAGCGCAAAAACAACTGGTTGTACGTGCGCTACGCCGACCATAAATTTGGCTGGATCGCCAGTTGGCTGGTCAACGAGCATAATTCACAGCTCACCAAAACGACCAAAATTTCCGAAGCCACCATCGTACTGGACGCCGGCCACGGCGGTTCCGATTCGGGGGCCCTCTCCAATCAAGGAAAAATGGAAAAAACGTACACCCTGCGCGTAGCTAAGGCCGTGGCGAAAAAGCTCCGTTCAGCCGGTGCCCACGTCGTGATGACCCGCAGTAACGATTCCTACGTGGGGCTTAGCGCCCGTCCGGAAGTGGCCAATAAGCTAAAAGCCGACGCCTTCATTAGCTTCCACTTCGATAGTTCGCCGGAAAAGAATACGGCATCCGGGATTACGACTTACTATTACCATAAGTCGACCTCGTTAGCACTGGCGCAAAGCCTCAGCAACAACGTTTCGACCTTGCCGATTCCTAGTAAGGGCGTTGACTTCGGCGACTTCCTAGTTATCCGTGAAAATTCCGTCCCATCCGTCTTAATGGAGTTAGGTTACATTAACGATAAATCCGACTTTAAGACGATCAGCTCCAACCGCTACCCCAACGAAGTTGCCCACGCCGTCTACGCCGGGCTAACGACTTATTTTGCGAACCGTTAACTAAAACATACTAAGATCATGTCCGCCAAACTGTTTATGGTTTGACGGGTCTTTTTGAATTACAGTGGCCTATACGGAGCCAAAAAACGAACCTTAAGCCAAGTGGGCTGCTTGGCTTAAAGTCGTGTCCACCAGGTTTCAGCCATTTTAGGTCCCACCGGCAAGGTGAAAAGCAACCACGATTCAGGCTTGACTAATCGCAAGAAGGCGGCCTTGACTTTTGACACAGGCTCTCCTGCGTCAAACTTGAATTAACTGAATTTTCACGGTACAACTAATCTGTAAGGAGGATGTGCAGATGCAACTAAGTACAACTTGGCTTAACCAATTACCCTTAAAAGACATTCAATCGGTCCGACCAGTCAGCGGTGGTGATATCAACGCCGCTTTTGCCATTGAAACGGCGAATAACCGCTACTTTTTGAAGGTCCAACCCAACCGGGGACGGGCCTTCTTCGACCACGAAGTCGACGGTCTGACGCACCTGTCAAGGGCGGTCAGAACGCCCAAAGTCATTGCCAGTGGCACCATTGAAACGGACGGCTACCTCCTCTTAGGCTGGGTCACCGCCGGCCACGGGTCCCAGGCCCAGCTTGGCCAAGCCGTGGCCCACTTACATCAACAACGCGCTGAGCGCTTCGGCTTAGACAACGACTTTACCCTCGGCAAGATTCCCAAAATCAACACCTGGCAAACGGATTGGGCGACCTTTTACAACCACCAACGTTTAGATGTATTAGTCAAGTTGGCGCGTCAACAGGGGTTGTGGTCAGCAACCCGCGAAACTCATTTTCAGCGGTTACGCGCTAATCTTTTAGCCCAACCCCACATGCACCAAGTACAACCAAGCCTGCTACACGGCGATCTTTGGTCGGGCAACTACTTATTCAACGCCGCCGGTGAACCGGTTTTGATCGATCCGGATATTTTCTACGGTGACCGGGAAATGGATTTCGCGATGACCACCATTTTTGGTGGTTTCGACGCTGATTTTTATGCGAGCTACCAAGCAACTTATCCGCTGGATGCCGGTTACCAAGAACGTTTACCGCAGTACCAACTCTACTACCTGTTGGCCCACCTTAACCTATTTGGTGAAACTTACGGGCCAGCAGTTGACCGGACCTTAGCCAACTATTAGCTGTGACTTAAAAATTGAAAAAGTGGGACGCACCGCATCAACGGCGTCCCACTTTTTTGCGACCACCGTTAATCAACGATGGTTAATAATTCCGTTAACTGGTCCACCTGCACCTCGGGATGACTGGTAACCGTCACGAGATGATCGATATCGAACAACGCGCCGGCAATACCTGCGTTATGCCCAGCGTCAACATCTAAGTTACGGTCACCGACCATGATGGCCCGCGTCCGGTCGACAGCGTAGCGGTCCAGTAAATAGTTCAACGCCGCTGGGTCTGGTTTACGAGCAAACGGTTGCTCGGCGGTCACGGCATCACTAAAGAATTCGGCCAAGCCGGCTGCTTGCAGGTAGCTTAGCGCTTGCCGGTCACGGTGGGTCATTAAATAGTTGTGCCCGCCAGCCGCTTGAACGGCCGCCAGTACCTGCTTAGCACCAGCAAACGCGGCCGGGGCCGTCTGGTATTGCGGTTCAAAACGTTGGTAACCCGCCCGCAGCGCTTGCCAGTCCCAACCGTACTTGGCCGCCACCGTGCGTTCGGCGTGACCGACCGACTGCTGGCGCATCATCCGGTAGGTTTCGGTCGCACTAACCTGACCACCTAATTCGGTCACGGCCCGGCAAAAAGCCTTGACCATCGCCGGGTAGGTGTCCATTAACGTCCCATCAAAATCCCATAGAAATTCACGCATTCCTGATTCCTCCAAGCTCACGAAAGGGATTGGCCGCCTCTAATACAGCAACCAATCCCTAACTGATTATTTTTGATCCGTATCGTACAAAATCGTGACCGGCCCATCGTTGACCAATTGAACCTGCATGTCCGCTCCAAATTCACCGGTAGCGACTTTAACGCCACCTGCGGCTAACTGGGCATTAAATGCATCATACAATTGACTGGCAGTTTGCGGGTCGCCAGCATCCGTAAAGCTCGGCCGGTTACCGTGACGGGTATCCGCGTACAGGGTAAACTGTGAAACGGACAAAATTGCACCGCCAACTTGTTGAATGTTCAAATTCATTTTACCGGCTGCGTCACTAAAGACGCGTAAATTTAAAATCTTGTGACTAACGTAATCAAGCTCAGCCTGACCATCACCATCTTGAAAACCGACTAACAGCACGAAGCCGTGATCAATTTGGCCACGGATCTGACCATCGATTGAAACACTGGCCTGTCGACTACGTTGGACAACTACTCGCATGCACTAATCCTCCTACGACAACTTGCGTTCAACCACGTACACGTCTTGAACGTTCTTTAAACTATCAATAATTCGTTGCAAATGATCTAGGTTCCGCACACCTAAGGAAACGCTAATAATCACCATCTTGTTATGGTCAACTTTCCCGTTAACGTTGGTGAGGAACTTGGTGTTATTATTAATGACCTTCAACACGTCGTTCAGCATGCCGTTTCGGTTATAGCCCTGAATTTCTAAATCAGAATTATAATTGGTGCGGTCGCCCTCGGGGTCTTCCCACTGGACATCGATCAGACGTTCACCACGGACTTCGGCACTCTTCACGTTCGGACATTCGACCCGGTGCACGGAAACCCCGCGCCCCTTAGTAATGTACCCCACGATCTGATCACCCGGTAACGGTGAACAACAGTGACTCAGCCGAACCAGCAGGTTATCGACGCCCTGGATAATGACGCCCCCGGAAGACGATACTTTGCGGCGTTTTTTCTCCTGCTTATCGTGTTCTTCATGGGATTCCTTCGACTTCTTCTTGGACGTTTGTTCCGCCGGTTCCGCTAAAATTGCTTCTTCACGTTCCCGTTGACGGGTCGCTTCACGCTGCTTACGCACGTCGCTAGTTAAACGGTTCGCAATCCCAACCGGTTGGATGTCCCCAAAACCGAGCGCGGCCAGTAAATCATCCTCACCAGAATAGTGCATCTTCTTAGCAACCGCGTCCAACTTATCCTTGGTCATTAAGTCGTGTGGATTAAACTCAAAGTCGCGTAGCTGTTTATCCAGCATTTCACGGCCGGTAATAATATTTTCCTTGCGATCCGCATTGCGAAAAAATTGTTTGATTTTGTTACGCGCTCGGCGCGTGTAAACCAGTTTTTGCCAATCGCGACTCGGTCCGGTTGAACTAGTGGACGTCAAAATATCGACGATATCACCATTTTTAATTTGGTAATCCAACGGGACGATCTTACCGTTGACCTTGGCGCCAGTCGTATGGTTACCGACTTCGGTGTGAATCGAGTAAGCCATGTCTAACGGTCCGGCACCCTTTGGCAGTTCGGTGACGTCACCCTTCGGTGTAAAGGCGTAAACCCGGTCACTAAACAAGTCGCCCTTAACGCCTTCCATAAAGTCGGCGGCGTCCTTACTTTCATCTTGTAACTCAATAATTTCTTTAACGAGGTTCAATTTATTGCCCGAACGGGTTTCCGGCACCTCACCGCGCTTACCTTCTTTATAAGCCCAGTGGGCCGCAACCCCGTATTCAGCAACCCGGTGCATTTCAAACGTCCGGATTTGAATTTCGAGCGGTTTACCCTCAGGCCCAACCACCGTCGTATGCAACGACTGGTACATGTTGGCTTTCGGCATCGCAATGTAATCCTTAAAACGCCCCGGCATTGGTTTCCACTGGGTATGAATCGCCCCGAGGACGGCGTAACAGTCCTTAATCGAATCCACGACGACCCGAATAGCTAATAAATCGTAAAGCTGACTGAACTGCTTGTGCTTATCACGCATCTTCTTATAAATCGAATAAATGTGCTTCGGCCGCCCGTAAATCTCAGCATCCGGTAATTCCAGATCCTTTAAGGCCTGCTTAATATCCTGAATCGCAATTTCAATGTACTTTTCGCGGTCTTCACGGCGCGAGTTCATTAAGTGAACAATCCGATAATATTGTTGCGGGTTCAAATAGCGTAACGAGACGTCTTCGAGTTCCCACTTGATCGTACTAATCCCTAACCGGTCGGCAATCGGTGCGTAAATTTCCAAGGTTTCGTTGGCAATCCGACGCTGCTTATCCGGCCTCAAATGTTGCAACGTCCGCATGTTATGCAGGCGGTCCGCTAATTTGACGATCATGACGCGAATATCTTTGGACATCGCTAACAACAATTTCCGGTGGTTTTCCGCTAATTGTTCCTTATTTGATTTGTAGCGGATCTTACCGAGCTTGGTGACCCCGTCCACGATTACCGCCACGTCCTTGCCAAATAATTCTTCAACGTCACCGAGGGTCACCCCGGTATCTTCGACCACGTCATGTAAAAAACCCGACGCAACGGTTTCCGGATCCATTTTCAGGTCAGCTAAAATCCCCGCCACCTGAATCGGGTGCATAATGTACGGTTCACCGGACTGGCGGTACTGGTCACGGTGAACGTAGGTGGCAAAGTCACACGCCCGTTTGACCAGGGTCACGTGATCCTTATTCATATATTTCTGAACCATTTCTAAGACGTCTTGTGCCGTCCAAGTTGGTTGTTTTGGCATCTCTATCACCACGACTTCCACAAAATTCTGTTGATTATAAAGGACACGCCAGTTATCCACCAAACGTGCCCTACGACCGGTTTTACACTAATCTTCGCGGGGCGCGGTCAACCCGTATGCTAAGTAAGAAATGCCTAAATCGACAAGTGCCAAATAATAGACATAGGTTGGAAAAAACAGGTACAACCCTAAGAAGCAGAATAGCGGAAATAACCAGACCAACCATCCTGTCCGGGCCGTTTTTCGAATGCACCAACCAACCACTGCAGCTGAAATAAAGTCGACCACGAATAATAGCCAAACAATTTGGTGAAACCGGCTGACGCTAACTAGCCGTAAGCCCCACGGTAACACCACCCCAACGATCAGCGCAATCAGCCAGAACTGGCCGTTATACTTAAGAAACTTTTCCGTCAAACTGATTCCCTCACTTACGCTAATAGCTTAATGACTATGATTACTCATTCTACACCACCGACTAAAAAATTACACTAGTTCCGACCAAAAAGAAACGTTACTTAACAAGTAAAGTGGCGCGGTTTCGGCCCGCATGATCCGTGGTCCGAGACCGACTGGGCGAATCCCGGCCGCCGTTAGCGACGCTACTTCGGCTTCACTCAGCCCGCCTTCCGGACCGAAGATAGCCAGTAACCGTTGCCCCGCCACGACCGTCTTTAACGTTTGGACCAAAGCGCTGCTTTCACCCTGCTTGGCGGATTCTTCCCAGGCAACCACGCCGGTATCGTAGGCGACGTTGGTCCGAAGGGCGGTCAAATCGGCCTGGTAGCTGACACTCGGAATCATGGTCCGGTGCGACTGCTCCGCCGCGCCCCGGGCGATTTTCGCAAAACGCGCGAGTTTGCGTTCGCGCTTATTTTTCGCCCACTTCGCCACCGCCCACTGACTGTCAAAGAAGATAAAGGCGCTGGCCCCTAACTCGGTCCCGCGTTGAACGATCTGCTCCGGCTTATCACCCTTGGATAACCCGCAGGCAATCGTCACGGCGACCGGTAGTTCCACGTTGGGCGTCGTCACGGCGTCAACCTTAGCCGTCGCCGTTTGACCGTCACTATTAACTAACTGCGCAATTAGGACGTGCTGGGTTAGCGTCACGAATTCCGCTTGCTCACCAGGCGTCGCCCGCATGACTTTGACCCAATGTTTAACCGTTTCACCACTGACCACAAAGGTCGTGCCCACGGACTCAGTGACCGGTTCATCTAAAAAATAACGTTGCATTGCAATCCCCCGCTAATCTTCATCAGTTGGTAAATAAGCAATGATGCTGTGCCAATCACCCATTTGGGTATGTTGCGTAATTTGAAAGCCCGCCGCCGTGGTCGCATCTAACACCGATTGGAACTTTTCGTCAATGATTCCAGAGGTGATGAAATAACCGCCACGTTTTAAGTTAGCTTTAGCTTGCGGGACTAACGGGATAATGATTTCCGCTAAAATATTGGCCACGATAATGTCGGCCTGGGTGTGAATGCCCTTTAACAGGTCGTTAGCGGCAACCTGCACGTCCTTGGCGACCGGGTTCAAATCCAAATTAGCTTGCGCCGAACGTACCGCCACTTCGTCTAGGTCGTAGGCTTCAACGGCGCCCGCGCCCATTGCCTTGGCCGCGATACTGAGTACCCCCGAGCCGGTCCCGACGTCAATGAGGTGTTCACCACCATTAATGACCGTTTCTAAAGCTTGTAAACATAACTTGGTCGTCGGGTGGGTCCCTGTCCCAAAGGCCATTCCCGGGTCTAACCGCATCACTTGTTCACCAGGTTGAACGGCTTGGTAGTCTTCCCAGCTCGGCACGATTGTGAGGTACCGGGTGACCCGGACCGGGTGGTAATACTTCTTCCAGGCCGTCGCCCAATTTTCGTCGGACAAGTCAGCCATGCTAACTTCGTTGGGCTGCGGATCTAAGCCGTAGTCAGCCAATTTAGTAACCCGTTGCTTGATGGTCGGCAATAGTTCGGGAACGAAGACCGTTTCCGGGAAGTACGCCGAAATTTTAGCGCCACTCGTTTGGTGCGGAATCGTGTCTAAATCAATGATTTCACCGTAGCGGTCCGGCTTCAAGTTTAAATAATCCAAGGCATCATCGATTTTGACGCCGCTCGCACCGGCCTCCATTAAGATGTTAGAAACGGCTTCGACCGCTTCGTTTGAGGTACTGACAGTTACTTCGGTCCACTTCATTAAATTTCCTCCATTATACTGGGCTTACGGGGCGCACCCCGTGCAGCACTATACGTCTATTTCAAGTCATTATATAACAAGCAACTGACGCTTTTCAATTTTGGCTAAACGAAAGGGCCAAGAAACCGAATGTTTCTTGACCCCATTACTGACGATTGCTTTTCCCATTATGCAAAAGCAACCGTCCTAATCGTCCTCATGTTTAGGCAAATGTTTATTTAAATACTTGACCATATCCGCTTCGTGCTTAAAAATTCGTGGGTGCTTCTGCTTATGCAATCGCACGGCGATCTCATTAATTTTGACGCGACCTGTCCAAGTATGACTATACTTCACGACCACGCGATTATTTCGATGGTCCTTACCGAATTTCAACACGTAAACGCTGTCTGGAACCATCAGCGGTCGGATATATCTCTTATCGTATTCATAATGCTGCGATCGCAGAAACTGTTTCGTGCGTTTTAACATGTCGGTGATCTCTCCTTCACAACGTGAATTTGATTAAATGATTAATTTATTCAAAACGAACGTTTTATTGATATCTGAAAAATATTATAACAGATTTTAAACACTTATTGTATCAATTTACCGCGGTTCACGCAAGAAACTGCTGGTAAATGTGAAACATTCGTGTAATTCGGCCCATATTAGTCGCAATTATGATAAAATGACGACACATTGTTAGGATTAAACATTTGGGGGAATTATATCATGATATTAATTGAAAAAATATACCGTCGCGGTCACGAAGCGTTGACGAGTGTCGACCAGATTGAAAAGTTTCAAACCAACGATGGCTACATCACGTCCAACCAGGTCTTAGCCCGCGAAATCGGTGCTGACCACGAAAACTGCTTTTACAAAAATTCAGCCGGTAAACGTCAGAAAGTCGTTGCAACTAAGGACAAAGCGGGCTGGCACTTACAAACCAAAGGGGTTACCGACCCACAAGCCGATGAAATTTTACAATTACCCCACATGGAGAACGTTTGGGGCTAATCCATTACTAATGCGCGTCCCGGAGGTTACTCCGGGATGTTTTTTTGTCCGCAGGTTAAGATTTACCATTGTTTAATCATATTGATACGTAATTTCATATATAATAGTAAGTGTATTAACCAGACGTTGAACCAAACACGGTCCAACAAGTTAACTTATTGATAATAGATTGAGAGGACATTTGCCATGAAGTACCTAACGTTTGCCATTCCGAGCTACAACTCTGAGGACTACCTGCAGCGCTGCGTGGACTCGCTCTTAAAGGGTGGCGACAAGGTCGAAATTTTAATCGTTGACGACGGTTCCACCGATAAGACGGCGGCGATTGCGGACGATTATGCGGCCAAGTATCCGAACATTGTTAAAGCCATTCATCAAAAGAACGCTGGTCACGGGGGCGCCGTTAATAACGGGTTGGCCCACGCCAGCGGTAAATATTTCAAAGTCGTGGATTCCGACGACTGGTTGGACGAAGCGGCCTTAAGCGCCGTCCTTAACCACCTCGAAAGCTGGGACAATAACGGTCAAAACGTTGACATGTTAGTTTGTAATTACGTTTACGAAAACTTCTACCAACATAAAAGTTTCGTGGTCAACTACCGCCACGTTTTCCCGAACGACCAAATTTGCAGCTGGGACGACACCAAGCGCTTTGGGGTCACCCAGTACTTAATCATGCACTCGTTAATTTTCAAAACGGCCTTGCTGCGTCGCAGTGGCGTCGAATTACCAGAACACACCTTCTACGTGGACAATTTATTCGCCGCTAAGCCGCTACCACTCGTGCATAAAATTTGCTATTTGGACGTCGACCTCTACCGTTACTTTATTGGGCGGGCGGACCAGTCAATTAGCGAAGACGTGATGATCAGCCGGATCGATCAACAAATCCGGGTCACTAAACTGGTGGCGGACTGCACCCAACACGACTATGACATTTCGCCGAAACTCCGGACCTACCTCGTTCGTAGCGTGTCAGTGATGCTGGCGGTTTCTTCCGTCCACCTCCTACTGATGGGCACTAAGGAAGCCCTCGATAAACGTCACGACATGTGGCAATACGTCAAACGCTTGGACCGGCGACTTTATTGGCGGCTACGGCTTCATTCCGTTAGCGCCTGGACCTACTTGCCGACCAAGTTAGGCCGACTATTGACCGTCCTCGGCTACCGGACGTCGCGACTACTCGTTAAATTCCAATAAGTCCCACAAACGACGAACTTGGAGGTGAAGTCAAATTGGAAACTAACGTCCAGCCGTCACCGTCAAAGCGAACCGGGCTGACCACCGCGGAAGTCGAGCAACGTGTTCAGGCCGGCCAGGTCAACCGGTACAATAGTCCGGACACGCCGACCGCCGCGGCCATCGTTAAGCGTAATTTATTTAGTTGGATCAACCTCTTTTACATCGTGGTTGCCATCGGTCTGATCGGCGTTCACGCCTATACCAACCTGCTTTACCTAGTGATTATTACCATCAATTTGGTGATTGATATCCACCAGGAACTACACGCTAAAAAGTTGATCGACGAACTGTCAATTTTATCGAACAAGACGACCGTCGTCTTAAGAGACGGCCATTACCAAGATATTCAATTTACCGACGTTGTGCGCGACGACCTCATCCAGTTAACCGCCGGTAATCAAATTATTGCCGACGCGACCGTCCTGGATGGCACCGTTGAAGTCGACGAGTCGTTGCTGACTGGTGAAGCCGACGCGATCGTTAAGCACCCTGGTGACCAACTGCTGTCCGGTAGTTTCGTTGTCAGTGGCAAAGCGCTGACTCAGGCCACCAAGGTCGGTAAGGAAAGCTTCGCCGCCGGTATTTCAATCGCGGCTCAAAAGACCAAGGGGGTCGCCTCCAAGGTCATGCGGACGATGAAAAAAATCGTCCGTTTAACCAGTTACCTCGTTTTTCCGATTGGCATCCTGTTAATTTTGGAAGCCCTGTTCCTGCGCGACCAAACGACGACGTACACGGTCGTCAGTACCGCCACCGCCCTGCTCGGCATTTTGCCGATGGGCATGCAGTTACTGATCAGCGTGTCGTTTATTTCCGGCCAGGTGTTGCTCTCACAACGCAAAGTTCTGGTACAAAACCTCTATTCGTTGGAAAACCTCGCGCGAACCGACATCATTTGCTTGGATAAAACCGGGACAATCACCGAGGGTAAAATTTCGGTGCAGTCCGCCACGACCGTCGACGACCACAACTTACCATTCGAATTAAAGACTGGGATTCAGGCGTTTTTAGCCGCTACTGAAGATAACAACGCGACCTTTAACGCCCTGCAACAATATTACGGTGCGGCGAGCGACCCGGCACTGACGCCAGTGGCCATGACGCCGTTTTCTTCCGAACGGAAGTGGAGTTCGGTCTCGTTTGCCGACCACGGCACCCTAGTCTTTGGTGCACCCGAAGTCTTAGTCAAACACCAACTCGACCGCTTACCGGCCGCGGTCACCACCGCCGAACAAGCTGGTAAACGGGTGCTCTGTATGGCTTACACGCCGGCAACGCCCGCGAACAACCAGCTACCGGACGTTCGCATCCTCGTTGCGGTCATTTTGGAAGACATTATCCGTGACGACGTTGCCAAGACTTTCGCCTACTTCGACGAACAAGCTATCGCCGTGAAAATCATTTCCGGTGATAACCCGATTGCCGTCTCACAGATTGCCAAGAAAGCTGGCATCCAACAGTACGCGGACTACGTCGACATGTCACAAATCACCACCACCGCCGAACTAGAAGCGGTCGCCACCAAGTACGCCATTTTTGGTCGGGCGACCCCGTCACAAAAGAAGCGATTAATTCAAGCCATGCAAGCCGAGGGGCACTACGTCACGATGGTTGGTGACGGCGTTAACGACGTGTTAGCGCTCAAGGAAGCTTCTGGCAGTATCGCGATGAATAGTGGTAGTTCTGCGGCTAAACACGTGGCGCAGGTCGTTTTATTAGATTCAAACTTTAAGGTCTTACCCCACATTATCAAGGAAGGCCGGCGGGTGATCAACAACCTGACCCGCGTCGGCAGTATTTTCTTCGTGAAGTGTCTGTACTCGATTGCCTTATCGGTGATCTGCCTACTACTAAACTTACCGTTCCCGTTCCTACCAATCCAAATTTCGATGATCGACGGGTTGGTCGAAGGTTACCCGACCTTCTTCCTGCAGTTTGAAGTTAACAACGAGAAACTCGGCAACCGCTCGATCATTTGGGCGTTAAAACGCGCGATTAGCTTTGCCATTATGATCACGGTCGGGCTCGGAATCATGTACGCCGTCGCCAAATGGACCGGCATGCCGCTGGGACAAGCCCGCACGCTGATGTTCTTCTACACCGGTTGGGTGACGATTTACGCGCTGGCGAAGGCCTGCTATCCGTTCAACGCCTTTCGAACGTTGTTGCTCGGTTCTTCAATTATCGCCTTCTTCGGCGGATCGTTTATCTTACAAAACATCATCAGTTTACACGTCGGCTCGCTGACCAGCTTCTTCTGGATGGTCGGTATCACGCTGATTGCCAGTCAAGCCTTTTACTGGGTCATGCGGGGACTCCGCCCGTGGCTCCCCTGGCGTAACCGTTAAAATCAAAAAGTCGCAACCAATTGCCTTAACAGGCAACCGGTTGCGATTTTTTGTTACTCTTTTTTAGTTTTTAGTTCTTCAATTTGGGATTTGGCTTCGTCCACCACACCCTGCGCTTTTTCCTTAGCATCCGCTAATTTCCCCTTGAGGTGCCCCACGACTTGTTCCGTTTGCCCCTCAGCCTGCTTCTTGTGGTCCCCGGTCACGCGACCTTCGACCTCCTTGACCTTACCGCCAACTTTGTCCTTAGTGCCATCGAGTTTTTGATCAATCGACATTGAAAATCCCTCCTAGTCTTAAGAATAAGTCTAGTTTGCCGGAAGTTGGTCAATAAGTCAAATCAAATGCACATTATAGTTTAATGGTTATTTATGATTGCCGTCAATCAATATGTATATTTATTTCAACATAAGACTATAATCAATATAGTCGTTAAAAATCGTTATTTGGAGGAACATATCTTGAAGAAATCACTAATTATTAGTAGTGCACTTCTGCTTAGTCTCGCGCTAACTGGTTGTGGCAGTGGAAAAACGGGGGCAAACATTAAAAGTAGTTCACTAAAAAGCAGTCAACGAGTGACTAAAAGTCGAACAATTGCTAACTCAAAGTCCAAGAGCAAAGCTAAAGCGGCATCCATCAAAGCTGCCAAAGCCAGTCGTCGGGCCAGTTCAAAAAAAATCGCCATTAGTCGGGCTAATGCGATTAGTGTGGCTAAGGCTAAAATGTCCAATCAACAATCCAGTACCAGGTCAACTGCAACAGTTCAATCCAACACGCCCGCGAAGGCACCAACAAACTCATCCGCTGCAAGTTCGGTTTCAAGTTCAGTTGCAACAACTAATCAAAGTTCAAGTAACAACCAGTCCAAAGGATCGTCAATTTCGATGAATGAGCATACGCTAACCGGCTTTGTAAATAAATACGGCGTATCTCCCGCCCTTTATAAAATGCAGCACGAAGGTATGTCGAAGCTAAAAGCACTTCAAAATACTCCCGACGATATGAAAACTTTTGGTGAAAAGCAGACCCAGTACCGTCTAGAACATGGTCTGGAACCGTAACAAAAGATTATTTTGCGTTCATTTGCACCGATTGGTGTTAATGGGCGCTTTTTTACTGACGAACGAAAAGAGCGCCACCTAAGTAGCGCCCTTCCAGCATAATCCATGTTATTAATTCGGCTTTTCTTCTTCGTCGGTCTTCAAAACTGCCATGAAGGCCTCCTGCGGGATTTCAACCCGTCCCACGGCCTTCATCCGTTTCTTACCGGCCTTTTGCTTCTCAAGTAACTTCATCCGGCGGGTGCGGTCACCACCGTATAAGTGGGCCGTCACGTCCTTACGGTAAGCCTTGATGTTGGTCCGGGCAATTACCTTGGAACCGATCGTGGCTTGCACCGGGATTTCAAAGTTTTGGCGCGGAATAATCGTCTTCAACTTCGAGGCGATTTCACGACCACGCGCAGCGGCAAAGTCGCGGTGGGCAATGAAACTCAGGGCGTCGACCTGGTCGCCATTCAACAAGATGTCGATCTTGACCAAGTCACTGGCCCGGTAACCATCGATGTCGTAGTCCAACGAGGCATAACCGCGCGTGTTGGACTTCAACTTGTCGAAGAAATCAAAGATGATTTCTGACAACGGAATATAGTAAACCACGTTGACCCGGTTACTATCTAGATATTCCATCGTATCGAACTCGCCCCGTTTACGTTGGGCTAACTCCATCACGGCACCGACATAATCGTTAGGGACCATGATTTGAGCCTTAACGTAAGGTTCGCGGATTTCCTTAATGGCGGACGCTTCCGGCATTTCGGCCGGGTTTTCGACGTCTTTTTCAGTCCCATCCGTCATCATAACGTGGTAAGTTACCGACGGCGCAGTCGTAATCAAATCTAGGTTGAACTCACGTTCCAAGCGTTCCTGGACCACGTCCATGTGTAACAGTCCCAAGAAACCACAGCGGAACCCAAAGCCCAAGGCCTGTGACGATTCAGCTTCAAATTCTAAGGCCGCGTCGTTTAACTTCAACTTTTCCAAGGCTTCACGTAAGTCAGTAAACTTGGCATTGTCGGTCGGGTAAATCCCGGCGTAGACCATCGGGTTCATTTCCCGGTAGCCCGCCAACGGCTTTTCGGCCGGTCGGGCCGCGTTAGTGACGGTATCCCCGACCCGGGTATCCTGAATGTCCTTGATGCTGGCGGTAATGTAACCAACGTCGCCGGCCATTAAGTAGTCCCGTGGCAACGGTTTGGGTGAGTTGACCCCGACTTCGGTCACTTCGTACTCACTACCGCTATTCATCAAGCGAATCTTGTCCCCGAGGCGAACGATTCCTTCGTGAATCCGAACGCTCAGGACAACGCCGCGGTAATCATC
Source organism: Lactiplantibacillus plajomi (assembly GCF_005405405.1). Taxonomy (GTDB): domain Bacteria; phylum Bacillota; class Bacilli; order Lactobacillales; family Lactobacillaceae; genus Lactiplantibacillus; species Lactiplantibacillus plajomi. Next base: position 79,399 of record NZ_BJDZ01000005.1, read on the forward strand.
GTAAACCGAATCAAAGACCAGTGCCTTCAGCGGTGCGTCCAAGTCTCCCTGCGGTGCGGGTACTTTTTGAACGATCTGTTCAAGTAATTCTTCAATCCCGATGCCCGCTTTTGCCGAGGCCAAAACGGCATCCTCGGCGTCGATCCCAATGTCATCCTCAATTTCTTGACGGACCTTTTCGGGTTCGGCGGACGGCAAGTCGATCTTGTTAATGACCGGCACGATTTCTAGGTCATCGTCAATTGCCAAGTACACGTTGGCCAGTGTCTGGGCTTCGACCCCCTGCGCTGCGTCCACGACCAGAACCGCCCCTTCGCAGGCAGCCAGGCTCCGGGAAACTTCGTACGTGAAGTCGACGTGTCCGGGCGTATCGATCAGGTGAAAAATGTACGTTTCACCGTCTTTAGCGTGGTAGTGCAATTCTACCGCGTTCAACTTGATCGTAATCCCCCGTTCACGTTCCAAATCCATCGAGTCCAGTACCTGATCTTGCATTTCACGTTTGGAAATGGTATCCGTTAATTCCAAAATACGGTCGGCCAATGTTGATTTACCATGATCAATATGGGCGACGATTGAGAAATTCCGGATATGCTTTTGTCGATCCTGCATTGTCGCTTTATCCATTAATTTTCCTACTTTCTTCCTTGTTCCTAATCTTTTCAATTATACCAACTATGGCGGTTAATCTCAATTTTTGAACGGCATTCGGCCGACAAAAAAGGAAGCTCCCGCGGGAACTTCCTTTTGTAAAAACTCATTGATTTTCAAACGCGGCTAAATCTTTTGGATCCAACCGTTGCCAACGATTCGAATAAAACGCATCGTTGATGTGATAATTTGGCTTAGTCGTCGTCTTTTTACTTAAGAACGGATCGACTCGTTGATCAACGGCTAACCAACCGCGCCAACCTAAATGAATCGTATCGGTCACGAAGTAGTCTTCACTGCCATCCTTGGTCAGATCAACGATGTTGTTGAAGCCCTGACTCGTTAACTGGTAACGAATCTTCTTATCAAACTGGGCGATCATCTTCATCGATAAGCCGGTATAGTCAGCCCACCGCTGGTTAATTGGTGGAATGATAAACAGGACGTCGGTGTGATTATTTGCAAACTGATTCAGGACTAGCTGAAAATCGGCAAATTCTGGCGACTTCGTGTAATTCAAACGTTGTTGCGACCCTTTCAAGCGCTTGTAATTCCGCTTTAACTGGGTGTTCCAAAACTGATTACTAATTTGTAAACTGTTGCTGGTCGTTTCAGCTTTACCGATCTTACCCGCTAACTGATCTAATTGGTTGGCGTTGTAAGTGTCCGGAAGGCGGTTCGCCTACCAATCGACCTTGTCCAAGTTCTTTTGTGAAATCCCGATTCGAGAGAAGAACTCGTCTTCACTGCTCAACACCTGCGCCTTATATTTCATATAAGTCATCTGCGCGTCAGTCGGCTTAAACCCGGCCGCAACCCTAGCCAACGCGTCGGCCAGCGTCTTGTCCGACGAACCCGACGGCATCTGCAATAACCGCTTTGCCGCGTAGCGGTCCATCGCCGTATTATGGCCGGACTGTAACCAGTCAGTCGTCTGTAACGGTGAGTAGTAGTACGAAAAGGCGTCCTTACGGGTTCCCTTTGGCACGAACCATTGTGGTGAAATGACAAAAACGGCTTTCTTGTTAGTCAACTGCTTTTGGACCGATTGCATCACGAAGTACTGGGTCAGCGACTGGGTCCCCCGTGCCCCCAGCAAGAAGGGCTGGTAGTCACGGTGATACTTCTGCGCTAGCACCGAGGGATGCATCGAATCAAATCGCGACCATTCGGAGGAACCAAAGAACGGGACGTAGCCATCGTCTAACGCCTGGCGCTTAATTTGGCGCCCTTTGAGGACGTTCGCCGATAACGATACGGCCGCTTTTTGCTCAGTATCTTTCGAAACGTGGTTCAAACCGAATGAAAATGGTGTCAGCAGAACGGTCAGTAATAAGATTGCCGCCACAATAATTGGGCCAAAAATCTTAAAAAGGCGTTTGGAAACGTTCATTGCATGCTCTCAACCTTAGCGACGATTTTAGCCGGCGTCTCCCATTCTGACCGTTCGAATTCGGAGACCGGTACTTCAATACCGAGTTGATTTTGTAATTCTAACAGCAGTTGAACGGAACCCATTGAGTCCATCAACCCTTCATCAAATAAGTTGGCGTCCATATTTGCGGAGACGTCTTCACCCGTTAAATCTTGTAAAATTGATAAAACCGTTGCTTTCGTATCATCCATCGTTAATTACTCCCTTATTTATGATTAATTATGGAACCACAGCGTGTCTAAGAACCCTGAGAAGATCAAGAAACTAAAGCAGACCACGTTGAAAGTCAGGAAAATGGCAAAGTATTCCGTGAACTTGTTCGACGGTAACTGCTGCTTATGGCGTTTCTTATACCGTAACCAGGCATCGTTGATGACCATGGCGAACCCGTGGAACAACCCGTAAACGATGTAGTACCACGTTTCGCCGTGCCAGAACCCCATGATCAGCATGTTGATCACGTAACAGACGTTGGCCGTCGTGATGCGGCTCTTGAACACCTTGTGCTTCATGAAGAAGAAGACCAGCCGCATGTAAATGAAATCACGGAACCAGAAGGACAGCGTCATGTGCCAACGATTCCAGAAATCCTTAATGTTCTTCGATTTAAACGGCTGGTTGAAGTTCATCGGGGTTTCAACCCCCATCAGGTAACTGACCCCCACGGCGAACAAACTGTAACCGGCAAAGTCAAAGAACAGGTCCATACTATAAACGTACATGACCCCGAGCAACGCCCACGAAACCCCGTGAGCTTGCAGTGCGGCGTGTTCCACAACTGGTAACATCCGCGTCCCGAAAATGTAGGCCAAAATGAACTTGTAAAAGAACCCGAGGAAAATGTAGCGAATCCCCTTTTCCATTAAGTCCAAATACTTAGCGCGCGTCGGCACGCTGTCGTAGTCCTTAACAAACCGCCGGTAACGGTCGATTGGCCCCGACGAAATCGTCGGGAAGAATAGTAGAAACTGACCGAACAGAACCGGGTGGAATTCCTTAATGACCCCGTCACGGGTCTCCATGATCGTCTGAACGACCTTGAAGGTTAAGTAGGAAATTCCGAGGAACCCGATGATTGAACTGGCCCCGTGGCTGACCGCTGGCGTAATCTTAACTACCGCTAACGGCGCAATTGCTAAGATAACACTAACCACGAAGATCCAGCCCTTATTCGGCGAATCGTCCCGTTGGCGGTACTTAGAATACAGCCAAACCAACAGGATTTCGTAAATCAGGTAGCCAATCAACGCGATTCCCGTATGCCACTTGACGCCACCAAACGTTAACAGCAAGAAAACAAATGAGATAATCGATTCGTAGACGTGCGACCGGCGCCCGTACAGCAAACCGATCATTAACGGTAACAACGCAATCAAGAGCAGAATGAAGTACGTCGGGTTACCATAAGGATCAAAAGACATCATACCGGGTTAACCTCTTTAATAATTGACTTGACATCGATCTTACCGTTCGGCGTCAATGGCAAGCTTTCTTGATAGACGAACCGTTGGGGAATCATGTATTCCATCATCATGCCCTGCAGGTCCTTCTTGATTGCCGTGGTCAACGCAAAGTCACTCTCAAAGTCATTTTGTTTTGGTACCACGTAAGCAATCATTTGAGTTACTTTATGCTCTTTATTATATTTTGGTACCGCAACGGCCTGCTCAATATACCGTTGCTGACTCAAGAAGTGGTCGACTTCTTCTAGTTCGATCCGGTAACCGTGCATTTTAATTTGGAAATCGACCCGGCCGCGGTAGCGGAATAAGCCGTCGTCGTCCATCGTCCCAATATCCCCGGAGTGGTAAGCCGGTTGGCCATCCAGTTCAAAGAAGGCCTTTGCCGTCTTGTCCGGATTATGCAAGTACCCCTTCGACACGCTGGGGCCCGAAATAATCAGTTCACCCTCGGTCCCGTTGGCAACCGGCTGGCCATTTTCGTCAACGACTAACATGCGGGTGTCCGCCTTGGCATAACCAATCGGTAAGCGGTCATAAGTTGTCAAAGCGTCGTCAGTAATCTCAATTTGCGTGACCGCCACGCAGGTTTCCGTCGGCCCGTAGGTGTTAAAAATTCGGGCCTGTGGGAAGCGTTGCTTTAAGGTCGCCGCCGTCTTGTGGGTCAACTCTTCACCACAGAATAAGAAGTGCGTTAAGTGTGGTAAGTGCTCAGCGTCAAATTTTGGTTCTAATAAGCAAATGTCCATAAACGACGGCGTTGAGACCCAAACGTTAATTGGTAAGGTCGGTAACGCCGCAAATAATTGCTTGAAGTCGTCGGTCACCGCTTTTGGTAACGCGTACAGCGTCCCACCCATCGTTAAGGTCGGGTAAAGATCCATCACCGATAAATCAAAGGAATACGGTGGCTGTGATAACGCGTTGGGGTGCATTGGCAACCCAAAGTCGGCACCCTGCATCCAGTTCACATAGCTTAATAAGTTATCGTGACTGATTTCGACCCCCTTTGGTAAGCCGGTCGTCCCCGACGTGAAGATAATGTAGTAATCGTCATCACCGCTGACTGCGTGATCAGCCCGATAGGCGACCGGTTGGTTAAAGATGGCCGTCAGTTGATCCGGCGTGATGACCGGCGTCGTGCCAACACCGACGGGTAAATCGGCAACCGCAATGGCCGCCGCCGGTTTGGCAATCTCATTGATCATCGTCAGCCGTTCGTTCGGTGAGTGCGTATCAATTGGAATGTACGCCCGTCCCGACTTAACCACGCCGAGGAAGGTCGCAATCATTTCGAACGTTTGCCCGCCAAAAACGATCACCGGCGTTTTGGCCGGAATATCAAGCGTATCGAGGTGCGCCGCGAGGGCGTCCGAGTACGCTTTTAGTTGTCCGTAAGTATGTTGTACACCCTGAACGTCATAAACGACCTTATCCGGTTGCGTGCTGGCAAACTGGTCGATCGTTTCAATGATGTTTTTAATCATTAGTCATTTCCCCCAAACAATTGAATAGCGTTCACTTACTAAAATTCGTTGTAAATGAACTTGGCCTGGTTGATCCCACTGTACCCGTATAGGTAAACCAAGGCCAGCATGACAGCAAAGTAAAATACTGTTAGCGCAATAAATTGAACTACCGGCCGTTTGAACCAGCTCCTCAATTTTGCGAACATGCCTTCACCTCCCAAAATATAGCACCCATTTTAAAGTTTTCCTGACATTAGTTCACTAAAAATCTTATTGGCCGCAATTTGAATCCCGGCGGAACGCCGGCGGTAATTACTAAGTAAAACAACCGCCGTCTTGCCGTCCGGTGACAGGTGAATGTCCGATTCATAACCGTAGCCGACGCCGTGTGAACGAATGCCGTTACTCATGTTGTAAACGCCACCGCCGTATTCGCCGGTCGCCGTCCGCGTGTGTAACGTTGCCACGTCAGCTGGCTTGAGTAGTTTTCCCTTTAACACGGCACTCTCAAAACGGTAAAGGTCGTGGGGGCTCATATACATCTGGCCGGTCCCCAACTCACCGTGCATTTGCGCAGTCGTTTCCTTTGCCAGCTGTTGGTAAGTTGGTTTCACCTTGCCGGCCTTATCCGCGTAGCCCAGCGTTGCCGTTGGGCCCAGGCCGTCCGCGACGAAACCGGTGTGGGTCAATTTCAACGGCTTAATGACCTGCGTCTCAATAAAGTGGCGGTAAGAATGGCCACTTTGTTGGCGAATGACCCCCGCTAAGAGTAAAAAGTTCACGGCCGAGTAGTTGAAGCGACCCGCCTTTTGGGGACGGTAAGTGACGTGCTTAACCGCGTAAGCGACGGTCTTGGCTTCCGACAACGGCTGCTTCGACCAGTCGGCCTGATTGAGCCAAAAGCCGGTCGTCATGTCCAACATGTCGCGAATCGTCGTGTCACCACCCGCCTTAAGGTTAGGATAGTATTTCGAAATCGGGTCGCTCAACTTGACCTTGCCACGGGCCACTAATTGCATAATCCCCACCGCGGTAATCGACTTTTGAATCGACAGGATTTGAAAAGTTGATTGTGGCTGATTTTTTAATCCCTGCGCTTTATTGGCATAACCAAAGCCCCGTTGATAAAGGACTCGGTTATTCTTGATGACCAACGCACTACCCACGAAATGGTTTGCTTTCAATAACGTGGTCAGGTGTTGATTGACCGACGTGCCGGCCTGATACTGATTTTGATTAATTTGGCGACTGATCGACGCGTTTTGCTTAGCAATCCGCTTCGCCATGCGCTGCCGCTCGACCCGAGCTGTCCGGGCTTGAGCCACGTGCCGGTAATGCCGAACCGTTAAACCGGTTCCCCCAATTAGCACGCACACCGCCAACGCTACCACTAATTTCTGATTACCTTTCAACCTTCTCAACTTCCCCACTAGCTTATAAATTCACGTGGTTAAGTTGCTACCACGCGCGTTTTGTTCAAGGATAAGTTTACCAATTCTCCCCGACAATTGCCATTTCCCACTTGAAAATAAAAAAAGGCTACCCATCCGTTTACCGGCTCTGAATAATTGTAACGGTTTTGTAACATTACCGTGCCACGCCTCCTTGATTAATACTAGCACCGGCCTTTTCACGATAACCACCAGAACGAAACCGTTTGGCCAAAAAGTCGTGACGTGAAAAGTTAGTGAATAAACGCTGGTCAAGGAATCGTCTTTACTTTACAACCCGTCAAAAAACGCCATTCTGAGTTCTCCTCAAAATGACGTTCTGTCTAGTTGGCTGATTACAACCAAAAAGCGCCGGAACCGGCACTGTTAGGCCCCCGATTCCGGCGCTTTTTGTCATTCACACTAACTTTAAATTTTACCGTCGACGTGGTGACCGCTTAGACACCGCGGAGCTTGTCGAACAATGAACTCTTACCGTTACCGGAAACTGACTTACCACTGGCCTTCGCGAAGGTCTTCAGGGCTTCTTTTTGGCCCTTATTCAAGTGGCTCGGCGTCTGAATCGTAACCGTGACACGTTCGTCACCGTTGCCGTTGCCCCGTAAACGGGGCGCACCCTTGCCACGGAGCCGGAAGGTTGTTCCGGTCTGAGTTCCAGCCGGAATCTTCAACTTCACGTCACCGTGAACGGTTTTGACCTCAACTTCATCACCCAACGCGGCTTGCACGAAGTCGATCGGTAACTTGAAGTAGATCGTCGCGCCGTCACGTTCAAAGTCCTTGCTAGGTTCAACCCGGAAAACGATGAACAAGTCCCCATAAGGACCACCGTTAGCCCCAGCTTCACCTTGGTTTTGCAGGCGCATTTGTTGGCCCTCTTCAACCCCGGCAGGAACCGTAACCTTGATGGAGTGGCTTTGTTCAGTATGACCCGAGCCACCACAAGTCGCACACTTTTCCTTAATTTCCTTACCGCTCCCATGACAAACGTCACAGACTTGTTGGCTCATCATGCGACCAAGCGGCGTATTCGTTTGGACTTGGACGTAGCCGCTACCGTGACACTTTGAACAGGTCACTGGTGACGTTCCCGGCTTGGCACCGGAACCGTGACACGTCTCACACTGTTCTTCACGGTTATACGTGATGTTGGTCTTCTTACCAAAGATCGCATCTTCAAACGATAAGTTCATTTCATATTGTAAATCGCGACCCTGTTGTGGTGCAGACGGGTTCGGCCGGCGACCACCGCCGCCACCGAAAAATTGACTGAAAATATCGTCAAAACCGCCGCCACCGCCAAAGCCACCGAAACCTTGTTGACCGAACCCGCCGGCGCCACCGCCGCCGAAGCCCTGTTGGCCACCGGTTGAACCGAATTGATCATACTGGGCCCGTTTTTGCGGATCACCTAACGTTTCGTACGCTTCGTTGACAGCCTTAAACTTGTCCTCCGCGCCGGGTTCGTGGTTCAAGTCAGGATGGTACTTCTTAGAAAGCTTGCGGTAAGCTTTCTTAATTTCATCCTGGCTGGCGTCCTTTTCAACGCCCAGAACCTTATATAAGTCTTGTTCTGCCATCGTAACCTCCTAATGATCCCTTTAAAGTTTCATTAATACTAGCATATTTAACACAAAAAGGCCAAGACCCCGCGGCCCTGGCCTCTCTGTTTAACCGGTATTACTTCTTATCCTTATCTTTATCCAAGTCTTCGAAGTCACCGTCGACCGTGTTGTCGTCACCCTTACCGGCATCGGCACTACCAGCCGCGTCGCCGCCCTTAGCGTCGCCTTGAGCTTGTTGTGCTTGTTGGTAAAGTTTAACTGACAAGTCCTGCACGATCTTGTTCAGGTCATCCTTCTTAGCCTTCATTTCATCGACGTTGTTGTCATCTTGGGCCTTCTTCAACGCATCACGCGCATCCTTAGCCTTTTTGACTTCGTCTTCTGAAACTTTGCCATCAAGTTCCTTCAACGTCTTGTCGGTCGTAAAGATCAGTTGGTCAACTTCGTTCTTCAAGTCAACTTCTTCCTTACGCTTCTTATCGGCGTCTTCGTTTTCCTTGGCTTCCTTGACCATTTGATCAATTTCTTCGTCAGAAAGGCCCGATGAGCTCTTGATGGTAATCTTTTGTTCCTTGTTCGTTCCCATATCCTTAGCGGAAACGTTAACGATCCCGTTCTTATCAATGTCGAACTTAACTTCGATTTGAGGAACCCCACGAGGGGCAGCAGGAATGTCCGTTAATTGGAAACGACCCAACGTCTTGTTGTCCGCTGCCATTGGCCGTTCACCTTGTAAGACGTGAATATCAACGGCTGGTTGGTTATCAGCGGCGGTACTGAAGACCTGTGACTTGCTGGTTGGGATCGTGGTGTTACGGTCGATCAACTTAGTGAAGACTCCACCCATGGTTTCAATCCCAAGGGAAAGTGGCGTAACGTCCAATAAAACGACGTCCTTAACGTCACCGGTGATGACCCCACCTTGAACGGCGGCCCCTAAGGCAACCGCTTCGTCAGGGTTGATCGAGTGGTTGGATTCCTTGCCAGTCCACTTTTCAACGGCTTCTTGAACGGCTGGAATCCGAGTAGACCCACCGTTTAAGATAACAACGTCCAAGTCACCAGCGGATAAGTTGGCGTCCTTCAAGGCGTTTTCAACTGGAATCCGGGTCTTTTCAACCAAGTCTTCAGTCAATTCGTTGAACTTAGCCCGTGATAACGTGGTTTCCAAATGAAGTGGACCACTGGCACCGGCAGAAATAAATGGTAAGCTGATTTGCGCTTCAGAAACCCCAGAAAGGTCCTTCTTCGCTTTTTCAGCAGCGTCCTTTAACCGTTGTAAGGCCATCTTATCTTGTGACAAGTCAACGCCGTTATCAGCTTTGAAGCCGGCAACTAACCAGTCAATGATCTTTTGGTCAAAGTCGTCACCACCAAGTTGAGTATCACCGTTCGTTGATAAGACTTCGAAGACCCCGTCGCCTAATTCAAGGATGGAAACGTCAAAAGTCCCACCACCAAGGTCGTAAACTAAGATTTTTTCATCTTTATCGGTCTTATCCAAACCATAAGCCAAAGCAGCAGCCGTTGGTTCGTTGATGATCCGTTCGATGTTTAAACCGGCAATCTTACCAGCATCCTTAGTTGCTTGCCGTTGGGCATCGTTAAAGTAAGCCGGAACCGTCACAACGGCCTTTTCAACCGTGTCACCCAAGTAGTCTTCAGCGAACCCCTTGATGTATTGTAAAATCATCGCGGAAATTTGTTGTGGGGTGTAGTCCTTGCCTTCGATGCTGACTTTGTAACCCGCTTCACCCATGTGCCGCTTAATCGAAGCGACCGTGTTCGGGTTCGTGATTGCTTGACGCTTTGCGACTTCACCGACTTGAGTTTCGCCGTCTTTAAACGCAACAACTGATGGGACCGTCCGGCCGCCTTCTGGAGTCGTGATAATTTTAGGTTCATTACCTTCTAGAACGGCAACTGCTGAGTTAGTCGTCCCGAGGTCGATACCGATAATTTTATTACTTGCCATAAATTAACAAACCTCTTTTAAATTTTTTTGATTTCTGAATTACTGTGCAACAACGACCATCGCCGCGCGGAGCGTCCGGTCTTTCAATAAGTACCCTTTTTGGAGTACTTGAACGACCGTGTCCGCTGGATGATCCTTATCCGCCGGCACCGTTTGAACGGCTTGGTGAACGTTTGGATCGAACTTCTCGCCGTCAGCCGGAACTTCGGTCACGCCGTGCTTCTTAAGGGCGTCTTGTAAATGGCCGTAAACCATTTCGACCCCCTTTTTAAGTTGCTGGGCGGCCTGATCATCCGCGTCGGTTGCTAGCGCCCGTTCCAAGTTATCCAAAACGGGTAAGACGTCCTTGGCCAAGGCCTGGCCGTCATACTTCAACAACGCAGCCTGTTCCTTCTTATTACGGTTTTGCATGTTGACGATTTCCGCCTGCGCCCGTAATAACTGGTCGTCTTTTTGATCTAACTGATCCTTCAAGCTTTGGAGTTGTGTCGCTTGATCATCCTTCGCTGAAGTTTGCTTATCCGCTGCACCAGATGCCGTTTCACTGGCAGTTTCGGTTGTGGCTTGGCTAGCTTGACTAGCCGTGCTGTCAGCTGATGAAGTCGCTTGTTGCTGCTTGTCAGCCTCAGCACTCTTTGAATCTTTAGCCAATGCTTTCATCTCCCTGTCCGTCACTCGTCAAAGTACCGGTAATAATCTAATAATTTGCGGGCAAGCTCCCGCTGGAACGCGCCCATCAGTCCAATCATCCGCGAATACGGCATGGCCGTGGGTCCCAGGATGGCAATCATCCCTTTACCGTGTTGGTCAACGTCGTAAGTCGCGGTAATTAAACTGTAGTTTTTCAACAAATCGTTGGTGATCTCATTACCGATACGAACTTGGATGTGCTGACCAGGTGGCCCGATCACATTTGCCAAGCTATCCGTTTGATCTAGTAACGAGTACAATGACTGCAATTCCTTCGGGTCGTTTTGGTCGGTGTAGTTGAACAAGTTCAACTTGCCACCAACGTAAAACCGCTCGGAAGCTGCCTTGGACAGTACGCTACCGAAAATATCCAGAAAACCGTCCGGATCCTGCAAGTACTTTGCAAGTTTCAACGGAATCTCGTGCTGGAGTTTGCGGAGGACGTCTTGTAACGGCAGGCCAATCAATTGATCATCGATGAACCGAACTACCGGCTCGAGTTCGTCGCCGCTCAGGTCGTTGGGAATCGTAAAGGTCTGGTTTTCAACGTCGCCATTATTCGTGACGAGGATGGCCATCACCTGATGATTGCCCAACGGCACTAACCGAAAGCCACTCAAGCGACTATCCTTTAGTTCCGGCCGTAACGTAAAGGTCGTGTAACTCGTCAATTGTGACAAGATATCCGCCGATTGCGCCACGATTTCATCGATCTTATGAAATTCACCACCCAACGAGTGTTGGATTACTTTCAAGTCACGACTATCCACCTTTTCCGGTTTTAGGATATGGTCAACGTAGTACCGGTATCCGCGAATCGAGGGAATCCGACCTGAAGATAGGTGCGTCTTGACGATCAACCCCAGGTCCTCTAGCCGGGCCATCTCATTACGGATGGTCGCCGAGCTGACCTTCATTGGTAATTCTTGAACCAACGATTTAGAACCGACGGGGTTACCGCCTTCGGTATAGTCACGGACAATTGCCTTTAGAATTAGGCTTTGTCGTTCAGTTAACGTGATCATCACCTCTTTTTAGCACTTAACTAAATGGAGTGCTAACACAAGTACTAATATAACAACCCTTCCCGTGAAAGTCAAGGAAGGACAAAGATTTTTAGCGGTTAACCGCGGACTGTCCTCACGGGAATCAACCCCCCGCAAGCAGCGGCTCCGCTCAACAAATTCTATATTAGCACTCTCATCCATAGAGTGCTAATAGTTTGCTTAAAGAAAAACCAGTTATTCGGCTTACCCGTAAAATAACTGGTTATGCTTGTTCAAATTAACGTTCCGCTTTGTTAATGGCGCTATCGATGGCCGCGTTATCAAAGCGTTCTTGTAAATAAGCTTCATTATCAATCGGCAGGTGCACTTTGAAGTTCGCAAAGTGTTGCACCTTCAAGGTCGCCTGATCAATATCAAAGCCCAATAAGTGGCCGCCAAGTTGGTGATCCGCACTTAAAAAGTGTAAGTGGAAGCCACCAACGGTTGCACCCTGAAACAGGTGTGGTGCGTAGTAACCGATAATTGAGCCCTGCACGGCGTGACCTTCAAATTCAGGCTGGGTCGCGGTCGCCTCAACCAGCGTCTTGTACGGTGGTTGTTGGCGCGGGGCCACCCGCGTTTTGACGTAACTGAATGTCCCGTCAATGCGAATCGCCGCAAACACGTTGGTCAAACGGTAATCGGCAACCACCTTTTCTTCAAAGGCCGCCTGAGATAGTTGGCTTAATGGCGCACTGACGTCCGGCTTTTGGAAGTGAACCGATGCGAACGGTAAGCTTTCGTCCGGGCCGATTTCACTAACCTGGCCGTCTTCGCGGGCTTGGTAGGCGTGCCCGTCTAAGATGATGACTTCCCCGTCCAGACCGTTCAGGGTCCCAATACCGTTGTCTCCGTGCGTCAATAATTCCTTGGCCGTAATCGTGCCATCGAAGAGCCCCGGTACTAATAGTCCCAAGGTTCCGTGTTGAAAAATCGTATCCGTCGTTGCCACTATTACCCCTCCATTTTTACTTGAGTCGTCTGCTGACAGTCTAAACGCGGCTGAACTCGAAACGGGTGGGCCGCGTAGTAGTCGCGGGTACCCTGCTCATCTTTATTGAGTTGCGCAATTAAACCGTCCGCACCGTCAAATTTAATTTCACCGCGCATCCGGTGACCCCACCGGACCGTCACGTTCTGACCATATAAGTCGCCGTGAAAATCTAACAAGTTGATTTCGACCGTAATTGGCCGGTCATCACCAAAAGTAACGTTGCGACCAACCGAGGCCATCCCCGCAACCCATTGCTGGCCGACTTGCACCATCGTCGCGTAAATGCCAATGCCCGGCACGCGGGTATTACTACTATGTGCCACGTTGGCAGTTGGAAAACCGAGCGTCCGCCCGCGGGCTTCGCCGTGAACCACCTGACCACTCGTTTCATATTGGTAGCCGAGCAACAAATTGGCTTCGTCGATATCGCCGGCATCTAACGCCTTACGGATCCGCGTCGAGCTAATTTTCTGGTCATCGAGGGTCGCCTTTGGCACCTCGATAACTTCGAAGCGATCGCGCGCGTATTCCGGTAACCGCTGCATGTTAGCCACGTCAGCCGGACCGTACGTGTAATCAAAGCCGGCAACCACGGCCTGGGCGTGTAAGCCAACGAGTAACTGGTCCACAAACCGTTGCGGTGGCAAGGCGCCGACCTTGGCATTGAAATCCATCACGTAGAGGACGTCGACCCCCATTTCGGCCATCAACGCCGTCTTTTGGGCAACCGTCGTTAAGTAACGAACGTGCGCCGGATCGGCATGGTCAAACACGACCGAGGGATGCTGATCAAACGTCATGACGGCTAGTTTGACCCCCCGTTGCTGTGCCACTTTACGGGCCGTTGCTATGACCCGTTGGTGCCCACGGTGGACACCGTCAAAAAAGCCAAGCGCCAAGACGACCGGATCCTCACTAGCCGCTTGAACGGCCGTTAGATTGTGTAAATTTATCACCTGCATACAAAAATCTCCCTATTTAACCGAAAACATTTTCAACGGTTTATAACGTCGTTCGTCCGGTCGATACTGATAAAGACATTTTAAGCCGTTTTGGTAAACTAATGCAACCGTTTTATTTTTCTCTAAATCATCTAACTGTAAGTCTTCCGCCGTCAACCAGACGCCGTTTTTGACCCGCGCCCACAGGTCATCACTAATTGTGACCCAAGGGTACTGAGCGAGTGCCTGGTCAATCGGTGCTAAGAGCGCGGCCGCGTTATCGGCCGCCACTTCAGCTTCAATTTGATCAAAGGTGACCGTCTCGGCAAGCGTAAAGCCACCGCTCTTTAAGCGGGTCAGGTCACTCATGACTGCGGGTACCCCGAGGGCCTTGCCGACATCCACCGCTAAAGTCCGGACGTAAGTCCCCTTACTGCAAGCCACCGTAAAATCGATTGTCTGGGTTTGAACAGCCGGGTCGTAAGTTGCCGGCTGACGTTGCTCAAAGCGACTAATTTTAATGTGGCGGACCGGTCGTTCAACGGTTTCGCCGTGGCGCGCGTAATCGTACAACCGGCGTCCGTTAACTTTAACCGCCGAAAACATCGGTGGGATCTGGGTAATGTCCCCCGTCAAGCTTGCTAAAGCCGCGTTGATCTGCTCATCCGAAAACGGCGTGGTGATTGCCTCACGCGCCACTTCCTCACCGTCAAGGTCTTCGGTAGTCGTCGCAAAGCCCAGGGTGATGCTACCGCGATACTCTTTCCCCGAGGCAACTAAGAACTGAACGACCTTGGTCGCGTTACCAATACAAATCGGTAAGACGCCGTCAACGTTAGGATCCAACGTGCCTGAATGCCCCACCTTGCGGGTTTGGTACAACTTTCTAATTTTTGCCACGCAGTCAAAACTCGTCATGCCACGCGGTTTATATAAAGGTAAAATTCCGTCTGCCATAAAAAAACTCCTCGCAAGTTAAGCTTACTTCATATTAATTACGTTTGTTTACAGATTAATAAACCTCGTTCAGTATACCACACCAGGTCCAGCCCGCCCGGGTTCAAAATCGCAAAAGCCCGGGCCCGCCTTTAAATGGCGCGCCCGAGCTTATCTCCAATATGCTCATTGATCGTGTTCCAGTAACCGCAGTCGGTCACGCTACGCCCGCGCCACCAAGTGACTGGCCGTCAGCCAACTCACAATGTGGCCCACAATTTCTTGCAGACTTAGCTGATCAGTGTGAATCACCAAGTCGGCAGCGTTGGCGTATAAGGTTGCCCGTTGGCGCTTTAGCGTCATCAACGATTCCGTATTCAGGTCATTGACTAGCGGGCGCGAACGGTCGTTTTGGACCCGTTCCAAAATGGTTTCACCCGTCGCGGCCAGCCAAATCACCGGCACCGGTGACCGTTTTAACACCGCGGCGTTGGCGGCAACCGTCGGCGTCCCCCCGCCGGTCGATAAGATGCCGGGCTGCTTAATGGCGTTGATCAAAGTCTGCTGTTCGAGTTGTCGAAAGTACGGTTCCCCGTAGTTGGCAAAAATCGTGGTGATTGGCGTTCCGGCACTTTCAACAATTAAGTCATCTAAATCCGCGTGCTGGGTCGCCAGCGTTTGTGCCAGTAACCGTCCCACGGTCGTTTTTCCTGAACCCATGAATCCGATTAAAATTGCTTGCATAACTAATTCCTCCTCACGATTTGGTAACCGGCAGTTTCGAGCACCCTCGCCGCTTGCGCTTGCGCTGCAGCATTGCCGAAGGTCAGTTGTAAGACCCCGTCGATATCCTCACGAATTTCTAAAATATGAATATTAACTAAACTGATTTGAGCAGCTGCTAAGCGGTGGGTCACGTCAGCAAGCGCACCGACCCGGTCGGGCACGTTTAAAAATAGGTCGTAAAAATTAGGTAAACTCCCCAATTGTTCCGGTCCCAACTGGTCACGAGTAAGCTTGGCACGGTCAAAAAAATCTTTAAGGTTGGCGGTGTCGCCCACCGCAATCGCCCGTTTCACGCGGGTGAGCTCATCAATATAGGCCTGTAATCGGTGGGTTACGAGTTCGCCGTTGGTCCTAAGAATCGCCGTCCACATGGTCGGGTCAGAACTAGCAATCCGGGTAATGCTCTTAAACCCACCAGCAGCTAAGCGCAGGCCCAATGGTGAATCCGCCAAGGCCGCCTGGGTCTGGTTAACCAGGGCTGCGGCGACGACGTGCGGTAAGTGGCTTAGCTGGCCAACAATCCGGTCGTGCTGCGTGGCGGTGACCGTCAACCACTTCACGCGGGTCGCCCGCAATAACTTTTGTAAGCTGGTCACGGCACTGTCCGCCGTTAAGCCGGGAATCAGGAAGTAAAACGCGTTTTCAAATAAATCCGGCTTTCCGGCCGTCACCCCCGATTTATGCGAACCGGCCATCGGGTGACCCCCAATAAAGGCAACCCCCTTGGACTGGAGTGGCTTAGCAGCGCGCATCACCGCTTGTTTCGTACTGCCGACGTCGGTCACCAGCACCCCGGCTTTTAACGGTAACGCGGCCAACTGCGCGAGATCCGCGCAAATCACGCTGACCGGCGTGGCCAGGATAATAACGTCGGCCTGACCCGCTACTTCGGCCAAGGCTGGCGCCGTCTGATCAACGATGCCCCGTTGCTCGGCGTAACTGAGACTAGCTTGATCAGTATCCACCCCAACCACGGTCACCGCGGGTTCGGCTTGACGAATCGCCTGCGCTAGTGAACTGCCGATTAAACCGAGTCCCTTAATCAAAATCGTTGTCATGCCAACACCCCCGCGCCATTCCGCAACCGGTCCAAGTCCTGCCAAAACGTCGGGTAGGAAATCCCAATTGCCTTTTCGCCGGTCAGCGTGGTTGGTTGATCCAGCCGCTGCGTCGCAATTGCCATCATCATCCCGATCCGGTGATCACCGTGACTAGCAAACGGCTGACCGGTCGGTTGCCAAGTTTGACGACCGTCAATGATAAAACCGTCCGTTTTTTCGGTGATTGCCACGCCGAGTTTTTTCAGCTCGGTCACAATCGTATTGATCCGGTCGGTTTCTTTGACCCGCAGTTCCTGCGCACCGCTGACCTCACTAATCCCATCGGCGGTGGCCGCCAGTAACGCCACTAACGGTAACTCGTCAATGACGGCCGGAATGTCGGCTGCACCTAGTTGAATTGGCCGTAATTTGGCGAAGCGGACATCTAAGTCCCCGAGGGGTTCCCCTGGATTTTCCCGGGGCGTGACCGTCACGTGGCCGCCCATCCGTTGCAATACCGTTAAAATACCGGTCCGGGTCGGGTTTAACCCAACTTTTTCCAAACGAACGTGTGAATTGGGCACGATGCTGGCCGCCGTTAAGAAAAAGGCCGCCGAAGAGACGTCACCCGGCACCGTTAACGTCTGACCACTCAACTGGTTGTTCGGATCCAACGTAATCGTTCGCCGGTCACGCGCCGTTGTGACCCGCCCCCCAAACGCGTTGATCAACCGTTCGGTGTGGTCGCGAGTCGGTAACTTTTCAATCACCGTAGTGGGTTGATCCGCGAACAGGCCCGCTAACAAGACCGCGCTTTTGACCTGCGCACTGGCCACCGCTAGTTGGACCGTCGCGGCGTGTAACGGCTGACCGGTAATTTGCATCGGTAAGTGGCCGTCCGTCAGCTCGAGCTGCGCACCCAGTTGTGCCAAGGGCCGCTCAACCCGCGTCATTGGCCGTTGACTGAGCGACGCGTCGCCAATCAAGGTGCTGTTGAACGGTTGACCGGCTAATAAGCCGGCTAACAAGCGGGTCGCCGTGCCGGCGTTACCCATGTCGAGTGGTTGGTCAGCCGCGTGTAAGCCGTGGCGACCATTGCCACGGACCGTCACCGTGTCCGCATCGCGCGCGATGTCGACACCTAACTGTTTAAGGGCGTTCAACGTCGATAAGCAGTCGGCCGCGGTCAAAAAGTGGTGTAACACGGTGGTTCCGGTACTAATTGCACCAAGCATCAAGCCGCGGTGTGAAATACTTTTGTCTCCCGGAACGCGAATCGTTCCGTGAAGGCCGTTTGGACGGCCCGCTCCTAATTGCATTGTCATAAATATCACCTAATTAATTTGATAAACGCACCACACCATCTTGGGTGTCAGCCGTTTAATGATTTTTTCGTGCGGCGTTAAACGCACGTTTTTTTCGTTGGTTAAAACGTAACCGGCCCGATTTTCTTGGTAGGCGCGATAAGCTAAGTACTTACTAGTTGCCGTCTGGACGGTCACCCCACTCACGATCCGTGCTAACAGTTGCGCTGTGGCCGCGTGGGTGTAACCGATGCGGTTGTCGGCGTCACAGCGTTGTACCACCACTAACGGGTCCAGCGCCGTCATGAAACAGTCGCGTAACGTCATTTGTTCTAACAAAGCGTAGTGCACATCGCCCCAACTTGCGTTTAGCGCGGACGATTTAAACGCCGCCGGTATCAATAATTGTTGTCCGCGGTACCCGTCCAAGTGGGTCAAAATCGTTTCAAAGCTCGGATGACCCACGATGGTTAACTCGGTTTGCCGGTGGTTGCGCTGATAAATTTGAGCGGCGGCGTAACTATCGGTCATTGCTGGTCCTAACGTATGTAGTTCCATTGGCCGACCTAGTATTGCCGCAGCTCGTCACGGTACGTCGCCAGCTGTACCCGTAACCGGTCAAGGTTGCTACCATCAAACGTTGCGGTCAGTGCGCGGGCTAAGGTAATTGCAACGACGCTTTCCACCACGATCGAAGCCGGTACGATGGCGGTCGTGTCAGAACGTTCGACGCTAGCCTTCTGCTTAGCCTTAGTGGCAACGTCCACACTTTGCAGCGGCTTGTAAAGGGTCGGAATCGGCTTCATCGCCGCCTTAACAATGATCGGCATGCCGTTCGTCATCCCGCCTTCAAAGCCGCCGAGGTGGTTACTGAGCCGGCGCCAGCCGTTTTCGGCATTCCAGTCAATTTCATCCATAACCCGACTACCGTAGTTGGCCGCCGCTCCGAAACCGTCACCGATTTCAACGCCCTTCATCGCGTTAACGCCCATCACCGCGGCCGCCAGCTGACCATCCAACTTGGTATCCCAGCTCGTGTAACTTCCCAGTCCGGCCGGAACGTTTTCCGCGACCACCTTAATTACGCCGCCTAACGTATCGCCGGCCTTCTTCGTTGCCGTGATTAAGTCGTGCAGCTCGGTCACCTTCGACTGGTCGGTGATGCGCAAATCGTTGCGACTAATTTCCGTCGCCAGCGCGTCGACCGTTGTCACGGTCGAATCATCCGCAACCACCGCCCCGATTTGGTGCACGTAACCGATCAAGTGAATGTCCAACTGGGCCAACAGTTGCTTGCAGACCTGACCAATGGCGACCCGCATAGCAGTCTTGCGGGCCGACGACCGTTCTAAAACGTTGCGAAGGTCGCGGTGGCCGTACTTCATCCCTCCAACTAGGTCGGCGTGACCCGGTCGCGGCCGGGTCACTTGTCGCAGGGTGTTGGTAGCGGTGGCGGGGCTGGTCGGATTCATAATTTCGGACCAGTGGGCGTGGTCCCGATTTTGAATCGTTAACGCCAGTGGTGAACCAAGGGTAACGCCGTGCCGTAAACCACCGGTGACCACCACTTGGTCGTGTTCGATCTGCTGACGGTTACCGCGACCAAAACCACCTTGGCGGGCAGCTAACCCGGCGTTAATGGCGTCAATATTCAAAGTTAGTCCTGCCGGAATCCCGGTTAAAATTCCCGTTAATTGGGGGCCGTGGGATTCACCGGCCGTGACGTAGTTAATCATGTTCTTCATCCTTTCGGTGTAACTGGGCTTGGTAAGCCCGTGAATTTGCCATAATGGCTTGATAAATGGCTTGTAGGTACGGCGTATGGGCGCCCGTATGGCTCTGATCAGCCACCCGTTGTAACACGACCGTTTCGCGATTTTGATCGAGGACCGGCAACTGTTCGGCCGCCTTGATCGCACCAATTGCCGTGACCGTATCAAAACGCTGGTTCAATAATTTAACGATGCGCGCGTCGATCTGATTGATTTGCTGTCGTTGACTCGTAAGTGACCGGGCCGGTTTCAACACCCAAGCGGTCAACGCGACTAACAGTAATCCAGCAGCACCAACGACTAGGTCAAAACGCATAGCGGCCGCGACACTTTGTTGTGACAGCCAGCCGGTGATCAGCGGGACCGTAAATGACGCAATGCTGCCGAACGTGAAGTACACGCCGGTCACCCGCCCCTTAACGTGCGGATATAGCTTGATAAACAGGTTCAACCCGACTTGCATGATGCCCCCCGCAGCGGTAAAGCCAAACGCGAGTGCGCCGAGCATTGATAGCCAGGTCAACGGACTGTAACTAACCACGACTAATGCTAATAGCGACCCCGTATTCATGGCAACTAACAAGCGGGTTTCGCTAACGCCCCGGCGTAAAAGTAGAAAAATCACGCCGACGCCGCTGATCGAGCCAATACTGTAAAGTGACAGTAACAAATGGGCGACCACTTGGTTGAACTGGAACGTTTGACTAACGAAGAGGCTGATCCACTGAGTATAAAGAATCATGATGGCCATCGACGTGTAGCCGTAACCGGCCAACCCGACCGAGGCGATCAGCCGGCGCCGTTTGGATAACCGGTGGCTGGCCGCGGCCATCGTCGCGTCATCGTGGTTGCGGGCCGGAAACGTTTGGCGATTCAACAAAACAATGTTCACCAGTAAAATCGCTGCGGCAATCAGGAACGTCCAACCGTACCACCACCGTTGCGCATCGACCGTTGCGACCATTAGTGGTAACAAGAACTCGCCGACTGAGACAAAGGCTTTTAGCAAGACGTTTGCCGAACCACGGTTACCCCCCATCTCGATGAAGGTCGTGTACGTGCCGGCATCTAACGCCGAATTGGCAATTCCGGCAAGGATTGCCAGCCCGTATGCCAGTTGAATATTAGTGACAAACGCCATCCCAACGAAGAAAATCAGGTAACTCAGCATTCCTAGGTTAACGAATAGTTTACGGCCAAAGCGGTCCGACAAACTCCCAAGTAAGAAGTACGCTAGCAAGCGACCAATCCCGACCCCCGACACCACGTAGGAAACCGTAGCAATTGGCGTTTGCCAATGGGTGCTTAACGCCTGCATATTTTGGGTGATGATGATCAGGCCCAGACCGTGAACGAAGTAGTTCAGGTACAGACTGACCGATAACGATTTTCGGTTCATTTCTAAGACCCCTTTAATGTTTAACGAAAATAAAAAAAGCCAGCTAGATTCTAAGAATCTAACTGGCTTCTCATTAACCGTTCAGTTTAACAGTTATTCCAGCTAGACCCTTACGTGTCTAGCTGGCTAAGACAAAAATGACTTCGCTAACCTTAGACACGGACGTGTGTGCCGCCCGCATCTAAGATTGATACGGACGCTACCTAAAGTAAACCAAGCCGAAATAATACGCGTTAGTTGGGAGTAGCTGAGTCATAATTATCTTTCCTTTCCGTTTATGTGATTGATTATATTAAAACACTCTCATTTTCGTTCGTCAATACTAATTTCATTTTAATTTTATATTTTCATGAATTAGTGCCCCTTTAATTGCAAAAAAGCGCCTCCCAACCCGCAGGCTGAGAGGCGCTTTTCTAACGGTCAAGAACTAGTCTTGCCGCTTTAAATTGTTGATCAATTCGTCGATTCGACTGCCGTATTGAACCGATTGGTCGCGTTCAAAAGTCAGTTCAGGCGTCTTGTAGATGCTAAGCCGTGAGCCTAATTCGCTCCGGATCAGTCCCTTGGCCTTTTCCAGACCAGCCGCCGTCTTCTCACCGTCAGAAGCTTTATCGGACAAAATACTGTAGTAAATGGTGGCCTGTTGCAAATCACCGGTGACGGTGACCCCCGTAATGGTGATCCCCGCAACCCGTGGGTCACGAACCCGTTTTAACAAAATGTCGTCGACTTCGCGTTGAATTTCTTGTTCAAGCCGGCCAACCCGATAATGTTGTGCCATCTAGTTTACCCCCTTATGCCGATGCTTAGTCAATCGGAACTTCCTTCATGACGTAAGCTTCAATTACATCGTTAACTTTAATATCATTGTAGTCTTCAATTCGCAGACCGAGTTCGAAGCCTTGCTTAACTTCCTTCACGTCGTCCTTGAAACGCCGTAAGCTGGCAAGCTTACCGTCATAGATGACCACGCCGTCACGGATGACCCGGACACCGGAATCACGGTGAATGACCCCATCAGTGACCATCCCACCACCGATCGTCCCAACCTTTGAAACCTTATAGATTTCGCGGATTTCAACTTGACCAGTGATTTTTTCTTCGTACTTCGGTTCTAGCATACCCTTCATGGCGCTTTCGATTTCATCAATGGCATTGTAAATAACCTGATGTAAACGAATGTCAACGTCGTCGGTATCCGCTTGCGATTTCGCTTGCGGCGTTGGCCGAACGTTGAAACCAATGATGATGGCGTTACTTGCTTCCGCTAAGGCAACGTCACTTTCATTGATGGCCCCAACGGCGGTATGGATAATGTTGACCCGCACACCCTTAACGTCAATCTTACGTAAACTCCCGGCGAGGGCTTCGACGGAACCTTGCACGTCAGCTTTGATAATGACGTCAACTTCCTTCAATTCACCCTGTTTCATGGAGTCGAATAAGTTATCCAACGTGACGTGGGTCGTTTGTTTCCGTTCGTCCATCAGCGCCTGCTTAGCACGCTGTTCACCGGCTTCACGAGCGGTCTTTTCATCATCAAAGACAACGAAACGGTCACCGGCATCCGGCACGTCGTTTAAACCGGTAATTTCAATTGGAGTCGACGGAACGGCTTCCTTGATCCGCTTACCGTGGTCGTTGGTCATCGTCCGGACTTTACCGTAAGTATTCCCAACAACGATCGGGTCACCAACGTGCATCGTCCCTTGTTGAACTAACAAGGTTGCGGTTGAACCCTTCCCACGGTCCAAGCTGGCTTCCAAGACGGAACCGGCCGCGTTTTGCTTAGGGTTGGCCGTCAATTCAAGCACTTCAGCTTGCAGCAGGATCATGTCTAACAATTCGTCCAGGTTCTTACCGAACTTAGCTGAAATTTGAACGAAGATCGTGTCGCCACCCCAGTCTTCTGGAATCAAACCGTATTCGGTTAATTGTTCCATGACGTGGTTCGGGTTAGCACCCGGCTTATCGATCTTGTTAACCGCCACGATAATCGGCACTTTAGCCGCTTTGGCGTGGTTAATGGCTTCGATTGTTTGTGGCATGACACCGTCATCGGCCGCCACCACGAGGACGGTAATATCGGTGATATCCGCACCACGTGCCCGCATTTCAGTGAAGGCCGCGTGTCCTGGCGTATCCAAGAAGGTAATCGTCTTGCCATCGTGCTTAACTTGGTAAGCCCCGATTGCCTGCGTGATCCCACCGGCTTCGCCAGCAGTTACGTGGGTATGCCGTAACTTATCTAGTAAGGTCGTCTTACCATGGTCAACGTGTCCCATGACGGTAACGACTGGCGCCCGTGGTTCTAAGTTCTCGGTATTATTACTTTCATCATCAAAGAACTTGTCCAGGTCGGTCACGTCGACTTCAACCTTTTCTTGAGCCGCGATACCGTAATCGGCCGCTAAGACTTCAATCGTATCCTTATCCAAGGACTGGTTTTGGTTGACCGCTACGCCTAACATGAACAATTTCTTGATAATTTCAGCGGGTTCACGGTGCAAGATCTTACCCAGATCCTGGGCGTTCATGCCGACCGTGTAAACCAGCGTTTCTGGCAACGGCTTATCCTTACGAACCGGTGCCGGCTTGTTATTGACTTGCCGGAT
Source organism: Lactiplantibacillus plajomi (assembly GCF_005405405.1). GTDB lineage: Bacteria > Bacillota > Bacilli > Lactobacillales > Lactobacillaceae > Lactiplantibacillus > Lactiplantibacillus plajomi. The sequence continues at coordinate 102,928 of NZ_BJDZ01000005.1, forward strand.
CCGTTGGTTCTTACGGTTTTGCTTGTTATTGCGGTTGTTCCGCCGGCGGTTATTGTTGTTACCGCGGTAACGACCACCACCATTATTATTGTTGTTTAAGCTACCACCAAAGCGGCCGCCACCGTTGCGTGAGCTGTTACTAGTCCCACCGTTACGGTTACCGTTATTACCGTTACTTGAACGGTTCTGACTGTTATTCGTCCGGTTTTGGGAACCGTTATTTGACCGGTTTTGGCCACCGTTATTCCGGTTCTGACCATTATTTGACCGGTTCTGACCGTTATTGGAACGGTTGTTATTCGTCCGGGCTTGCCCGTTACCACCGTTAGAACGGTTGTTGTTTGGCCGAGCATTATTATTGGTCCGCGACCCGTTATTATTGCTCCGGTTACCATTGTTCGAACGACTCTGTTGGTTGTTCGAGCGACTTTGATTATTGTTATTATTACGATTATTATTCAAAGAATCACCACTCTGTTGATGACGCGAGTTGGATTGCTGCTGGTTAGCAGTTCGTGTCACAGTTTTGACCGCTTTACGGGCGGTCGGACTAGTCTGACTAGTCGTGTTAGATTTAGGATGGGTGGCCGTTGAAGAGGCCCGTAGTTGGCGTTCTTCATTGTCACCGAGTGTCGACATATGATTTTTAACGGAGAATCCCAGTTGGTTGGCTTTAGCAATCAACGTTTTACTTGGGACGTTGAGCTCCTTCGCTAATTCATAAATTCGCTTTTTCCCCATATCTTCACCCTCCTTTATTGTGTCATGATCGCCACCATCTTCTTGGCAAAGCCGGCGTCGGTAATGGCATAAACGGTGCGTTTATTGCCAGCCGCGGCGTTCAACTCTTCCTTGGTAAAAGTATCGATCACGGGAACATTATAAGATTGGGCCTTATCATGGAACTTTTTGGCAGTCGTGGGACCGGCGTCACTCGCAATGAAAACGAGCTTGGCCGATTGGTTCCGAATTGCAGCGAGCGTTAAGCCCTCACCCGCAATTTGTTTCTTGGCACGCCGAGACAGGCCCAGTAGGTTTAAACAAGCTTGCTTAGGCGTCATCACCGAACAGTTCCTTTCGGGCTTGCTGATGATCAACGTAGGCCACGAGCTCGTCGTAAAAGTCGGCATCCACTTTGATGCCAAACGCTTTATCAAACGTCTTTTCCTTTTGCGCACGCTTTGCGACCGCCACGTCGAGCGCAATGTAGGCGCCGCGACCAGGCTTCTTACCAGTCGGATCGACCGATACCTCATCCTGCTTGTTTTTAACAACCCGGACTAAGTCTTTCTTGGGATGCATCTCACCCGTTACGATGTCCTTGCGTAACGGCACTTTTCTTTTTTTCATATCCCAGACCTCCTTTAGTTACTTTGCTTACTATTCAGCGTCGCTGGTAGCTGCAGCTGAGTCGTCGGCGTCATCATCACTAGTTGCTGGTGATTCCGCGTCACCGTCAGCAGCTGAATCCACGGACGCGTCGTCGGTAGGCAGTTCTTCATCTTCAACCGGTGCATCGGTTGCGGTTTCGGCCGCCGCAACGTTATCAGGATTTGCTTCCATTATATCAGATGCTTCGGTCTCAGATTTAATATCAATCTTAAACCCGGTTAATTTAGCGGCTAAGCGCGCATTTTGCCCGCGTTTCCCAATTGCTAACGACAATTGGTAATCGGGTACGACAACGGTACAACCACGTTCGTTTTCGGGGTCAAAAATGACGTCCAGCACTTCGGCCGGGTTCAACGCGTTGGCGATGAAGACCGCGGTATCATCCGTCCATTCCACGATATCCATGTTTTCACCGTGAAGTTCGTTAACGATGGTTTGAACCCGTTGTCCCTTGGGTCCCACACAGGTCCCGACCGGGTCAACGTTCGGGTTATTTGAACGAACCGCAACCTTAGCACGGTCACCGGCTTCGCGTGCAATTGACACGATTTCAACGATCCCGTCAAAAATTTCTGGCACTTCTTGTTCGAATAACCGTTTCAGTAAGTCCGGCGCCGTCCGTGAAACGAAGACTTGCGGCCCCTTAGTGGCGTTTTCGACCTTAGAAACGTAAACCTTGATCTTATCGTGAATCCGGTAAGTTTCACCCGGTAACTGGTCAGAATGGCCCATCACGGCTTCGACCTTACCAAGACTGACGTAAACGAAGCGGTTATCCTGGCGTTCTACTTCACCGGTAACGATTTCGTTTTCGTACTGGCTATATTCGTCATAGATAATGCCGCGTTCCGCTTCCCGAACCCGCTGCATAATGACCTGCTTAGCGGTTTGTGCCGCAATCCGCCCAAAGTTCTTGGGCGTGACTTCAAAACGAATCTCATCGCCAACTTCGTAAGCCTTATTAATGTTCAAGGCGTCTTGTAAACTAACTTCCAAGCGGGAGTCAAAGACTTCTTCAACAACTTCTTTGACCGCGTAAACGTGAATGTTGCCCTTAACCTGATCAAAATCAACTTCAACGTTTTGGGCTTGGCCGTAGTTCCGTTTGTAAGCTGAAACCAGCGCCGCTTCAAGTGCGTCGATCACAACTTCTTTCTTGATACCTTTTTCTGTTTCAAGGGTGTCTAAGGCCCCTAATAATTCCTTACTCATGAGTAAACTCCTTTACTGATTTAGAACTTCACTGCTAAGCGGGCTTGTGAAATTTTATCCCGGTCAACCGTAATCGTCTTATGACGGGTTTTGTCCAAATAGTCGATTGTTAAAGTTTCCGGGGTCACTTCTTTTAAGTCGCCCTCAAAAGCCTTTTTACCGTCCAACTTCTGGTACAAGCCAATGTGAACGTATTTTCCGATCGCATTTTGGTAATCGGCTTCCTTTTTTAGCGGCCGTTCGGCACCCGGAGAGGATACTTCTAAGAAATAAGCTTGCGGAATCGGATCTGGATCCATCGCATCTAATTTTTCACTGAGTTCATCACTAACCATTGCACACTCTTCAATGTTGATGCCACCGGGCTTGTCAATGTACACCCGGAGATACCAACCCTGACCCTCGCGAACAAACTCAATGTCCACGAGTTCAAATTGATGAGCAGTGACGATTGCTTCTGCAACCGGCTGAATCGTCTCAACAACGTTATTACTCAAGACTGCGCCTCCTAATTCAGATTAGTCCAATAAAAAGAGTGAGCATCGCTGCTCACTCGTTAACGAGTTTTAAATTACATTTATATATTAGCATAATATCCGAAAAACCGCAACTTTACGCGATTTAGTTGGCCCCAACCATTAAAACAATGAAAGTTGGTTTTCATCCGGTAAATCGTTTAAAACCCCGTTTTCACTCATAAAATCGATCAACGTCTGCGAAACCTTGGCCCGCTTGGATAAGTCTTCCTTTGACAAGAACGGCTTGTCCGCCCGTGCGGCCACGATTTGCTTCGCAACGTTTAACCCTAACCCGGGCACGGCTCGGAACGGCGCAATCAACGTATCGCCGTCGATCAACCAGTCCGACGCGTCGGACTTATACAAATCAACCATCTTAAACTTAAAGCCGCGCTCCAACATTTCGTTGGCTAATTCCAACACCGTCAATAAGTTCTTTTCCTTGGCCGAAGCGTCCATCCCCTTATCAGTAATGGCCTTCATGGCGTCCTTAGTGGCGTCCTTCCCGTTGGCCATTGCGACCAAGTCGAAATCATCGGCCCGAACTGAGAAGTAAGCTGAATAGTACACCAGTGGGAAGTAAACCTTAAAGTACGCCACCCGCAACGCCATCAAAATGTAGGCCGCCGCGTGGGCCCGCGGGAACATGTACTTGATTTTCAGGCAGGACTGAATGTACCAGTCGGGCACGTTGGCGTCCTTCATGGCTTGTTGCCAGTCGTCAGGAATTCCGCGCCCTTTCCGCACGTGCTCCATAATTTGGAAAGACATGTCGGATTCCATCCCGTAGTGAATCAAGTCGGTCATGATGTTATCCCGGCACCCAATAACTTCGGCCAGCGTAACCGTTCCGTCCTTGATCAACTCTTCCGCATTGCCTAACCACACGTCGGTTCCGTGTGACAATCCCGAAATTTGAAGCAATTCGTTAAAGGTCGACGGGTGGGTTTCTTCCAACATGCCCCGCACAAAGCGGGTCCCGAATTCGGGGATTCCAAGCGTCCCAGTCTTTGAAAAGATTTGGTCTTCGGTCACGCCTAGAACTTCCGGACTTGAGAAAATTTTCATGACGTTCGGGTCGACCGGCGGAATACTTTCTGGCTTGATGCCCGAAAGGTCTTGTAACATCCGGATCATCGTCGGATCATCGTGTCCCAAAATATCAATTTTCAAAATGTTGTCATGAATCGAATGGAAATCAAAGTGGGTCGTTTGCCAAGCCGCACTCTGATCATCAGCCGGGTACTGGACCGGCGTAAAGTCGTAAATGTCCATGTAATCCGGCACAACGATGATTCCGGCCGGGTGTTGACCGGTCGTCCGCTTGACCCCGGTCATTCCCTTTGCCAACCGGTCAATTTCAGCGGTCCGAATGTTTTGCTCAGTATCGCGTTCGTACCCCTTAACGTACCCGTAACCGGTCTTATCCGCCACCGTACCGATCGTCCCGGCCCGGTACACGTTCTTTTCGCCGAACAGCACCTTGGTGTAGTTATGGGCGATCGGTTGGTAGTCACCGGAGAAGTTCAAGTCAATATCGGGGACCTTGTTCCCGTAAAACCCAAGGAAGGTTTCAAACGGAATGTTTTGACCATCGCGCACCATGTTGGTCCCACACTTTGGGCAATCCTTCGGCGGTAAATCGTAGCCGGAACCGTACTCGTTATTGGTATAAAACTTCGAGTATTGACACTGCGGGCAACGGTAATGCGGTGGCATCGGGTTAACTTCGGTGATCCCGGACAAGGTCGCGACCAGACTGGAACCAACCGAGCCCCGCGACCCAACTAAGTACCCATCCTTGTTACTCTTGAACACCAACCGTTGGGCAATCAGGTAAATAACAGAGAACCCGTTCCCGATAATACTCTTTAATTCCTTATCGACCCGTTTTTGGACGATTTCTGGCAACGGATCACCATACCAGGCGTGGGCCCGGTCCATCGTTAACTGCTTGATCTCAGCTTCGGCACCCTTCATCCGCGGGGTGTACAGCTTATCCTTAACCGGGCGGACGTATTCGAAACGGTCCGCAATTGCCCGGGGCGTGTCGACCACGATCTCGTGGGCGGTCTCCTCGCCTAGAAAGCGGAAGTCGTCTAACATTTCGTTAGTCGTACGGAAGTGTACGTCCGGCCACTCGGTCCGTTTCCGACCCAGTGCAATTTTGGGTTGTGACTTAATTAAAACGGTCCGGTAAATTTTATCCTGCTTATTTAAGTAGTGCACGTCGCCGGTCGCCGCTACCGGAATATTTAACTCGTGGCCGAGGTCGACCATGTTTTTAATAATTTCTTCCAAGTGTTGGTTGTCCGCAATCAGCCCACTTTCGATCAAGTCACTGTAGACGCCCTTCGGCTGAACTTCCAAAAAGTCGTAGTAACGCGCTTTTTGCTTGGCTTCGGCGCGTCCTTTTTGCATCATGGCGGTAAAGACTTCACCATTATGACAGGCCGAGCCGACTAAAATACCGTCGCGGTACTTATTTAGAACGCTGCGCGGCACCCGCGGGACGTTGGCAAAGTACTGAACGTTTGCCAGCGAAATAATTTTAAATAAATTTTTCAACCCGGCCTGGGTAGTCGCGTAGAGTGTCGCGTGAAACGGCCGCGCGTGCTTATACGCCGCGTTTTCGTTCATGTGATCGTTCAACTGACTATGCAAAGCGACCCCGTAGCGTTCCTCCGCATCCTTCAAAAAGAGGTGATTCAGGTGCCCGGTCGATTCAGCATCGTAAATCGCACGGTGATGGTGTTCCAAGTTAACGTTGAACTTCTTAGATAACGAATCCAAGGTATAGCGGCGGAAGTCCGGGTATAACCACCGGGCCAACGTCAACGTATCAATAATCGGATTACTGATTGGGTCCATGTGATGGCGTTCGTAGCCGGTATTCATAAAGCCCATATCGAAAGTCACGTTATGCCCAACGATGATGGCGTCGCCGTAAAATTCACGGAATAGCCGGAAAACTTCCTCTTCCGACTTAGACCCGCGCACCATTTCATCGGTAATACTGGTCAAATCGGTAGTTTGCGCCGACAAATGGAAGCCGGGGTCAATGAACTCTTCGAACTGGTCAATGACGTTTCCCTTTTCCATTTTGACCGCTGATAATTCGATGACCCGGTCATAAATTGCGGACAGGCCGGTAGTTTCCGTATCGAAAATCACGTAGGTTGCGTCCTTTAAATCAACCGGCGCGTCGTTATAGGCAATCGGGACGCCGTCGTCGACCATGTTGGCCTCGACACCGTACAAAATTTTAACGTTATTTTTCTCGCCCGCCGCAAACGCTTCGGGAAAGGCCTGGGCACCGGAATGGTCGGTAATCGCAATCGCCGGCATACCCCATTTACCCGCCTGTTTAACGTAGTCGCTAACACTGTTAGTCGCGTCCATTTGGCTCATGTTGGAATGTAAGTGTAATTCGACCCGCTTATCATCAGCCGGTGCGGTATCTTGGCGGCTGGCGTGACTAGTTTGGTTAATGTCATACGCGTTAATCGTTAAGTCGCGCATAAAACTATCTTCTTGCACCGAACCGCGAACCCGAACCCACATTCCGGTACTTAGGGCCGCGAACTGGGCTTCGTCGTCAGCGTTCCGTGAGAACTTCTTGACGACCATCGAAGAACTATAATCGGTGATTTTTAAAATTAACAACTGCCGCTGTGAGCGGAGTGTCCGTATTTCCATGTCGAAGACGTAGCCCTCCACGATGACCGACCGTTCTTCTTCGGTAATTTGAACCAGTTGCTTGGCCGGTTCCTGCGGGTTGATTTGTTTCCCCAACTGAACCGGACCGTCAACCGGCGCGGGTTGGTCGGCCTGTTTCGACCGTTTTTCGTTAGCTTTCTTGATTGCCGCTTCGGCCTTCTTAGCTAATTCTTGGTCAGACTTAGCCTTCTGTGCGTGAAATTCTTGAATTTTAGCCTGGGACGCCGATTCGTCGATCATCGTATGAATCGAGAACTTTGGAAAGCCAAGTTGTTGATAAGTGGCTTCGATTGGTCCCAACGCTTGGTTGGTTAAAAACTGTTGAATAACTTCATTTTCGGCGAGTAACACTACCCGGCCGTCGTCTAGTGACGGCACGTTACTGTTACATAGCGATTGCACTAATGGTGAGGAAATCCCACTATTCTTGACGATCCATTCCCAGTAGTCTGCTAAGGTGCGCGATTCTAGTTGTTGGTCGTCACTTTGAATATCGATCGTGACCCGTGCAATGTCTTTAAATGCCACCTGCAATTTATTGTAAAACGTCATAAATTGGGTATACGGCAATACGTGTTGAAAGTGCAAGTGAAATTCCCAAACTTTTGAGTCTTGGTGAACGGTCAGCTTAGAGATAGCGGCGTCATCAAACTCCGGTCCCTTGGGCATCGCGATTTGTTCGAGGAGTTTCTCAAACATTTCCTGCTGATTTAAGCTCACACGTGCTCCTCCTTTGATTCAATACCTAACTAAAATCACCTAGTTTCAACGTTACCGAAACTAGGTGATTTCCGCATCCACTAGTGATTAAGTGTACGCATTTTTAAGTCAACTTGCAACGAATAGGCCGTTACAATTAGTCAACGTTTTTTAGTAAAACGGCTAAATTATTGGCAATTTCTTCGGTCTTAACTTCCAAAGTTTCACCAGTTTCGCGTAACTTGATTTCAACGATGCCGTCGCTAGCTTTCTTCCCAATCGTAATGCGGACCGGAATCCCCATTAAATCGGAATCGGCAAACTTGACGCCGGGGCGTTCCTTACGGTCATCGTAAAGCACTTTGTAGCCAGCATCTTCAAGCTGTTGTTCCACCTGATCGGCCACTTCGACCTGTTCAGCCTTCTTGGGGTTAACCGGGATGACGTGAACGTCAAACGGTGCGATGGCTTTTGGCCAAATCAAACCGTTTTCGTCGGCCTTTTGTTCCGCAATTGCGGAAAGCAACCGTGAAACCCCGATACCGTAGCAACCCATGATTACTGGAATGTTACGGCCGTTTTGATCAAGCACTTCGGCGTGCAAGTCTTTCGAATAACGGGTCCCTAACTTGAAAATGTGACCAATTTCGATCCCCTTGGTGAACTTCAGAACACCGGCGCCGTCTGGCGATAATTCGCCTTCTTGCACGAAGCGGATATCCACGTAATCTTCAGCGTGGAAGTCGCGTTCCGGGTTGACGTTCGTAAAATGGTGACCGTCTTCGTTAGCACCAACGGTAATGTTGGCCATGTCCTTGACGTACAGGTCAGCGACGATTTTCACGTCGTCACTAACGTTAACCGGGCCGAGTGAGCCAAAGTTGGCCCCGAGGTACTGCTGAGCTTGTTCAGGGGTGGCCATTTCTAAGACCCCGGCACCCAAGTAGTTCTTTAACTTAATGTCGTTAACTTCGTGGTCGCCACGAACTAACGCCATGACCGGTTCATCGTCGGCCATGTACAGAATACTCTTAACCAGCTTATCAGCCCCAACCTTTAAGAAGTCGGCCAATTCGTCGATCGTACCAACACCTGGGGTTTCAATTTTTTCCATGTCCAACAATGACGCGTGCGACTTCTTAGGCACGTATAAACTACGGGCCATTTCCAAGTTTGCCGCGTAGTCACTGGCATCTGAGTAAACGATGGTATCTTCGCCGACCGGTGCAATCGCAGAGAATTCTCGAGAATCCTTACCACCCATCGCACCACCGTCACCGATAATCGAACGGAACTTCAGGCCGCACCGTTCAAAGATGTTTTGGTAGGCTTGCGCCATGTCTTGGAACGTATCGTCCAGCGAACTTTCATCCGCGTGGAACGAATAACCGTCCTTCATAATAAATTCCCGTCCACGTAATAAGCCGTAGCGTGGGCGGTCTTCATCACGGTACTTAGACTGGATTTGGTATAACGATAATGGCAACCGTTTGTACGACTTGATTTCATCGCGAATAATCGACGTGAAAGTTTCTTCGTGCGTCGGCCCTAAAATAAATTCACGGTCGTGGCGGTTCTTTAATTTGAATAGTTCCGGCCCGTAAGTTTCGTAACGGCCGGTCGCCTTCCAAAGTTCGGCCGGAATTACGGCGGGGACTAACATTTCAGCCGCGTCAATTTTTTCCATTTCTTCGCGAATGATTTTTTCAATATTTGTCAGGACCCGGTAGGCCAATGGCAAATAAGCGTACATCCCAGCCGAGATTTGACGAATATACCCGGCACGCAGCATCATCTGATGACTGAGCGCTTCGGCATCATTCGGCACTTCCTTTAACGTTGGGATCAACAGTTTCGATTGTTTCATCTACTAAACGTCTCCTTATGTTCCAGTTTAATTAGTGACTCAGAAAAAATACCGTTGAATATCGTTCCAAGTAACTAAAATCATTAATAACATTAATAGGCCAAACCCAATCAGGGTAATGACACTTTCGGTTTCGACCCGCAGCGGCTTGCCACGAATCCCTTCCACAATGTTCAATAATAGTTTACCACCATCCAACGCCGGAATTGGGAGTAAATTAACAATTCCGAGGTTGATCGACAGTAAAGCTAAGAGGTAAATCACCGTTCGTACACCGGATTTAGCGGCCTGCGAGGTCGTGGCAAAAATCGCCACCGGACCACCAAGGTCGTTTAAGCTAAAGCCGTGGGTAAACATCCGCCCGAGCACTTGGAAAATTTGTTTGGTAATCCCCCACGAACCGGTAAAGCCGTACGCTAACTTAGCGCCCAAGCTCCGGTCCGTATGGGTGGCCCACTGAACGCCAATCTGGCCGACCTGATTGCCGGAAACCGTCTTAGCAGCCGGCTTAACCGTGACCTGCTTAGTCTGACCAGCGCGCTTAACACTCAGGGTGACCTTTTTATTCGGGTTATCTTGAATCAACAACGACATCGACTGGGCGCTGGTCATCTTCTTACCGTTAATGGCGGTAATTTGATCACCGGCTTTAATCCCGGCCTGCCGTGCAACTGAGTTAGCCATCGTGTGGTCAACGGTCGTGGTCACCGTCGTCACCCCGCCCTGCATGAAGGCTAAAATTGCAAAGGTGATGATGGCTAAGATGAAGTTATTCATCGGTCCCGCAAAGTTGGTCAACATCCGTTGCCATAACTTCGCCGACTGGAACTGAACATCGACCGGTGCAATTTGAACTTCGGTGCCGTCACTTTCAACGATGGTTGCGTCGTGGTCGACAGGGTAGCGCTTAACACTACTCTCATCACCATTTTCGTACCCCTCGATCCAAAGTTCCTTTTCCAAGTCACTCCCGGTAACTGCTAACGGGATGCCGTTAAACAGGGTCGTCTTTTTACTGGCATTGATTGAGTGAACTAAACCGTCCTTACCAACCATTAAGCTGACCGGCGTTCCCGGCTTAAGTTCTTCATCCTCATCGTCAGCCACACCGGCCATTCGGACGTACCCTCCAATTGGAAGGAACCGTAACGTATAGGTGGTTTCGTTATGCCGAAAAGCCACCGCCTTAGGCCCCATCCCAACGGAAAATTCTCGCACTAGGATTCCGGACTTTTTGGCAAAGTAAAAGTGTCCGAACTCGTGGACAATCACTAGGATACCAAAAACGATTATGAAGGTAATAATTGTAACTATCAAATCAACGCTCCTTTCTCCCAGTTAGTCTGGTGGCCATCAGCATTAAAACAGGCCGAATAAGTGGGCAATCGGGAAGACCAACAACATACTGTCAAAGCGGTCAAGAATCCCCCCGTGACCCGGCAAAATTTTACCGGAATCCTTTACGCCGTAATAGCGTTTCAAAGCAGATTCAACTAAGTCACCAAACTGGCCAACGACCGATAACACAATGGTAATTAAAACCATACTGATCAAGCTGGCGTAACCGACCTGCATCCAAGCGGCGAAGGCCGTGGCGACAATCACCCCAACGACACTCCCACCAACGCAGCCTTCCCAGGTCTTATTCGGACTGATCGGCGTGACCTTATGTTTACCTAACTTGCGACCAACCATGTAGGCGCCGCTGTCCGTTAACCAGACAATGAACATCAGGTAAAGTAACATATAAACGCTGACACCGCGCGCGGCCGTGAAGTAGTTGAAGCCCATACCAATGTAGAAAACACCCAGCGTCAAGACCCCGGCATCGTCAAACGAGAACCGGTTACGTGACCAAACCGTGTGCAAGAGCAGTAAGATAATCAAAAAGTAAATCACATAGTGCTTATCCAATTGTGCTGGCAAGCCATTAAACCACTTGTTAGGTGCAATTTGAATCGCAACCGCCAACATACTGATAATTGCCTCGAAAGAAATCAGCAATTTCTTACGCATAATCAGTAACTCGCTCATTGCGATTACCCCGAGCAACATCGCGACGATGTCCAAAATCAGGCCACCCTTTAAGATGACCGGAATAAATAAGATCAGCGCAATAACTGCCGTAATGACCCGTTGTTTCATACTACAAAACTCCCTTTATTTTTTATCCGTCAACCCACCGAAGCGCCGGTCACGACTTTGATAGTCAGCCAGGCAGGCCTTGAGGGTTGCGGCCGTAAAATCAGGCCACTTCACGTCGGTAAAGACTAGTTCACTGTACGCGATTTGCCAAAGTAAAAAGTTTGAGATGCGCTCCTCACCACTGGTCCGAATCAAAACGTCCGGATCATTGTACGGTGCAAGCGGTGCCGTCATCAAGGCTTGATCGAGGGTTGCACTCGTGATGGCTTGTGGTGCTAACTCACCCGTAGCCACCTTTTCAGCAATCGCCTGAACGCCGCTAACAATTTCAGCCCGTGACCCGTAGTTCAACGCGAAGTTCAACACCATACCATCGCAATCCTTAGTATCTTCGATGGCATCACGAACGGCCTTCTGCGTCGCTGCGGGTAATTTATCCACGTACCCCATAACCGCGACGCGAACGTTATTTTTAACCAGGTCCGGCACAAAGGTATCAAAGAAACTGACCGGTAGCTGCATCAGGTAATTAACTTCGTCGTTCGGACGCTTCCAATTTTCGGTTGAAAACGCGTACAAAGTCAGCACCTTCACCCCGAGGTCACTGGCCGCGATTGCGATTTTTTTGACGGTATTCATACCTTCTTTATGGCCAGCAACCCGCGGTAAGTGCCGGGCCTTGGCCCAACGACCATTTCCGTCCATAATAATCGCAACGTGCGCTGGAATCCGCTGCGGATCTAGCGTCACGTTGTCGTTATCGGCGGGATCTTCTTTATTTAAAAAACCGAACAATTCGCACCTCCACAAAAATTGCTTAACTAAGCACTATTTTACCAAAAAACGACGCGTTTAACTATTCGTCAACAAAAAAAGGCTTGAATTTCTTCAAACCTTTAAGGAAACGTAAGCTAAATTAGCCTTCCAAGACTTCTTTTTCTTTGTCCGCAACAATGTCATCAACGGCCTTACCAGCGTCGTCGGTGAGCTTTTGCGTTTGCTTTTCAAGTTGACGCAAGTCGTCGTCAGTAAACTGACCGTCCTTATGGCCCTTCTTTAAAGCATCCATCGCGTCCCGACGAACGTTGCGAACGGCAACCTTCGCACGTTCACCTTCAGCCTTAACGTCCTTAGCAAGTTCCTTACGACGTTCTTCAGTCAGTTGTGGAATCACTAGGCGAATGGCACTACCGTCGTTAGCCGGGCTAATACCGAGGTCCGATGCCAAGATGGCCTTTTCAATTTCTTTTAAGGCACTCTTATCGAACGGCGTTACCATTAAAACCCGTGGTTCCGGAACCGTGATTGCGGCCATTTGGTTCAACGGTGTCTGGGTCCCGTAATAGTCTGCGGAAATCCGGTTCAAAAGTGAGGCGTTCGCACGTCCCGCCCGAATGTTACCAAGTTCCCGTTGAAGGGCACCTTCCGCTTTTTTCATGCGCGCTTGCGCGTCTTTTAAGATTGGTTCTGTGACTGCCATGTTATTTCCCCCTAACTGTCGTTCCGATGTGTTCTCCGGCAACGACTTTTCGAATGTTACCCGGCTTGTTCAAGTTAAAGACGACGACCGGAATATCATTATCCATCGACAATGAACTAGCGGTGGTATCCATGACTTGTAAGCCTTTATTGATAATATCAAGATGAGTCAGCGTATCAAACTTGACCGCGTTCTTATCCTTATTTGGATCGGCTGAGTAAACGCCGTCAACGCCGTTCTTAGCCATTAAGATGGCATCGGCACTAATTTCCGCAGCCCGTAACGCGGCGGTCGTGTCCGTTGAGAAGTACGGGCTCCCGGTCCCACCGGCAAAGATGACGATCCGGCGCTTTTCCAAATGCCGCATTGCTTTACGGCGAATGTACGGTTCAGCGATTTGGCGCATTTCAATCGACGTCTGCACGCGGGTCGGCACACCAATGGATTCCAAGTTGTCTTGCAGTGCTAAGGCGTTCATGATGGTTGCGAGCATCCCGATATAATCAGCCTGGGCCCGTTCCATTCCCATTTGAGCACCGGCTTCACCACGCCACATGTTCCCACCGCCAACGACAATGGCAATTTGTACCCCCATGTCGTAAACGTCTTTCAATTCTTCTGCGACCGTTTTAATCACGGGCGGGTTGATCCCAAAACCCTTTTCACCTGCAAGGGCTTCACCACTCAGCTTTAGGATCACACGCTTGTATTTAACTTCCGACATCGTTTTGTCCTCCTCGAAATTATCTGTATCCATTTTACCATACTATTAATAGTCGTTATACCGGACATCGACTCCGGTCGTAAAAAAACCGTTTTTATACCACAAAAGGGGGATTATGACAAAACGACGTTCTGTCATAATCCCCCTCCAATCGAACTAATTAGTCCTTGATTTGGCCCATAACTTCGTCAACGAAATTATCAGTCTTCTTTTCGATTCCTTCACCGACTTCAAAACGAACGAAGGTGTTGACCTTGCCACCCTTTGATTCAACAAAGTGGGCAACCGTTTGGTCAGAATCCTTAACAAATTCTTGATCGTCTAAGCTGATTTCTGAGAGCCACTTGTTCAAGCGACCTTCAACCATCTTTTCAACGATCTTTTCAGGCTTGCCTTCGTTTAAGGCTTCCTTAACCAAGACTTCTTTTTCGTGTGCTAAACGGTCAGCAGGTACTTGCGTCCGGTTAACGTATTCTGGGTTAATTGCGGCAACGTGCATGGCAACGTCCTTGGCAGTCGCTTCGTCAGCACCGTCTAAGACAACCAAGACACCAATCAAGCCACCGTTGTGCAAGTACGAACCAAAGTTTTGGTCATCGCCCTTTTCGATAACTTGGAAACGACGTAAGCTGATCTTTTCACCAGTTACTTGAGTCGTTTCGATAATGTCGTCCTTAACTGTCCCGTTAGCAGTTGATAATGCTAAGGCGTCATCAACGGTCTTAGGTTCTTCAGTGGCAATCTTGTCGGCAAGTTCAGCAACCAGGTCCTTGAATTTGTCAGTTGAGGCAACTGAATCAGTTTCACAGTTAACTTCCACGATGGCAGCTTTATTGCCCTTAACGGCAACGGCAGCCATCCCTTCAGCAGCAACGCGGCCGCTTTTCTTTTCAGCTTTAGCAACGCCCTTTTCACGTAAAACGTCAACGGCCTTTTCCATGTCGCCTTCAGTTTCAACTAACGCCTTTTTGGCGTCCATCATACCAACACCGGTTTTATCACGAAGTTCTTTAACTTGTGCTGCAGAAATCTTTGCCATAAGTTTACTCTCCTTTGAGTAGGTAAATTTTTAGATAAAAGGCTGCCCGCAAAATCAGGCCGATACGGTCCACGATTTTTTAGACAGCCTAATTATTTCGTTAATTATTTGTTGTCAGCCTTCTTGTCGTTGTCGCCTTCAACGGCTTCAACGATGTCTTCTAAGGAGTCAGCAGACTTAGCGTCCTTGTTACCCTTGAATGAGTCTTCAGTAACGTCGTCGTCTTCACCTTGACGACCTTCAATGACAGCGTCAGCCATCTTAGAAGTGATCAAACGAACGGCACGGATAGCGTCATCGTTTGATGGGATGATAACGTCGATGTCATCTGGATCAGTGTTCGTATCAACCATCGCAACGATCGGAATGTTCAGCTTTTGAGCTTCCTTAACCGCGATTTGTTCCTTACGAGGGTCAACGATGAAGATAACGTCTGGAATCCGAGGCATGTCTTCGATACCGCCAAGGAATTTTTCAAGCTTAGCACGTTGCTTGATTAATAATGAAACTTCCTTCTTAGGTAAACGGTCGAAAGTCCCGTCTTCTTCCATCTTCTTCAAGTCTTTAAGACGCTTGATCCGAGTTTGGATGGTGTTCCAGTTGGTCAAAGTCCCACCTAACCAACGGTGGTTAACGTAGTATTGACCCGCACGGGTTGCTTCTTCTTCGATTGAATCTTGGGCTTGCTTCTTAGTCCCAACAAACAAGATAACGCCATCGTCAGCGGCAGCGTCCTTAACGAAGTTGTAAGCTGAATCGATCATCTTCACCGTCTTTTGTAAATCGATGATGTAGATACCGTTCCGTTCCGTAAAGATGTATGGTTTCATCTTTGGGTTCCAACGACGAGTTTGGTGACCAAAGTGGACACCGGCTTCAAGCAATTGTTTCATAGAAATAACAGCCATGATAAATGTTCCTCCAAAAAATTTGTTTTGATCATCCCCAACGCTCACTTGATGACGGAACTCTCCCGAGCACTACCGTCACCATCACGTTGAGTGTGAATTGGTTTAGCACCGAAAATTAGTATAACGAATAATGGCCCCGCTTGCAAGCAATTTTCACGCCAATTTGTGATTTTTAGAAAGTGTGCTAAAATACTATTTCGCATAGGAGGCTCAATTAAAATGATAAAAGCCATCATTTTTGATCTGGATGACACCCTTTATGATCAAAAGGCACCATTCAGTACCGCGCTCGCCCAAACTTTTTCCCGGGCACTCACGCCAGCAGAAGTGGCACACGTATTTAAACGCTTCCACGAATTCAATGACGAAACTTTCGAGCAAGTCAGCAGCCAGGCACTTAGTCTAGAAGCTTGGCAAACTGCCCGCATTCGGCACGCACTTGCCAGCGTCGATACCCAACCAATTACAACGGATTGGGCCATTCAGTTCCAAATGGCCTACCACGCCGCACTACAACATATTCAACTATTTGGCGGTTTAGCCGACGTTTTGACTAAGCTGAGCCGCTGCTTTAAGATTGGCATCATTACGAACGGACCGGCACAAATCCAACGCGACAAGCTTCACCAGTTGCAAGTCGAACATTATGTGCACCCAGACCACATTTACATCTCTGAAGAACTCGGTATCGCTAAGCCGGATCCTTCAATTTTTACGACCTGGGCCCACCACGTTGGCATCAAGGCCACCGAAGCCGTTTACGTCGGTGACAACGCTACGTTAGACATGACCAGTGCCAAGCACGCTGGTTGGCAAACGTTTTGGTTTAATCACCGCCAAAATGACCAGGTTAAACCGGCCGTCGTCCCGGATCAAATTATTCAAAGTCCGGACGAACTTAACGAGCTGCTCTTAGCGCTATCCCAAGCAGCTACCCTTTAACCCAAATTAGTCCGACCCGCTCACAAGTTGAGCGGGTTTTTTGCTGCAAAAAAGCCCCGTCGAATTAACGACGGGGCTTTTACAATTAACTGAAATTAGTCAAACTTAACTTGCGTGTCAGCTTTACCAGTTTCGATGAATTGCTTGTTGCTGTTCATTGAAACGTGAACCATGTTGTGAACGGCTGGTTCAGTGTAGAAGGCCGTATGTGGTGTGATCAATACGTTGTCACGGTTGAACAAGTTCATGAAGACCTTGTCATCAATCGTCTTACCTTCAAGATCCTTGTTGAAGATCTTAGTTTCGTATTCATAAGTGTCAAGGGCGGCACCGGCAACTTTGCCACTGTCTAAGGCCTTGATCAAGTCTTCTGAATCGATGAGTGTCCCACGCGCAAAGTTCAAGATGTAGGCGCCATCTTTCATCTTGCTGAAGGCATCGGCGTTTAACATGTGGTAGTTATCCTTCAATGCAGGAACGTGTAACGTAATAACGTCAGCTTGGGCGTATAATTCGTCCAAGGTATCAACGTACATACCTTCCTTGTCAAGTTCAGCGTTACGGTAAACATCGTAACCAATAACCTTGGCACCGAAACCTTTGAAGATGTCAATGGCAGCGCGGCCGATCCGACCAGTACCAACAACCCCAACGGTCATCGTGTGTAATTCTTTGGAGATATCTGGAGCCCAACGGAAGTCTTGCTTAGCCAACTTCTTGTTGAATTCTGGAGTGCGACGTAACAATTGCATTAATTGAGTTACTGATAATTCAGCAATCGCATTTGGTGAGTATGCAGGTACGTTGGAAATGTTCAAGCCACGATCTTTAACCGTAGCAACGTCCAAGTTATCCACACCAACGTTACGAAGAGAAATGTTCTTAACACCTTCGTCAGCTAATTTGTTTAAAACGGCAGCGGTGTAATCCTTTTGTTGGTATACATCGGCACCATCAAAGCCCTTAGCCATTTCGGCAGTTTCTTCAGTAAGCAAGTCGGGAACTAACTTAACTTCAACGTCTGGGTTTTCTTTCATCCAAGTATCGAAGAAAGGACGTTCGTCATCACGTACAGCATATGCAATAATTTTCATTACAAGAATTCCTCCTATATATTGATACATTACACATTATAACAGTAAATGTCAGAATTAAAATGACAAATTATGAAAACTTCACTAAATTTTCACATTGTGCCCCGCCAAGTACTTTAACTTGGCAGCTCTAGATTGGTGTTTGAAGGCGTATTCAGCCTTCAACGCCGACGACTTATCATTGAAAACTTCATGGTAGATCATTTTCAACGGGCGCCGGGTCTTCGGCCGGGTGTACTTCGCGCCCTTCCCCGCGTTATGGGTGGCCAACCGTCGCGCCAGGTCATCGGTAAAGCCACCGTAGAGCGTTTGGTCCGCACAAAGTAACACGTAAAAGTAATATTTTTTAGTCTTGTCGGCCATAAAGTAAGTCGCGCACCTCTTTTCCGTAGGTTCCGTCAGTTTGATAGACGATCAGCGGTGGCAGAACACGGACACCGTTGGATTTACCATCCTTAATCATCTCAATTAAAACCATGTTGGCTTCCCGGTCAGCCTTGGGATGGACAAACCGTAAGCGTTTCGGTGCCAGGCGGTGGGCGGCCATCGTTGCAAAGAGATCGTCCAAACGTTCCGGTCGGTGCACGAAGTAAGCCTTACCGTTCATTTTGAGCAAATCACTCGTCACCGCCATAATTTGATCTAAGTCGGCCGATAGCTCGTGTCTAGCGGTTGCCAAGTAGTGGTTCGGGTTCTTCACACTGGTTGGCTGGTTTTTAAAGTACGGCGGGTTACATAGCACGGTGTCCACCGAATCCTTGGGGACCCGCTCAGTGATCGTGAGCAAGTTCGCGTTGACCACCGTGATTTGCTCATCCAAACCGTTTAGCGTCACACTACGACGGGCCATATCTGCTAGCCGGGGCTGGATTTCAACCGCCGTAATGTGCGCCCTAGTTGCCTCGCTAACAAATAAACCGACCGCCCCGTTACCCGCACACAGGTCGACAACTTGCCCGCTAGCGGCCCTCACCGGTTGTGCAAACGCGCCTAATAAAACCGCGTCAAGTGAAAAGGCAAAGACATCCGGGCTTTGAATGATCTGAATATTTTTACTATATAACTGGTCGATTCGCTCATCAGCGTTTAGTTGCACTTTGACCATACTGTCCCTCTTTTCTTTCTTACCGTTGCAAGCATATCATACAATTCACTTGCAGAAACCTGAAAATTTCGTCATACTGTGAGCAGTGATTTAACGAAAGGAAGAGCGCGATGTTCTATTCATTTATGCGCGGACTCGTCCGCTTAATCATCACCATTATCAACGGGCGGCCTAATTATCAGGGGCGCGAAAATCTACCTAAGGGCACTTACATCCTAGTGGGACCGCACCGGACCTGGTTTGATCCGCTATACTACGCGTTAGCTGGTAGTCCGATGAAATTCAGTTTCATGGCTAAGGAAGAACTTTTTAAAAACCCGGTATTGCGGTTTATTTTAACGCATGCCAACGCGTTTCCGGTGGACCGACAGCACCCGGGGCCTTCCGCCATTAAGACGCCAGTCAAGTTTCTGCGTAAGGGCAAGCTATCGCTGATCATGTTTCCATCAGGGACCCGGCACTCGCAACAACTTAAGGGCGGTGCCACGGTGATCGCCAAGATGGCCGGGGTGCCCCTCGTCCCGACCGTTTATCAAGGGCCATTGACCTTTAAACGGTTATTTTCACGCAAACCGGTTACCGTACGTTTCGGTCAACCAATCTACGTCGACCGCAAACTAAAATTAGACGACGCCGGCCAAAAACAAATCGAGCAGCAAATGCTAACGGCCTTTAGCGACTTAGATCAGCTAATCGACCCCAATTTTAAATACGTGGATCCAGCCAGTCAAAAAGACGCCCACTAAGATGGACGTCTTTTTCAATAAAAAAAGGGTTGGCAACTTGCCAACACCCCCGGCTCAATTGAAACTACTTCTTCCCATCGTTACGTGAAGCGGCCTTCATTGAGTTTAACATTTGATGCAGCTTCTTTTCAGACGGGCGTTGACCCATTTGCATCATCATGCTGCGTAGCATTTCTTCGCTAATTGGTGGATTTTGTTTCAAGTAATTTTGCATGTAGTGCCGCGCACCAAAGAAACCACCGGTCAAGCCAACTAGGACACCTAAGACCACGATTAAGATCCAAATACCAGTACTCACAGTCATTCCCCTCCCTTATTACAGTCTTCAATAAACTAGTCTACACAAATTAATAATAAAAGAAAAGGAAAATTTGTCAGTTAACAAATTTTCCTGAAAACGGTTAATCGTTTCGTAAGCCGCGTTCGCGTTGTACCTGACGAACTTTTTCGGGGGTTACTTCGTTACCTTGCTTATCGAAGACTTGCAAAGATTCAACTTGTTGCCGGAAACCTTCCCGAAATTCTTGCAGATACTTTTGCCGTAACTCTTGCCGTTCGGCTTTTTCTAATTCAGTTAACCCCTCGGCCTTGGCCTTGTGGGCTAACTCGTTAATCCGGTTTAATAATTCTTTTGAGATCAAGATGTGAACTCCTTTCAAAACAAGGATAGAATACCTGATTTCAGACCGTAAATCAATCAAAAGTATTTGTCAACCGAACATTTGTTTGAAAGCGGTGAAAAGCTATGCTACAATTGGTTTAACAACTAATTGAAATTAATAATGAGGTGCCAAGATGAGTAAAACATCGGAAAGCAAACAAATGGCGGTTCTTCGTTTTATTTATGAACGCGTCAATGAAAAAGGATACCCGCCAACCGTCCGTGAAATCGGTGAAGCCGTGGACCTATCTTCGACTTCGACCGTTCACGGGCACATCGCCCGCTTGGAAAAAAAGGGCTTAATTCAAAAGGACCCAACTAAACCACGCGCCATTGAAGTTACCGCCGCCGGTTTCGACGCGCTCGGGGTTGAAAGTCAACCCCACCAAATTCCAGTCCTCGGGACGGTTACGGCCGGGCAACCAATTCTAGCCGTCCAAGAAGCAACCGACTACTTCCCAATTCCAAAAGATTTAGAGTCGTTTGGTGGTGATTTGTTCATGCTGACCATTCGTGGTGAAAGTATGATCAACATCGGTATCTTGAACGGTGACCAAGTGATTGTGCGACGGCAAAGTTCCGCTGACAACGGTGACATCGTCATTGCCATGACTGATGAAAACGAAGCAACTTGCAAACGGTTCTTTAAGGAAGCCGACCATTACCGGTTGCAACCTGAAAATGATACGATGGCACCGATTATTCTAGAAAACGTCGCAATTCTCGGAAAAGTCGTTGGTCTGTACCGCGATATGTTATATTAGGACCTTTTTTATGACACCCCGTACCACCAAACTTAACGACCGTTAAGTTTGGTGGTTTTTAATAATTATTAGGATTTTCTGAAAATCAATTTTAGTCCCGCGTTAGTTCAATGGTATAATGATTATACTATTTCAAACACCAGGAGTTGGTCACATGTTATTTATTGCCATTATTGGTTTTCTCGTCTTCTTACTTGCTATTTTTTCAACCCTTTCTACCCGTCAAAGCGGTGGCGGCTGGAAATTTCTAGCAACCATTGCGCTACTCAGCGCAATCGTGACCGTCTACGGTGTCGTTAAATTACCTTACTGGTCATTCAACCAAACAGCCGCCAGTTCCAAAAAAGCGTCGTCAACCTCCGAGTCAGCTAGCTCTTCCAGCGAAAGTTTAAAGTTCGGATCGTCAGAAGCCGTTTTTACCAAGGATAAGGAAAAACGTGAAGCGGCGACTTTGAAGTTGAAAGAAGCTAGCATTCTTAAGCAACTCAAAGAAAACTACAAAGAATTAGGAAAAGTTAGTTTTGATAAGTCGTCGAAAACCTTCACCATTACGCCAACCGGTAAAAAATACGTTAAGTCGCTGAAGATCATCAAGGCGCACCCGACTGAAAACCAGAAAGCCATCACGACGATCACTTCTAACTTCGAATCACTCTCGAAGTCGATGAAGAAAAATCTCGCTGCTGGCTACACGGTCCGGTTATTACAACCCGACACGACTGATACCACCCTACTGAGCTTTAAAGATGGTAAAACCATTACTAATAATTTAGCAAAATAAACCAAAAGGCTTGTCCCAATTAACGGTGACAAGCCTTTTTGCTAGTTACATCGATCTAAATACTGCCGTTGTTGATCTTTTTGGCCGGTTAAAATAAAGCGGTGTGGATCGTTATGAGTTGGTAACGTTTGATTCGCTGGCTGCCAAGCAAGCTGGCCATTAAAACAGTCCTCATACGCGCTGACGTCAACCCGTTGACGTCGTGCTAACCGTTGCGGTAATCCCAGGTCGATACCTTGCTGATAATCCGCTTGAAGCGTTGCACCGTAAAACTCACCCTCCGCGCCGGAACCGTAACTAAACAACCCGAGTCGGTCGCCAGCTTTTAAATTAGGATCAGCAATCAACAAGGATAACAAGCTTAAATATAACGAACCGGTATACAGATTGCCGACCAAGCGGTTAAGTTTTCGGCTGGCCTCAAAGTGTGCAATCCACCGTTGTTGCTGGGTTTCGCTGACCATTGGCAAGGCACTCCGAAGCGCCTTTAAGCCCATTTTTGTATATGGCAAGTGAAAAATCAAGGCATCAAAAGCATTGGCAGACGTTCCGGTTTGCTCGAGATAGCCTTTGAAGACGTCCTGGAAGTAATCAATGTAAATATTTGAAGAATATTTACCGTCTACTAAAGCCTCAGTTCGGTACGGTGGTCGCCAGAAATCCATCACGTCTTGGCTCAAGACCGTTGATTCGGTATCAATGGCGAGAACGCGGGGATTGGCACTAATTAACATGGCTACCGCGCCACCACCCTGAGTCGGTTCACCCGGTGTGTTTAAGCCGTACCGGGCAACGTCCGCCCCAATCACTAGGGCTTTTTTGTCCGGGTGAACGCGAACGTGGTCACTCGCTAACTGAACCCCAGCCGTGCCAGCGTAACAAGCTTCCTTCATCTCAATGGTCCGACAACGCCGGTTTAACCCTAATAACCGGGCAACGTAAATCGCACTGGCTTTAGAGTGGTCAATGCCGGATTCCGTCCCAACAACGACCAAGTCAATTGCAGCAGCGTCCTCAGCGGTCAGCATCGGGTAAGCCGCGTTAGCAGCCAGCGTGACTAAATCCTGACTTGGCGGAATCACTGCCATTTGTGACTGGCCGATTCCAATCAAAAATTTATCCGGTGCCTGGCCACGCTGACGAGCCAGTTCCGTCATATCAACGTATAAGTGCGACGTTGCAAAGTGAATTTTATCAATTCCTACTTGCACAATCATTCCTCCAATTTGTAACTAACAATTTCTTGTCTATTCAGCATCTCCAAGGGTTCCTAAATAATGAAAATCCGGGTCTTTTCCGCGCCGATAACAGCTAAACGCCTGGGTAGTTTCATTATGAAACGTCACCAAAATAGCGGGTGTTGCCCAAGTCGACGCCGCCCAAAAAACGGTATCGTCAAACTCTCGGTTGTCATTGGGATAACGGTGGTAACCAACTTGATCATCCCAAATCGTTCCGTGGGTATTCAACCAATCCTCGGCCAATCCCGCCTCAACTTGCAGGATAACGTCGGCATTATCACGAATTAACGCCGCCATTTTTGGCCAGTCCAATTGACGGTCGTGTAAAACCGGCTTTTGCTGGCGCGTTCCTAACGGTGTGTGTCGTAAGCTAATTTTTTGAAAGTCTACGAAATCCATTCACAACCCCCCCTTCGATTGCAACATCATAGTAAAATTATAGCATTTCTAGCGCCTTTAATGGGATTATTCCCTTGACCTGAAACCCGTCCCATAGGGTATGTTTAAGATGAAGGTTAAAGAATAAGGAGGCGGAAGTTCTTATGTGGGGGTTCAGACGTAGTGTTAAGCCAGTTTTTCGGACACCAGTTGGTGGTGACCTGCAACTTAAGCATTCGCAACGGACGTTAGTGGTCCGTCACCTTAACAATAACCAAATCTTTGCCCCAACCGACGGCGAGGTCCGCTGGCTATCGTCAACGGCCATGCTACTACGATGCATAAACGGTGAAACATACCTACTCAAGTTAATGGCGGCTAGCGGTCAGTTTAACTGGCTCGTTCGCGTTGGCGACAGCGTTTCACCCTTAACCCTGATCGCCACGCTCAGTGCGGATTGTCATTCTAACGTCCAAATCAGCTGTCAACCAATCTCCACCGGCGCAGTCCAATCACAACCAACCGACTACATTTTTGAATAACTTAACAAAATAATCCGTTTAGCCGTAATCCCCGGCTAAACGGATTTTGTTATAACCAATTTTCGCTTTAATTAGTTAGTTTTGCAAACGCTTAACTATTGATTACATGAGGTTTTGACTACCCCAACTAATCAACAAATCTAACTGCAGTCCCATAAGCAGCCACCGACTGCATATCCTGACTGATCGAACCAGTATCAAAGCGCATCATGACGACCGCATCGGCACCCATCTCAGCCGCGTTGTCTTTGAGACGCTGAATCGCGATTCTCCGTGACTCATTCAACATCTTGGTGTAATCCTTAATTTCCCCACCCACTAAACTTTTTAAACCGGCACCCATGTCGCGAATGAAATTTTTTGACTGGGTCGTCAGACCATAGACTTCACCAATAATTTCGTAGTGCTGATTAGGAATCTGTTCAGTCGTTGTTACTAATATGTTCGCCATGTGAAGGCCCCCTTCGATTTACTTGGAAATAGCATACCATGGAACGGTGGCTGGCTCAATAACAGGGTAATCAACATGACTAGTTTAAATGACCTAGAACACTCTAATCATTATTCATCCAACTCGTGAATAACGCGTTAGACGAATCGAAAACTACATAAGTAGAAGACCACCTCAAATATCAATCGGGATTAGTCCTACTCATATAGCACGAAATCAACTTCTAAAGATAAAAACTGATTAATTTCACATTCATTAAGAGAAAATCAATCAGATTACTGAATAATTATTTGTTCTTCCGCGATTTTATGCTATACTATTCAAGTACCACATGGAGAGTTGGCAGAGTGGTAATGCACCGGACTCGAAATCCGGCGAACCGGCTAATACCGGCGCGCAGGTTCAAATCCTGTACTCTCCTTATTAAAGCAAGTTAGAACAGTAGCGAAAAATAAGAACCCCGACAAATCAACGTTTGTCAGGGTTCTATTTTTATAGAAAAGGCTAGAAGAGAACCAAGGTGAGAACAAATGGCTCTTTGTCAACCGGTGTTGATGAGAACTAATTTGGAGAATCCAATTCATTTACGAATTGGGTTCTTTTTTGTAATTTTGATTTTAAATGAGACTTGAATGCGATAGATAAAGTTTTGCCAGTTTCGATAACCATATGCAGTTCGTTTAATTTGTTTGATTTTTCGATTAACCCCTTCGATGGGACCATTTGACAGGTTCCCACTGGCCATGTTTGCTATTAATTGTTTGTTACGAATAAAGGTTTTGATGGTGGTCATGAGCTGTGGGCTAACATTTTCTACTTTGCCTAGAATCGTGATAAAGGCTGAATAATCGCGCTTTTGAAAAGCTTTGACCAAATCATGGGCGATAAAATAGGTTTGAGTAAATTGCTGATTTAAATCCAAGCCTTCATGCACGAGCTGTTCTTGAGTCAAACGGTCTTTAAGATGGCTAAACCATTGTGGTTTAGCCTTTTCTAGGTTGTCATAACTCATTAAATATAA
>NZ_BJDZ01000006.1 GCF_005405405.1 Lactiplantibacillus plajomi
TTATATTTAATGAGTTATGACAACCTAGAAAAGGCTAAACCACAATGGTTTAGCCATCTTAAAGACCGTTTGACTCAAGAACAGCTCGTGCATGAAGGCCTGGATTTAAATCAGCAATTTACTCAAACCTACCTTATCGCTCATGACTTAGTCAAAGCCTTTCAAAGCCGCGACTATTCGGCCTTTATCACGATTCTTGGCAAGGTAGAAAACGTTAGTCCACAGCTCATGACCACCATCAAAACCTTTATTCATAACAAACAATTAATAGCAAACATGGCTAGTGGGAACCTGTCAAATGGCCCCATTGAAGGGGTTAATCGAAAAATCAAACAAATTAAACGAACTGCATATGGTTATCGAAACTGGCAAAACTTTATCTATCGCATTCAAGTCTCATTTAAAATCAAAATTACAAAAAAGAACCCAATTCGTAAATGAATTGGATTCTCAAATTAGTCCTCATCAACACCGGTTGACAAAGAGCCTAAATACGAAGGTCAAAAGGAGTAGGTCAACATACGACGGGGAATCGTATGTTGAAACCCGGTGGGCGTTTATTCATATAAGCGGGGGGACGTTCACATGCCACCCACCGGGCTGTTAAAGCGCTTGGGCTTTAACGGATTTCATTACTTTGGAGGAGTAAATGAAAAGAATGTTAATTATTATAGTAGCAATCTTGGAGGGGGATCCTTAATTGCTATGAGTACATATTAGCAACGAAATGTGAAGAAAGTGTGGCGAGGGTTTTTCAAAATTAAGAATTATTCATTAAGTGATTTATAAAAGAATGTCGACGGACTAATGATTAAAAATAAATTAGAATCATAATTAGGGTTTTGAGCAGTGGTGGCAATTTTTAAGATGACGAGTATCATAAATAGTGAGAACGGATACATTATTAAATTAATGGGAGTGTTGAATAGGTACGAACAAGCTTGTACGAGCGTTTTAGTTGGTAAAAAAGCCACGGTTGACGGTTCTACGATCATTGCCCGCAATGACGATACCTTTATGCCGATTACCCCACAAAAGTTCATTGTTCACCCTGCAGTCCACGGGCGCAATGAGACGTTGACTTCGGGTAAGAATGGGTTTAGCGCCCCGTTGCCGGCTGACGGTTACCGCTATCAGGCGGTTCCGAACATTGAAGTTGCGGAAAAGGGCGTTTTTGAAGAAAACGGCTTTAACGAAAAAAACGTTGGCGTTTCTTCCACTGAGAGTGTTTATGGGAATGAACATACATTAACGTTCGACCCGTTTGTTAAGAATGGGTTGGCGGAAGACTCGTTACCAACGATGCTGACACCATTTATCAACTCAGCCCGTGAAGGGGTTCAGTATTTGGGCAAATTGATTGCCAAGTACGGTTCACCAGAAGGTAACGGTGTCTTGTTCAATGATAAGAACGACGTGTGGTACATGGAAATCGTAACGGGCCATCACTGGGTTGCCCAACGGATTCCGGACGATGCTTACGCGGTGGTTGCCAACCAAGTTGCCATTCAATGGGTCGACTTTGACGATCCCGATAACTTTATGTGGTCGGACGGCATTCAAGAATTTGTTGAAAGTCACCACTTAAACCCGGACAAGACCGGTTTTAATTTCCGGCACATCTTCGGGACCGATAACGAAAAGGATCGCCACTATAATACCCCCCGGGTTTGGTACGGCCAACGCTACTTTAACCCAGAAATTGAACAGGACCCACAATCCAGCGACTTACCATTTATTTGCCACGCGGCGAAGAAGATTTCGGTCGCTGACGTGGAATTTGTACTGGGTTCGCACTATAACGAAACCGAATACGATCCGTTTACCAATTCACCGGAAGCCAAGAAGTTCCGGCCAATTTCGATGAACCGGACCCAAAATTCACACGTGATGCAAGTTCGTAACGACGTGCCCGAAGAACAAAGCGCGATTATGTGGATGACCTTTGGGACACCGGCGTTTGCACCGTTCCTACCATTCCACGCGAACGTGAGTGAAACTGACCCAAGCTTTGCCAATACGCCACTGAAGTATGACATCAAGAGTGCTTACTGGTTATACCGGACGGTGTCAATGATGACTGAAACCCATTACGCCGACTTCGTTCAAGATAACGTGGATTACTTAAAGGAATGCCGGATTGAATTAGCACAATTTGTTGCCGAAACGGATCAAAAAGCGGCCAAACTTTCTGGCGAAGCCTTAACTAAGTTCTTAACGGAACGGGATAAGCAAATGGTTGCGAATATGCGTGACAAAGCTCAGGCCTACTTAGGCGAACTGGTAACGAAGGGCTTAACGCTTTCGAAATTAACTTATAACGTGGACATTAACCTTTAATTAACGACTTTGTACGAAAACGGGTATAATTAAGGTACCAATTCTAAGGAGTTGATCAACATGGATGAAAATGTTCTTTTTAATCCAGGCGATGCCATCTCAGAATCCCACGACTATAACGAAGCGTTGCGGAGTGCGGATATTTACAATGCTAAGCACGGTCGTAAACGCGGGTTACTGATTGCCCGCCCGCTAGAACAAGACGACGGTTACTCGGTGTTTTACGCGGATGATTTAATTGCTGCGGATGGTCCGAAACCCAATACCCGTAAATATCACGTTGAAAAACGGCTACCTAGTGAGGACTAGCGGCTAATTTAAAGTGTGCCACCCGGACGGTGATCCCGTACGGGTGGCTTTTTTGCATAATAGTAACCCATAGTATTGTAATTGGGTTACTGTTACTTTATACTTAATTCAATTATTAAAGGGGGCGCTTCACATGACGGCACCAAATATGAGTAAACACTTAACACAAACTGCAATGGTCACGGCCTTAATTATTGTTTTAGGCTTTTTTCCCGGGATTCCGGTTGGTATTATTCCGGTTCCAATCATTATTCAGAATATGGGCATCTTTTTAGCGGCAGAACTGCTCGGACGTAAGTACGGGACGGTCGCAGTCGGCCTCTTTTTGGCGCTCGCCGCCTTGGGGGTACCGGTATTAGCTGGCGGACGTGGCGGTCTGGCAACCTTCGTCGGGCCGACCGGGGGTTACCTGGTTGGGTACTTATTGGCACCAGTTGTGATTGGCACCCTATTAAATGCGACCCACGCCCGTTCAAGTGCGAATTGGTGGCGGGAATGGTTGATCGTGACCATCGGCGGGATTGCCTTTATCGATACGGTTGGGGCGGTTTGGCTCGCACTTCAATCGAACTTAGCGTTGCCAGCGGCGCTGTTGTCCAACTTAGCGTTTATTCCGGGTGACGTTCTTAAAGCGAGCCTTGCGGTGGTGATTGCACGGCGCGTCCGGGCAATTATTGACTTTGGTGTTCCGGTTTAGGGGGTAATGGTTTGAATTCAACACAAGCACAATTACTAACGGCTTTTTTAGCGGATGAACGGGCGTGGCATTCTGGTGATCAGTTAGCTGGTCAGATCGGGGTTAGTCGCGAAAGTGTCTGGAAAGCAATTAACGGCTTGCGCAAGCGCGGGTATCAAATCGAGAGTCGTAAAAACCGCGGTTACCGGTATCAGGGGAGTACGGCCCTAGATGAACTAGCGATTCGGCTAATGGCTGGCTCCCGATTTTCCGGACCGATTACCGTTGAGCAAACGGTGGCGTCGACCCAGGAGTTGGCGAAACGGGCGGTCAGCCAAACGAATCCACCACAGCTGGCAGCCTTTTTTGCTGATGAGCAAACGGCCGGTTACGGTCGGCTGGGCCGGTCATTCTATTCACCAGCCCAAACCGGGCTCTATTTTAGTTTGATTTTGCCGAACCCGACTAACGACCTAACGAAGGTCGGGTTACTGACGACCAGCGTGGCGGTTAGCGTGTTACGGGTGCTCCAGGCGACCTTTCCGGCGCAGCCGTTTGGACTAAAGTGGGTCAAC
This sequence comes from Lactiplantibacillus plajomi, assembly GCF_005405405.1. Classification (GTDB taxonomy): domain Bacteria; phylum Bacillota; class Bacilli; order Lactobacillales; family Lactobacillaceae; genus Lactiplantibacillus; species Lactiplantibacillus plajomi. The sequence goes on from NZ_BJDZ01000006.1 coordinate 3,901, forward strand.
GACCTGTATCTCAATCAGCGTAAGGTTGGTGGTATTATTACCGAGGCCAGCTTAGAATTGGAATCAACGTCGGCGGCCGCCTTCATTGTGGGGATTGGCTTGAACCTGACGACGGCCGATTTTCCGGCACCGTTAAGCTCACTAGCGGGCGGAATCGCCCCCGGCACAACGGTTGACCGTAACCGCTTGGCCGCCACCCTAATTGCCGCCATTAGTCAGGATTACCAAGCTTATCCTACGACGGCCTGGTTGCCGTTCTACCGGACTCATTCGTTGATTTTGGGGAAACCGGTGACGGTGCGGGTTGCTGGTCAGAACATCAGTGGTTGTGCGGAGACCATCGACGAAAACGGCGCCCTAGTGGTGGCGTTACCGTCGGGCGAACGCCGGCACCTGATGAGCGGTGAAGTAACCCGGGTCGTGATGGACTAAATATCAAATACGGCAGTTACTCCCGGTTGAGGAATAACTGCCGTATTTGATATTAAGGCCCGCAAAGCGGTTCCTTGTTGATTATATTAGAGATTACCAGTGCTTTTTAACCGTTTTTCCAATAAATAAGCGTCCATGTATCCGAACGATAATTCGACGACTTGGTCTAAGTCGATCAAAGTACCGACGTGGTTGACTTGGTTGGTGTCATCGATACTGTAAAAAATGAAGTGGCCGTTATTGATCGTGCCCGGGTAACCGGTCATGTCCGGCAACACCGGATTACTAGACGTTAGGTGGACCAAGTTACTGAAGGCGGCTGCTTGGCGCAGGATACTCTCAAATAAGTTGGTCGTTGGGTCGAATAACCGCTCGTCGTTGAGCACGGGTTGTACGTTCAATTCGTATTGCCGGTTTAACTCAATGAAGGCGCGCATCGTTTGCAGGTAATCGGATTGGACCGTGATCGATTCAATTAATGATTGCCGGCAAAGCGTGTAGCCACCGAACTGGCCGGTCATATCAATTAGGTTTAGTAAAACGCTGTCGCGGTTAAGCGCGTTGACGAAACCAACGAAGAACATGTCGCTGCCATCTGCGGACCGGATCGCAATTAATTCGTGTTCGTCCTGGGCGCGCTTAAGGGTGGCTTGGGTTGCAAGTTTCCCCGTGACCTTGACCGGCGCTTCGTGATGGTAGTCCGTTCGTACAAAGGCGCTTTCGAGTAGTAATTCGTTACCCTGAAATTCGATGATTTCAACGGTTTTTAAATCTAACGTCTGCTTGCCGTGGTGGCGGTAATTGAACTTGTCGAAAGTGGTAAAACTGAATTCGTGGGCGGTCAGGTCACTGACCTGACCCTCGATATACTTATCATTATTTGCTAGTACTAGTAAAATGACTTGCTGGCTTGTGGCGGCCTTGGCCATAATTTGTGGTAAGGCGTTGCGGTGGTCATCGAGGTGCAGCGCTTCTTGCGGTACCGCACTTAACTGCTCGGCGGTAGCGTTGTCGACCCGAAAAGCCATGTTGTCCAGGTCTTCGCTCATCATTTCAACGTCGTCAATGGCGGCGTAGCGCATAAAGACGGCACCATCTTGAATGCCGGCGTCGTCGTAAGTGTCCATGACTACGCCGTCCGGTGCCAGACTGTCGATAAACCCCGTGTAGACCACTTCGCTATTGGCCTGATAGACGTTAATCAGGTTAGCCTGTTTCGCTGCCAATTGTAGGTCTTCCATAATCGTACTCATCGTCACTGACCCCCTTAGTTGTTATTGGTTCATGATAGCACTTTTTAACGGGTCGTCGGTAATTAAAGTCACGTTTGGAAACTGAGCGTTTACCGCGACAAAAAAATGAAGGCGTGACCAAAGTCACCCCTTCATTTCCGTCTCGGTACGATAATTGTTAAAATTTGCGCCAGCTATCAGCCGGATTTTGGCTCCCGTTCAGAGTCATCCTCGTAAATAGCCATAGCTGCCAAGAATCATTAAGACGTAGCCGACCGCGATGACCAGTGACAATAACATGCCACTACCTTGCTTGATCCCGCGGGACTGACAAAATTTTAAGCAGCCGCTCAGTAAAATCATTAGCGTCACGCCAACGATGACGACACTCAGCAGGCGGCCCCATTTACCTAACAGGGCGCTACCGATGCCGATGAGTGTCAAAATAATAACGGCTAGCCAACGTTGACGTCTAGTAAGCTGTCGTTGCATGTTTAATCCCACCATCTAATCATTAATATGCTAAACGTTTCGTCTAAGTAAAATTTTAGCATTGATAGCGGGGCTTTACTAGCGGCAGACGAGAAATTCCATTAAATTTTAAACGAATTTTTACGCTTGCTGGCGCTTGAGTTGAGCAGTCGGTAAGACGTCGTCGAACGCGTGGAACTTTTCGATGATCGTGTTGGCGGAATTTTGGAACTTCGCGTCTTCCGCTGCGGTTAGCTCAAGGGTCGTGACGGTTTCAACACCGTCTTTGCCAATAATGGCCGGCTGACCCACGTAGGTGCCGAAGCGTTCGCTATAGGCGGATACCGGGCAAGCTAAGCGGGCGTTGGCAAGCACCGCTTCACTAAGTTTAACAGCACAGGTCGCAATTGCAAAGCTGGTGTAGCCCTTGCCGGAATGGACGGCCCAGCCACCGTGCCGAGCTTCGGCTTCCAACGCGTCTAGGTCGAGGTGGTGCGACGCAACTAACTTTGTAATCGGAATACCGTTGACTTGAACGGTCGACCAGGCGCTGAATTGTGATTCACCGTGTTCACCATAGACGTAACCACTAATGTTTTTAGGATCACAGTCGAAGACGTCGGCGACGACCTTTTGCATCCGCGCCGTGTCAAGAAACGTTCCGGTACCGAAAACTTGTTGTTTGGATAAACCGGTCGCTTGTTGGAAATAATATGTAATGGCGTCACAGGGATTCATCGTATCGATGACGACCCCGTTGAAGCGGGTCGCCTTCACCTTTGGCGCAATGTCCTGCACGATTTGTTTCGTGTATTCAAATTCTGCCCAGCGGTTACCAGACGCGTGGTCGAGGGCGTGGATGTTACCACTGGTGACGAAGAGGATGTCGGTATCGTCCAGTTCATTGTAATCGTTAATTTTAATAATCGTTCGGCTATCGAGCCGTGCTTGGGCGTCCTGCAAATCTAATTGTTCGGCGCGTGCTTTGCCGACATTCGTATCGATTAAGATTAACTCGTCAGCAATTCCTTTACAGACCAAAGTGTAGGCAATTGTGGCACCCACGTGACCAACCCCAATAATGGCATATTTACGCATAAACAAAACCTCCATTTAATTATTAAGATTCAAACTAATGTTCTAACTAAAACTTAATTTTATGCAACTCAGTTTACAGCGTGGGACTAGTAGCGTCAATCAAGCTTGGCGGGAAATTTTAGAGATTTTCATTATCTTAAGCTGGTTTTCATGGTTGAGCGGCGTGACGGCACTGCCGATTAAGATAATTAATTTTTGAGCGCTTGTTAGCAATTCTCACATGGATTGTGGAAATTCAGTGAATTAACGTTAACTGGTCTAAATTGTCGGCTTAGACTGTAAAAAAATCGCCTAAATCGACGGCGTTTCCGCAGAATGATGTTATACTTCCTGACATCACGTATACCAAGATTGGGGTGGCAGTATGAACGCTGCAAATTCAACGTTTTTAGTTTTGTCGAGTATTCTGGTGCTATTTATGACGCCGGGGTTGGCTTTCTTCTATGGGGGACTGGTTTCCAAACGGAATGTTGTGAACACGCTTCTCTCCGTCTTTATGATTTGCGGGTTGGCAATCATTCTATGGTTGCTTTTTGGTTACTCACTTTCATTTTCCGGGGACGTCGGTGGTTTTGTTGGGAACTTGAAAGCACTTTGGTTGCACGGAATTGACTTAACCGCGCTAACCGCAACGAAAATTCCGAACGGGCTGTATTTGATTTTCCAAATGATGTTTGCCATCATTACGCCGGCGCTGTTCGTTGGCGCGGTGGTCGGCCGGATTCGCTTCAAGTTTTTACTGACGTTTATCATCTGTTGGTCATTGCTGATTTATTACCCAATGGTTCACATGGTTTGGGCCGGCGGGCTGTTAGCTAAGCTCGGCGTGATCGACTTCGCCGGCGGGACGGTCGTTCACATTAACGCCGGGATTACCGCGTTAGTCCTCTCGATTTTTCTGGGCCCGCGGCGTAATTATGGTAAGCAGCCACAGGAACATTACAACGTGTCCTGGGTCTTACTAGGAACGACGATTTTGTGGATCGGCTGGTACGGCTTTAACGCCGGTTCGGCACTCGCGATGGACCACGTGGCGGTACAGGCCTTTTTGACGACCACGGTGGCGACCGCGACGTCCATGATGACTTGGATGGTCGTCGATATGCTGACGAAGGGTAAACCAACGTTGGTTGGCGTTTGTACCGGGACGCTTTGCGGCTTGGTCGGAATAACGCCGGCCTGTGGGTACGTAACGGTATCCGGCGCGTTTTGGATCGGTCTATTGGCGACCTTGACGAGCTATGCGTTCATTACGTTACTCAAGCCGCGCTTAGGAATCGACGACGCGCTGGACGCGTTCGGCTGTCACGGCGTTTCTGGAATCGTTGGTAGCATTTTGACCGGGGTGTTCGCCACGAAGACGATCAACCCGTCGATTGCCTTGAATGGGCTATTTTACGGCGGTGGCTTTAAATTAGTCGGGTTACAATTACTGGCAACGGTCTTCACAATTATTTTCACCACGGTCATGTGCGCGCTGATCATTGTTGTCTTACGCCGGGTCGTTAAGATGCGGGTTGACAAGGACGAAGAGGCACTGGGGCTTGACCAGGGTGAACACGGTGAGGTTGCGGATTACACCATTCCAATGAGTAAGGAATTGAATGCTATTCAACAACATAGCGATGAATTTCGCGGACAGTTATCACAACTGATGCGTCACCGGGAACGCTTCCGGTGACCACACATAGCAGTTAATAAAGCGACCGGTTGGCGGGATCCCGTCAGCCGGTCGTTTGCGTCTAAAATAAGGTGGTCACTTTGCCGGTCTCCTCATCGCCAAGCAACGCGTTGGTCACTAATTGGTCGAAGTAGGACGTTTCGACCACCCCGGCAAGGGTGGCCAGTTCCTGGTTGAGGGCGCCTAAGTGGGCGTAACTAGCGAAGTGACAGTCGATTAGGAGGTTACCGCGGTCACTGAGAGTAAAGCCGTCGCGGTTGGTAGCGGTCCGTAACGTGGCTTGCCCGCCAAGGTCGCTGATGGCGCGCATCGTCAGGGCGAGGGCTGCCGGCAAGACTTCTAGGACTAGCGGGGTCGCCGTATCAAATTCGTCAACTAAACGTTGTTTCGGTGCCAGCAGCCAGTATTCGTCGGCGAGACTGGCAATGATCTTTTCGTCAGTATGAATGCCACCACCACTTTTTAGCGCGTTACCGTGGTGGTCGAGTTGGTCACAGCCGTCAAAGGCCAGGTCGACACGATCGCAATACTGCGGGCTGACGACGGTATAACCGAGGACGGTCGCTAATTGGCGGGTCGTTGGCGATGGTGTAACGACGGTGATGTCGTTAACTAAGTTGGCGGCTTGACGGACGAGTTCACCAACGGTGGTTCCGCCGCCAAAGCCAACCACCATGCCGGGCTTGATCAATGGTAGGGCCTGAGTCACGATTGCTTGTTTAAGGGTCATGTTGAGTTGTGGTGCGGTGAAAACTGCACCTACTCCTTTCTGCACTGGATTTAGTCCCATCATACCACGTCCGGAAAACGTATTTAACTAACTTGTGGAACGTAAAGTGAGGGCCTGACTATCGGAAAACGCGACATTCAAACCGGCAGCGGTGACGGCGACCCGTTAAAATGGGGGTATTGATGGCAACCTTCGTTGTAACGGAAGAAGGTTACGGCAATGAGTAGAGAGAGAATTAAGAGATTGGGTTTGTCATTTTTAGCAGTACTGATCGGGTTAGGGTTAACACCGATGCTAAATGCGAATGCAACGACGACACCGATTACACGGAGTCGCTGGCCAAAACCGCGGGTCACCTACGTTATTAAGGGGTCTCGTTATTATCAGAACGTTTACAAGGCCGCCATTAAGTCTTGGAATGCGAAGAGTCGGTTTAAATTTGTTGCGGGGACAAAGGCCCACCACCAAGTGACGTTGTCAACGAGCACGGGGACGCGGGGTGCCTATTACCATTTATCGGGAATCACGTACATGACGGGTTACCCGAATGGGTACTACACCAAAGCACGGGTCCTACTGTTGACGCGCAACTTATCCAGGTACCACTACTCTTACTCCAACCGGATCCACGTGGCTGAGCACGAACTGGGTCACGTGATTGGATTGAAGCATAGTAAGGCCAAGAACAGCGTCATGAATAAAGATGACCGTTATTACGGTATCAGTAAGGCGGACGTTGCTGCGGTTAAGTTACGCTATCAATTGCCAGTTGGCGAACTTTAAAAGTTTGTTAGTTGCAACGTGGGGGTTGCCATTAAATAAGCCCGCGCTAAGTTCAGCTTGGCTGGGTTAGGGCCGTGACGGAAATCGTTACGGCTTTATTTGACTGGATTAACTTGTTAACAATTTTATTGACCAAGAGAGATTGACATTGAATTAAAGTAATTCTAAACTGAAATTAGCGTATAAAAGCGCTAACACGTCCGCGTGTTGTATTTACGGTTTAGAATTTTAAGGGGATGTCTGAATGACAAAGAAAGTCTATACTGATTATTTTTTTGATGAACCTGCTTACAATACTCACGACGGGGGTTACATCCCGCTAGTTACACCAAAGACGGATCCGCAACCATTAGCGGTTCCACCACTGTTGAAGCCAGATAAGCAAACGGCTACGGATGATTACTATACCGTGACCGCCCAAGCAAGTGAAACCCAGTTCTTACCGGGCAAGAAGACCAAAACTTGGGGCTATAACGCCGGTTTCTTAGGTCAAACGCTCGTTTTTCGCAACGGCAAAAAGACCCACATTGATTTGAAGAACGACTTACCCGAACTGACGACCTTCCACTGGCATGGTTTGGACGTTCCGGGTCCGATTACGGATGGTGGTTGCCACGCACCAGTTTATCCTGGTGAAACCAACCACATTGACTTTAAAGTCATGCAGCCAGCCGCAACGACTTGGTTACACGCGCACCCGTGCCCATCAACGGCGACCCAAGTTTGGAAGGGCTTAGCCGCACTGGTCATTATTAAAGACGACGTCGAAGACCAATTACCGTTACCACGTAATTACGGGGTCGACGATATTCCGTTGGTTTTGCAAGACCGTGAATTCCACGAAGATAACCAGTTCGACTACAAGGCTGACTATGATCCGGACGGAGTTCAGGGGCATACGGCACTGATCAACGGGACGGTCAACCCGTACTTTGATGTCACGACCCAACGCGTGCGTTTCCGGATCTTGAACGGGTCCAACCGGCGTGAATGGCGCTTACACTTCAACGACGATTTGGCCTTTGCCCAAGTTGGTTCCGATGGCGGTATCTTACCAGAACCCGTCTACATGACCAAGGTCATGCTGACCTGTGCGGAACGCGATGAAATCGTGGTTGACTTTGGTCAGTACCATGCCGGCGACGAAGTGACGTTAATGACGGACGATACGCCATTAGTGACGTTCCGTATCAAGGACTACGCACCGGATAATACCCAGTTACCAGACCACTTGGTTGATATTAAGGACGAGGCACCGACCCCTGGCTTACCCGTTCGGAAGATCACCATGGACGGGATGGACGAAGAAGTTGCGATGAACGGTAAGAAGTTCGATATGCAACGAATCGACGCCCGGCAAAAAGTTGGCGACGTTGCTATCTGGGAAATCCGCAATACGAACAGTACTAAGAACGGGATGGTTCACCCGTTCCACGTTCACGGGACGCAATTCCAAGTACTGGCCCGCAATGACGGTCCGGTTTACCCGAACGAACACGGATTAAAGGATACCGTTGGCGTTAACCCGGGTGAAACTGTCCGCATTAAGGTGAAGTTCGACTTGACCGGGGTCTACATGTACCATTGTCACATCATCGAACACGAAGATGGCGGCATGATGGCGCAAATCGAATCTTATGATCCGGACCACCCACAAACTTACCATTTGATGGATATGGACACCTTGCGTAACGCTTTCGCTAAGGAAAAGGGCGTTAAGCCGGAAGACGTATGGATGCCCGGTTGCTAATCAAAGGGTGCGATTAGTTAGGTTAATGACCGATTAACGGTATACTTAAACTAGCTAATTGGTAAAATTAATTTTAAATTTAATGACCGGTTGGCACTTGCTGACCGGTCATTTTTGATGGGGGAATAAAAATGCAACTTATCGCAACGATTATGGTGGTCTTAGTCGCCATAGAGCACCTCTTGATTACGTGGTTAGAAATGTTTAACGCCGACAGTGACCTCGCAGCCAAGTCCTTTAACATGCCGCGTGAAGCCTTGAAGGACCCGGTCGTGCAAACGTTATTTAAAAATCAGGGGCTGTATAACGGCTTTTTAGCCGTGGGCCTACTTTACAGCCTGTTCGTAATGCCCGCAGTCGCCTGGGTCGGGGCGACGTTGTTCTTCCTTGCCTGCATCCTAGTTGCCGCCGTCTATGGTAGTGTCACGGCGAGCCGTTCGATTATTGTTGTGCAGGGCTTACCGGCGTTGATTGCCTTTATTTTGGTTTACTTAGTGTAGTAATAGTCAGGGCCCGCGAAATCGATTGATTTCGCGGGCCCTGACTATTACATAAGGCATCGTTAGCCGAAAAATGTGTCAAATAAGATTTCAAAGCAGATAAATAAAAAGATGCCTAAAAAGAAGAGTCCAATTGCGCAACCGATGAGTATCAAGATTCCCTTGACTAGGTCCGTGAAGCCTTCCACTAGATGATCCCCCCGCCTTAAGTGTTATTTTTATAACAAAAATAATTATATGCTTAATAATAGCGATGTGAAAGGTGAAAATGGCCTCAATTAAACGGGACAAGCTAAAATGCGACCCGAATCGTTCGGGTCGCATGGTTGATAAGTATTATTAGGGTCGTATTAGACCCGGCCGATGACCGCGGTCTTCGCCGTTGCGAGCACGTGGCCGGCAATGGCGTCGTGAAAGTCGTTTAGCCAGTAGCCGGATTCCAATGGTAACTCTGTGTCGAGTGCAAAGAGCTTGAATGAATAGCGGTGATCCTTGTCGGGCGGGTACGGCCCCACGTAATGCTGGGTGACTTTTGGGTCGGTTTCACCAACGTAAGCGCCGGCCGTTGAATTGTTACCCTGAATCATCGGAATGGCGCCGGTCTGGCTGGCGTTTTCCGGAATGACGGTGGTGTTGGCCGGAATGTTAGCGGCCGTCCAGTGAATCCAAGTAAAGCCCCCGACCGGAATCGCGTCGTGGTCGACGAAGGTGAACGCTAACGAGTGGGTCCCCGCCGGCACGTCACTGATGTTAATGGGGAACGAAATAATCGGGTGGCCCAGATAAGTTTGAGCCGGCGCCGCCTGTTTTGAGTACAAGTCGGCCAGTGCGCCGTCGATAGTCGGAATCGAAACTTGCATTGGAAATCCCTCCTTAGATAATTACCTTCATTATAACGCTAATAAGCGCCGGCGTAGTGCTGGGTCAACCGCGTAAAGGTATAGACCGTAGCGGCCCCGCTTCATTAAAACGTTGACGGAATTCAAGATGATTTGTTGTTTGAGTGGGGTTAAATTCCCAAGGTCGGTGCGTTGTTTGAAAGCTTCCTGATCTTCATAGGCCGCCGGGTTAGCAACGACGCGGTCGTGTACCGGGTCGTAACCGATGGATGGACCTAAGATCACCCCGGCGTAGTTGAGGTCGAAACCCTGAATCGTGTAAATTGAGCCAACTTCGTTGAGGGTCTCCGGCCGCAGCGCCCACGGGTCGGCGGTCAGGTTGACTTTATCCCACGGCAGTTTTAAGCTGCCGGCGGTCACGTACCAGGTGCCGTGATTAACGACGTACGGAAAGTCGGCGGTTGCCACCATCCGTGCCAGCCCGCCCCGTTGGTCACGTTGACGGATACGGTCGTACAACGGTTGGCCGTCCGCAAAGATTTGTAAGTCGAATTGCGGGTCGTGCGGTAACGGCCGGAGGTGTCCACGGGTAAAAGCGTTGATCCAATCAACAACGCTTTGATTACCGCTGACCCGAAACTGTTCGTCGAGGTTGAAACTGGCGTGCGGGTAACGGTTCAAAAACGGGGTCAGGCCGTCGCTAGCCCAGTAGCTTTTTAATTTTAAGACTTGGCGCGGGTCGAACACCAAGACGACCACCCGACTATGATCAATGATGGCTTGTAACTGGTTCTGGCCGGTAAAGCGATTATAGCGGTCGGGTTGTGTGAGCAATAGGTGGGCCTCGTCGATGAAGACGACGTCGGCGCGTTGCTGGGTTTTCGCCAAGCGGTTGATCAACGGGGTTGGCTTCTGAAAGTCCTTTTTTCGAAGAACCGGGTCGGCGCCGGCCAACTGTTTATAAATCTTGAGCATTTCGTTATGGTTCACGACGAGGTAGTTTTGTTGGGTACCCCGGGCCGAGTGCTGGCGATTTTCCGCCTGTAAGCGGTGAAAGGCGGCTTCCAATACCGCACTCTTGCCGCTACCGGCATCACCGTGGATGACGAATAATCCGGTCTGCGGCTGGTCAATCTGATTGTCGATGAAGTTAAAGAGCTGTTTTTCCAAACGTTGTTGCGCGGGGGAAAGGGCGTCCTTTTCCCCGAGTCTAAAGGTTGCGTGATCAATTGTGGGTTGCATCTAAATCCCTCCGAGCGTCATTATAACGAAAGTTCCCCGTAATTGAAATGAGAATGGTTACAGTTGGTGGTAAAATAAGGGTACTTGAATGGTGGGAGGTCTTAGAATGAAACTTGATTTTTCGGTCGCGGTGCACAGTCTGCTTTATTTAGACGCCCATCGACCTAATAAGGTGGCCAGTCGTGAGTTGGCGCAGTCGTTACACCTGAACCCGGTCATGATTCGCAATATTTTATCGGTCTTACATAAGCAGGGTTACTTGATCGGGACGGTCGGTAAAAACGGGGGTTATCAATTGGAAAAACTGCTGGGAGATATTAACCTGGGCGACCTGTACGATTTAACGATTCCACCGTCGCTAAGTTACGCACGGTTCATCACCGGGCCGTCGAAAAATGACGAACAGGTGAATAAGTCGGCAATCGCCGCTAACATCAGTGAAACGTTAACCGACCTCTTCACGGTTGCGGACCGCCAGTACCGAGCTTATTACCACCGCTACACAATGGCGGACTTGAAGGAGGACTTGCACCATCACGGCACGTTTTTAGCGAAAGAGGCCGGTTTATAATCTTAATAAAAACACCGGACTTATTTGGAAAGTAAGTCACCAACGATTAATAACCTTAATTTAAAACGGGTTGTGCGATTTGCATTGTCAAGTGACGGCATCGATGCTATCTTGAGACCATGGTTGAAGTTGATAGTAGTGAAAGGGGCCGGGGCCATGCAACCACGATTAGTATGTGTTCACGAAGAAGGACGTTACCGCGAATTATCCGATCAACGGTACTGGGTCGAGTCTGCCGATTTTTGGGGCGTTGATGGGCGCGGCGATACCGTTAACGAAGCCATTGGTAATTTTTTGACCAACCTCGTTCAGTATTGCCACGATTATTATCAACGGGACCTGTGGCAGCTAGATAACCGGTTACTGCAGTTGGACCACGTCGACGCGGTCCTGGCTTATGCCAAGGCAGGTAAGTCACCGGCACCGTTATTTTTGTTCAAGGTGTTACCGGCCAACGGGGCCTTGGCGTCGGCTTAGGGTAAAATTAAACGGATTCTTAAACAAGCATTCATACTTCCACCATAATCCCGCGGTAAACTATGCGTTATAATCGATGCGTAAATTATTGGAGGGTCGACTGATGGAATTAGAAAAAATATACCAGTTAATGGATAAGTTTGAACAGGGTCAGCTAACGAGTTTTAGTTATCACGACCAGGAATTTGAAATTAAGATGACTAAGAATGCTGACGGTCAGGTGGAAACTACGCCGGCGACACCGAAAGCACAGCCACAACCACGGCCGTTACCGGCCGAACCAGCACCGAGTGAAGCGCCGGTTACACCGACACCGGTCAGTGCCAGTGCGCCGAGTCAACCGGCAGCTCCGGCACCGAAACCAGCCGTAACGGTTGATCCAAAGCAGTGCGTCACGGCCCCGGTCGTAGGGATTTATTACCAGGCCCATTCTTCCGAGGAAGCGCCGTACGTTCAAGTTGGCGACCACGTTAGCGTCGGTCAGCAGGTTGGCTTGATTCAAGCCATGCAAATGATGCGACCGGTCGTGGCTAAGCAGGCTGGCCAGGTTAAGGCCCTGTTAGTGCATAACGGCGAAGAAGTCAACTTTGGGCAACCATTGATTCAATTAATTCCGGATACGCCGGATGACATTTAATTTTTGTGATAATTAAAAACCACTGACTTTGCGACAATTTTGTCCGCAGAGTCAGTGGCTTTTTTAGTTAGCCGATTGCAGCGACCGTTTCCAGGAACCATTGGTTGAAGGCCGGTGCGTCGATGTCGACGCAGACCGTCGCGTTGGTTTGACCATCGTGGTAGGCGCCACGGATGTCGCCGACGGTCTCACCGTTAGCCGGGCCGTCGGTTTGAACGTCGATCCACATTTTTTCGGTGGTAAACGCTTCGGGGTGTAGTAAGTAGTAGAGCGTATTTACATCGTGCATTGGAATGCCGCCCTGATTGCCATCGTGGTAGTGGCCGAATAATGCCGAGAGCATTTCGCCAGCCCGGCCCACCGTTGGTAACTTCGCCATGGTAGCCGGTGTGAGCAGGGCCTTCATGGTCACGTCCAGGCCAACCATCGTAATGGGAACACCGGACTGATACATGATGGCCGCGGCGTGCGGGTCGGTGAAGACGTTGAATTCCGCGGCACTCGTCATGTTACCCTTACCGAGGGTCCCGCCCATGGCGATAATTTCTTTGATGTGCGGTAGCACTTCGGGATACGTCTTAAAGAGCAACGCAACGTTCGTGTAAGCCCCAGTTGGGACCAGCGTGATTGGTTCGTCGGCTGCTAGAATATGGTTGCGTAACGCTTCGACGGCCGTTTGCGGAAGCGGGTCGGCTAAGTCGCTCGGAAAGTCGTAGCCCGGCATACCCGAAACACCGTGAACCCGAACGGCGTCTTCAAACGGTTTGATCAGCGGTTGTGGTGCACCGGCCGCCACTGGGACGGTGCTATTGAAAAAGCGGGTCAGTTTTAAGGCGTTGAGCGTCGTTTTATCGACGGTCACGTTACCCGCAACGGTAGTGAGCAGTTGTAAGTCCAGGTCGGGATGGTTCAGCGCAATGGTGATGGCCGCAGCGTCGTCGATTCCCGGGTCGGTATCCATAATTATCTTGGTTGACATGGTGATTCCCTCCAATTAATGGCAGTTTTAAGTTACCTTTATTTTAGCATACCTGCCCTTATGAATTCGATTGCATTTCCGCCATGATTGACGTAGCATGGCATTAAATAAAGAAACGATGGAGGAAACAATTATGAATCAACCACGGGTGATTTTAGTGACCGGTGCGTCGTCCGGAATCGGTAAGGCCACGGCTTTAAAGTTACAGGCACAGGGTAACGTCGTGTACGGTGCGGCGCGGCGGGTCGACAAGATGACGGACCTAGCTGCCGCCGGAGTGCACGTCTTGAAGTTGGACGTGACCGACGAAGCAACCATTGAAGCCGCCGTTAAGACCATTCAGGTTGAACAGGGGCGCCTGGACGTGTTGATCAATAATGCCGGTTACGGCTCATACGGTGCGGTCGAAGACGTCCCGCTGGCTGAAGGCGAGTACCAGTTCAAAGTCAACGTGTTTGGTGTCATGCGCTTGACCCAGCTAGTCTTGCCGATGATGCGCAAGCAACACCGCGGCCGCATCATCAACACTTCGTCAATTGGCGGTAAAATTTATCAGCCGTTAAGTGCTTGGTACATGGGCACTAAGCACGCCATTGAAGGCATGAGCGATTCGTTACGGATGGAAGTAGCGCCGTTCGGGATTGACGTGATCCTGGTGGAACCCGCTGGTATCAAGACCGAGTGGGCCGGCATCGCCGAGCAAAAACTGCTGGACGTTTCCGGTGATACGGCTTACCGGCAGCAGGCGGTCAAGGTCGGGGCGATGTTATCCCTGTTTGATCAGTTTGCGTCGAATCCGGGCGTGATTGCCAAGCTAATGGCGCGCGCGGTTAACGACGTTAAACCTAAGCCCCGCTACCACGCCGGGGCCGCAGCCGGGCTATCGCTGACGGCCAGAAAGTGGTTGAGTGACCGCCAGTTCGATTACGCCATGAATAAGGCGATTAACGGTTCCGCTAAACTTGCGCGGGTCATCGGTCGACCGGATCGGCGCGTCGGTAGTCGCCATTACCAACGCGGGGCGAAGAAACCAGTTAAGGATTAAGTTAACGAATTTAAAGTAAAGGTCTGGGTGTCAGCGACGTTGCTGACGCCCAGACCTTATTTAGTTATGACGCGGTTAAAACGAAGTGGGCCGGTTCGCGTTCGATCAGTCGGCCGGTTGCTTCCTGCTGGTGATAATACTGAATCTGCTTTTGGTGTTCGAAGTGCGGGTCGGCGTGCGGGACCGCTGAAAGTAACGCTTGGGTGTAAGGGTGGAGCGGGTGCTGGTAAACTAGGTCGGTCGGGCCGGACTCCATGACGCGCCCCTGATACATCACGATGACCTGGTCGCTAATGTGGCGAACCATCGATAAGTCGTGGGCAATAAATAAGTAGGTTAACTGCTGACGCTGCTGAATGTCGTGCAGTAAATTAACGATTTGGGCCTGAATCGAAACGTCCAGCGCGGAAATTGGCTCGTCTAAGACTAGAAACTGTGGCTGGACGGCGAGGGCGCGAGCAATCCCGATGCGTTGACGCTGGCCGCCGGAGAATTCGTGAGGAAAACGATTGAGACTTGTCGCCGGCAACCCGACTTCTTCCAGTAGTGCTTCAACGCGGGCTTGGCGCTGTTGGCCGGTCGCAATGTGGAAATTTTCCAGCCCCTCACTAATAATGGCACCGACTTTTTGGCGCGGGTTGAGCGCGGCGAAGGGGTCTTGAAATACCATTTGGACCTTGGAACGAAAGTCGCGGACCTGTGCGCGGCTAAAGCTAGTAATGTCGGTACCGTTATAGCGGACGGTGCCGGCCGTAATTGGGCCGATGTTGGCAATTGCCCGACCGGTGGTAGTTTTGCCACTACCGGACTCACCGACGACCCCAACGGTTTGCCCCTTAGGGATGTTGAAGCTGACGTGGTCGACGGCGTGAATGGTCTGGTGGTCTTTACGGAACGTCACGCTTAAATCTTGAATTTCGAATAGGTTAGCCATGCGTCGGCACCTCCCGCTGATCTTGTTGGTAAATCGCCCAGCGTTCCCGGATGCTTGCCGGTGGTTCGTAGGCCGGCGCCTGCGGGTCAAGCAGCCAGGAACGGACGAAGTGGGTCGTGCTGACCTGCGTCAGTGGCGGCTCTTCTTGAAAATCAATCGCTAAGGCGTACGGGTTACGTGGTGCGAAGGCGTCGCCCACCAATTCCTCATGGGGGTCGGGCGGGTTGCCGGGTAGCGTGAACAGCGTTTCCCGTTGACTGTCCGGGTCTGGGACCGAATCGAGTAAGCCCCAAGTATAGGGGTGCTGCGGGTTGTAGAAGATTTCTTCGGCCGTCCCGACTTCCACGATTTGACCGGCGTACATGATGGCGACCCGGTCGGCGATGTTGGCAACGACCCCCAAGTCGTGGGTAATAAAAATGATTGATAAGTCGCGTTGCTGCTTTTGGGCCTTGATCAGGGCAATGATTTTGGCTTGCAAGGTAACGTCCAGCGCGGTGGTGGGTTCGTCGGCAATTAGCACTTGTGGGTGGGCAATCAACGCTATCGCAATCATGACCCGTTGACGTTGTCCACCCGAAAGTTCGTGCGGATACTTGCGGGCAATTAATTGCGGGTCGGGGAGCCCGACCGCTTCGATTTCAGCGTGGACGGCCTGCTTGAGCGCCGTACCACGGACGTGGGCGTGAAAACGGAGCGCTTCACCGATTTGCTTGCCGATGCGCATCGTCGGGTTGAGCGCGCTCAGGGGATCTTGGAAAATCAGTGAAATTTTGGAGCCGCGAATTTGATTGATGTCGCGCTGACTCAGTCCTAATAAGTCTTGACCGTTGAATTGTAGTTTATCCGCCGACACCTGGGCGTCTTTTGGCAGAATGTTCAGTAGGGCGTGGGTCGTGACCGATTTGCCGGAACCGGACTCACCGACCAGTGCGAGCGTTTCGCCCTGATTTAGGGTTAGATCGACCCCGCGAACGGCGTGTACCGGACCGCCGTCATCCGGAAAGGTGACTTGTAAGTTCTTAATTTCAATAATAGTCGTCATGGTTACCCTCCTTACAAGAACCATGCGTCAACAATGGTTCCGATTACCAGGCTGAGACTTAAACTGATGCTTAAGCCCCGCAGCGATACGGCGGCCGCCTTGACCGGGTACATCAGGCGCCAAGCTAAGAGGGCGCAACTAATGCCCGCGGTACCCCAACTCAGAAGGTGGGTAACCCGTGGCAATGCCACCATTACGATGACGAGGGTTAAACCACCGATCAAGCTGACGAGCAGGCGACGGGGGCTACTTTTTAAACTTTGGATCAAGGGCGTCACGTAAACCATCTCCTAAAATGTTGAAGGCTAAAACGATAATGGTCAGGACAATTACCGGAATGTAAAGCTGTGAGGGGTGCTGTAACATCTGGTCCTGACCGGCTTGGATCAGAATGCCGAGGCTGGTATTCGGGGCTTGAATCCCGAGTCCCAGAAAGCTGAGGCTGGCTTCGGCAAAAATGTTGGCCGGAATACTTTGACCAATGTCAAGAATTAGAATACTCATGATGTTGGGCACGAAGTGTTTGAGCATGATTTTCCATAACGGGGTGTTTAGCATGATGGCCGCCGTCACGTAGTCACTTTTCCGGAGTTGTAAGACCAGCCCGCGCGCTTGCCGCGCGGTTCCCGACCAGCTGGTGATTGTCAGGGCGAACAGCATCGTGTTGATGCCGTTACCGAGGACCGTCATGATGATCATCGTCACGAGCAGGCTGGGAAGTGAATTAAAAATCTCAATGACCCGCATCAGTAAACTATCCAGCCACCCGCCAAAGAAGGCCATTACCATCCCGTAGACGGTCCCAAAAACGATGGCGAGCGTGGTGGCAACCAGGGCGACGGCTAGCGAGACCCGGATGCCCAAGCAGGTACGGGTGAATAAGTCCCGGCCCAGCCGGTCAGTCCCGAACCAGTGCTCAGCACTCGGTGCCAGGTTTTGCAAGTTAACGTGCAGTTGGTTGGGGTCGGCGGCGCTAAGTAGTGGGCCTAAGAGAGCAATGAAAACGAGGGTGACTAGGACGACCGCGCAAGCAAGGGCGAGGCGGTCGCGGAGAAATTTACGACCACTGGCGCGCCAGTAACCGATACTGCGGGTGGTCGTTCCCGGAATCACCGAAAGTTCCGGTTGGATGGTTATCGAGCGGTGATTCACAAAACTGAATGGTTTAGTTTTAATATCCATCAACGGCAGCTCCTAACTTTGATAAAGTTTAATGCGCGGATCGACCGCCATGTAAAGCAGGTCGGTGATAAAGAGCGTCACAATGTACAGGGCGGCTAACAAGACCGTTTCGCCCATAATGATTGGAACGTCGCGGTTGGTTAGCGCTTGGACGAAGTATTGACCGACGCCAGGAATGACAAAAATGCTTTCGACGAATACCGATCCGGTAATACTGAACGCCACCGTCACTGGTAGCGACGTGATGATCGGAATGGCCGCGTTACGGATGACGTGTTCGCTGACGACCCGCCAACCGGGCAAACCCTTAGTTCGGGCGGTTAAAACGTAGTCGCTGCTTAAAACGTCGAGCATTGAATTTTTAAGTAGGCGTGCGTAACTGGCGATGTAGCCGAGGCCGCCCGCCAAGGTGGGCAGGATGGTATACGCCCAGCCGCCGAACCATAAATCACTTCCCTCGGGCCAGCCGATGATTGGGAAGAGCCCTAGTTTGCCACCAAAGTAGCTTTGTAGCAGTAGACCTAAAATCAGGCTGGGAACCGACATCAATAGCAGTGAGACCACCGTTACGCCGCGGTCGACCCAGCGGTTTTTATAAACTGCCGCCAACACGCCGAGTAGCAGTCCCAGCGGTACGCCGAATAAGATTTGTTGGAGACCGAGGCGTGCCGATGGTGGTAACTTTTCTTCAATCACGGTTTTCATCGTCATGCCCGGGTCGGCAATCGACGTGCCAAAATCCCCGTGTAACATGTTGGTCATGGTGATGCCGTAGCGCTTGAGGACCGGCTGATCCAGCCCGGTATTTTGATAAACCTGTTTCCGGGTTGCGGCGGGGAGCTTATCCGTCTGGGCGGAAAGGGCGTCCCCCGGTACGGCGGCTAACAGGAAAAACGTGGCGCTGGCAATCAGAAAAAGGCTAATTAATAAGGCGATTAGGCGCCTCAGAATCACTTTTAGCATGCGCACTCACCTTTCTTTGCTTAATCCTTAGACGCGTAAACGTAGTCGTAGTTTGGCCCAAAAACCGGTGTCTGGAAGTTCTTTAGCTGCTTGTTGGTAAAAATCTGGGTCTTTTCGCCGGTGACCGGTGCGACCCCGTAATCTTCAGTCAACAGCCGTTGCTCTAGTTGCCGGTAAATCTTTAACCGTTGCTTCGTGTTCGAAACGGTGGCTAACGACGCGTAAAGTTTGTCGTAATCCGGGCTGTCGTAACCGCCAAAGAATTTCTGGAAGCCGCCGGTCGATACCCAGAGATTTAGGAAGGTCGACGGGTCGTCGTAGTCGCCGGTCCAGCCGTTCGACAATAGGTCGTACTGATTATCGTTACGGTCGGCGATAAAGGAGGCGTCATCGGGGGCGGTTTTGACCTTGAGCTTAATCCCTAATTTGGATTCAAATTGTTGTTTTAAGAAGGTACCGGTATCATCGTTAGAAGACGACAGGTAGGTTAAGGTGACCTTGCTTAGATTGGTGTCGCGTCCGAGCTGCTTCAACCCGGTTTGGAACAGTTGTTGCAGTTTGGCATTAGTATTGAACTTCTTGAGCGCCGGCGTGAGGAGGTTACCCGCGTAGTCGTGATAGTTAGTGGTATTCACGTCGATGCTGTCGGGTACGAAGCTGTAAACGGCCTCGCCTTGTCCGCCGTTAATTGCCTTGTTGTACGCGGACCGGTTAATGGCTAGGGACAGTGCTTGACGAATCTTAGCGTTCTTTAATAGTTTGGAAGTGCCGCCGGTGTGTTGGTTGAAGACGACAAAACTGGTACTGCCGCCCGCCTGCGTCCGCTTCGTGATTTTTTTGTTGGCGGTCAACTTGTTGAAGTCGGCGGCGTTGGCACCGGAAGTCAATACGGCGTCTAGCTGTCCGGATTGGAGTAACGACGTGATGGTCGCGTCCTTTTCGGTGGTCGTCACGTTGACCGTTTTGAAGTTAACTTTCTTAGCGTTCCAGAATTTCGGGTTCTTAGTCAACACGATTTTGCCGTTGGTTTTCCACGATTTCATGGTGTAGGCACCGTTGTAAACTTGATCCTTCCAGTCGGTCTTCCACTTCTTGGTGCCGACCTTATTAATTTTGTCGAGGCGTACCGGGTAAAAGACGACCGACGCGAGTTTTTTCAGGAAGTAGGGCGTCTTGTTGGTTAGCGTTAATTGTAAAGTGTGCTTGTCGAGCGCCTTAGCACCGACCGCATCGGCCGATCCCTTTTTGGTGTTGTAGGCTTCGGCACCCTTAATGTCGTAGGCCATGGACGCATAGGCGAAGGCGTTTTTCGGGTTCAATTCGCGAAGAATCGAATCGACGAATTGTTGGGCGGTCACGTCTTTACCATCGGACCACTTGCTGTTACGTAACTTAAACGTATAAACTTTGCCATCGTCCGACACTTTATACGACTTGGCTTGAGCCAGCTTTAAGTCGTCATGGCCGTTTTTGGACGTGACCCGAAACAACCCTTCCTGAGTGGCGTTTAAAATATTGAATTCATTAGCGTTGCGGACGTCGTTGACGTCGACGGTCGTCGGGTCGCTGACTTGGACTAAATTTAAGGTTTGGTTGGCCGTTGCCGAGGCTTTTTTACCCCCACACCCCGCCAAGAGTGTCGTCAGTGCTAAGGCAGTCAGCCCCGTGGTTACTAGTAAGTGCTTTTTCATCTACAATCCCTCCAAAGTAAGGCCTTAATTTTTAAAACAACCAAAAAATCCCCGGAATCTACATTTGCAGATTCCGGGGACGACAGAGCCGCGTTACCACCACGAATTCCGCCCAACATTACTGTTAAGCGCTTAAGGGTACGTCAATCTTGTGATTAAGATACCCGCACGCGATACCGGGCGCACCCGTGATGAGCTTACCAAATTGGCTCGCTGATCAGCAGCTCCAAGACCATTTTCGGCGTTGACTCGTCATCGGCTTTCACCAGACCCGACTCGCTAGGGACCGTCGCACGCTTACTTATCTTTTCTCAGCTGTCCTAATGCCAATCATTATAGTTAGCACTAAATTAAATGTCAATGAGTTTATGATGAAATTTTACAAATTTTTTGAAGTACCTTACCTTGAGTTTGACAGGACCCGTGAAAATGATTATGCTAATAGTTGTAACTAATTAAGTTACAACATAATCTAGGACCATGCGGATTGCTAGAAATATTTACAAGCTATGCTACGATAGAAAAAATGAGTCGGAAATGGAGAAAACTATGCAAACCTTAGTACAGACGTTTATGGAACGCCGCGGCGACCTGTTAACGGCGCTGTGGCAGCACCTGGGGATTTCAATGGCATCGTTAGTCATTGCAATGATGCTGGCGATTCCCCTCGCCATTTGGGCCGCGCGGCGACCAAAGTGGGCGGAAGGACTACTCCAATTAACCAGTGTGTTGCAGACGATTCCGTCACTGGCCTTACTGGGACTGTTGATTCCACTGGTCGGTATCGGGACGGTACCGGCCGTAATTGCGCTGGTGATTTACGCGTTGCTACCAATTTTCCAAAATACTTACTTAGGAATTTCAGAAATCGACGCTTCGATCGAAGAAGCCGCCGACGCCTTCGGAATGTCGCGGATGCGCAAGCTTTTTAAAGTCGAATTACCGATTGCGATGCCTCAAATCATTTCGGGAATCCGAACGGCGCTCGTCTTGATTATCGGGACGGCAACGCTGGCGGCGCTGATTGGTGCCGGTGGGCTGGGGACCTTCATTATGTTAGGGATTGACCGGAATAACACCCCGCTATTGCTGATCGGTGCAATTTCATCGGCGCTACTGGCAATCTTACTGAGTGCGCTGGTCCGGTGGTTTCAAACGGCTAAGCCGAAGCGGGCACTGACGGTCTTTGGGGTGATCCTTGTCCTGCTGGCAGGTGGCGGCGCTTACAGTGCCTACGCCAACCGGGTTGAAACGGTGACGATTGCGGGCAAGTTAGGGTCGGAACCGGAAATTTTGATCAATATGTATAAGGATCTGATTGAAGCGAACGATAGTCACGTCAAGGTCACCTTGAAACCCAACTTCGGCAAGACCACCTTCCTGTTTAGTGCGCTACAACACGACCAAATCGACATTTACCCCGAATTTACCGGCTCAGTCTTGGAAACGCTGGTGAAGGGCACTAACCCAAAGGGCATGACCGCCAAACAAACGTACGCGTTAGCGAAACAGCGGTTGGCCAAGCAGGAACAAATGACGTTGCTGAAGCCGATGAAGTATAACAACACCTACGCGTTAGCGGTCACGAAGCAATTTAAGCAGCAACACCACTTGAAAACAATTGGTGACCTGACCCGCATTGAAGGCGTCCTTAAACCGGGGATGACGCTGGAATTCATTGATCGTAATGACGGGATGAAGGGCCTGAAAAAGGCGTACCATTTGAATACGACCGCCAAATCGATGGAACCGGCTTTACGGTACCAGGCGATTAACGACGGCCGGGTCAACCTGGTCGACGCCTACTCGACTGACAGCGAGTTGCGGCAGTACAACTTGGCATTACTAACGGATAACCAGCACTTTTTCCCGACTTATCAGGGTGCACCACTGATGAAGGCCGATTTTGCTAAGCGCCATCCCCAAATCGTGCGGGCCTTGAATCGGCTAGCGGGGCAGATTTCCGAAACTGATATGCAGGAAATGAACTACGACGTTAACGTGAAGAAGCAGTCGGCCGCCACGGTCGCGCACCGCTACTTAGTACAACACGGTTTGTTAAAGGGGGCCAAGTAAATGACGAGTGCAATTGAATTTCGACACGTTCAAAAAGATTTTAACGGTCAAACGGTCATTCCCGATTTTAATCTAACGGTTGCGCAGGGTGAGCTCTTTGTGTTGGTCGGGACGTCTGGTTCTGGGAAAACGACCTCGCTAAAAATGATCAACCGGCTAGAAGCACCGACCAAGGGGCAAATTTTGGTGAACGGTACCGACGCCGCCAGCGTGCCGGTACGCGATTTACGTTGGCAAATGGGCTACGTACTCCAACAAATTGCGTTGTTTCCAACCATGACGGTCGCGCAAAACATCGCGGTGATTCCCGAGATGAAGGGTACTCCCCGCAAAACTATCAACCAAACCGTTGACGATTTACTGACGGAAGTGGGGCTCGACCCCACCGTTTATCGCAACCGGTTGTCCCACGAATTGTCGGGTGGGGAGCAACAACGCATCGGGATCTTACGGGCGATTGCGGCCAAACCGGAAACGGTTTTGATGGACGAACCGTTTAGCGCCCTCGACCCGCTGTCACGACAACAGTTACAAGATTTAGTCTTAAAGTTACACGCTCGCTACCATAATACGATCGTTTTCGTGACCCACGACATGAACGAGGCCCTCAAACTAGGTGACCGAATCGGCATCATGCGTCACGGCCAACTGATTCAAGTCGATACGCCGACGGAACTAGCCCAGCACCCGAAAAATGACTTTGTTCGCGACTTTTTTGGGGCTAGTCGGGCGAAGAACGTGTACGACGTTTACGTTGGTCGGGTCGGACTGGTACAGGGCTACCTGGCGAGTGCGCCGAACGTCGCTGCGGGTAAAATTGCAACTTTAGACAGGCAGGCAACGTTGCGCACCGCCTTTCAGGCACTGAGTGATCATGACTACTTGGCAGTTACGGAAGAGGGACAACTGCAAGGGTACCTCGACCGCCAGACGGTTCTGGCGTATCTTGGCGCGCACGAGGAACTGTGACGCTAAATTCATGAGCGTAAATTTTGGCATTTTAAAGTCGAATTCGATAGTTTTAATGCGAAAGAAAGGGTGAATCAAGTATGACAACAAGTTATGACGTGGCGGTAATCGGTGGCGGTCCCGCTGGTACGGCGATGGCCGGTGCTTTAAAGGCTCAGGGTAAACAAGTTGTGATTATTGAAAGCGATTTGTGGGGCGGCACCTGTCCCAACCGCGGTTGTGATCCGAAGAAGATTTTACTGAGTGCCGTTGAGGCTAAGGATGCCGCGACCACCTTGCACGCTAAGGGGCTGACCGGTGGCCCCCAAGTTGACTGGCCGGCGTTGATGGCCCATAAGCGCGGCTATACGGATGGGATTAGTGACGGTACGTTGAACAGTCTGACGCAACGGGGGATTGCGACCCGGCACGGCGAAGCGTACTTTCAAGGTGATGGCCAGCTGACGGTCGACGGGACGGTCATCCAGGCCCGCGACGTGGTGATTGCGACCGGCCAACGCCCGGTGATTTTACCAATTAAGGGTCACGAATACTTCAAAACCAGTACCGACTTTTTAGACTTGGACGTCATGCCAAAACGGGTCACCTTTGTCGGTGGCGGCTACGTCGGCTTTGAGTTGGCAACCATCGCCAACGCGGCCGGTGCCGACGTCCACCTGATTCACCATAATGACCGCCCGTTAAAGGAATTTGATCCGCAACTAGTTCGTGACCTAATGGCCGAATTAACCACGGCCGGTGTCACGATTGACTTAAACGAAGATATTCAGGCCATCGAGAAGAAGGCGGACGGCTTACACTTAAAGGCTGCCGACGGTTTTGAACGGGTCAGCGACCTGGTGATTTGTTCGGCGGGCCGCCAACCTAACGCCGACCATCTCGGGTTAGAAAACGTTGGCGTCAAGTTTGACCGGCACGGTATTGCGGTTAACGACCATTTACAAACGGCCAACGAGCATATTTATGCCATCGGTGACGTTAGCGCAACGCCGGTCCCGAAGTTGACGCCGCTAGCGGGGTACGAAGCCCGTTACTTAGCTGGTCAATTGGATCGGCCGGGGGCACCGATTACCTATCCGGCGGTACCGACTCAGGTGTACGCCGCACCTAAATTGGCCCAAGTGGGGATGAGTGCGGCCACCGCCGCAGCTGACAGTGACCGTTACCAAGTTAACGATCTCGATATGACCAAGTGGTTCTCCTACTACCGTTTCGGTGCTAACGTAGCCCGCGCGAAGGTGATCGTTGACCAAACGACCGGGACCGTGGTCGGCGCGACCGTGTTAAGTACGATTGCCGATGAAATGATCAACTATTTAACGTTGTTGATCGACCAGCAGGTTACTTTGAATAAGCTACAACGCACGATTTTAGCTTACCCGACGCCGGCCAGTGATTTACAATATTTGTATTAGAAAATGAACGCGCGCCAAAAGTCGGCTGAGTTTTGGCGCACGTTTTAACGATTATTCAAGCGTGAATAGTGGCAACTTTCTGCCTTGCCGGTTGGTCTCAATGCGGCTGGAGCGTGGTGGATACGATTTTAAGCCAAGCACCCCAGGGTAGCTTTCACCATGGCTAAAAGCCATTTGACCGTCCTATTCATGTAGACCATCACGACGACCTTATCCTGTTTGGGATGGGGTCTTTTTAATTTGGCCAGTGCTCCCTAAGCATCGTAATCAGCGGCTGTAAGGTCGTTCGCTGACTAGTCAGGTAGTTTACGTAAATCGGCATGTGGGCGCTGGTATCACTGATTGGGATCGCGACCCGGTCGTCATCGGCTAATTGGGCGGCGTTGTCTGGCCGCAACGGGGATAAGTTGGTGCTAAAGAACGGAAAGGCTGAATAGGCGGTAATTTCTTGAAAGGCGGATTGTTGCTGTTGATAGAGAAACTTGGCGTCGGGAATCGCTTGTTGACTGATTTGTTTCCAACTACCAATGTCATCGAGGACGATGAAACTCAATCCGTGAAGTTCATCAAAGGTAATACTCGTCTGATTCGCCTGGTACATAAATTTTTGCAAGTGCACGATCAGGTTCTCGGTGCCTAAAAATTGGGAACTGACCGTGCTAGTTAGAAGTTCCTGATTGGAGAAGACGAGTGACGCCCGGTAGCTTTCGAGGTGTTGAATAATCGCGTTGTTGCTAATTAATGACCGGTCAATTTGCAGTGGCTGTGATAATTGCGGTTTTAGGCGATCGACTAAAAGCAATGGCCCTGGTAAGGTCGTTTCGATTTGAAGGCGCGTTTGCCGGCGGTCGAAATTTTGAACTTGCGCAACGAAGGTTTGTTGTTGAGCCAGCAATTTTTCTGCCTGCTGCGCGGCTAAGCGACCAGTTGCCGTTAACGTGATCCGGTTGGGTTGGCGCTCAAATAAGCGCACGTTGAGGTCGGCTTCTAATTTTTGCATCCCGCGGGTGACGGTTGGTTGGGTCACGTTTAGTTCAGCGGCCGTTTTTGCCAGCGTCCCGGTTTTTGCAAAGGTAACCAGTTCAGTCAGTAGGTAATTATCAAGCATTGCGGTGCCTCCAGTCGTAGTATACGTTACTTGTATACTAGTATTGATAAGTGGTAATTTTCAAGTATTCGGTTCCGCGGTAAGCTAGTCATCGAAAACAATCAGGAAGGGTGTTGCAACGATGACAGTACCAATTGTGAAATTGAATAACGGGGTGACGATGCCCCAGCTCGGGTTCGGCGTTTTTCAAGTGACCGACCTGGATCAGTGTGAAGCGGCCGTCAGTGCGGCCATTCAAGCCGGTTACCGGCTGATCGACACCGCCACGGCTTACCAAAACGAAACGGCGGTCGGCGCGGCGATTCAAAAAAGTGGGGTGGCCCGTGAAGACCTGTTTGTGACCTCGAAATTGTGGGTATCAGAATTCACTTACGAGCGGGCACGGCAAGGCATTGACGCGTCGCTATCCCGGTTGGGGTTGGACTACCTGGACCTCTACTTATTACACCAACCATACGGCGACGTGATGGGAGCTTGGCAAGCCATGGAAGAAGCTTACCAAGCTGGTAAAATTCGGGCAATCGGCGTTTCTAATTTTTATGCCGACCAACTTAAAAATCTGGAATTAACGATGAAGGTTCAACCGGCCGTTAACCAGATTGAAGTCAATCCGTGGTACCAACAACCCGACGAAGTGCGCTTTAATCAGCGTGAAGGGGTCCGAGTTGAAGCCTGGGCGCCGTTTGCGGAGGGTAAGCACGCTTTATTCAGCAATCCAACGCTGCAAAAAATTGCGGCCAGCCACGGTAAAACGACTGGTCAAGTGATTTTACGCTGGTTACTTCAACGGGGCATCACGGTGATTCCGAAGACCGTTCACGCTAACCGGATGGCCGAAAACATTGCCGTTTTTGATTTTGAGTTGACTGATACGGAAATGGCGACGATTGCTAACTTAGACCGGCAGGAGAGTCAATTTTTTGATCACCGCGACCCAGTCACGATTGAACAAATTTTTGGTTCCAGTTTGCAACAATTACACGAATAGGAGTGGTTTTAAATGGCAACAGATCCAACGATTAAATTAAATGATGGCAATGAAATTCCCGCAATCGGTTTTGGGACTTTCCAAATTCCGGACGACGGGTCCACTTATCAAGCCGTAACTGACGCGCTGGCGGCGGGCTACCGCCACATTGACACCGCGGTCGCTTACTTTAATGAAGATGAAGTTGGCCGCGCGGTTCGCGATAGCGGTATTCCCCGCGATCAAATTTGGGTAACCAGTAAGTTATGGTTACAAGATTTCGGTTACGAAGCCGCCACTAAGGCGATTGACCGCTCACTTGAAAAGTCCGGCTTAGACTACCTCGACCTCTATTTGATTCACCAACCATACGGTGACGTCCCCGGTGCTTGGCGGGCAATGGAAGCCGCAAAAAAGGCCGGTAAGCTGAAGTCGATTGGCGTATCCAACATGACGCCGAAAATTTGGCAACGGTTCGTGCCGCAATTTGCAACGCTGCCGGCTGTTAACCAGGTCGAATTCAACCCGTATTTCCAGCAGCGGCCGTTACGTCAGTTACTGTCAGCAAATGACGTTAAGTTGGAAGCCTGGGCACCGTTAGGCCAGGGTAACCAAGCGTTATTCAACGAACCGGTGATTCAGCAATTGGCGACGAAGTACCATAAGGATGCCGGCCAGATTATCTTACGCTTTGAGCATCAGGAAGGCATCATCGTCTTCCCTAAGTCGGTCCATGAAGCCCGGATTAAGAGTAACCGTGAGATCTTTGACTTTGCTTTGAGCGATAGCGAGATGACTCAATTGCGTCAGTTGGATACCGGTAAGGGTCAGCACGATCCCGACGCGGCCGGGGTTAAGGAAATGTTACTGTCCGCTTTTGACGTGTACGCGGATGATTAAATGAGCATAAATTAAAACAGAGTGTGACAAAAGTCGGTTAGCTGGTGAGCATAACGGCGTAAGGCGAATAATCCCGGGCTTGGATTGTTGGACTTACGGGGTTAAGCGGAGCCAGCTGACTTTTGGCGCACGTTTCGACTATCAATATTCGGAGAAACACAAGCGGCTGTGACTAATGTTACAGCCGCTGGTTTTGTGTTAGTACCGTTTCGCCAGCCAGAGCGTGCCGCCGGTTAAAACGGCTAAACTAAGGCCAATCCAGAAGAAAACGTTGGTCGTGAGCGTACCGCCACCCAAGCGCCCCACCTGGTTCCAAAGTAGTGGGGCCACGAAGGCGCTTAGGATAGTTGCTATCGTTAGCGCGCTGCTTAAAGTATTGATTTGGGTCGGGGCCAAGTTGGCGTTGCTGGTAAATACCAAGTACGGGCCGGTGTAAGAGTAAATCCAGTTGAAGCCGATGGCCGCGATTATGGCAATCGGGGCGCTGTGAGTGAGCCATAGCACCCAAACGGCGCCGGCCGCGCCGGCATACCCCAGGGTCAGGGTGAGCCGTTGGCAGTAACGGTGAACGGGACCAAAACTGAGACCGGCGAGAAAACCGCCCACGTTCATGGCGGCTAGGGTGAAGGCCAAAGTTTGGGCGCTCCCGAGTTGCCGTTCCGCAAAGTAACTGGGTAATTTTAATTGAACTCCCCAAATCAAGCAGTAGGTGATGAACGTCAGGCCGACTAAGGCCTATTGCCGCCGGGGGAGCCGGGCAGCCGGGAGTTGCGGTCCGTCAGGTAGCCGGGGCTCCGGAACGTAGCGGGCAACTAAGCCGGCGACACCGGCTAACGTGAGGTAAAGCCAAAAAACGGGTTGCCAACCCAAGTTGACCAGCATGCCGGCTAAACCCAATAAAACGGCATTTCCAAGGGCGGTTAGCCCGGTTTGAAACCCTAATAGTCGGGCCCGCTTCTCGCCGGTGAAACTGTGACTGATCAGACTGATAGCGTGCGGGGCGAACAGGCCGATGCCAAGTCCGAGGACGAAGCGGCTTAGCATGACGGCGGTAAAATTGGTCGTTAGCGCGGGTAACCAGCCGCTGAAGGCGCTGAGTAGCAGGCCACTGATGACGACGCGGCGAAGCCCCCAACGGCGAACCACGCGTGGGTTGAGGACTAGGGTGATTAGCGCACTCAGATTAGCAATGGTTACCAGCCATTCGATCACGGTCGTTGGCACTTGCGGGTATGCCCGTCGCAGTTGTGGAATAATTCCGGTAATCGCCGTTGATGCGTTGCTAACGGTCGAAAGACTCAGAATGCTGATCGTCATGGCAGTGGAACTTGCTTTAGTCATTGAGCATCGCCGCCATTGCGGTCAACACGCCCTGTTGTTGGTTACTCGTGGTGATCTGATCCGCAACTGCGCGCACGGCCGGCGTGGCGTTTGCCATGGCGATGCCCTGACCGACTTCGCGTAACATTTCAAGGTCGTTACCGCCGTCACCGAAGGCGGCCATTTCGGTGAGGTCGATTCCTAATTGCTGGCCGAGCGCTTTGAGACCGGCCGCTTTATTCATGCCGGGTTGGATGATGTCAATGTCGCCGTGGCCACTGCTAGTCGGTTCGCCTAACCCGGTTAAGGCGGTGCGTAAGCTGTTGACGATGGCGGTTGTTTTGGCTGGTGGGCAACTGATTGAAAATTTAAGGATGGCGTCATCTACGGTGGCAAAGTCGGGGACCAGTGTGAGTTGGTGGTAGTAGTGGCGCATCGTGGCAACGTGCTCGGCCGGCATACTGGTTAGTGCGTAGGCGCCTTTCACGCCACAAACAATCAGTTGTAGGTCGGCGATGGCACGCAACTGCTGTAAAATGGCGTGCACGCTCGCCGGAGTGAACGTTTGCTGGACGTAGACCTGGTTGGCGTCGCGGCAATAGGCGCCGTTTTCGGCTAGGTAAAGCATGTCAGGGTAGTCTTTGAAGAAGGATTTTAATTGGGCGTACTGGTTCCCACTAGCGATAACGAAGCGGATGCCGCGCAGCTGTAACTGTTGGTATAGCAGCGCAAATTGGGCTTCGTTATAGGTCATATCGTCTTTGAGAAAGGTACCGTCCATGTCGGTGGCAATGAGTTTTAGCATAAAAAAACGCTCCCTTGGTTGAATTAGTGGTCGTAGTTTAGCACGGCCGCGGACAACTTAGGGGACATTTTTAGAAGCAGCGGGTGTCAATTTCGTGGCGGGCGGCTTGCCGGTAGTCACTCGGCGTAACGCCCTTCCAGGCTTTAAAGTTCCGGTTCAGCGTTTTAGCATTGCCAAATCCGTACTGGATCGCAATGTAGGTGACTTTCAAGTCGGTTTCTAGAAGTAGTTGGCGGGCGTTCATTAGGCGAACCAGTCGCAAGTAGCGGTTGACCGATAACTGAACGGTTTGGTTAAATTGTTGATTCAACGTCGTTAGCGACACGTGGAACTGGCGGGCGAGGGTCGTGCCACTGATTGGGTTCGCGTAGTGCTGGTCAATTGCCCGCATGACGCTGTCGACAAGGGACAGGTTGGGGTTGACTGCACTTGGTGCCAGCGGGTGATTAAAGCTGGTTCCAAGCGTTACGAGTAGGTCGTAAAAATGGCTGAGAACTTTGGTCGTTGTAACTCACCAGCGGGCTGGTGGACGAGTGTCCGGATGGCGAGTAGGTGGTCGCGAACCGTGGCGTAAGCGCCGGCTTGGGTGGCCTGTGCGTCCTGGCCAAGCGTCAACTGCCAATATTGACTGCTGGGGACCCGGTCACGTAAAAAGTGGTCGTCGATAATCAGACCGAATTCTTGCCAGTCAGCGCCTTGACGTCCACTGGCACTGTGGACCCTGCGTCGGTTGACCGTCCATAAGTCGCCGGGATGATAAATCGTAGTTGTGCCGTTAACAACGAAAGTTAGTGTTTCACCACGGACGAGGTAGTTCAGCTCAATCCCTTGGTGCCAGTGTGGCGCGACGTTAATTGGGGTTTCGGGATCGTGTTCGTAAAATTTAAATGGCAGCCGGGCAAGCGGCTGAACCGTTTCGTGTAAAATTTTCATTAGGGTGCCTCGGTTTGTCTAAAGTCGGACCGCTAGTTTGCAAAAAGAAACCGTATTCATGGCGGTAACATGGTATATTAGTCTTAATCCCAATAGCGGTGCTAGGGTTAATTGTAACCGCATTCGCATACGAAAGGAACGTTTTTATGACCATCCAACTGATTGCAATTGACATTGATGATACGCTGCTAAGTTCGCGGGGGCACTTGTTAGCTAGTACGATTACGGCCGTGCAACGGGCCGTGGCTCGCGGGGTGAAAGTGGTCCTCTGCACCGGACGCCCACTAGCCGGCGTCCAGCCGTTTTTAACGCAACTCGGAATCACCGGTGACGACCAGTACGTGATCACCTATAACGGCGCCGTGACTGAAAGCGTGGCTGGCCGGGTCGTTGCCAAGCACTTAATCGATAACGCCGATTACCGGAAGTTAACGGCGTTCGGGCAAGCCCGGCACGTCCCGTTTCACGTCCTGGATGAACACAGTACCGTCTACACGGCCGACCGCGACGTTAACTGGGTGACGGTGATCCAAGCGTGGGAAAACAAGGCTGGCGTATTGGTCCGGCAGCCAGACGAGCTTCCCACTGATTTTCAAATTGCTAAGGGCGCCTTTGTCGGCGATGCGCCGCAGTTGGACGCGGTCGAAACTCAAGTTAAACAAGCGTTTAGTGACGACTTATACGTGGTACGGGCCGATGCCAACTTCCTAGAATGCATGCCCGCTGGTGTGAATAAGGGGCAGGCACTTAAAGACTTAGCCACGATCTTAGACTTGGCACCGGCAGCCGTGATGGCAATCGGTGACGGGCAAAACGACCTGCCGATGTTTGCCTTTGCAGAAACGGCGGTGGCGATGGGCAACGCGGTTCCCGCCGCCAAAGCCGCTGCTACGGCCGTAACGACTAGTCAGGATGAGGGCGGGGTCGCCGCGGCGATTGAAAAGTTTGTGTTAGCTAACTAGCTTAATTTAGAAACCCGCTTGACAGTTCTGTAAAATGAGTATAAGATTGCAAGCATTAAAAATAAATGAGATTAATTGTGAAGAGCAGGGGAGTAACGTGATGCCGTGCTTAAGAAAGCCACTGGGGGTTGTGAAGTGGTGCCGAAGTCAACGTGAAAGTAGCCTGTGAACTGTTAGTGCGACGAGTGCTAACTGGTGGTCCCCATTACCGGACGACCGTATCGCTACCAGTTTGGTGGCCGTACGCGATGAGGTGCTTAGGGTAACTTAAGCACGAAGATAAGGTGGTACCGCGCGCAAGCGTCCTTACTAGCTCCCTGGGAGCAGTAGGGACGCTTTTTTTAGTCTCAGAAAGGGTGTTCGCCATGCAAGTGCAATTTTCAAATTTTGGGGGCCTAGCCCGAGTGTGCTGAGTTGTTAATTTTAGTCACTTGACGTTAAGCAACGGAGGGATATTCCATGCAAACACAACGATTGTCAATTAAGCATTACATTATTATCGGTTCCATGTTATTCGGTATGTTCTTTGGGGCCGGCAACTTGATTTTTCCAATCCACTTAGGACAGTTAGCCGGCGCACACTGGTTAACTGCGGGGGGCGGCTTTTTGCTGACTGGGACCCTGTTGCCGCTACTGGGAATCATTGCGATTAGCGTGACGCACAGTAGCGGGATTTACGACCTTGCCCGGCCGATTGGACAGCGGTACGCGACCGGTTTTATGATTTTGACCTGCGCGACGTTGGGGCCGTTGTTCGCAACACCGCGGACCGCGACGACGCCGTTTCAAATCGGCATTGCCAGTCACGTTAGCGCGGGGCAGGCACCACTGTTCTTATTAATTTATTCGCTGATTTTCTTTAGCGTGACGTACTGGGCCGCCCGCAAACCGACCGGAATCGTGGATACGATTGGCAAACTACTCAACCCGTTATTCTTGATTTTACTCGCCTTAATCTTTGGTCTCGCCTTTACCCATCCACTGGGTACCGCGGCCACTGCGAACCCGACGGTGGCTTACCAGCAGGACGCCTTTTTAAACGGCTTTTTACAAGGTTACAACACCATGGACGCCCTAGCAGCGCTACTGTTCGGCATTGCCGTGGTTACGGCGATTCGCGGCATGGGTCAACGACAACCGGCGGCAATTGCCAAGACGGCTGCCAAGTCCAGCTTACTAAGCATCAGTTTGGAAGCGTTGATCTACCTTGGCCTGATTTGGATCGGGGCGACCTCGTTATCCCAATTTAAACTATCTGCGGATGGTGGCATTGCCTTTTCCCAAATCGCCAACGCGTTCATGGGCGTACCGGGTGAAATTATTTTGGCCATCATGGCGACGTTGACCTGTTTAACGACCGCGGTCGGCTTAGCGACGTCGTTTTCCGAAGCGCTGCACGCTAAGTTTCCAACGGTCAGTTACCGGACGTGGAACCGGTTATCCTGCGGGGCGTCCTTTCTAATTGCGAATATCGGCCTGGATCAGATCATTGCCTGGTCGACACCGATGCTGATGTTCTTATACCCGTTAGCGATTACCCTCATTATTTTGGCAATCGGTTCGCCGCTCTTTCATAATGACCCGATCGTTTACCGGTGGACGACCGCGTTGACGCTGATTCCGGCGGTCTTAGATGCGCTGCGGTCCGCACCGGCCGTCATTGCGAATACGGACTGGGTTCAACGGTTGTTAGCCCTGGATGATACTTATTTGCCGTTCGCAAAGCTTGGCTTGGACTGGGCGGTACCGGCACTGGTTGGCCTACTAATTGGCTTAAGTTGGCACCTGGTACGAGCATTCATGGGTGCCCGGACGTATAACGTCAATTAACAAGCGGGGTGTTATGATAGAAGGTGAGGTTAAAGACCTGGCTTGAATATTAACGGATGGATGGTGACTTGATGAGTTTCTTGGGAACACTTTGTTTATTGATCTTTGCAACGACCTTAGCCGGCCACTTCGCGCACCGTGCGGGGATTCCGGCGGTTATCGGCGAAATTTTGGTGGGGGTGGTGCTCGGCCCGGCGATTTTGAACTGGGTCCACTTAAGCACGCTGGTTCAGACGTTTTCGGACATTGGGGTGGTCGTCCTGATGTTCATCGGTGGTCTGGAAAGCAACTTGGCGCTGCTACGAAAATACTTACGCCCGGCCGTAGTCGTCGCAATCATTGGCGTTTTGTTCCCAGTCATCGTCATGGGAGTGACCAGCCGCCTGTTTCACTTTAGTTGGTTCGAGTCGCTCTTTATCGGGGTCATTTTTTCCGCTACTTCGGTCTCAATTTCAGTGGAAGTGTTGAAGGAATTTAAGGCGTTAGATACTAAAGAAGGCGCCACGATTCTTGGAGCCGCGGTGGCCGACGACATCATCGGGGTGATCTTACTGAGTGTGATGATTTCGATGATGGGCGACCAGGGTGGCACCCAGCAAACGAACTTGGCCATCGTGCTATTGGAACAAGTGGCGTTCTTTGCCGGCGTGTTCGTGGTGATCAAGTGGGTCGCCCCGTACCTGATGCGTTTGAGTGACCACTTGCTAATGGCGGCCGGACCAACCGTTGTGGCGATTACGATTTGCTTAGCGATGGCGTGGTTGGCAGACTTAGTCGGTTTAAGCGGTGCAATCGGGGCGTTCTTTGCGGGCGTCGCGATTGCTCAGACCGACTATCAACACGTGGTCGACGTGTCGGTTGAACCGGTCGGCTACACGATGTTCATTCCGCTGTTCTTCGTCAGCGTTGGCTTGAACATGACCTTCGCCGGCTTTTGGCAATCGTTGCCGTTTATCGTGGTGATGACGCTCCTCGGGGTGGCCACCAAACTATTTGGTTGCGGCTTGGGAGCCAAGTTGAACGGCTTTAGTGGGCACAGCAATTACTTAGTTGGAGCCGGGATGATTTCTCGCGGCGAAATGGCGTTGATTACGGCTCAAATCGGTTTTTCCGCGCACTTATTGTCGGGGGCACTTATTGTCGGGGGATTACTACTCGGATATCATTTTGGTCATCATTTTAGTTACGATGATCGCCCCGTTTGTTTTGAAGGACGCGATTCACCGCGCACCGGATACGCCCAAACCAGCCGAACAAAATTAACTTAAACATAGAACAATCTATTTTCTAACACATAGCGTAAATAACAAAATAGCACTAGGCTTTCGATTTGGTCGAAAACCTAGTGCTATTTTTTTGTTAAACCCGGACCTGGTGTTCAATCATGAACAGTTGCGGGTCGAGGTGGGTAATTAGTGGGGAGATGTCGCCGATACTGAGTAACGTCAAATGGTGCATCGCCCGTGAGGCAATCGTGTACAGGATGCCGACCGATTGCTGATCAGGGTAGTTGGTTGCCGAGACGTCGTAGGCAATCACGGCGTCAAATTCCAACCCCTTTGCTAGGTAAATCGGCATCACGATGACCCCTTCCGGCATAGTCCGGTCACTGTCGGCCATCAGAGTGGTGACGGTGTGGTGCTTTAGAAATTGGTAAACTTGCTTACTTTCCGCTAGGTCGCGGGTCAGCACGGCGACCGTGTGGGTGGTTGTAAGCTGCCGGTTTACTTCGGTCAGGAGACCGGCAAACGCGGCGTCGGTGCCGTAGCGGATCATCACCTTAGGGAGGTCGCCTTCACGGGTGAAGGCCTGAATTTGGTCACCGTCCGGTAGTAACGCCTTGGCAAAGTTGGTGATTTGCTTGGTCGAACGGTAACTCTTATTGAGGGTGATCAAGTTCGCCCGCCGCACGTCGAAGGCGTCACGTAAGCGTTCCAGTAATTGCTGTGGCCGTTCGATGTCCTTGAAGAGCGCCTGCTCACTATCCCCCAGTAGCGTGAACTTGGCTAACGGGAAAGCGTGCTTGATGTAAAGCAGCTGGGCCAGTGAATAGTCCTGCATTTCATCGACGAAGATGTACTGCATCCGCCGGTTCTGACCGCTCCCGGTTAAAATGTCGCGTAGCAACAAGAGCGGCGCACAGTCGACTAGGCCAATTTGGTGGTACTCGATGCCGTTACGGAACGCTTTGAGCCGTTCCTGCCACTGCTGTGCGGTGACGTCGGTAGGCCGCTCGACCTGGGTCAAAAAGTCGTTATATTGTTCGTAAGTGTCCAAAAAGTAGCCGTTGTAAATCGCGTCGTAAACTTGGCGGAGCCGCTTAGTCACAATTTGTTTACCAATATAAAAGACTTCGTCGTCTAACGACTGAAACGCGCCGCGGCGCTTGCTACCAAGGAGGTCGTGGTAAGCTTCGTCGGATAACTGGTCAATGATCTCATTGACCCAGTCGGCCTGGGCTTCGTCGTCGATGCGGTGCTTTAACCGCTTGATCAGCGTGTTCTTGATGGCTAAGAAGCGGTCGGCCGGCTGCATGGCCGCCGGTAGGCTCGCCGCAATCCGTTCGATGGCGGTCTTATGGAAAAAGATTTCACCGTTAAAGACGATGTTGGTGAAGCGGAGCTGATCGGCGGTCAACGTGTGACAGTACTGGTCAACTTGTTGCATAAAGGCGGCACTTTCTTGGAAATTACGGATGGCCGGCGTGAGCGCCGTTTGCTTGCGGTCGCTTTCGTAGCGTTCAAATAAGCTTTCAACCGTCAGCCCCTGGAAGCGGGCACTTAAAAATTCGGCCAGGGTGACCTGACGCATGTTGCGTTCGCCCAAGCTCGGGAGAACTTCCGAAATGTAATGGCTAAAGAGGCGGTTCGGTGAAAAGAGCACCATCTGATCGGCTTCAAGCGATGCCCGCGAATGGTATAGCAAGAAGGCGATCCGTTGTAAGATGGCCGAGGTTTTACCGGAACCAGCGACCCCCTGAACGACCAACAAGTCGCTGTAAGTGTCACGGATGATGTCGTTTTGTTCCTTTTGAATCGTGGCCACAATGTTTTGCATGTAGGCGTCGTTTTGTTGGCCCAGGACCGATTGTAAGATTTCGTCGCCGACGGTTTCGTTGGTGTCGAAGACGTTTTTGATTTGACCCTGGTCAATCTGAAATTGGCGTTTCTTCATTAAATCGGTGGTTTGCTCGCCAGCCGGGGTCCGGTACTTGACCTGCCCGAGGGTGCCATTATAGTAAACCGACGAAATCGGGGCCCGCCAATCGTAGACTAAGAAGTTTTGATCGGCATCAACGAATGAAGCGGTCCCAATGTAGAGCTTTTCGGGCGCGTCACTCGGCGAATCCTGAATATCGATGCGGCCAAAGTAGGGTGAGTTACTTAAATCCTTTAAGACGCCGACCTGGCGTTTTAAAATCGATTCGGATTCGACCGCCCGTTCGACCATTTGTTTTTGTTGTTGAAGTTCGGCGTTGGTTTCGATCCGGTCGTCGACTTCGAACGTGTTGACGGAGTTATTATCACCATAGTTCTTCTGAATTAC
Source organism: Lactiplantibacillus plajomi (assembly GCF_005405405.1). Lineage (GTDB taxonomy): Bacteria > Bacillota > Bacilli > Lactobacillales > Lactobacillaceae > Lactiplantibacillus > Lactiplantibacillus plajomi. The sequence goes on from NZ_BJDZ01000006.1 coordinate 41,014, forward strand.
ATCGGTTTCGTGGTGGGCCTTGGCGAGTAACTGGTCCGTTTGTTGTGCGCGGGCTTTAACTTGCGCAATGACCCGATCGACCCGGTGCTGTTCCTGTTGTTGTTCATCTGCTGATATTGCCACTAAATAGGGCCTCCCGTCTGTTAAATCGGCTAAATTGCTTGAATAATTCTAGGCGGATTTAGGGGCGCTGTCAATGAAAGTGCCTAGCGTGACCTGCGAAATATTCGGGAGTTAGACTTGCAAGCCATCCTAAAATATTCTAATATGATTTTAATAATTCTAATTAATGGGGTGGGATTTTGCGAGTCGCCTTAGCACAATTAAATATTCATTTTGGTGATCCGGACGCGAACTTTGCGCAGGTTGAGACCGCGGTTCAAAAAGCGGCGGAAGAAACCGTCGACGTGGTGGTGTTACCCGAAATGTGGAATACCGGCTACGCCTTGAAACGCTTAAACGTCTTGGCGGACGATAACGGTGAGCGGACGCTTAAGCTGCTGGGACGGTTGGCCCGCCAGTTCAAGGTCAACATCGTGGGTGGGTCGGTCGCGGTGGCGCGTGACGGGCACTATTATAATGAAATGTTGGTTGTGAACCGCCAGGGCCAGTTGCTGAGCCGTTACGATAAGGTCCACCGCTTCGGCTTAATGGCCGAGGACCGCTACATTACCGCAGGGCAGACGGAAAATCTATTTCCAATCGACGACGTACCGGCAATGGGCGTCATCTGCTACGACATTCGCTTCCCGGAATGGTTACGTAAGCAGGCGGCGCAGGGGCCGCGGGTGATTTTCGTGAGTGCCGAATGGCCAACCGTCCGCCTGCCGCAGTGGCGCCTATTGTTACAGGCCCGCGCCATTGAGAACCAGGCGTTCGTGGTGGCCGTTAACCGGGTCGGTAGTGACCCCGACAACGACTTTGGCGGTCAGTCACTCGTCATCGACCCGTTGGGGAAAATCGTGGCGATTGCCGGGGCCCATGCTCAGCTCATTACGGCGACGCTCGACCTTGAGCAAGTCACCGCGGTGCGCGGCCAAATCCCGGTCTTTGATGACCGGCGTCCCGAACTTTATTAAATTGATAAGAGAAAGTGGTGCCTTCATGCGTTTTTCAGAATCAGAAATTTTACAACATTTACCGAAACAGTTTTTTGCCAGCCTAGTGCAACGGGTCAACGCGAAAGTTGCTAGCGGTGCCGACGTGATCAACCTCGGTCAGGGAAACCCCGACCAGCCAACGCCGCCGTTCATCGTCGAAGCCCTCTCAACGGCGGCCCAGGACCCGGCAACCCATAAATACGCCCAGTTCCGCGGCCAACCGGACTTTAAGCAGGCCTGCGCCGACTTTTACGAACGCGAGTACGGGGTCAAGCTTGACCCTGAAACCGAAGTGGCTGTGCTGGGGGGCACGAAAATCGGCTTAGTCGAGTTACCCTACGCGTTAATGAACCCCGGTGAAACGATTTTAATGCCCGACCCGGGTTACCCGGATTACTTTTCGGGGGTGGCACTGGCCCAAGTTAAGCTGGCAACCTACCCGCTGCTGGAAGAAAATAACTTCCTATTAGACTTCGACCGCTTAGATCCACAAGTCGCCGACGCGGCTAAGCTGCTCTACATGAACTACCCGAACAACCCGACTGGAGCGGTTGCGACGCCGGAATTTTACCGCCAAACGGTGGCGTATGCGCAACGCCACCAGATTGGCATCGTTAGTGACTTTGCCTACGGTGCGATTGGCTACGACGGCAAGCGTCCGATCAGTTTCTTACAAACACCGGGGGCTAAGGACGTGGGGATTGAAATGTATTCTTTCTCCAAGACTTATAACATGGCCGGTTGGCGGTTAGGCTTTGCGGTTGGTAATCCCGATATGATCGAAGCCATTAATTTAATTCAGGACCACTTATTTGTGAGCGTCTTCCCGGCAATTCAACGGGCGGGGATGGCGGCCCTTAATAGTGACCAACGGGCGGCTCAGGCAATCAGCGACCGCTACGAGTCGCGGCGCAACGCGTTGCTCGCGGCCGCGGCCAAGATCAACTGGCCGGCTTACAAACCGGGTGGTGCCTTCTATACGTTAATGAAGGTGCCGGCGGGCTATACCAGCGAGCAATTTGCCGACCTGTTACTGGATAAAGCCAGCGTAGCGGTGGCGCCGTGCAACGGCTTTGGCCCCCACGGTGAGGGCTACGTCCGGATCGGCCTGCTAGTTTCGGAAGAACGGTTAACCGAAGCGGTGGAACGGGTCGGTCAATTAAAGCTTTTCTAACCTTTGACAGGCCGTACGATAACGCTTAAACTAGAGCTAATTAATCGTTGAAGAAAAGAACAGTAGGAAGTCCACCAACAGAGATTCGGCCAGTGCTGAGAGCCGGAACGGACAACCGAATTGGCTTTTTGGAGATTCGGTGCAAACCGGGGACCCCACCCTTATCGGTGACGAGTGGCAGAAACAGGTTTCTGCAATTTAGGTGGTACCACGGTGATGCGTCCTAATTGACTATCAAAGTCGATTAGGACGTTTTTTCGTCCTATTTTAAAACTAAAGCGACACGATGAAAGGATGTTTAGCATGACAAAAAAAGTAATTTTAACGGGTGACCGCCCAACCGGTAAGTTGCACATTGGCCACTACGTCGGTTCGTTACGTAACCGCGTTGAACTACAAAATACCGGCGACTACGATACGTACATTATGATCGCGGATAACCAGGCGTTAACCGACAACGCCCATGATCCGGAAAAGATTCGTAAGAGTTTGTTACAAGTTGCCATGGACTACTTAGCGGTCGGCATCGACCCTAAGAAGACCACAATTTTAGTGCAATCACAAATCACGGCGTTGACCGACATGATGAACCAATACTTGAATTTAGTGACGGTTTCGCGGTTGAACCGTAACCCAACCGTGAAGACCGAAATTAAACAGAAGGCCTTTGGTGAAAGTGTGCCGGCCGGCTTCTTTGTTTACCCAGTTAGTCAAGCTGCCGACATCACGGCCTTCAAGGCGACGACCGTTCCGGTGGGTGACGATCAGGAACCGATGCTCGAACAAACTCGTGAACTGGTCCGTAGCTTCAATAAGACTTATAACACCGATACGTTGGTCGAACCGGAAGGCTACTTCCCACCAAAGGGACTGGGTCGGATTCCGGGGCTAGACGGTAACGCGAAGATGAGTAAGTCGCTGGGTAACGCGATTTACTTGTCCGACGACGCCGACACGTTAAAGAAGAAGGTCATGTCGATGTATACTGATCCGGATCACATTCACATTGAAGATCCGGGTAAGGTTGACGGTAACGTCGTCTTTACCTACCTCGACATTTTTGATGACGATAAGGCCAAAGTTGCCGACTTAAAGGCCCAGTACCAACACGGTGGCTTGGGTGACGTTAAGATCAAACGCTACTTAATGGACGTCTTGGACGGGGTCTTACGGCCAATTCGCGAACGGCGGGCGATTTACGAAGCTGACCCGGCCCAAGTACTCCAAATTTTGAAGGACGGGACCGCCAAAGCTAACGTGGTGGCCGACCAAACTTGGAGTGAAATGAAGGATGCTATCGGCATTAACTATTTCAAGTAAGCCGTAGTTTTCGGCATAATTGCCAAGAAATCCGGCAGGCACACAACTAGTGCGCCTGCCGGATTTCTTAGTCCCGCAAAGTCGAGACCTGCATTCCCGCGGTATTCATGCTAAAATGAGAACCATTCAAAAATAGATAGGAAGTAACTGATCGTGACAGAAACCCCGTTTTGGACGCAGCTTGCCGATCAAGCCCGGCAAGCGCACCGTCCGATATTTACCATGGCACCGATGGAAGCCGTCAGTAACACCGTTTTTCGTCAGGTGATTACGCAGGCCGCAGCGCCGGATGCCTTTTTCAGTGAGTTCGTTTACGCTAAGGCGATTACGGACCCTAATACGAAGTTCCCGGTTCACGGCCGCCTGTACGTGGCACCGCAGGAACAACAGCGACCGGTCGTCCAGCTTTGGGGTAACGAAGCGGCCGATTTTGCGGCGGCCACCGCCGTGTTGCGGGAGCGCGGCTTTCAAGCCGTTGATATCAACATGGGTTGCCCGGACGGGACCGTTATTAAAAACCACGGTGGTAGCGACCTGATTCGGAATCCCGAATGGGCGGCTAACGTCATCGCGGCGGCCAAGACGTCCGGCTTGGCAGTGAGTGCCAAGACCCGGCTGGGTTATAGTAAGCTAGCCGAATTTCGGACTTGGATTCCGACGCTACTCCGGCAAAATGTCGCCGTATTAACGGTCCACTTGCGGACGAAGCAGGAAATGAGCAAGGTGCCGGCCCACCTTGAAGTGATTGACGAGCTGATCAAGATGCGCGACGAAATTGCTCCGCAGACGTTGTTACAAATTAACGGTGACATTGCGGACTACCAAGCGGGGCTGGCATTAGCTAAGGCCCACCCCGGACTGGACGCGATTATGATCGGTCGCGGGGTGTTTGCTAACCCGTTCGCCTTCGAATCGCAGCCTCAACCGCACTCGCTACCGGAACTGTTACGGTTGTTGGCGATGCAACTAGACTTATTTGACGACTTTGCGACCCGTTACGACGTTCCCCGCTTCCCGTCGTTGAAGCGCTTCTTCAAGATTTACGCCCGTCCGGAACTCGGCGCGACCGCGTTACGTAACCGGATGATGGACGCCAAGTCAACCGCCGACGTGCGAAAATTATTAGCGCCCTACTTGGCCCCTACCAAGTAAGGACCGGATGACAACCAGTGGTCGGTGACTACTGGTTGTTTTTTTACAAGGGTGTGGCTAAATGATGGGGCGCGACTTTTGCCCCATTCTCAGCGTGACCGGCAAGTCCCAGTCAAACGCGAATTAATGGTAAACTGTAACTAGTTAAAGCGTTAATTTATAGAAAAGTGAGCGTGGTGTGGATGAAGAACTTAGCAATTGTCGATTTAGGGTCGAATTCAGCGCGGATGGCCGTTAGTCGCATCCACGAGAACGGGACCGCGTCGGAAATCAAACGGGTTAAGGAAGATACCCGGTTATCGCAAGGAATGGGTGCTCAGCACGTCCTGCAACCGGAAGCAATTGAACGGACGATTCGGGCGTTACAAGGCTTTCGGTGCCTTTACTCGGCCATGCCGCATACCGCCGTTATTGGGATTACGACCGCGGCGGTCCGGATGGCCCAGAACCAGCGCGAGTTTTTAGACCGGGTTCGTCAATCGGTCGGGTTGGATTTACGGGTCTTATCCGGTGATGATGAGGCGTATTACGACTACCTTGGGGTGGTTAACTCGCTGGTGGTGAGTGACTGCCTGATTTTAGACACCGGTGGGGCCAGTTGCGAACTGATCCTGGTGAAGGATGGTCGTAAACAACAGTTGATCAGCGTCCCGTTTGGCGCGGTGACGCTATCGGAACAGTTTGGCTTGGACGACGTTATTGCCGCTGACCAGTTGTTTCGGGCACAGATGTTTTTGCGTAACCGGCTAGCCGATATTTGGTGGTTGAGTGAGGCGCGCCACTACCCGATCATTTTACTGGGCGGGGCTAACCGAACGTTGGCACGCATCAACCGGCGCCGGCAGCAAAAGTTAAAGGTGGAAGACATTCACGGCTACCGCTTAAAAACCGAGACCGTCTTTCACACGTTCATCGACTTACTGGCGCGCTCGAAAAAGGGCCGTCAAAGTATTTCCGGGATGGAGTACGACCGGGCCGACATCATCGTCGGTGGGATGTTACCCCTAGTGACCTTGTTACAGATGTTGGATAGTGACCGGGTCGTCTTTTCGGAAAGCGGTGTGCGTGAAGGCATTATCTCGGAATACTTGAATTCAGAAAACTGAAGGTTGGGATTGGAAGGATATTATGACAGCTGATTTTCGCCATTTTTATCAAAAGACTTGGGCCGAACGCACCGCCATCGTTGCGGAGCAGGCTCAGTTGACGCCGGCTGAACGGGCCCTTTTTAAGAAGTACTACTTACCGGAACACCACCAGATTATTGAAAACTACTTAACGGATTACCCATTACCGATGGGGTTGGCCGTTAACTTCGTGGTCGACGGCCAGGCCAAGGTCGTGCCGATGGTGACCGAGGAGCCCTCGGTAATCGCGGCTGCTAGTAACGGTGCTAAGATCGTCAAACGCGCCGGCGGGTTTAAGACGACGCTGAACCAGCGTGAAATGATCGGGCAGATCGTCTTGGAACAACTAACCGCGCCGGCAGAAACGGCGGCCGTGATCGAAGCGCACCAGGCCGAGCTGTTGCGGGTAGCCGATGCCGCCCACCCCAGTCTTAAAAAGCGGGGTGGCGGGGCCCGCCGGATTCGGACCCGCGTACTGGGGCAGGGCTACTTGTCGGTTGACCTGTTCGTTGATGTTCAGGCGGCGATGGGCGCTAACATGTTGAATACGATGTTGGAGGCCGTCGCTAAGTCGATTGGGGTACTAACCAAAACCGATCCGCTGATGAGTATTTTATCGAACTTTGCGACGGCTAGTCTGGTCAAGGCCGAGTGCGCGATTCCGGTCGCGTTACTCCAGGCGGGCCGCTATTCGGGTAAATTGGTCGCGGCAAAAATCGCCGCGGCTAGTACCGTTGCCCAAATTGATCCGTACCGGGCGACGACCCATAATAAGGGCATCATGAACGGCATTGACGCCGTGGCGATTGCGACCGGTAACGATTGGCGGGCCTTAGAGAGCGGCGCGCACGCCTACGCGGCCAAGGACGGTCATTACCGCGGCATGAGTAGCTGGACCAGCGATGGTCAGACCTTGCGTGGGACGCTGTCAATCCCGTTACCGGTCGGCATCGTGGGTGGCTCCATCAAAATTAACGAATTAGCCCAGTTGAATCAGCGTCTACTGCAAGTGGACCAGGCTGGTGACTTAGCTAGAATTATTGCCGCGGTCGGCCTCGCCCAAAACTTGGCGGCGCTGCGTGCGCTAGTTACGACCGGTATTCAGCAGGGCCACATGCACTTACAATTAAAATCATTAGCGTTAGCAGCGGGCGCCACTCCGGCGGAACTGCCAGCCGTGTTGCAGCAGCTTGAATTAGCACCGCAGCAAGACTTAGCGACCACCCAACGGCTGATCACCGCGCTGCGCCAAACAAAGGAAGAGACCAATGACTGAACCACAATTAAACGCAACCGTAACCGATTTATTAGCGACCGCCAACAGCCTGTTTCCAGGGAACATTACCGTGAAGTTTGGGACGGACAAGGCGGGGTACGTCCGCCACGACCAGGCCCAACAAGCGTTGCACGACGGTGATCTGACGGTGATGGTCAACGACGTTACGGCGCCTAACTACACGGCGTCCCACGAGTTACTCCACTTATTGTTGTTATTACAAGGTTTTCCGCAGATCACCTTTAATTTAACCACCCGTGATCAACGGTTAGACGAACAGTTGATGGCAATCGCCACCGAACTGTACGACATGGTTAGCCACGTGCTAGTTGTGAAAAAGCAGCGGCAACACGACCTAATTGATGATAACATCGCCGAGTTATACGTTAAGGGGGTCGAGGCAACCATCGACCCCGAAGAAGCTGGTAAGGATGACGCCATGATGACGTTACGGTTACTGACCCTGACCGACCTCCTGGTTTTCTTTGACGGTCAGTTAACGCCACAGTTAACGGCGAAGTTAGCCGATAATTACCCGAAGGCCTTTCCAGCTGCCCAGGACTTGTTCGCGGTAATTTGTGAAAAGGCGGTCGATACGCCGTTCGCAATGCGTCGGGCCGTGGTGAAGTTGTTCAAAGCGTTCGATGAGCAAATGACCGCTTGGCACTTACCAATGTTACACGGCAGCGAATTTGTGACCGTGCAGAACGTCTTTAGTGAACGCCAACAGCGTTTAGAAGTGCGCCAACTGTTCGATATTTATCATTCGGACATGTTGGATAAGAAGAAACACACCCGCGCTTACATCGGCTTGAACAAGGGCGACCGTCAGAACGCCTTTGTCTTATCAGCACCGGCCCAGAAGCATAGCGACGCCTTTTTCAAGGAAACTTACGCTAAGACGGTTAAACAATTATTTGAAGAAATGAACTTACCATACACGTTACGTTAAGGTTAGGGGGCTTGGCAGATGGTTGATGCACAAGAATTACTAAATCAGAGCCAACACATTGTTTTTATGACCGGTGCGGGGGTTTCGACCCCGTCCGGTATTCCGGATTACCGTTCCAAAAACGGCTTGTATACGCAGCACCATAACGCGGAATACTATTTAAGCCACGCTTTTTTGGCGGAACATCCCCAAGATTTTTACCAGTATTTACAAGATAATTTATATTATCCGGACGCAAAACCCAACGTGATCCACGAGAAAATGGCGGCCCTTACTCAGCAGGGACGTGCCAGCGTGATCACCCAAAATATTGACAATTTGTATAACGTTGCCGGCACCAAAAACTTGGTCGAATTTCACGGTAACCTGTATCACATCTATTGTACGGCTTGCGGTCAGTCAGTACCGTGGGCGGATTATTTAAAATCACCGTACCACGCGACTGACCACGGTTACTTGCGACCCAACGTTGTCCTGTACGACGAAGGGATTGCTCAGGAAAGCATTCAACGGTCATTAGCGTTCTTACAGGCGGCCGACCTAGTTGTCATCTGTGGGACCTCGTTTCGGGTCTACCCGTTTGCCGGCTTGATCGACTACCGGAACCCGCAGGCGCGGGTGATGGCCATCAACGAGGAACCGCTCCAACTGCCGTTCGACTTCACGATGGTCCAACAAAACGCGGTTGAGTTCTTCGAAAACGTGACCTTATCATGATTACGATCGGGTTAACAACGTGGAGTGAACACCCGAGCTTATTGGGCGGAACCGATAAGCTGACGCTGACCGAGTATTCGGGGGTGTTGCCGGTCGTGGAAGTCGACACGCCGTTTTACGGCATCCCGCGGGTGACGACGGTTGCAAAGTGGCAGAAGGCCGTACCCGCTCGTTTTCAATTCATCTTAAAGGCCAATCAGGTGATGACCCTGCATAATACGCAGGACGAGGGGCTTTCAATGGACGCGCTGAAGACCGCCTACCGCGAGTACCGGGCAATGTTGAAACCGTTGATTCAACACCAGCAGTTAAAAGCGGTGCTGTTTCAGTTTCCACCGTTCTTTGAGCGGTCGAACCGCAATTTTCATTATTTACAGCGAATGGTCGATTGGTTGCCGGGGGTCCCGATTGCCGTTGAGTTCCGGAATCAAAGCTGGTACCAGCCGGGCGTGAAGGACGCGGTGTTCGACTTCTTGCGTGATTTGGGCGTTGCCCACGTGGTTGTGGATGAACCGCACGCGCTAAATGACGGCGTGACCTTCGAACCGGTCGTGACCAGCCCGAAACTCGCGTTGCTACGGCTACACGGTCGCAACCAGAAGGGCTGGTCGAATAAGGGACCGGACTGGCGCGGTCAGCGAACCCTCTACCGTTATAGCGACCAGGAACTGAACGACTTTAAAACCGTGGTTGAGCAGTTGGCACCCCAGACCGAAGAAGTTTGTGTGATTTTTAATAATAACTCGGGCGGGGACGCCGCCGATAACGCGTTACAATTAAAAGCTTTGCTGGGAATTTCGTTCGGTGATTTAGGTCCGCAACAACTTGATTTATTTTAGGATTTCGATATAAAAAATATAATGTTTTTTATGTGTGTTTTTTATATAAAAACAGGAAAAGAACAATCTTAAAACCCGAAAATTCGCCAAAATATGTTAATCTTGAACTGTGCACAGTCGCTTAAGCAGAGGGGGTTATTAACATGGCAAAGGACCATGATAATCATAATTTAAAGCTAGACCAACGTAAATTCGCTGACATGATTGTAAAATCGCACCAGGTCTCGGATGACCTGGATCCCGAAGCAATTGTCAAACGTAAGTTGACACTGTACTTGACGGCTTATTATTTAGCAGAAAAGTTTAACAAGTTAGAAGACGCTCACTTTCAGGGCAAGATAACGGATGATCATTATCAGAAATTGCTCTAACAATTAAAGGATGATAAATTTGGTGATTGGTAAACCACCATATTATCAAACTTAAAAAGGATTCGGTCAGGGGACCGGATCCTTTTTTTGACGACTAATGTGTATAAATGAGCAATGAAAGCGGATATATAATTATTAAGTTTTAGATAATGGTTTGATAAACAGTGTTATAACGCTGTTTAAGCAACGAACATCTCTTAAGTGTAATTGGTTGTAAAAGTGTTCTTTCTGTGTTCTTCTGCACAAAACGCCTAGAAAAAGCGGTTTCACCACGTTATCATGGAATCATAAATTTAAAGGAGTTGAAACCATGCTATTAACAATAATTGCCTACGCAATGATCATCGTCTTCATGTTTATCATCATGAAGAAGATCATGTCACCGTTTACGGCCTTAGTACTCGTACCACTCGTATTCGGAATTATTGCGATGGTTGCGGGAGTTGCCAATAAAGGAACCATTGGGGACTTTGTCTTAGAGGGTATTAAGACGACGGCCAACACCGGGATCATGTTATTATTTGCCATTCTTTATTTCTCCATTATGTTGGACGCCGGGTTATTTGACCCGATCACCAAGCGGATGATTTACTTCGCCAAGGGTGACCCAATGAAGGTGCTGATGGCAACCGCCGTCGTAGCCGCCGCCGTTTCTTTGAACGGTGATGGGACCACGACCACCTTGATTTGTTGTTCAGCCTTCATTCCGATCTACAAGAAGTTGCACATGCGGATGATGGACTTAGGGGTTTTGGTTATCTTACAAAACACGATCATGAATTTACTGCCATGGGGTGGTCCAACCGCCCGGGCAATGGCCGTGTTACACGTTGATGCCAGCATCTTAGCTTACGTTTTACCAGGGATGATCTTAGCGTTACTCTACGTTATCTTCGTCGTTGCCCGGTCAATGGGTAAGCGTGAACGGAAACGCCTTGGGATTAAGAACTTAACCAAGGATGAAATTGACGCCATGATCGAAGTGACCGACCCCGAAACCGCTGCAATGCGGCGGCCGAAGAACTTCGCGTTCAACGGGATCTTAACGATCATCTTAATTGCATGGTTAGTTGCCGGCTCCTTCGTTAAAGCGTTGGAAATGCCACCATTGTTGCTTTTCTTAGTTGGTACTTGTATCGCGTTGATGGTCAACTACCCAAAGCTGAAGGACCAATCCAAACGAATTGGTGCTAACGGTGGGGACGCCGTGCAAGTTGTTATCTTAGTTTTCGCTGCCGGGGTCTTCATGGGACTCTTCCAAGGAACTGGGATGGCCACCGCACTGGCAAAGAGCTTTACTCAAATCATCCCACACCAATTAGCTGGTTTCTGGGGACTCGTGATTGCCGTGATTTCCGCACCCGGGACGTTCTTCCTGTCAAACGACGGGTTCTACTTCGGGGTATTGCCAGTCTTGGCACAAGCGGGTCACGCATACGGCTTTACTAATATGGAAATGGCCTTAGCTTCCTTAATGGGTCAAGCGTTCCACTTGTTAAGTCCGTTAGTTGCCTTCATTTACCTGTTACTCCGTTTAACTGGTTTGGACATGGGTGCTTGGCAAAAGGAAACGGCTAAGTACGCGCTCGGGGTCTTCGCCATCTTCGTTGTGACGATTCTCTTGACCGGTCACATGCCGTTCTACATTCCACAATGAGCCACGCATTAATTTGAAGAGGAAGTGAATACCCATGGCTAGTTTTTGGCAACGGCTCTTTCACAAGTCGGCTGCGGCCGAGCCCGAAGTAGCGGCGCAACCCGCAACCACAGCGCAAACGGCGACGCCGGCGACCCCGCAGTGGGAAGACGTGCCGTTATACGTTGAAGTTGATCCGAAGCAAAACGTGGTGCCGGCGTTAATTGCCGCTAGTGTTACCGCCACGCAAGCCACGGACAGCCAGTTAGTGTTAAAGCATCTGTACGTGCAAAATCCGGAAGCGCAGTTAGTTAGCGTGATTGCTAGCAGTTGTGCCACCACGGTCGGCGACGGAAAGTTCGTCGTTAAATCAATCAGAAAGCGAGTTGACCAGTAATAATGTTACGGAAATTTAAAATTACCATTGATGGTAAGGAATACCAAGTTGAAATGGAAGAAATCGGGGGAACCCCAGCGCCAGCCCCGGCACCAGCCGTAGCAGCAGCGCCAGCACCCGCTTCTGAAGCGCCGGCAGCCGCACCACAACCAGCTGCGGCCCCACAACCAACCGGGGACACGGCCAACGCAATGAGCGCCCCAATGCCTGGGACAATCATCAAGATTTTGGTGGCACCTGGTGACCAAGTTAAGGAAAACCAACCATTGTTAGTGCTTGAAGCGATGAAGATGGAAAATGAAATCGTGGCTAACAAGGCCGGGACCGTTAAGGAATTATTCGTCAATAAAAATGACACCGTTAACGCGGGTGACGCGCTAATTACAATTAGCTGAAAGGGGTAGCAATGTGGAAACGCTGATTCAAGGAATTACATCGATTACCTTTGGCCAGATTGTCATGATGCTAATTGGCGGTATCTTGATTTATCTGGGGATTAAAAAGGAATACGAACCGACCCTGCTGATTCCAATGGGGTTAGGCTCGATCCTCGTTAACTTCCCGCAAACCGGGGTCTTAACGCAAATGGTCGGCGGTACGAAGGCCGAAGGGGTTTTGGATATCTTATTCAAAGCCGGGATCAACACGGAACTGTTCCCGCTCCTGATTTTTATCGGGATCGGGGCGATGATCGACTTCGGACCGTTGCTGCAGAACCCGTTCATGTTACTGTTCGGGGCGGCCGCTCAATTCGGGATCTTCTTCGTTATTATTGTTGCGGTACTCTTTGGCTTTGATATCAAGGAAGCCGCTTCAATCGGGATTATCGGGGCGGCCGATGGTCCAACCGCCATCTTCGTTTCGAACCAGTTAGCGCAAAACTTACTGGGGCCGATCACCGTCGCGGCGTACTCCTACATGGCGCTGGTTCCAATTATTCAACCAGCTGCCATCAAGGCCGTCACGACCAAGAAGGAACGTCAAATTCGGATGACTTACAAAGCCGAAAGTGTTTCGAAGACGACCAAGATCTTGTTCCCAATTATTGTCACGATTTTAGCCGGGTTTATTGCCCCAATTTCGTTACCGTTGGTTGGGTTCCTGATGTTCGGGAACTTACTGCGTGAATGTGGAGTGCTGGACCGCTTATCGGCTACGGCGCAAAACGAATTAGTCAACATTGTCAGCATCCTGTTAGGGTTAACGATTTCCGTTAAGTTGCAAGCTGACCAATTCTTGAACCTCCAGACCTTGATGATCATCGCCTTTGGGTTAGTTGCCTTCGTGATGGACTCAATTGGTGGGGTGCTCTTCGCCAAGTTACTGAACTTATTCCGGAAAGAAAAGATCAACCCAATGATTGGGGCGGCTGGGATTTCAGCCTTCCCAATGTCTAGTCGGGTGATTCAAAAGATGGCATCGGATGAAGATCCTAAGAACTTCGTCTTAATGTACGCGGTTGGTGCCAACGTTTCTGGGCAAATCGGTTCGGTTATTGCCGGTGGCCTCTTGTTATCATTCTTCATGTAGAAGGGAGACAGACACATGCTGAACAATCTAGAAGTTGCGTTTGAATTGATGGGGTTTGGGATGGGCGGCGTCTTCCTGGTCCTCTTCATCATTTACCTGGTAGCAAAGCTACTATTGAAGTTATTACCTGCAAAGTGAGGCGGAGATAATGGAAGTAACACGACTGTGGCTGGACATTAACGCTTCGGCAAAGAAGGCGTGGCAAGCGCTACTAACTCAGGCTGGCCTGGTTGCCGACGAACAGGTAGATTACACCGTTGGGATCTATGACCAGGGACAGTTGATTGCGACCGGCTCGACGTACCAAAACATTATTAAGCTGGTTGCCGTTGCGGATACCGCCAAGCATAACAATTTATTAGCTAAAATTACCGGTGCGCTGTTAGAACGCTTAACGGCCGACCGTTTTGAACAAGCTTACGTTTACACCAAACCGTGCACCGCCACCTATTTCAAGGCGCTCGGGTTTAAAGCTATCGCTGAAACGACGCACATTTGCTTACTGGAACGGGGGTACCCGGACATTGAGACTTTCCAAGCAAAGCTTAAGCGGGCCAAGCGTCCCAGTCAGCAAGCCGGGGCCATCGTGATGAACGCCAACCCGTTCACCAACGGGCACCGTTACTTAGTACAGCAGGCGTTGCAAACTTGTGACGTGTTGTACGTGCTAGTCGTTTCCGAAGACCGCTCGTTATTCGATACGGCCGCGCGCTTGAAAATGGTGCAAGCCGGAGTGGCGGACCTTAAGAACGTGGTCGTTTTGACCACCGACCATTACCTGGTTTCCAACGCGACCTTCCCGTCCTACTTCCTGAAGGATCAGGCGGACTTGAAGGTGGCGGCGGAACAGGCCCAACTGGACGCGCAAGTCTTCTTGCAACGGGTCGCGCCGGTATTGGACTTAAAACACCGCTTTGTCGGTTCGGAACCGAACTCGGCGGTCACGGCGGTTTATAACGACCAGATGGCCCAAGCGTTTGCCGGGCACTTACAGTTGACCGTCATTGATCGACTAACTGAAAATCAGCAGCCGGTCAGTGCCACTACGGTGCGTCAGGCGCTCAAACGGGACGATTGGGAAACCGTCCAACAATTAGTACCAACATCAACTTTTAAAAATTTAAGGAGTGTTAACCATGACAGTTAAACAAACGGCCACGGCTGGGACGACGGAATCAAGCGACATTATGATTACGTTGAAGCCTAACGACAGTGGGATTGAAGTTGAATTAGACAGTAACGTCAAAAAACAATTTGGCGACCACATCAACGCGTTGATCAAGGATATCTTGCAAAAGCTATCAATTGATAACGTTAAAGTTGAAGCCGTTGACAAGGGTGCGCTTGACTGCACGATCAAGGCCCGCACGATTGCGGCTGCTTACCGGCTTCGGGGCGAATCAGACTACGAATGGGAGGCCATCAACTCATGGAACGATTAAGAAGAACGATGATGTTTGTGCCGGGTGCTAACCCAGCAATGTTGCGGGATGCCGTTTTATACGGTGCCGACTCAATTATGTTTGACTTGGAAGATGCCGTTTCACTGAAGGAAAAGGACACGGCGCGGATCTTAGTTTACTCCGCACTGAAGACCTTCGACTACTCTAGTGTTGAAACGGTGGTCCGGGTCAACGCGCTGAGCGCTGGCGGGAAGCAAGATATTGAAGCCATGGTACTCGGTGGCATCAACGTCGTTCGGTTACCAAAGACCGAAACCGCCCAAGACATTGTCGACGTCGATGAAGTCATTACCGCGGTTGAAAAGAAGTACGATATTCCGGTTGGGACGACCCACATGATGGCCGCCATCGAATCCGCTGAAGGGGTGCTGAATGCCCGTGAAATTGCCAAGGCATCGTCACGGATGATCGGGATCGCCCTCGGGGCCGAAGACTACGTCACGAGTCAAAAGACGAAGCGTTACCCGGACGGCGCCGAATTATCGTTCGCCCGTAACTACATCTTACATTCAGCCCGGGCAGCCGGGATTGCCGCCATTGATACGGTTTACTCCGACGTGGATAACGAAGAAGGCTTACGCCACGAAACTAACTTGATCAAGCAACTTGGTTTTGACGGTAAGTCGGTGATCAACCCGCGTCAAATTCCAGTTATTAACGGCATCTACGCCCCATCAGTTGAAGAAGTGCAAAAGGCACAAGAAATGATGGCCGGAATTCGCGAAGCCGAAGCTAAGGGCTCCGGGGTTATCGCGGTCAACGGACAAATGGTTGACAAACCAATCGTAGAACGGGCACAACGGGTCTTAGCGTTGGCCAAAGCAACGAACATGGAGGTCGATTAGAAATGAGTGTTAATCAAGTAAAACGGGAAATTCCTGATAAGTACGCAAAACAATACGGCGTTTACGCTGGTGAATTCACTAACGTTAAACCTTACGAAGCTGTTAAACGGCCGATTAAACCAATTACGCCGCATGACAGTAAGATGGTTGACAGCATTCACGACGCCATTGTTAAGACCGGCTTAAAGGACGGCATGACGATTTCGTTCCACCACCACTTCCGTGAAGGGGACTACGTCATGAACATGGTTCTTGATGAAATCGCTAAGATGGGCATCAAGAACATTTCAATCGCACCTAGTTCAATTGCCAACGTGCACGCACCATTGATCGACCACATTAAAAACGGCGTTGTTACCAACATTACGTCCAGTGGGTTGCGAGACAAAGTCGGGGCGGCCATTTCCGAAGGGATTATGGACAACCCGGTTGTGATCCGCTCCCACGGTGGTCGGGCTCGTGCGATTGCCCGGGGTGACATCCACATTGACGTGGCCTTCATTGGTGCGCCAAGTTCGGACGAATACGGGAACATCAACGGGACTAAGGGGAACGCCACTTGTGGTTCTCTCGGTTACGCCATGATCGACGCCAAGTACGCTGACCAAGTGGTTGCCGTAACCGATACGCTGGTCCCTTACCCGAACACGCCAATCAGTATTCCACAAACTGACGTGGACTACGTGGTTAAGGTTGATGCGATTGGTGATCCTAGTGGGATTGCCAAGGGTGCGACCCGCTTTACGAAGAACCCGAAGGAATTATTGATTGCCGAATACGCCGCTAAAGTGATTACGGAATCCAGCTACTTCAAGAACGGCTTCTCGTTCCAAACGGGTAGTGGTGGTGCGGCCTTAGCCGTTAGCCGGTTCTTACGTAAAGCGATGATCGACGAAGACGTTAAGGCCAGCTTCGCTCTCGGTGGGATTACGAACGCGATGGTTGAATTACAAAAAGAAGGCTTAGTTGACAAGTTGATCGACGTGCAAGACTTCGACCACCCGTCCGCCGTTTCCATGGCTGAAAATCCGGACCATTACGAAATCGACGCTGAAAGTTACGCTTCGCCACTCAGCAAGGGCTCGTTCATTAACCAATTAGACGTTGCCATCCTGTCTGCATTGGAAGTTGATACCAACTTCAACGTTAACGTTATTACCGGTTCCGACGGTGTCTTACGGGGTGCTTCCGGTGGTCACTCCGACACCAGTGCTGCCTGCAAGATGAGCATCGTGGTCGCACCGATTGTCCGTGGCCGCATCCCAACCATCGTGGATGACGTCCAAACGGTCGTTACGCCTGGTGAAAGTGTCGACGTTGTCGTTACCGAACTCGGGGTTGCGATTAACCCGAACCGGCCAGACTTAATTGAAATGTTCAAGGACATGAAGGTCCCACAATTTACCATTGAAGAATTAAAAGAAAAGGCCTATGCCATCACCGGTACCCCCGCAAAGATTCATTACGGTGATAAAGTCGTTGCGTTGATCGAATACCGGGATGGCTCCCTGATCGACGTTGTTAAGAATGTCTAGCCAATTTGAAAATTTAGATGGTCCCGAAATTGAGTTGATGGCGATGCTGCAGACGCGGGATTGGCGCGCCAATCAGCAACGGACCATCCTGAGTGCGTATCCCAACGCCACTTTGATTTGGTCGTCAACTCGGATTCCTGGTCCAATTAAGACCGGGACCCACTTGACGTTGAAGTATCAAGCGGTTGCCAACGGGATTATCAATCAGTACGATAGCGCAGTCCTCGCAGCGGCGAGCTTTCCACGTGATACCGGCTTTGAATTTTACGTCGTCGTTGACGCACCGGCTGAAACGGTTAAGCGCGACTTGGTGGCGTTCGAACAAAGTAGTAAGTTCGGCCCACTCTGTGATTTAGACGTGATGACCTGGGTCGATGATGACCTGCACCACGTCAGTCGTGAAGGACTCGGGTTACCACGGCGGAAGTGCATCGTCTGTGGTGGCGACGCGAAGGTCTGCAGTCGCTCGCGAGCGCATAGCTTAGAAGAAATGCAGCGCGTTGTGGACGAAATTATTGCTGAAGGGTGGCGGAAAGTATGAGTAAGCAAAAAGTAGGCATTATGGAAACGGTCCTACGGGATGGTCAGCAAAGTTTGATCGCAACGCGGATGCCGATTAGTGATATGTTACCGATTTTAGATAAGATGGATCATGCGGGGTACCACTCCATGGAAGTATGGGGCGGGGCAACCTTCGATTCATGCTTACGGTACTTGAACGAGGATCCGTGGGAACGGTTGAGAACCATCCGTAAACACGTTAAACACACGAAGTTACAAATGTTGCTCCGCGGTCAAAATATTTTAGGGTATAAGAACTACGCCGATGACGTGGTAGAAACCTTCGTTAAGAAGTCAATTGAAAACGGAATCGACATCATTCGGATGTTCGACGCGTTGAACGATACCCGAAATTTAGAGACCGCCTTGGCGGCAACTAAGAAGTACGGTGGTCACGCCCAAATGACCATTTCATACACGACTAGTGAGTTCCACACGATTCCTTACTACGTGAAGTTAGCTAAGGAAATGGAAACGATGGGGGCCGACTCACTATGTATTAAGGATATGGCCGGGATTTTGACTCCCCAACGGGCCTTTGACCTGGTCAGCGAGCTTAAAGCTAGTTTGAGTATTCCGATTGAAGTCCACACCCACGCCACGAGTGGGATCGCCGACATGACCTACATTAAGGCGGTCGAAGCCGGTGCCGACATTATTGACACGGCTAGCTCACCATTCGCTGGTGGGACTAGTCAACCAGCTACTGAATCAATGCTGGTGGCGTTACGCGACTTAGGCTACGACGTGGACGTTGACGCAACTTTGGCGGCTGAAATCGCCGAATACTTCGCGCCAATTCGTGACCGCTTCCGTGAAGACGGCGGCTTGAATCCGAAAGTGATGGACGTTCAACCGAAGTCACTTCGGTACCAAGTGCCGGGCGGAATGTTATCCAACCTGCTAGCCCAATTAAAAGACGCGGGTCAGGAAGACTTATACGAACAAGTCTTGGACGAAGTGCCAAAGGTTCGGGCCGACCTCGGCTTCCCACCACTTGTAACGCCGTTGTCACAAATGGTTGGGACCCAGGCGTTGATGAACGTGATGAGTGGTGAACGTTACAAGTTGATTCCTAACGAAATTAAGGATTACGTTCGCGGCCTATACGGTCGACCACCGGTAGCCATCGCACCGGAAATGGTCAAGAAGATTATCGGCGACGAAAAGCCGATTACCAGTCGACCAGCCGACTCGATCGCACCGCAGTTACCACAATTTGAAGCGGACATTAAGCAGTACGCGCACAGCATGGAAGACGTCTTGATTTACGGGTTGTTCCCGGATCAGGGACTTGACTTCTTAGGCCGGCGTGAAGACCGTTTCTACGACGTTCCCGTTCAAAACATTGATTTAAGTTTTGCGGCGGATACCAAGTAATTTAAGTTAATCATAGTCAAGTAGCCGCGCGGAACCGTCGTTCCGGGCGGCTGCTTTGTGTCGAGTGATTGGGTCAAATTTTTTAACGGTTCTCAGTAATTTATCATTAAAATTACTGGTACCGCATACATATTTGTTATAATAGGAGAAATAGGGAAAAACGGGAGTGAGAAGCATGGATGGGATTGTCAAAGCAGTTGCGAATAATTTAGATCTCAAACAGAATAAGCCGCTTAAAGAACTAGTGTTAGAGGCCTTTCGCAAGACCATCATCCTAGGCGAGATTCCCGCGGGGAGCCGGATTAACGAGAAGAAGTTTGCGGAAGAACTTAACGTTAGCCGGACACCAATTCGTTACGCGATTCAACGGTTAGCGGCGGAGAACTTAGTGGAGAGTATGCCGGGAGCTAGCACCATCGTGAAGGGGATTACCATCAAGGACGCCTACGAGATTTACGACATTCGTAAGGAGTTGGATACCTTGGCAACGCGCAAGGCGATGGCGCGGATGAGCGAGGATGATTTTGAAACTTTAAAGAATTTACTGGAGCGGACCCAGGCCGAGTTGGGCCAGGTTCCCGATACGACGGTGGTCGAGTACTTTTCAGACTTTAACCAGTTCATCTATCAACACTGTGACATGCCGCACCTGGTCACGATTGTGTTCAAGTTACAAGCCTACTTGGTTTATTTCCGCGATATTGCGATTACGTCGCGGGAACGGCGGGCGTTAGCGCTGCAAGAACACTGGCGCATCTACCAGGCGATGGTCAATCACGATGAAGTGCAGATCAACCTTATTATTCGTGAACACCTCGGCCAATCACTGCAATTTATTATTAAAGAAATGAGGGCCCACGACCTTGACTAGTTTGACTACGATTGACATTGCCGGTTTAGCTCGGCAGTCGCTACTAACCGAAGTCGCGCTGGCACCGAAGCCGGGACTCGTCGACCCGTTTTCGAACGGTGCGCACGACGACATGGACTACCCGTTATTTTTAACCAGCGTGTCGGCGTTGACGCCGTACTTACACCAGTACGTTGCTCTTGGTCAACAAGCGACGGCCGTTAAGCCGTTATTTAAGGCCTTACGGCAAGTCGGTGCCGAGGGCGAACGGGCAATGATGCGGGCGACTGACCAGGTGAACACGCACAAGGGCGCCAACTTTTCTTACGCGGTGTTGTTGGGAGCACTCGGATGGTGCAGCCAGCGCCAATCGTTAGCGACCCTGCAACAAACTAACTTTGCGCCGGTCTTTGAGACCGTTCAGACCATGACCCGCGGCTTCGCCAGTCAGGATTTCGCAAAAATCAAGCAGAAGGTCCACTTATCCTACGGCGAACAACTCTACATGAAGTACGGGGTGTTAGGCGTTCGCGGTGAAGCCGAGGCTGGGTACCCGGCGTTACGCCAGTTAGCGCTACCGTTTTTAGCGCGCCACCAGCAGTTGCCGGAAAGCGACCGTTACTTACGTTTAATGGTCTATTTAATCGCTAACTTAGAAGACGGCAACTTACTGCACCGCGGCGGTCGCGAAGGCCTCCTGCGGGTGCAACGGGTCGCCCAGGAGTTGCTAGAGCGGCAATTAGCCGACGGTGACCAGTTACGCGCGGCGTTGGTCCACTTTGACCACCAACTGATCGACTGGCACCTTAGTCCGGGCGGGACCGCCGACTTGCTCGCCCTCAGCGTCTTCTTTGACCACCTCCAGCAGTTAGATTTAAACTTGCTTAGAAAAGTTGCGTTCTAGGCAAGTTTTTTGCTCTCATCTGTTCCTAATCACCGGGGGAAGTATGATACAATGAAAAAGAGTTTATACACTGCACTTAGTGTGTAAATATGACCATAGTAGCCGGATGTTACGGCGTCTGGAGTCAATATGGCATATCGATTGATTCGTGATTGAACGATAAACAAGTTTGAAGGGAATTTACGTCATGGCAGAAACGAAACCAACATTTTACATTACGACGCCGATTTACTATCCTTCGGGGAAACTCCACATCGGTAACTCCTACACCACGATTGCGTGTGATACGCTGGCACGTTACAAACGGGCGATGGGTTACGATGTCTTCTTCCTGACCGGGACGGATGAACACGGCTTGAAAATTGAAGAAAAGGCTGAAAAGCTCGGCACCGACCCGAAGTCCTACGTGGACGGGATGGCCAAGCAGATTAAGGACTTATGGAAGTTACTGGAAATTTCCAACGATAAGTTTATCCGCACGACCGATGATTACCACGAACGGGCCGTCCAAGAAATCTTTGACCGCTTATTAAAGAGCGGTGACATTTATCTAGGCGAATACGAAGGTTGGTATTCAGTTGACGACGAAGAGTACTTTACCGAAACCCAGTTAGCCGAAGTTTACCGTGATGATAACGGTAAGGTAATCGGTGGCAAGGCGCCAAGTGGGCACGAGGTCGAACTGGTTAAGGAACAATCGTACTTCTTTAAAATGAGTAAGTACGCCGACTGGCTGCTAGACTATTATAAGCAGCACCCGGACTTTATCGAACCTGCTAACCGGATGAACGAAATGATCAATAACTTCATCAAGCCGGGCTTGGAAGACCTGGCCGTGACCCGGACCAGCTTTACTTGGGGGGTCCCGGTCAAGGATGATCCGAAGCACGTGATCTACGTCTGGATCGACGCGTTGATCAACTATATCACCGCGCTCGGTTATGCGACCGGCGATAGCGAAGCGCTCTTCAACAAGTTCTGGCCGGCCGACGTTCAAATGGTCGGTAAGGAAATCGTGCGTTTCCACACGATTTACTGGCCGATTATTTTACACGCCCTCGGGTTACCGTTGCCGAAGAAGGTCTTCGGTCACGGCTGGCTGTTGATGAGTGATGATAAAATGTCGAAGTCGAAGGGCAACGTCATCTATCCGGAAACGCTGGTTGAACGTTACGGCTTAGACGCCATGCGCTACTACTTGATTAAGGCGATGCCTTACGGAAACGACGGTTCGTTCACCCCCGAAGACTTCGTGGCACGGGTCAACTACGACCTGGCTAACGACCTGGGGAACTTATTGAACCGGACGGTCGCCATGATCAATAAGTACGAAGACGGCAAGCTTCCGGCTTTCAAGTCCGGGGTGACCGACTTTGATGCCGACTTAGAACAAACGGCAGCGGCCACAATCGACGCTTACAACGCCGACATGGACGCGTTACACTTATCCAACGCACTGGGTGAAGTTTGGAAATTAGTCAGTCGGACGAACAAGTACATTGACGAAACGGCCCCGTGGCAATTAGCCAAGAGCGACGCTGCCGAAGACGTGGCGAAGTTAGCCAGCGTCATGGCGCACCTGGCCGCTAGTTTACGGGTCATCGCCAGCTTGATCAGCCCGATCATGACCCACGCACCAAAGGAAATCTTCAACCAACTTGGGTTGGACGTTAACGACTTGGCCATTGCCGGTTTGAAGATGAGTGATTTACCGGCTGGTGCCCAAGTGGTTGCCAAGGGAACGCCAATTTTCCCACGGGTCGACATGGACGAAGAAGTTAGTTTCTTAAAAGCAAAAATGACGAAGTCAGATAAGCAGAAAGGACGTAAAGCAATGGCAGAGGCCAAGCACGAAGCAGAAGTTGAACATGGTTGGGATCCGGCCCAAACGGACCTCAATTTAACCAAGTCAGAGATTTCAATCGATGATTTTGACAAGGTCGAACTGAAAGTTGCCGAAGTTGTAACGGTTCAAAAGGTTAAAGGTGCCGACAAACTCTTACAATTCCGGTTAGACGCGGGTGACTCCGATCACCGCCAGATCCTTTCGGGAATTGCCGAATGGTATCCGGAACCGGAAAACCTGATCGGTAAGAAAGTCATTATCGTTGGTAACTTGAAACCCCGCAAGATGCGCGGCGAAATGAGCCAAGGCATGTTACTTTCTGCGGAACACGACGGTAAGGTTCAATTGATTACCGTTCCAGAAAGCATGGCGAACGGTTCGTTGATTTCATAATTGAAATGGTTGAGGGGCAGCTCAGGATTGAGTTGCTCTTTTTTGTCTTTTGACAAGTAGCGGGAATTCTCGTAGAGTTGAGAGAACAGAAATGGGGTGACGGCACGTGATTTATGAACAAATATTAGTGTGTGTGGCCGTAGAAGGAAAAGGACGTTTTTCCGCAAATTAATTTGATTTAGGAGTATTAATTAAATGAAAAACGTCCAAAAACAAGTTCCATCTTTACCATTATTAGTCACTTTAGTTGGGTTTCCGCAAATCAGTGAGTCGATTTTTACGCCGATCTTACCGGCCCTGAGTCGGTCGTTGCAAGTTAGCGCGGGACGTAGTCAGTTAACCATGAGTAGTTACTTCGGTGCTTTCGCGATTGGCGTACTGTTTTGGGGACAGTTGGCTGATTACCGTGGCCGGCGACCAGCAATGTTGGCGGGACTACTTATTTATTTAGCGGGTAATATCGGACTGTTAGTGAGCCCTAACTTCACCTGGTTGCTGGGTTGCCGGTTGATTCAAGCCTTTGGTGCCAGTGCCGGGTCAGTGGTGACGCAAACGATTATGCGGGAAAGCTTTTCCGGCGTGAGGGGGACGCAAGTGTTCGCTAGGGTGAGTGCTGCGATGGCACTCGCGCCTGCGCTTGGCCCGCTAATTGGTGGTAGTGTTGAAAGTTATCTTGGTTATCATCACGTATTTACGGTGCTAGTTTTAATGGCGCTAGCCTGTTTAGGCTACGCAACCGTGTGCTTACCCGAAACCCGACCAGAAACGGTTAGGGTTGCGGATTGGGGGCAACAAAAGCGGGTGATTGGCCGACTAGTATGCGATCCGGTTGTATGGACTTACGGCTTACTTATTAGTGGTATCAATGGTATCTTGTTTAGTTATTACGCTGAAGCGCCGTTTATTTTTGAAGCGCGGTTTGGCTTTAGCGCTGTTCAATATGGTAGCCTTGGGTTGCTCTTGGCGGCGGCCAGTTTGGGTGGTGCGTTGTTGGTGAGCTGGCTAGCCAGCTTTTGGGACCCGATGAGAATTATGTTTGACGGTTTGCTACTCAGTAGTTTGTCAGCTGGTGGTTTAATCGTAGCGGCGTATTTCGGGTTAGTGGGGCCGATGCTAGTTAGCCTATTCATGGTGTTTTTAGGCTTAAATATTACCTTACCGAACGCGCTGAACCGAGCGTTGGTCGGGTATGAAGCGGTGATGGGCAGTGCTAGCGGTTGGTTTAGCCTCGGCTACTATTTATTGGTCAGCGGTTTAACTTATTTGATGAGTTGGTTACACAACGGTAGCATTGTGACGTTACCAGCCTATATCCTTGGAATTTGCTTAACGATGAGCGCGGTTTATGGGTGGCTGTATTTGAAAAGCTTGGCTCATGAAGGTTAAATGAGTAAAATGAAAAACTGGTTGTTTTGTTAGCGACCGGTTTTTTTCTTTGGGAAAACCAAGGTGGCTCCGTACATCATAGTTCGTCCGTTGCGGAATGGTCGAAACGTGGGGCAGCCAGCAAAGTCCTGCGCGTAGGGACGCCACCAGCCCCATGCACAATTCGCCTGTTTTGAATAGCCGAAACGTGGGCCAGTGAGCAGGTCCCTGTGCCTAGCTACGCTTTCTGCCCCATGCACAATTCGCATGAAACAGAAAGCTAGGCTATGCTCGGTACCTAACCGCTCACTGTCCCACTCTTGCTTCTCATGTTAAAATCAACTAAGATAACAAAAGTCGAAAAGGGGTTCCATTATGCGCATTTTTGATTCCCATACCCATTTAAATAGTGAAGAGTTTATCCAAGCGGTCCCGCGCTTCCTCGAGCAAGCCCGCGACCTCGACGTTGTCCGGATGGCCATCGTCGGCTCGAATACCCAACTTAACGCCGACGCCATCAAGTTGGCCGAAACGTATCCCGAGTTGGTCGCCATCGTCGGCTGGCACCCGGAAGATTCTAAGAATTATACGAAAGAAACCGAAAAGGTATTAGTTGAGCAACTTCAACGACCAAAAGTGGTCGCGCTCGGTGAGATCGGATTAGACTACCATTGGGATACGTCACCGCAAGATACTCAGCGGCGGGTGTTTGCCCGCCAGGTGGCGATTGCCAAGGAAATGGGGATACCGATTTCGGTGCATAACCGCGACGCCTTCGAAGACACTTACAAGATTTTAAAGGCGGCCGATATTCGCGATACCGGCGGGGTCATGCATAGCTTTAACGGTGATCCCGAATGGTTGAAGCGTTTCTTGGACCTCGGAATGCACATTTCGTACAGCGGTGTGGCCTCGTTTAAGAACGCCCACGAGGTGCACGATTCCGTACGTGCGACCCCGTTAGACCGCCTATTAGTCGAAACTGACGCACCGTACTTAACGCCGGAACCGTACCGTGGCAAGCAAAACCAGCCGGCCTACACCCGTTACGTGGTGGAAGCCGTGGCGAAACTACGCGGAACCACTCCGGACGCAATTGCGACGCAAACTTATCAAAATGCAGAGGACTTATTTAAGATTGAAGAAAATTAAGGAAGTAATCGTTGTTGAAGGCAAGGACGACACGAAACGCCTCGCGTTGGCCGTGGATGCCGATACGCTAGAAACCAACGGCTCAGCGATTTCTGAAGAAACCCTGAACCATATCCAACAGCTCCAAGCAAGTCGTGGCGTGATCGTCTTTACCGACCCGGACTTTTCCGGCGAACGGATTCGCAAAATCATTTCTGCCCGGGTACCGGGCGTCAAACACGCCTTCCTACCACGCCAGGCCGGTGTACCGACCAAGGCCGGTGGTAGCCTAGGAGTCGAACACGCCAGCCCGGAAGCACTGCGTACGGCCTTAGCCAATCTGTATACGGAGCGGGTGGACGAACCGGCCACCTTAATCAGCCGCGCTGACCTGATCAAGGCGGGCCTATTGGCCGGCCCCCAAGCCCGACAACGACGCGAACAGTTGGGCGAATTGCTAAAAATCGGCTACGTGAACGGTAAGCAGTTACCGAAACGACTACAATTGTTTCAGGTTCAACCGGCTGATTTTTGGCGGGCCGTGGACCAGTTAACAACAGAGGAGAACAAATGAGCAAAGAATTAGACATTGCAAACCCCGCCCGCACCCGGGCCATTATGAACACGTACGGCCTGCAAGTGAAGAAGAGCCTCGGGCAGAACTTCCTGACCGACCAAAACGTGCTCCACAACATCGTGTTTACGGCCGACATTAGTCAGGACGATAACGTGATTGAAATCGGCCCCGGAATCGGTGCCCTAACCGAATATTTAGCCCGCGCCGCCCACCAGGTATTAGCGTTTGAAATCGATGACCGCTTACTACCGATTTTGGATGAGACCCTAGCCGACTACGATAACGTTGAAATTATCAACCAGGATATTTTGAAGACCGACTTAACCGCGATGGTCGCTGAACATTTAGACAATGAACGTCCGCTTAAGTTGGTCGCAAACCTACCATATTACATTACGACGCCGATTTTAATGAACTTATTAGCGGGGGACGTGGCCTTTGAAAACATCGTGGTAATGATGCAAAAAGAAGTGGCCGACCGCTTATCCGCTGAACCGGGTACCAAGGCGTACGGTGCGTTAACGATTGCCGTTCAGTACCGGATGGCTGCCGAGTTGGCGATGGTCGTGCCGCGTAGCGTTTTCGTGCCGGCCCCGAACGTCGATTCCGCAATCGTGAAGTTAACGGCATTGCCACCACGGACCCACGTTCCGTTTGACGAAGCCGCCTTCTTTAAAGTGGTCAAGGCGGGCTTTGCGCACCGCCGGAAGAATTTATGGAATAATTTGCAAAGCCTTTTTGGTAAGCAAGCGGAAACTAAAAACGCGATTCAAACGGCATTGGACACTGCCGGGATTGATCCTAAAATTCGTGCGGAACGGCTGACCGTCGACGAATTTATTACCTTAACGGATGCGCTCCACCAGGCGGACTTACTTTAGAGTGACAAAGCTATAAAATTGTTGCACATCGGAAAACCTTGTGATATAATATTGACTTTTTTGTGAAAAGCTAGTATCATGTCTTTCATGAGGAGGATTCTGAATGCCAATTTCACTAGCTGCAATTAAAGACAAACTCGACTCCCGGATCGGCCAACGAATGAAGGTCGTCGCCCAAGCGGGTCGCAAGAAAACGACGGAACGCCACGGTGTCTTAAAAGAAACCTACCGTTCCGTATTCGTTGTGGATTTAGATCAACAGGAAAACGCATTTGAACGGGTCTCCTATAGTTATACTGACGTGTTGACAAAGAACGTTCAAATCGCCTTTGAAGACGAAAAAACAGAAGCATAGTTCGCACCACGTGAACACATAATATTAAGACCCCCAGCAAGGTCTTTTTATTTTGCCTTGATATTAGTATAATTGTATCAAAGTAAGCTTACGACCCGGTTTATCGCGGTCATGGAAGAGGGTGCGAACGCGTGCAAATCGTTGAAAAAGCTCCGGCAAAAATTAATTTGGGGCTGGACACTTTATTTGAACACCGCAACGGTGACAAGGAATGGAACATAGTTATGACTTCGGTCGATTTGGCGGATTACGTTCAGTTGGAAGACTTGGCGACCAACCGCATTGAAGTCGTCACCGACAGCGGCTTTTTACCGAATGACCGGCGCAACCTGGCTTTTCAAGCGGTGAGCGTGTTAAAACGGTACTGTCACGTTGAACGGGGGGTTCGCATCACCATTAAAAAAGTGATTCCGGTTGCCGCCGGATTGGGTGGGGGCTCGTCCGACGCCGCCGCGGTCTTGCGCGGATTGAACCTGATGTGGCACCTGGATTTAGACTTAGCGACCCTGGCACGTTTAGGGCTGAAAATCGATTCGGACGTGCCGTACTGCGTTTATAGTCAGACGGCCCACGTAACTGGTAAGGGTGAGATTGTGACGCCGTTACCCAAGCTACCACCAATGTGGATTGTGCTGGCCAAACCCAAAATCAGTGTTTCGACACCCAATATTTTACGGCAGGTCAACTACGCGCAGTTGACGGCGCATCCCGATATTGACCAGCTACTGGCTGGTATTCAGCACGGGGACGCCGGTGAAATTTTCGCCCACATGGGGAACGTGTTGGAGCCGATTACGGCCAAGCGCCACCCGGAGATTACCCAGATTAAGCAACAACTCCTGAACTTCGGCGCGGACGCCGCCCAGATGAGTGGGACCGGCCCGACCGTCTTTGGGGTCTGTCGCAAGCAATCGCGGGCGCAGCGGGTCTATAACTCGTTGAAGGGATTTTGCCGGGAAGTCTACCTGGTTCGGCCGGTCAACTTGGCTGATCACTAACCTGAAGCTGGCACGCGGCTGGCTTCTTTTTTAGTTGGATTTTAAAGCGGTTACATTATTTGGTAAAATGAAACGGGAAGCACCTTTACGCGCTTTTAGCGTGCGGTTATGCTTAAATTGAGTTGAAATGGGGTGGTCAGTGTGAAACGAACAACGAAGTTAGGGTTAGGATTAGCTGGCGTGGCGGGCGTGACCGCCTATGCCGGGACGTTGATTGGTGGGCTGGTAGCCTACCACGCGGCGATGCACGTTAGCCCTGACCAGAAACTGCGCGGGCGGCAACGGTCGCGTGAGGAAAATACGGAATTAGAAAATTTCTGGTATGACCATCATGAGCAGGAACGGTGGACCGTCCGCTCGTTTGACGGCTTGAGGTTGGTTGCCAGCTACTTACCCAACCCGCAGGCGCACGGTCGGTTAGCAATTTTAGCGCACGGGCTCGGCCACTCGCGTGAGCAGATGGTGCCGTACGCGCGGTTATTTATGGACTTAGGTTACGACGTCTTGATGCCGGACGCCCGCTCATTTGGTGAAAGTGAGGGGACGACCATCGGCTACGGCTGGCTAGACCGCCACGATTATCAGCAGTGGCTGAACCTCGCCGTTGACCGTCTGGGTACCAACGTGGACATTGTCCTGATGGGGATTTCCATGGGGGCGGCAACGGTGATGGCGACGAGTGGTGAGGCCCTGCCGGCCAACATTAAAGCCGTTATTGAAGATAGTGGCTACGCCGACCTTTACGATGAAGCGAAGTACCGGGTCCGCCACCGGTTCCACTTACCGGCGTACCCGATCATGCCGGTCGCCAACCAAATTGCGCAGCGGCGCGCCGGGTACGGGTTCAAGGACGGCTTGATGTTACGCCAGGTGGCGACGGGCGGCCTGCCGATTCTAATGATTCACGGGGCGCGTGATCAAACCGTGCCGGTGCGGAATGCGCGCCAACTGTACGACCAGTTGCCGCAACAAAAGGAACTCTACGTTGACCCGGACGCCGCCCACGTTCAAGCGATTCGGACCCATCCGGATCGTTACCGCGACGTCGTGACCGAGTTCTTAAGTGACGAAGTTGGGCTGGGATAAGTATGGAGAAGTGGGGGATGAAATAATGACGGAACCAATTAATTTGTTAGTCACGCTGGACGCGGGCTACTTACCGCCGCTAAAGGTGATGCTGTGGTCGTTATACGCCAATAACCGGCGGCAAGTCGTACACGTCTGGCTAGTCCACGAAAAGTTGACGGACGCTCAAATTGCGTCGGTACGGGCTTTAACCGACGGCCTCGGTTGGCAACTGACCGCGTTGCCGGTCAAGATTGATTTGACCGACCAGCCGGCGTTGATCAAGCGCTACCCACCGGCAATGTATTTCCGTTTACTTTGCGGACAGGTGTTGCCAAAGGACGTTCACCGGGTGATTTACCTTGATCCGGATATTATCGTTATCAACGACATTACGCCGCTGTGGCAACTGGACCTTCAGGGGAAGATGTTGGCCGCTTCGGCGCACCGCGGCGTGACCAAGCTAGTCGACAGTGTTAATCAACTGCGCTTAGGGACGAACACGAGCTATTTTAACTCCGGTGTGTTGGTGATTGACGTTGACCAGGCCAGAGAAAAAATTCGCTTGGCGGACATTACGGAAGCGATTGAAACTTACCACGATTCGTTGATTTTGCCGGATCAGGACATCTTAAACTTCCTGTATGGCGAAGCCATTATGGAAATTGACGAGGAAGTTTGGAATTATGATACCCGTAAGTACCTGATTTATCAGACCCGTAATTTGACCCAGCACGACATTCACTGGGTGATGGCGCACACCGTAATCCTGCATTACTGTGGTACGCCGAAGCCGTGGGATGCCACGAGTGATAGTAAGTTCACTAGCCTATTTTTGAATTACCAGCAACAAGTTGACCGCTTTTTAGCTTAGGTTGTTCGCCGTTCTAAAACGATTCGTTTTGGAGCGGCGTTTTTTCATGGTTAACGGCGCGGCTATTGACAAATAGTGACTTTCAGGTAAACTAAAACAGTAATCATTACTATTTACTTGAAAAGATGGGGGTAGAAAAATGACGGAACCCTTAATTGCCGTCCAACACCTTGGGATCGCATTTCCGAATAACCAGGTGTTTAAAGATTTGAATTTTGACATGCAGCGGGGCGATTTTCTCGCTGTGATCGGAGAAAACGGTGTTGGTAAGACCACCCTTATTCGGGCCTTACTCGGGTTGGTCAAACCGGTTGCCGGTCAAATTCGCTATTATCCGAATAAAAAAGCCATTAAAGTGGGCTACGTCCCGCAATTTCGTAACTTGGATCAGGAATATCCGTTGACGATTGAAGACTTCGTTAGCCTTAATTTACGGGGCTGGCGGCCGTGGTTGTCTAAAGCGGAACGGCGCCAGGTCGACACGGCCTTAGCGGTGACGAATCTGAAAAAAATTCGGCAGCGGCCGCTCGGCATGGCGTCCGGTGGTGAAAAGCAGCGCGCTTACCTGGCCCAGGCCATTGTTCAAGAACCACAACTGCTAATTTTGGATGAATCCACCGCCAGTTTGGATAACGAGATGAAGTACGAGTTGCTCGACTTAGTTGAGAATTTGAACCAAACCAGTGCCATTACGGTCTTCTTTGTAACCCATGACTTGCCATTAGCGAAGCGTTACGCTAAGCATTACCTCGCTTTGCGACCAGGTCAACAGGAATTTGGCCAAGTCGCGGACATGTCGGTTGAACAGTTGAAGGAGGCTAGCAATGTTAGCAATGTTTAGTCTGGCGTTCATGCGCAACGCCTACCTTGCCGGAACGTTTATCGCCATTATTTGTGGAACGATCGGGGTCTTCGTAATTGCCCGTAACTTATCGTTTCTAACCCATACGTTATCCGAAATTGGCTTTGCCGGCGCCGCCTTCGGGATTTTCATGGGTTGGACGGCGCTCAGTGGGATGCTGATCTTTACCGTTATTAGTTCGGTGATTGTTGGCCAAATGAGTGTGAAACAGTCGCGGCGAGAAGCATCGATTTCGGCAATTTCCGCGCTGTTTATCGGCCTAGGCATCCTATTTCTCTCACTATCGAACCAGACGTCCAGTTACGCGACGAGCATCTTGTTCGGGAGCGTCATCGGGATCGCGGCCGCTGACGTGGTGCGGGTCGCCGTGTTATCCGGAATCGTGTTACTCGTAATGCTCGGACTTTACCGACCGTTAAAATTCGATTCGTTTGACGCCATCGGTGCGCGGGTCAGTGGCTTGTGGACAACGGCCATTTCGGTCGTTTTCTTAGTGTTAGTCGCGATGAGTGTCAGTGTGGCGGCTCAAATTGTGGGGTCCTTACTGATTTTTATCTTACTGACCTTACCGGCTGCGGCTGCCCGCTACTTCGTGCATACCGTTAGTAAGATGATTTTTCTCGCTATCGGCTTTGCACTCGCCGGGGTGTGGATTGGCTTATACCTGAGCTACCTAACGAACCTGCCCGTCAGCTTCTTCATTGCGTCGATCGAGTGCCTGTTCTACTTTGCGGCGTTAACGTATCAACGGGTACACGTTGGTAGTTAAAAAATAAGTGTTGGGATTAAATTCCTAACACTTTTTTTATTGTTCTCATTTTAAAGCTGATTCGTCGTTTGCTAGCGTGTTTTTTGACCAAATATTAAGAAATTCCGACTATTTCGGAAAAAGATGTTAAATAGTTACCTTATTTCCGAACGTTTGTGTTATCATTTTGCATAGACTTTATTAAAGATGATTTAGGTTGAGGTGGAAACATGAAAGTACGTAGAAGCGAACGTTTAATCGATATGACCCGTTATTTGTTGGAACGTCCCCATACGTTAGTCTCATTAACGTTTTTTGCGGATCGTTACCAATCGGCGAAGTCTTCGATCAGCGAAGATTTAACAATTCTGAAAAAGGTCTTCCAGTCGCGGGGAACTGGGATTTTGGAAACCATTCCCGGTGCTGCCGGTGGGGCCCGGTTTATTCCGTACATCTTAAAGGAAGAGGCCCAGGCCTTCATCGAAGAAATGGCGGAAAAAGTGGCCGATAAGAGCCGGGTCCTACCTGGAGGTTACGTTTACTT
Source organism: Lactiplantibacillus plajomi (assembly GCF_005405405.1). Lineage (GTDB taxonomy): Bacteria > Bacillota > Bacilli > Lactobacillales > Lactobacillaceae > Lactiplantibacillus > Lactiplantibacillus plajomi. The sequence continues at coordinate 73,782 of NZ_BJDZ01000006.1, forward strand.
GTCTGACATTTTAGGTCAACCGGACATTTTACGCCAAGTTGGTCGGGTAATCGCGACCCAGTATTTGAACCAACGGATCGATGCCGTGATGACGGTCGCAACTAAGGGAATCCCGATTGCGCAAAGCGTGGCGACCTACTTGGACGTGCCGTTCGTGATCGTGCGCAACGACTCCAAAATTACCGAAGGTTCGACCGTTAGTGTGAACTACGTTTCCGGCTCTTCGGAACGCATTAAGAAAATGGAGCTTTCTAAACGTAGTTTGACGGAAGGCGCCAACGTGTTGATCGTGGACGACTTCATGAAGGGCGGCGGAACAATCAACGGGATGAAGACCCTGATCGAGGAATTCGACGCCAACTTAATCGGTATTACCGTCTTTGCCGAAGCCGCCTTCACGGGCAACCGCTTGATTGACGACTATACCTCTTTACTCCGGGTCACCAACGTTAACGATAGTGATAAGGCGATTAAAGTCGTTGCTGGGAACTATTTAGAAAAAGTTTTCGGTGCGGAACTTTAGGTTAGTGTAAACCATACCAATTTTTTGGTATCATGGGAGTATCTGATAGCTAAGGGGATAAATCGTAATGACAACTAAGAACGCAATCATCATGGCCGCTGGTAAAGGGACCCGGATGAAATCGAAGCTAGTTAAGGTATTGCACAAGGTTTGTGGTAAATCGATGGTCGACCACGTGTTGACCCAGGTTGAAGCAACGAACATGAACAACATCGTGACGGTGGTTGGCCACGGTGCCGCCGACGTTGAAGCGGCACTCGGTGACCGCACTAAGTACGCGGAACAAAAAGAACAGCTGGGGACCGGCCACGCCGTACTCCAAGCAGAACCCCTGTTAAAGGACGCTGACGGCATGACGTTGATCGTCAGTGGTGACACCCCGTTGTTCCGCGCGGAAACGTTCGAAGAATTATTTGAATATCATCAAGCAAAGGGCGCGGCCGGTACGATTTTGACGTCGGTTGCCCCGGACCCACAGGGCTACGGACGGGTCGTTCGTAACCACTTGGGAATCGTTGAAAAAATCGTTGAACAAAAGGATGCCACTAAGGAAGAACAGGAAATCCACGAAATTAACACCGGGGTTTACTGCTTCGATAACCAAAAGTTATTCGCTGCCTTACACGAAGTCACCAACGATAACGCCCAGGGTGAATATTACCTGACCGACGTTATTCAAATTATGAAGGACCAGGGCGACGTCGTGGCAGCTTACAAGATGGCCGACTTTGACGAATCAATGGGCGTAAACACCCGGGCGGCGTTAGCGCAAGCCACTAAGGTGATGCAAAAGCGGATCAACGACGCCCACATGGAGAACGGGGTTTCAATCATTGACCCGGATAGTACGTACATTGATGCCGGCATTAAGATTGGGGCCGATACCATCATCGAACCCGGTGTCCTGATTAAGGGCAACACCACGATTGGTGAAGATTGTTTTATCGGAGCCCACTCGGAAATTCATGACATGGTGATTGAAGACCGGGTTCGTGTGACGGCCTCCTTCTTGGAAGACTCGATCATGCACGCGGACAGTAACATTGGTCCGTACAGTCATTTGCGGCCACAAGCTGAAATTGGCGAACACGTCCACTTAGGGAACTTTGTGGAAGTTAAGAAGGCTCAAATTGGTGCCCGCACCAAGGTTGGTCACCTGACTTACGTTGGTGACGCAACCTTGGGTAAGGATATCAACGTCGGTTGTGGGGTCGTCTTCGTTAACTACGACGGCGTTAACAAGCACCACACCAACGTTGGCGATTCGGCCTTTGTCGGCAGTAACTCTAACATTATTGCGCCGGTTGAGGTGGCGGACCACTCGTTCATCGCTGCGGGCTCGACGATTACCGACGACGTCGACTTCCACGACATGGCAATCGCCCGTGCGCGTCAGACTAATAAGCCGGATTACTGGAAAAAGCTGCTGCATGAGAAGGAAAATGAGTAGAGGATAAAAGAGTGTGAGCTCCGGCCGGTTTTGCCCTGAGGATTAGCCTAGCCATCAGCATTATGCGGGGTGTGCATGGTGCTGGTGGCGTAGCTAACCGGAAGGGCATGGCTGGCACGAACACGTTTCGGCTATGCAGCTAAGTAGTTATTGCGGTTTTTGCAATGGCTACTTAGCGTAGCAAGCGCAGGTATTAGCTTGGGCGAACACGTTTCGGCACAACAGCCAAGCAAGCGCAGACAACTGAATCGGTTAAAAATACTACTTCAAAACGGCGTTCCCAACTCGGAACGCTGTTTTTTGCTGAAATCGGCTTGAAAGTTCGGGTTCATTTTTCTGAATTGTGACATTGAAAGTGTCTCCGCTGGGTTAGACGGGTGTTTTAGCCAGATTGGGACTGGGAGCGCTAACAGGCCTAGAATGACTGCTTTTACGTTAAACCCGAATTTTAAAACGGTCGGACTCACGAAACTTTAATTTTTTTACCGGAATATGCGCCTTGGCGCTATCGGTCGTGCTTCCAGCCCAGTCTGATGCATTTTATAACCGCTATGGGGCTTGATTTTCGGCGCTAAAATGCCTATTATTTAGTAAGTAATAAATTTTCGAATGGAGGAAATTATGTCAGAACAGTATTTTGATCCAAAGTTAAAGATTTTTGCTTTGAATTCAAATAAACCATTGGCAGAAAAAATTGCGGACGCCGTTGGGGTTAAGTTAGGTAAAACTTCGGTCGATCGCTTTAGTGATGGCGAAATTCGCATTAACATTGAGGAAAGTATTCGTGGTGACCAAGTGTACATCATTCAATCAACTTCCGCTCCGGTTAATGATAATTTGATGGAATTGTTGATCATGATTGATGCGTTACGGCGTGCAAGTGCGAAAACCATTAACGTGGTTATTCCGTACTACGGTTATGCTCGTCAAGACCGTAAAGCGCGTTCCCGCGAACCAATCACCGCTAAGTTAGTTGCGAATATGCTGGAAACAGCCGGCGCGACCCGAATCTTAGCGCTTGATTTACACGCGGCCCAAATCCAAGGTTTCTTCGACATTCCATTAGACCACTTAATGGGTGCGCCACTACTGGCTGACTACTTCTTAAATCACCATTTGGACGAAGACGCGGTTGTCGTTTCGCCTGACCATGGTGGTGTGACGCGAGCACGTAAGTTAGCGGAATTCTTGAAGGCACCAATTGCCATCATTGATAAGCGTCGTCCGCGGGCGAACGTTGCCGAAGTGATGAACATTATTGGGGACGTTAAGGGCAAACGGGCGATCATGATTGATGACATGATTGATACGGCCGGTACCATTACGTTAGGGGCGCAAGCCTTAGTTGACGCTGGTGCTACCGAAGTCTACGCAAGTTGTACCCACCCAGTTCTTTCTGGTCCAGCGATTGAACGAATCGAAAAGTCACCGATCAAGAAGTTAATCGTGACCGACTCGATTGCGTTACCAGCTGAAAAGCAAATTGCGAAGATCGACCAAGTTTCCGTTGGGCAATTGATGGGTCAAGCCATTAAATTCATCCACGAAAATAAACCAGTTAGTCCGTTATTCAAGAACCGTTTCCATAACGAAGAAAACTAAACAAGTTATTCAAGTGTCGCGTGGGGTTGCTCACGCGACTTTTTTGGTATGCAGTAGGTGCCGAATGGCATCAAAATGGGTACAATAAAGTTAACGAAGAAAGTGGGGTGATGCGTTGGATTGGTTTTATATCGGTAGTCTGGCACTGGCTAGCATGTTAACTTTGCAACTAAGTGACCGCCGTCATTGGGTAATTGGACACCTTGGCATTGTGGCGGTCGTGGGCCTGTTGATTGCGGCTTACCGAGCGTTTAGTGCCCAGGCGGACCCGCTCTGGCAGCTGCTGATTGTTGGACTAAAAATTTTGGCGTACGGTTTGTTACCACTAGTGACGCTAATCGTTGCGATTAGCTTTGTGCGTTATAGTTACCGCCTGATTCGTAAAGAGGGCTGGCACTTTCATTATAGTTTGTTGGCTATTGTTGGAATCCTGCTAATTGGTATGTTAACGTTAGCGGCCCTTAATTTTTCCAGTTGGCAAGATGAGCGTTTATGGCAATTATTGGGACTAGCCTTTTTGTTAACGGCCTTTTTTGTCTTTAGTTTTTTGGCCTACTTGGTGGTTTGCGTTACGACCCGGCTCGGCTGGCGACACCAACTCGATGCCATCATTGTGTTAGGAGCCGGCCTAATGCCGGACGGGCGCCCGACTCGTAGTTTGAGTTACCGGTTAAAAGCGGCGGCGAAACTCTATCACCGCCAGCGAACGAAATATCATCAACGACTTGTTATTGTTGTGTCAGGTGGTCAGGGGGCCGACGAAGTGGTTGCGGAAAGTACCGCGATGCGCCGGTACTTGATGGCCATCGGGGTCCCACGCGACGCGATTTTAGAAGAAAATCAGTCGACCACGACCCGCGAAAACTTGATCTTTAGCCACCGGTTACTTGTTCAACGGCAGCCACTATACCGCGCCGTTTTTGTGACGAATGGCTACCACGTTTTGCGGGCGAACATCTTTGCGCGGCAGTTACATTTAAACTTAACGGGGATTGGTGCGCGGACGCCGTTCTACTACCTACCGTTTGCCATGTTTCGGGAATACTTAGCCTTAATCGTCATGTATCGCTGGACGAATTTCATAGCGGTGATCGTCCTGACCGGCTTGTACGGCTGGCTGTTAGTTCGGTGAGTAGCGTTCGATTGGGGCTCCGGGAATATCGCTTAGTTTTACCCGTAATAATGTTATAATGGACGGAGTAAAAGGAGGGATTTGCCGTGGATCATGCCTATCGAGCACCTTGGGCCTTGCTGTTGGTTCTCTTATTCGGCTTGGCTACGTTATCCGGCTGTGCGAATAGCGCTGCCAGTGGGTCGCCGAGTTCCATAACGACGGCCAAGACTTCGGCCGGCGTTCTAGCAAAAGCTGATCAGCAAATTTCGCAACAAAAAATCTCGGCAGCGCAAAAGACGCTTGCCCAAGCAGCGAAACCGAATAATGATACGAAGAATTTAGTCACCGGATTGAAGTATTACCGGCAGGCCGAACAGGCTTTAAATCGAAACGAACTGAGCGTTGCGAAAACTTATTTTCAAACATTACGCAACTATCAGGGAACGACCGGCGCGGCGTTTATCAACGCCCGGCGTAAACTTGATCAACAGTACCAAGCGGTTAAAGTCGCAAACGGGTACTATAATAGCGCCCGCGATGCGTTAAGCGTGCACGACTTGAACGCCGCCAAGACGGCGATTGATAAGTTGGACGGGTTGGCCGCCAGTCACCCGGTTATTAAACAGTTGCAAAAGAAGTCGACCACGATGAAACAGGCGATTATGAACTACGAAGCGTCGCAATCGACGAGTTCTTCGGAGACCGGTTCAACGGTTGACAGTCCGGCCGCTTCATCGTCAACTAGTACTAGTTCTGCGAGTCAATCATCAACTTCGAGTTCAGCTAGTTCGTCAGCGTCGTCCTCGTCATCGAGTTCGACCGCAACTAGTTCAGCAAGTAGTAGTGTCGAAAGTGAATCGGCCCCGTCGACCGCTAGCGTTATCCGTGATTTTCAAGCGGCCTCCGGTAAACAATTTGCCAGTGACACGTTGTTTAACTTAACCGGTCAGACCGAAGACTATTACCAAATTTCGGCCACCGCGACTGACCAGAATGCGACGCAGTACCGCTACTATCCGAATAGTGGCAAGGTTACCAAGCAAAACAGTAAGACCGGTGCGTTTGAATAACCGGTTATTCAAAAATTAAAAGAGTCGTTCTGTGAATCCAGTGTGGATTGCAGAACGGCTCTTTTTTGACCTTTCAACTAGTTCAACGCCCACGTTCGGATCGCGTACGCAACCCCGTCTTCAACGTTGGTCCTAGTTTCGTATTTGGCCTTTTGCTTCACTTCGGGAATGGCGTTGCCCATTGCAACGCTGTTAGTGGCGTATTCGATCATGCTCAAGTCGTTCCCCTGATCGCCGATCGCCATGGTTTCGTCGGCGCTGATGTTCAGCAGCTTGGCGAGGTCGGCCAGCGTGCGGCCCTTGCTTGCCTGCTTATTGAGGACTTCTAAGTAGTAGGGGGCTGAACGCACGATGTGGAAGCGGTCGTGGAAAGCAGCTGGAATCTTGGCAATCGCCGCTTCCAAGATGTCCGGGTGGTCGATGATCATGGCTTTGACCAGTGGTCGGTCGGGACGCATTTCTTCCGGTGTCCGGTAACGAATCGCCATGTTGACTAACGAGCTTTCGTTAATCGTGTACGGGCTGATGTTGCGGTTAGCCGTGTAAATGTGGTTTTCGCTTTCGACGTGGCAGTGCACGTTGAGCTTCCGGGTCAACGACTCGATATCGATGTAGTCTTCGTGGGATAGCGGTAGGCTGGTGACCACTTTACCAGTCACGGTTTGGGCCATGGCGCCGTTAAAGGTGATGACGTAACTGTCGTCGCCACTGAGCTTAAGCTGGTCTAAGAACGGCGTGACGCCGCTGAGCGGCCGACCGGTACAGATAACGACGTAGATGCCTTGGCGTTGCGCTTCGTGGATGGCCGCAATGGTGGCCGGGTTCAGTTCACTATGTTCGTTAAGTAGGGTGCCATCCATGTCGATGGCAATGAGCTTGATTGACATGTTAAAAATTCCTCCAAATTTATTTTGGTAAAATGAGGCGGTCGTTTAAAATGTAACGTTGGAAATCTTGATAAACCGGTTTGAAAAGGTCGTTTTCGGCCTGGGTACTCAACATTTCCTTCGGGAAGAAGAATCGTTGGTCACCGGACACCTTACCGGTGATTGCGCGAACGAGGTCACTAACGGTCGACAACTCGAGTAGTGAACCGTCCTTTTGCATCAACTCGATCTGGGTCCGCGGTTTCTTCATTTTCGGATCGTAGGCGTCGTACGGCAAGTCGTAGCTGTCGTTGGTGTCGGTATAGTAGTGGCTGTCAAAACCGGCTTGTTCGATTAACCGGCGTAGGTCCGGCAGTAACGGTTGGGTCAGCTGGTCGACGCGGGCGGACTTCAGCGGCCGCCGGTCTAGGAAGCGGGTCGCAAGGTCGGCTAGAATCTGGTCACGACTATCGCGCCAGTGGTTGAAGTAGGTGTTCAGCACGCCGTCGTCGAGTCGCAGGTAGTCCTGTAACGTAAAGTTGTTATTGAAGAATGGCAGTAGCATGTGCGGCGTGGCTTCGGCATCGGCCGCGTGACTCTGGTACAGGACGTTCGCCCGTTCGAGCAGGTGGTCTAAGATGACCTCCATTGAGCGGGAGACCGGGTGGAAGTAAACCTGCATGTACATTTGAAACCGGCTAACGATGTAGTCCTCGACCGCGTGCATGCCTTCCATGGCGAAGGTGATACCGCCCTTGTAAGGACGCATCACCCGCAAAATTCGGGTTAAATCGAAATTCCCGTAGTTGGTCCCGGTAAAGTAGGAGTCGCGGAGCAGGTAGTCCATCCGGTCGGCATCAATTTGACTAGAAATCATCTGAACGACTTGCGGGTTCGGGTACGTTTTTTGAATGACCGCGGCAACTTGTTGCGGGAAGTCGGGAGCTACCTTACGCAGCACCTGGTTGACTTCGGTCGCCGGCGAGGTGATAATCTGCGCGGTCAGCGCTTCGTGGTCGGTGTGAAAAATGTGTTCAAAAGTATGTGAATACGGGCCGTGACCAATGTCGTGCAGTAGCGCGGCACATAACGCGACGAGCCGTTCGTGATCGTCCCAACCACCGTCGCCGGTTACTTTAGACGGGTAGTTGCGTTCGAAATTATCGCAAATCCGGCGGGTGATTTCGTAAACGCCTAAGCAGTGGCCGAAGCGGGAGTGTTCCGCGCCATGAAAGGTCAAGGAGGTCGTTCCGAGTTGTTTGATTCGGCGCAACCGTTGGAATTCAGACGTGTTGATCAAGTCTAAAATAACTTGGTGTTGGACGTAGACGTAGTCGTGGACCGGGTCACGAAAGACCTTTTCCATGGGTAAAAGTTGTTGTTGGTAAGTCAATCAAAGTCCTCCGTTCCGTTATGGTTTAGGAAGCCGTTCTTGGCGGCGTTGCATTTGTTGGTAAGCGCGCTTTAAGTGCGCCTGAAATTCGGGTTCCTCGGTCACTAGCGGTAAGCTACGCGTATCGACGGCCCCGTGGCGGGCTAACGCGGTCATGAAAGCTTGCTCGGTCGCGCGCACGCTCACTGGTTGGTCGAGTTGTGCGGCCACGGTCGTCATGACGGCCGGGTCGACAACCGGAAAGCGGTCGTCGGTGGTACCGTTCAAGCCGGTTTGGTAAAAGTCGTGAATTAACCGGCTACGGTCGGCCTGATCACCGTTCACGCTGACGTATAACATAATGACGAGCGCGTTTTCGGTGCGACGCTGTGACATCCCGGCGATTTTTTGACCGTTGATACTGAGGTCGTAATCACCGGGGCAGTACGATCGTTTGATTTCACCGGTGATGATCGGCAGTTGTGGCCAGACCGCCTGGACGTAATCGACCATTAATTGGTAGGCCTCGGTGATGGCGTAATCATTCCGACTAGCCGGTAAGAATAGTGAGACGTTCAAAACACCGGCGTCGGCGACCACCGCGAGCCCGCCGGAGTTGCGCAGGAGCGACTGGTAGCCGGCTTGGTGGAGCGTTGTTAAGCCGCTTGCTAACTGCGGTAGTTGCTGATCAAGTAAGCCTAAAATGACGGTTTGGTCCAACTGCCAGAAGTGGACGATCGGTTGTTGACGCTTGGCCGTCAGCCAGAGTAAGGCGTTCGTATAGGCGAAGCTATCCAGCATCGCTGCTGGTTCGTAATGTTGACTTAGTGTAGCAATGGTTGGTTGCGACAAGTGATTCACCCCGTTCAAACTCAATTTCACTGCTAATTATACTCGAAAAGCGGGCGCTGCGCAGGTTTTGGCGGGGATGGGGGATTTTTTAGTTATTTTAAGGCGAATGGCTTATAATTGAAGGGAAGTTGACGGGTGGAACCGTTGCGGTCCATCCGGTGAACAACTTGGGAATTGAACGTGCGGTGTTCACCTGACCGTGCGGTAGGAGGAAAAATTCATGGATGATTTAACAACCGGCGTACCCGTTGCCATTCACTTGGAAACGCAGGCGCGTCAAGACGGTGATACGGCAAATTACGCGCTGGACGTGGACGGCCAACTCGTGCAGATGGGGGGCGCCTTTTACTTACGGTATAAAGAAGTTAATGATGAGACGACCGACCCGGTGCCGGTCACGATTAAACTGGCCCGCAACGGTGACGTGGTGTTGACCCGGAGTGCGGAGAATCGCTTACGCTTGCATTTTTCAAACGGTAAACGCGTCCGCGCCCACTACCAGACCCCGATGGGCATCTTACCGGTCGAAACGGTGACGCCAATGTTACAGGTACGGTTACGCGAACGGCCATTCTCTGGTGAAGTAAACGTTAACTACGATTTATACGCGGGCGAGCAACTAATTGGTAACTACAAGTTGCGATTGCAATTCACTGCCTGATTTGGTATGATGAACTGTAAACTGTGGAAAGGACGTGCACCAGTTTGGAACTTAAACAATTTGATGGACAAAAGAAGTCCGAATTATCTTTAATCGAGGTTGCGCACGCGATCTTATCACAACATGGTGACGTGATGGCTTTCGCCGATCTAACCAACGCTGTGCAATCATATTTAGGTAAAAGCGACGAAGAAATTCGGGAGCGTTTATCACAATTTTATACCGATCTGAACATCGACGGTAGTTTCATTTCGCTCGGTGACAATATGTGGGGCCTGCGTGCATGGTACCCATTCGAATCCATTGACGAAGCCGTTATTCATACCGATGATGATGAAGACGAAGACCGGCCAAAGCGTAAGAAGCGTAAGAAAGTTAACGCCTTCTTGGCTGACGCTGGGGATGACGACGACGTGATCGATTACGACGACGATGATCCCGAAGATGATGATAATTATGAAGATGATGATCAAAACGACGACGATGACGATTCGGAAGCTTCTAACAAGTACGACGAATTAGCCGGGGTCGATGACAGTGACGATGACGCCGCTGACGAATCATTACCAGACGGCATCGAAGGCCAGTTATCAGAATTAAACGATGATGATGACGATTACGACGACGATGACGAAGACGAAAATAAGTAAGCTCGCGAGATTTTAGCTTGACGAACGGCCAATCTCCTTGTATTATCTTATTTGGGCTCTCTGGTAGAAATATCCGAGACAAACGAACGTAATTCGCTCCCTATTCTTAATGAATAGGGAGCTTTCTTTATTTAGTAAAACCCCACGAAATAAATCTTTAAGGAGTTATCACATGACCAAATATATTTTTGTAACTGGTGGCGTTGTTTCGTCAATTGGTAAGGGTATCGTCGCAGCTTCGTTAGGACGTTTATTGAAGAACCGGGGCTTGAAAGTCACCATTCAAAAGTTTGATCCATACATCAACGTTGATCCTGGTACGATGAGTCCTTATCAGCACGGTGAAGTCTTCGTAACGGATGATGGTACGGAAACCGATTTGGACTTAGGACACTACGAACGGTTTATTGACATCAACTTGAACAAATACTCAAACGTTACGACGGGGAAGATTTATTCAGAAGTTCTACAAAAGGAACGACGGGGAGACTACTTAGGCGCAACGGTGCAAGTCATTCCACACATCACCAACGCCATTAAGGAAAAAATCATGCGGGCCGGGACAACGACCGACTCCGACATCGTGATCACTGAAATCGGCGGGACGGTCGGCGATATCGAATCGCTACCATTCATCGAAGCCTTACGCCAAATGAAGAGTGACTTAGGTTCCGACAACGTGTTCTACATTCACACGACCTTGATCCCGTACTTACGGGCTGCCGGTGAAATGAAGACGAAACCGACCCAACACTCAGTTAAGGAATTGCGGAGTTACGGGATTCAGCCGAACATGCTAGTTGTGCGGACTGAAATGCCAATCACCCGCGAAATGCGGAACAAGATCGCGTCCTTCTGTGACGTTGAACCGGAAGCGGTCATTGAATCCTTAGACGTTAAGACGATTTACTCGATTCCGTTGAACGTTCAAAAGCAACACATGGACCAAATCGTGTTGGACCACTTCGAAATCGAAGCGCCAAAGGCCGACATGAGCGACTGGGTTGAATTAGAACACCACGTGCAACACCTCAAGCGGGTCATCAAGATTGCCCTGGTCGGGAAGTACGTGGCCTTGCAAGATGCCTACATTTCCGTGACCGAAGCGTTGAAGCACGCCGGCTACACCGACGATGCGGAAATCGACTTGAAGAAGATCTCCGCCGAAGACGTCACGCCGGAAAACGTGCAGGACTTGTTAGGCGACGCCGACGGAATCTTGGTACCGGGTGGCTTTGGTGACCGTGGGATCGAAGGTAAGATTACGGCGATCCGCTATGCCCGTGAAAACGACGTGCCGTTCTTAGGGATCTGCCTAGGGATGCAAATGGCCAGCGTGGAATTTGCCCGTAACGTGCTTGGATTGAAGGACGCCAACTCGGCTGAAATCGATCCGGATACGCCGGACAACATCATTGACTTGATGGCTGATCAAGAAGACGTTGAAGACATGGGCGGCACCCAACGGTTGGGGGCCTACCCTTGCAAGTTGAAGCCGGGTTCGGTAGCCGCTGCGGCCTATAACAACGAAGAAGTTGTCATGGAACGGCACCGTCACCGTTACGAGTTCAACAACAAGTACCGTGAAGCCTTTGCCGCTAAGGGCATGGTCTTCTCCGGGACGTCACCGGACAACCGGTTGGTCGAAGTTATCGAATTACCGAAGAAGCGGTTCTTCGTAGCTTCCCAATACCACCCAGAGTTCTTGTCACGGCCGAACCGTCCGGAAGGGTTGTTCAAAGCCTTCATCGACGCGGCCAACGCAACTGGTAAAGAAAAATAAGCAACTGTAAGTAAAGTGAGGGACCTTCGTTTTGTAACGAAGGTCCTTTTTTTAGTCGAAAATATGTGTAAATCCGTGCACTTTCTTCTTGAAAGCGGTTTAATGGATTAAGTTCATGATTTTATGGCGCAAAAAGATTACAGTTTCCTGATTTCGGTTGTTTTTTTGCATGACATTCTTTATTATGGTTAATGATTGTATGATACAGTGTGACACTTATTTAGCGAGGAAAGTTATGTTATGAAAAAAATGATTATCCATGGCGGAAAACGACTTTCTGGGGAATTAACGATCGGTGGCGCAAAAAATAGTACCGTCGCACTGATTCCTGCTGCGATTCTCGCAGACACTCCGGTCCGATTTGACACCGTTCCGCACATTCTCGACGTTCACAACCTGAGAATTATCCTTGAATCGATGAACGTCCCTTCCACTTTTGAAAATGATGTTTTAACAATTGATCCAACGCATATTAAAGAATCCGAATTACCAAGCCACGCAATTAAAAGCTTGCGGGCTTCCTACTACTTTATGGGCGCATTACTAGGGCGCTTCAACCGCGCGACCGTGACCTTCCCCGGTGGGGATAACATTGGGCCCCGGCCGATCGACCAACACATTAAGGGCTTTAAGGCCTTAGGTGCTAACGTGGTTGAAGAAAACGACTCCGTTTTTATTTCAACGGGGACGGAAGGCCTGCACGGCGCCCGTATCTTTTTAGACGTCGTTTCCGTTGGGGCGACGATCAACATTATCTTGGCTGCGGTCAAGGCCCACGGTAATACCACGATTGAAAACGCCGCAAAGGAACCCGAAATTATTGATTTAGCCACTTTCTTGAACAACATGGGGGCTAAAATTCGCGGTGCCGGCACCGACGTGATTCGAATCGAAGGGGTGCCGGCGTTACATTCACGGGCGACCCACACGATCATTCCGGATCGAATCGAAACCGGAACCTACTTATCGTTAGCCGCTTCGGTCGGTGACGGCGTGCTGTTGAAGAACGTGATTCCCGAACACATGGAATCCTTTACGGCTAAAATGATTGAAATGGGCGTCGACTTACAAATTAACGAAGATAGTATCTTTGTGCCGAAGTCCAATGAATTGGGACCGGTTCGGATCAAAACGGGGACTTACCCCGGTTTTGCGACCGACCTGCAACAGCCCATCACGCCGTTACTCTTACGGGCGACTGGCAACAGTATCGTCATCGATACGATTTACCCGCAACGGACCCAGCACATTGATCAGTTACGCAAAATGGGCGCCGACATCCACGTCCAGGACAACCTGATCGTAGTGGGCCATTCCGCGCATTTGCAGGGCACCCACGTTGAGGCGGGAGAAATCCGGTCCGGCGCCGCCCTGATGATTGCCGGGCTGTCCGCAACCGGAACGACTGAAATTTCACGCGCCGACAACATTTTACGGGGGTACGACCGGGTGATCGATAAGTTGCACACCCTTGGCGCCGACGTTGAAATTGCTGCCGACGAAGAAATTCCTGAAAGCTAGTCTGAACACTAGTGAGAAAGAACTGTATTTATGGAAAAAATTTTAACCATGCACGACCTTGAGCGTAAGACGCTAAAGGAGATTTACGCGTTCGCTCGTGATTATAAAATTGCTTACTATTCACAGATGAATAAGAAGGAATTGTCACTGGCCGTTTTACGCGCCCAGGATAAAAAACGTGGTTTCGTGCAGATGGAAGGCGTCTTGGAAATTGTCAGCCAAGAGGGCTTCGGTTTTCTGCGGCCAATTAACTACGGGCCGTCGCAGGAAGACGTTTACATCTAACAGTCACAGATTCACCGCTTCGGGTTACGGAACGGTGATTTTGTGGTTGGTCAGGCGCGACCGCCGAAACCTAAGGAACGCTATTACGGTCTGATGCGGGTCGGGACGGTCAATGGTAAGGACCCCAACGAGGCCAAGCAACGGCCGCACTTTCCGGCCTTAACACCGTTATACCCAGAACGCCAAATCAAGCTGACCACGACGCGGTCAGTAGCGGCGACCCGCTTGATTGACACCTTCGTCCCGATTGGCTTTGGTCAACGGGGCCTGATCGTGGCACCACCGAAAGCCGGGAAGACGACCTTACTCAAAAATATTGCCAACGGTATCATGACCAATTATCCGGACGCGAAGTTAATTATGTTATTGATTGATGAACGGCCGGAAGAGGTGACTGACTTGGAACGCTCGATCAAGGGCGAAGTGGTCAGCTCGACGTTCGATCAGCAACCGCAAAATCATGTCCGGGTTGCCGAACTGGTTTTGGAACGCGCGCGGCGGCTTGTTGAGGATAAGCAGGACGTCATTATCCTACTGGATTCAATTACCCGGTTGACCCGGGCGTATAACTTAGTGATTCCATCGAGTGGCCGGACGTTATCCGGTGGGGTCGATCCCGCCGCGTTTTATAAACCCAAACGGTTCTTCGGTTCGGCCCGCAATATTGAAGAGGGTGGGAGCCTGACAATTTTAGGAACCGCCTTAGTCGATACCGGCAGCCGGATGGATGACATGATTTACGAAGAATTTAAGGGGACCGGGAACTCCGAGTTACAATTATCCCGTGAACTGGCTGAACGGCGGGTCTTCCCGGCACTGGACCTTAAGCAGTCCGGTACCCGCAAGGAAGAGTTGCTGATTCCAAAGGCGCAGTTAGCACCCGTCTGGCAAGTTCGCCGCTCGATGACCGGTTCCGCACTGGACTATACCGAGCAGCTTTTGAACTTGTTGAACGCCACCAAAACCAATGCCGATTTTTTAAAGCGATTAGCGACGCTCAAGCTTGCCGGTCAGTCCGTTCGGCGCGGGCACCGCTAGAATTCAGCTTGACTAGTAAAGTGGGTTCATGATAAGATGTTACCCGTTGATTAAAACAATGATAATCTCTGTTTCAGCAAATGATTCAGGGCAAAGGAGCGTAATACAATGCAAAAAGGAATCCATCCAGATTACCACGAAGTTGTGTTCCAAGACTCAACGACTGGTTTCAAGTTCCTCTCTGGTTCAACGGCAACGTCTGACGAAACTGTTGAATGGGAAGACGGTAACACTTACCCATTGATCCGGGTTGAAATTACTTCAGACTCACATCCATTCTACACTGGTAAGCAAAAGTTTACCAAAGCCGATGGTGCGGTCGATCGTTTCAACAAGAAATACGGTCTCAAATAAGCATACGATTCAAAAAGTCGTCCAGGTTGACTGGGCGACTTTTTTTGTGCGCTTCGTGCGGCTCGATAGTTGTCTTAACTTATAAACTATGTAAGATGGTGACGAGTAGCCACATGAAAACACCGGCGACGCCAAAACACACGGCGGCAATTAGTAAGTAAAAAATAAGCTGAAAAATTGAACCAATTAGCTCAAAGAATTCTCCGAGTTTATCCAACACAATTATGCCCCCCCTTTTTAATTTTTTTTGAGTAGCTCCCCCGCAAGATGCGTACCCCCATTAAATATATACCTAAATCATCTATTTCGTATATTGATAGAACTCGTAAATTTAGTTCCGCAAAGTATCCCAGCCAGTTATTTAAGTGGTGGCCCCCAATTGGCGCTTTCGGGGGACCTGAAATTATGCGACACTAAAGGTAATACTAAATGAACATTGCAGTTTAGGGGGGAGCTTGATCAATGAATTATAACTTAATGCCGGTTAAATACTTTATTGATGTTGTTCAGACGCGTGGCTTTATTTCGGCCGCCAAGAAGAATTACGTCTCGGAAACGGCCGTTAGTACCGCCATTAGTAAGCTGGAAGGCGAACTGGGACAGCGGTTGTTAGTCCGCTCGGCGGGGCAGTTTGACTTAACGCCGGTCGGCCGGGAGTTTTATAAACGTGCGGTTGAAATTTTAACTGCTTACTCTGAAATTTGGCGCCACCCGGACATCAACCCGGACCGGTTACTGCGGATCCATTTTTTACAAGGGTTGGGTAGTGACGCGGCAACCTTTGCCAGTGGGTTACCTACTGAATACCAGGTTAGTTTTGACGAAGAAACGCTGGATAACAGTGTGAGTCGCTTAGTGAAGGGCTACTACGATTTATTGGTGGGCTTTGAACTAGCCTTTTTGAATAACGCAAAGGTCAAGGTATTACCGCTCCACCGAATTAGCTTTGACCTGCTCTTTAACGCTGACCAAGTGGCGGCCGCCGACGACTTGAAGACGCTAGCCAAGCAAAGCTCGCTGTACTTGCAATACTGGCAATCGACCGGCATTTCGGACATTCAGACGGCGATGCTCAAAACGTACCGTCAAGATCAGTGGGACTACCACCAAATCGAAGGCGTCAACAGCTTTGCGGCGGCCTGCCTGAGCGTTAATTTTAAGGGTGGCGTCACGATGGTACCGGAGAACTTTCAAATCCCGGCCGGTTGTGAACGGATATACAGATACTCGCCACGTCACTTAAAAGACGCATTTTTAGTAGTCTTAGCTTTATCCAGCGCCAATTCACGCGATTTAGAACGGATTGCGACCCGGACGATAACTAAAACTTATCGGTCATAACTTTTATGTGTTAGCACCAATTTGTGATTCATCATACAATGTAAGTGTAGAAGCGAATTGGATTACGGAAAGGTGGACATAAACATGAAAGCGCTATCAACAACGGTTGTGATCGTCGGGTCCGGGTCAGCCGGAATTTCCGCTGGTTTTGAACTTTATCAACAGGGGACCCCGTTTATTTTACTCGAACGTGGGGAACAGGTCGGCGGTGCCGGTAAGTTCGGTGCCCACGGCGTGTTTGCCATTAATTCCAAGCAGCAAAGGGCCAAGCACGTGGCGTACGGATACGCGGACGCCTTTAAAGGCTTAACGGACTATAACCATTTCTTCGTTAACGGAGAGTTGTTAGCCCGGTTCTTAAAGGAATCTGGTGAAAATATTGACCGGTTAGCGGAGATGGGGCTTCCCGTTACGGTTGAACAAAGTGAACAGAAAGCGCACTTGAATGATCCGCTGGTTTACCATAAGTTCAACGATTTTAAGAAAAAAATGACCAACTGGGATAAGTTACCGGATAAGTTTCGCGCTGCCGGTAACCAGGTCCTGACCGGGATGGCCGCCGTCGACGTTGAATACGACGACGGGCTCAAGGCCGTGATTGACGAAGATGCGGATGGCAACCGGACCCGCATCGCCGCTAAGAAGGTAATCTTTGCGGACGGTGGTTACTGTGGTAGTCCGGAAATGATGGCGGCGAAGTACGCGGATAACGCGGCGTTGTTGAACTTAGGTGAACGTAAGGCCGACGGTACCGGAATCCGGTTAGCCGCTAAGCTGGGTGCCAACACTGACCATAACCCGGTGCTCTTTGCCCACGGTTGTGCGCCGAGTCTCTCAATTAACCCGATGCGGCGTGATAGCAGCGTTGAAACGCTCACCAACTTACCGTTACTGTGGGTCGATCAAACGGCCAACCGTTTCGTTGACGAAAACGTCGTGTACGATTTTGCGATGTGGGCGAACGCGGCGCACAACGTTGGTGGTCAGTACTACGTTTTAGTCGACCAGAAGACGCTGGACCAGTTCAGGACCCAAGAGGTCGCGATGGAAGACACCTTCGAACGCCAGTTTTGCGACGTCGGTGAGACCCCGAAGACGACCGTTGGCCCGTTGCCGAATATTCAAAAAGACTTTGATGCGGCGATGACGAGCGGCGAAGTCGTTAAGGGGACGTCGGTGGCTGACTTAGCCGCTAAGCTCGGGTTGCCATTGGCCGCGTTACGGCGGAGCCTGAAGGTTTATAACCAAGCGGTCGAATCCAAGGACGACGCGGTCTTCTTGAAGGCGGCGGACGCTTTGCAATTCACCGTAGACGACGGACCGATTTACGCCATCGTTGAACACTGTGCCATTCTGGGGACCCTAGACGGGGTCAACGTTGACCGAAATTGTCAGGCGGTCGGTAAAACCGGGTTGCCAATCAAGGACATTTACCTAGTGGGTAATAACGTCAACGGCTTGTACTCGGACGGTTATCCGAGTTACGAAGGAATCGCGAACGGGTTCGCGTTCGTATCCGGTTGGATTGCGGCCAAGGAAGCCGTTAAGAGTTTGAAACAAGAAAGCGTGGAGGCATAATGATGTTAAAGGATAAAGTTGCAGTTGTTACGGGTGCCGCACAGGGAATCGGTTTTGCCATCAGTGAAGCTTTTGCTAAGCAGGGGGCCGACGTCGCGTTGACCGATTATAATCCGAAAGTCAGTGACGCCGCGGCTGGTTTGGCAGCCAAGTACCCGGGTAAAATCAAGGGCTTGGTATTGAACGTCATGGATAACGACAGCATTCAAAGCGGCTTAGACCAAATTATGACCGACTTTGGCCGCATCGATTACGTGGTCAATAATGCCGGTGGCGGCGTTTTAAAGCCGTTTGCCGAACTGTCGGACAAGGACTTCGACGACACTATTAACTTGGATCTGCGCGGCACCTTTAAGTGCATGCGTGCTGAAATTAAGGTGTTCTTAAAGCAGGGCTTTGGCTCGATCGTTAATACCGGCGCCCTCGGCAGTATTTATAATCCTGGTGGCATGGGTGCTTATAACGCCGCTAAGAACGGAATTATGGGGATGACTCAGGCGGCCGCCGTTGATTACGCCGATAAGAACATTCGCGTTAACTGTGTCGCTCCGGGCCTGACCAAGACACCGCTCAACGAAGGTGGGTTCCTCGATAAGATTTTACCGACCGTCCCAATGAAGCGGTACGAAACGGCAGACGAAGTGGCGAAAGTCTTCGTCTTCGTGGCTAGCGAGGCCACGTTCATGACTGGACAAACGATCCTTAGTGATGGCGGGGTTTCCGTCGGTTTGAAATAAGCGGGGTGAGCGCATGTTTCCAGCAAATAAACAGTATGATTTGATCATTGTCGGGGCCGGCTTATCCGGGTTCGCCGCGGCGGTCAGTGCTCGTGAAAATGGGCTAACGACCCTGGTCATCGAAAAGGGCCGGTCGCTTGGTGGTGACGGGAACTACGTTGAAGGAGCGATGGGCGTTGACAGTCAGTTGCAACGAGCGGCTGACATTCGCGTCGATAAAACGCAGTTATTGCAAGACGAATTGAACTATTCACACTACGAAGCCAGTGCACCACATTTAAAACAGTTCATTGACCATTCCGGTGAGACCATTGATTGGCTACAAGGATTGGGCATCAAATTCAGTAAAGTCGGCGCTCAAGGAAAGAGTTGGCCAACGATCCACACCTTTGAAGGCGGTGGGCACGCGGCCGTACAAGCCTTGATCGATCAAGCGACAACGCACGGTACTGAAATCGTCACCAGTCTGAGCGCCCAACGGGTTCTGATGACCGATGGCCACGTCAGCGGCTTAGTCGTTAAGAGTGAAGCGACCGGTCAGCAACGCGACCTGAGTACTTCGGCCGTCCTATTAGCAACCGGGGGCTACGTTGATAACCCAGACCTAATCAAGCAACGGACCCCGTTTTCGAACCGACTATTGTCAGTGAGTGACGGTAAGTCGACCGGTGATGGGATGCAATTGGCCTGGCAAGCCGGGGCCGCCCACTATCAAATGGGTGCGATTCAGTACGGCGGTGGCGCGATTTACGACCGCATTAACCCGCCGTTCGTTCACATGGCGTCACAAGTGGCCGCCGCGGCAACCCAGGAAGCCATTCTCTGGGTCAACGAGCGCGGGGAACGCTTCATTAACGAGGACGTGAACGACAACATGTGCCATGCCGGTGGTGCGATTCTGACGCAGTCCCGGGTCTATTCAATCTTGGACCAAGCCGCCGTTGACCACCTAACGGACGTTGGTCTTTATAAAGAAGTCGGTAACTCGCCAGTTTCGCCGGATAAGTTCGACCAGTTAAAGGACGAACTGACGGATAAGTTAGCCGCGGGTGCGAAGTACCTGACCAAAGCCGACAGTCTGGATGCCTTAGCAAGACAATTGCACTTAGCAGACTTGCCCGCAACGGTGGCCCACTATAATCAGTTGGTGGCGGCCGGAGTTGACAGTGACTTTGGCAAGGCTGCGGCCTACCTAACACCGGTCACGACCGGACCGTTTTACGCGGTCGAACTGGGAGTCGGGATGGCCTGCGCCCTTGGTGGCTTACGGGTCGATCACCAAAACGCCGTGCTAAATGATCACGGTTACCCGGTTAGCGGCTTGTTCGCCGCCGGTAACGACGCGGCTGGTATGCTGGTCGGCGACACTTACGCGGTCACGCTGCCTGGGAGTACCGCGGGCTACGCGGTTTATTCGGGCCGTAACGCGGTGGCCAGTTTATTGACCAAGCAAGCAGTTACTAATTAAGTTGAATTTGAGAAAAAACGGGAGCTGGCAACGGCACCCGTTTTTTTGTGCGCTAAACGCAGCAAGGGGTTAACCGTTATAGCGGATAAATTAATCAACTTTCCGAGTTTTGGACTTTCCACGGCCGGCGAATTAAGGTATATTTACGGTAGACGTTCGTGAGTGCGGACGGTAAACGTTATGGGAGGCGGGTTCATGCCGGCAAAGAAGCGTTCCGGGCTAAAATGGTTGGGCCGGATATTATTTGTACTGCTAATTGCACTATCGTTAGCATTGATTTTTAATGAACAGATCAAGAGTTGGCTGGTGAGTTCCTATTCGCCAACAGTGACCGAAAAGACGGTCAAACAAAATGCCAAGAAGAAGGGTGACTTTAACTTCTCTAAAGTTAAATCACTGGACTTTCAAACGGTCGCAAAGGCCCGGATGAATAAGAATTCGATTCACGTGATCGGGTCGATTGCAATTCCAAGTATCGACCTGTACTTACCAATCGGTAACGGCGTTAGCAACGAAACGTTAGCGCTGGCCGCCGGGACGATGAAGCAGGATCAAAAGATGGGGAGCGGCAACTACACCTTAGCGGGCCACCACATGATCAAGCACGGGGCGTTGTTCAGCCCACTGTACTATAAGAGTAAGGTCGGCCAGATGATGTACCTGTCGGACGCCAAGTCAATTTATGCATATAAAACGACTGAACGTAAATTTATTGAGGCGACCGCCGTGCAAGTCATTAACGACGTTCCGGGTAAAAAGTTGTTAACGCTGATTACCTGCGATAAGACCGGTGCCGGTCGCTTAATGATTCGCGGGACTTACGTGGAAAAATGGTCGTTTAAACAGGCGCCCAAGAAGGTTCAAAAGGCCTTTTCGAGTCATTTTAATAACAAATATTAACAATGTTACATTTACCGCTAACGGTGTATTATGACTACCGTTCACGGTACAATGGATGTAATTGGTGTTTATACCCAAGGTTAACAATATGAGGGGGTCTACTTGATGATTGGCTTAATTATTGTCGCGGTCATCTTAGTTATCGTTGCGATCTACGTCGTTATTTATAACGGGTTGGTAAAAGCCCGGATGTATACTCAGGAAGCTTGGAGTCAGATTGACGTTCAGCTGAAACGACGGACGGATTTAATTCCGAACTTAGTCAATACGGTCAAGGGATACGCGAAACATGAAAAGAGTACTTTGGCACAGGTAGTCGCGCTACGGAACCAGTTAGTTGACGTTCCGAGTGGTGACCACCAACAAGCAATGGCCGTTTCCGACCAGCTGACCAATTCGTTGAAATCGATTTTTGCACTGGCGGAAAGCTACCCGGATTTAAAGGCAAACCAGGAATTCGGTAAATTAATGGAAGAACTAACTAATACGGAAAATAAGATTGCCTATTCACGGCAGTTATTCAATTCCAGTGCGGCTAGTTACAACATGAAGTTACAGCAATTTCCGTCCAACTTAATTGCCAATATCCATCATTTCCAAGCCGTTGAATTTTTAACGGTACCGGAAGCGGAAAAAGCCGCACCGAACGTTTCTTTTGAAGATTAGAGGTTACGCCCATGTTATTTGAGCAAATTGCCCGCAACAAGCGGCACACGCTAGTCGTGATGGCCGCTTTTGTCGTATTAATTGCCATAATTGGGATGGCACTCGGGTACGTTTTTTTTAACAGCGTGCTGGCCGGACTGTTCGTTGCAATTCTGACCGCCGCGTTTTACATGATCATCATGCTTGGCCAGGCGACCGACTTAGTGATGAACATGAACCACGCCCGCGAACTGCACTCAGCGGAAGACGACCCGGAACTTTGGCACACCGTTGAAGACATGGCGTTAGTGGCCAAAGTGCCGATGCCGCGGGTCTTTATCATTGATGATGACAGTCCCAACGCCTTTGCGACTGGGAATAACCCCAAGCACGCGGCCGTTGCGGTCACGACGGGGATTCAGGCCCGCTTAAACCGTGAAGAAATGGAGGGCGTGATCGGTCACGAAATGAGTCACGTTCGTAACTACGACATCCGCCTCCAAACGGTCGCGCTAGCGCTGACCGCCGCCATTAGTCTTTTGGTCAACTGGGGCATGAACGCCTTTTGGTGGGGCGGTGGCCGTGGTCGCGACGATGATGACCGCGATGGCAACGGGGTTCAAGCGTTGTTAATGGTGTTAGCCGTCGTTGTGATCGTGCTCGCACCGTTAGCTGGCAGTCTCGTGCAGCTCGCACTGTCGCGGAACCGCGAGTACTTAGCGGATGCTAGTGCCGTTGAACTGACCCGTAATCCGCTGGGGTTGATCAACGCACTCGAAAAAATCGATGATAGTCAGCCGATGAAGGCCGCCGACCCGAGTAGCGCGGCGCTGTACATCTCGGATCCCTTTAAGGCTAAGAAATCGTGGACCCATTTATTTGATACCCACCCGCCGATGGCCGATCGAATCGCGCGGTTAAAAAAGATGTAATAAAAAACTGTGAATTGTTTAATAACAGCTTATAATGGAACTAAATAGACAGTTGAAAGAGTGAGACGGTTGCAACGCAGATATATTTACGCCAATTTAGAAAAACTTGATAATCTGGTCTTCGCTTACGGCATTGACCAGAGTGATTTTGTGCACGGCATCAAGCGGTTACCCGCCAACATTGTGTCACTCGTGGGGGTGGATGACGATGAACACGCCGTTAACGCCCATACCGGTTTGAACGTTATCAACGAAGAAAATGAGATTCGGCGTTATCTGTTACAAAGTCACCCGTTACCAATTAAGTGGCTGGATTACGATGAGGTTGGCGATTTGGATTTTCTAACGGCGACGGAAATTGCGGAACTGTTATATTTGGGACACATGAACCGGCCGATTCGCTCGCCGTTCAATTATAAGTTGCGCAACCACTACGTCTTTTTGCAACAGCGTAACGGTGGCATTAAAGTTTACTTTTACTACATCTCGGCGTTTAGCCACGTGTTAAACGCGGCGATTATCCGCCATACGTTAGCGGCTTACCGCGGCCGGCGGATGTTCATGCGCTCGTTAAGCGTGCCGCGGGTACCGGAAGCGATTTTAAAGCAGTTAGTTAAGTTGATGGCGGATGGCTTGTTCATCTATTTTGATCAAGCGATGGTCCGCCAGCGACAGTTATTGGTGCCGGTTCATACGGAATTGGTTAATGACGACATTGAGGTCTTTGATCCGGGTCGCCACGAAGAGATGCGCTGCACGCATAACGTGGGCACCCTGGCGTTCAACCTGTCCACCGGCAAGTGGGCGTTGCGGGTCCAAGATAAGGCGGCGTTTGAGGAAAAGTTGTAGAGTGTGAAGGGCGACGGGTTGATACCGAGCACTGCCTAGCTAACCCAATGACGCGGGCTTTGCGTTGTTGGGTTAGCGTAGCAGGCACAGGTGTCAGTCGTCCTGAACACGTTTCGGCAAACAGAGGTTGTGGCTTGTGCAATGACCCGCGTAGCAAGCGCAGGGGGTTGCTTCGGGGAACACGTTTCGGCTCGCTTGCAATGACGCGGGCTTTGCGTTGTTGGGTTAGCGTAGCAGGCGCAGGTGTCAGTCGTCCTGAACACGTTTCAACCATCAATCAATAAAAGTACATGGGGCCGTGGCAAAAGTCACGGCTCCCTTTCATTTCCAAACAGGCATCGTCGAAACAGGCACCGAAAGTCAGCCCGCTACGCGTATCGACTTCCCGACTTTTGGCACGCGCTGTAGTTTCAAAGTTGAACTGACAAGTCAGCGCAGCGATGAGCGGTGGTGATCGGCCGCGATTTGTTCGGCCTAGTGCCCCCAAGCGGGTAAAGTGGTATAATTTTTATGCGCGTAGCAAAAAGTAAGTTGCTATGATTTGAGAAAATAGACCATAGTCAAAATTGGGTTACCCGAAACGGGAACCGCGAATGGAGCGTATAAATCAATATGAAGATGCAGGTTACCGAAATTGCCAAGGCGGTTCAGGCAAGTAATGCTGAACAGGCTTGGCCCGATGTCAACGTGACGGGGGTGGCTTTTGATAGTCGTAAGTTGCAGGCGGGCGATTTATTTGTCCCGCTTGCCGGCGAACACGACGGCCACCAATTTATCCAAAGTGCGATTGACCACGGTGCGGTTGCAACCTTATGGGCGGACGACCATGCGGAGAGTGCTCCCAGTGATTTACCGGTGATCATGGTCGCGGATACGTTAAAGGCGTTGCAAGCGCTTGGTAAATATTATTTGCAGAAGATTAACCCGAAGGTCGTAGCGGTTACCGGTAGTAACGGTAAGACGACGACTAAGGATATGATTGCTAGTTTGCTTAGCACCCAGTTCAACGTGACGAAGACGCACGCTAATTTTAATAACCAAATCGGGGTGCCGATTACGCTATTGAGCATGGAACCGAATACGGAAGTCGTCGTTGTTGAAATGGGCATGGACCACTTCGGCGAACTGGACTTCTTAAGCCGCTTGGTTGAACCGGATATTGCGGTGATTACCATGATCGGTGAAGCCCACATTGAATTTTTCGGCACCCGCGATAAAATTGCCGATGCAAAGATGGAAATTGTGCACGGCTTAAAAGCTGACGGGACCTTCATCTATAACGGCGACGAACCATTGTTGCGTGAACGGGCTGAAAAAGTTAGTCAACGGCAACGGACGTTCGGAATGACTGACGATGATACGTTAACGGGTAGTGAAGTAACGACGAGTCGGGCGCAAACACAATTCAAAGCTAGTTTGTGGCCGGAAGAAGCCTACACGATTCCGATGATGGGTGCGTATAACGTGAATAACGCTTTGGCAGCTTTGCTGGTTGCCGATACGTTCCACGTTCGTTCAACTCCGGCGCGGACTGCGTTGGCAAGCTTCGTGCCGACGGAAAACCGGACGGAGTGGTTGACCGGTGCGCAGGGTGAGGCCATTCTGAGCGACGTGTATAACTCTAACCCGACGGCGGCTCGCCGTGTGTTGGCGGCCTTCGCCGCCGTTCCAACCAAGGGTCATCGAATCGTCGTACTGGGGGATATGCTGGAACTGGGTGAACAATCTGACACGTTACACGTCAGTTTAGCCAGTGAATTGCATCCAGAAACGATTCAAAGTGTTTACCTGAATGGGCAACACATGCAGGCCCTAGCAACCGCGTTGCAATCGCAATACCCAGCGGACGCGATCCATTACTACCCAACTGATCAACAAGAACAGTTGATCACGGATTTACGGGCTGAGGTTCAAGCGGACGATCAGGTTCTTTTGAAGGGGAGCCACGGCATTCACCTCGAGAACGTTTTACAAGCGTTACAAGCAAACGATGAAAAATAAATTTTAAAGGCTTTTCACGGAAGACGCCGTGCGCTAAGTCGGTATTGGTGACGCTCACAAAACGGAGCGGATCACTAGAATCGACCAGTTGCGCCCGGGGTCTTTCTTGCTTATTTATAATAACCGGTGTATGATAATCCAGTTGTACCATTTGAAAGTCAGACCGTTGGCTTACATGATAGCGCCTTACGGGGAACGGATTTTTTCCTAGCTGTCAGTAATCCCATGGTGTCATCCTTAGGAGGAAACATATTTGAAGTTTACAGAACTAGGCTTAACCGATAGCCTACTTAAAGCAGTTCAGCGGGCCGGTTACGAAGAAGCAACGCCCATCCAAGCCGAAACCATTCCGATGGTTTTAGACGGAAAAGACGTCATTGGCCAAGCTCAAACCGGGACCGGGAAGACCGCCGCGTTTGCATTGCCAATCCTACAACGGTTGGATTTTAGCAACCATAATATTCAGGCCCTCGTTATTTCACCAACGCGTGAATTAGCCATCCAAACGCAGGAAGAAATCTTCCGTTTGGGTAAAGACGAACGGGCAAAGGTACAGGTTGTCTATGGCGGGGCTGACATTCGCCGCCAAATTAGAAACTTAAAACAAAATCCCCAAGTGATCGTTGGGACGCCGGGCCGGTTACTCGACCACATTCGGCGTGGAACCGTTAAGTTAGATCATGTTCAAATGCTCGTCTTAGACGAAGCGGACGAAATGCTTAACATGGGATTCTTGGAAGACATTGAATCCATTATCAAACAGGTGCCGAATGAACGGCAAACGATGCTGTTCTCCGCAACGATGCCGCCAGAAATCAAGCGCATCGGGGTTCAGTTCATGAAGGAACCGCACCACGTTAAAATTAAATCAAAAGAAATGACCGCTGATACGGTTGATCAATATTACGTTAAAGCTAAAGAATACGAAAAGTTCGATATTATGACTCGGTTGTTCGACGTTCAGGCGCCAGAATTAACCATCGTCTTTGGTCGGACGAAGCGGCGGGTCGACGAATTATCAAAGGGACTGGAAGCGCGTGGTTATAACGCTGCCGGTATCCATGGTGATTTAAGTCAACAACGCCGGACGCAAATCATGCGCCAATTCAAGGCTGGTAAGTTAGATATCCTAGTTGCGACCGACGTTGCTGCCCGGGGACTGGACGTTTCCGGTGTGACCCACGTTTACAACTACGATATTCCGCAAGATCCGGACAGTTATGTTCACCGGATTGGTCGGACGGGGCGTGCCGGACATAAAGGGGTTTCCTTAACGTTCGTAACGCCTAACGAAATGGAATATTTGCGGGTCATCGAAAAGTTGACCAAGAAGCGGATGTTACCATTGAAGCCACCAACAGAAGCCGAAGCCTTTGCGGGCCAGTTGGCTGCTGCTGAATCAGACGTTGATACGTTAGTTGCGAAGACCTCAACTGATAAGTACGCGGACCAAGCGGCGGAACTCTTACGTAAGTACGATGCCACCGACTTAGTTGCAGCGTTACTGAACGAATTGACGAAGGACGACGCCAGTGCCGTTCCCGTTAAAATTACGCCAGAACGGCCGTTACCACGCCATAAGGGCGGCGGTAACCGTCGCGGTGGCTACCGTGGTAACCGTAACCGCAATAATAATAGTCATGGACGCGGCGGGTATTCACACGGCCGTAACCGTGACCGGAATGGCCGTGATCGCAATGGTCGCGGTGACCGTAAGAGTAACGGTTACAAGGGTCGTTCCCGTGATGATAACCGCAGCAACAACCGTAATCATGACGAAGGCCGTAAGCAAAGCAGTAAGCGGAGCTACACCATTCGGACGAATGACTAGGTTTTAGCGGATACATGACAAATTAACTCCAGAAATGGTGTGTTGATAATAAAAAGTCGAGCGTTGGCTCGGCTTTTTTGTTGCCGTTAAATGGTAAACTATGGGGGCACCGGTCGAAGATAACGAACCTTCACGCCAACGTGAAAAGATTGCGTGCTGGTTTTCCTTTTATCGCCCCGGAAGCTGTGGTAAATTGGAAATATCAGACACGATGAAAGGCGGCGCGAGCATGATTTATGGCACCGGGATCGATTTAACGGAAATCAATCGTATTCAAGAAATGTTAGCCGCGGGATTACGATTACCGCAAAAGGTTTTAACACCGGCGGAACTAGCGGTGTTCAATCGGTACCAAGGTCGCCGGCGCGCTGAATTTTTAGCCGGCCGGTTTTCAGCTAAGGAAGCGTACAGTAAGGCCTTTGGTACCGGCATCGGCGCCGCGGTCGGCTTTCACGACATTGAAATATTAGATGATCAGCTCGGTAAGCCGGCGTTAACCCGCCACCCGTTCGATGGGCCGGGCTGGGTGTCGATTTCGCACACCGACCAGTTAGTAATGACACAAGTAATCTTGGAAAGAGGCAAAATGTGATGGTTGTTATTGGGGAACACCGCCACACGCAGGTCACGGTTGACCTGCAGGCAATTAAGAATAATATTCAGCAGGAAATGCAACGGAAAGATGCGCTGACCGAACTGTGGGCGGTCGTTAAGGCCAACGGTTACGGTCACGGGATCATTCAAGTTGCGCAAGCAGCGAAGCAGGCTGGGGCTACCGGCTTTTGCGTTGCTATTTTGGACGAAGCCTTAGCGTTACGGGCAGCCGGGTTGACCGAACCGATTTTGGTTTTGGGCATCACCGAACCGGAATACGCCGCGTTAATTGCCGAAAAACGAATTTCGGTTGCCGTGGGTAGTCAGGAATGGTTAAATCAAGCTAGCGCAGTTTTGGCAGCGAATAACGTCAAAATTCCGTTGCGGGTCCACCTGGCACTGGATGCTGGTATGGGCCGGATCGGATTCCAACAGCCGGCCGACTTAGCTGCAACCGTTGCGCAATTGCGACAAGCCAACACGCTGTTTGATTTTGAAGGCATCTTCACTCACTTTGCCACCGCGGATCAGTCCGATGACACTTATTTCATGCACCAACTGGCTGTTTGGAAAAAGTTGATCGCGGTAATCGGCGAGTTACCGCGCTACGTCCACGTTTCAAACTCGGCGACGAGCTTGTGGCACCAGGCTTGCAACGGCAACGTTGTGCGCTTTGGGGTGGCGCTGTACGGGCTAAATCCGTCCGGCACAGCCTTAAGTGCCCCGTACAAGTTGCAACCAGCCTTGTCATTGACTGCCCAGTTGACCTTCGTCAAACGGTTGGCGAAGGGTCAGTCGGTTAGTTACGGCGCGACCTATACCGCAGCACAGGATGAATGGATCGGTACGGTACCGATTGGTTACGCTGACGGTTATGAACGTCGGTTGCAAGGATTTCACGTGTTAGTTAACGGTCAGTTTTGTGAAATCGTTGGTCGGGTCTGCATGGACCAACTGATGGTCCGCTTACCACACGAAGTCCCGGTAGGCACCAAAGTGACGTTAGTCGGCACGGACGGTGACCGGACGATTAGTTTACAAGACGTCGCCGACTACTGTGGCACAATTCACTATGAAATTGCGTGTGGGTTAGCCCCGCGGGTTCCGCGGGTTTACCTTGATTAAGACTTAAAGTACGGCTCTCGGTAACGGGAGTCGTTTTTTATTATCGTCAACGCATTCTAAGAAAAACGGAATAATTCGCTTAAGTTAATAATCAACTGATTAGCCAAAATTAGTAAACGGTTGCTAAAAGTGGAGAATTCATGCTATCATGAATGACAAGCATAGTCACAGTTACGATGGGATAACTAGGAGTAACTATGGGTGTCAGTATAAAGGGAGATGAGGCGATGGCCGCAGCTGATATTAAGCGTGGTGATATCTTTTACGCGGATTTATCACCAGTTGTGGGGTCTGAACAGGGCGGCATGCGCCCGGTGTTAATCGTTCAAAACAACGTGGGTAACCATTACAGTCCAACGGTAATCGTTGCGGCCATCACGGCTAAGGTTCAAAAAGCCAAAATGCCCACGCACGTGAACATTAACGCGGCACATACGGGGATTGAAAAAAATTCAGTCGTGTTACTCGAGCAGGTTCGGACAATCGACAAACAACGCTTAAAGGACCGGGTGACTCACCTAGATGAGCAAACGATGCGCCGGGTGGATAATGCTTTACAGATCAGTATCGGTTTAGCTGACCGGACCAATCGCAGGCACACTCAACGAACGTTGCAACCATAGTTAATTGATGGGGAAATAATCAATTTACATAAATCAAATCATTTCGGTGTGATAGCCGATTCACAATAACGCCAAACGCGCCAAGTTAGTTGTATTGACAACCGACTTGGCGCGTTTTTAACGGATTTTTGCTTGTGGTTTGGGACGCGGCGTGCTACGATGAAAGCCGTTTTGTATTTTCACAACGTGGTTCGTAACCATCCCACGTTAAAAAACTAGGAGGAACTAACAACATGACGCAATCAAAAATCCGGCCGTGGATCATCAACGCCCTCGTGGCGGCGATGTACGTAGTCCTATGCCTCGGCCCAGCCGCGTTCAGCCTAGCGTCCGGCGCGATTCAGTTTCGCGTTTCGGAAGGCTTGAACCATCTCGCGGTGTTTAACCGAAAATATATCTGGGGAATCGTCGGCGGAGTCGTCCTGTTCGATGCGTTTGGCCCCGGTGCCAGCCTACTTAACGTTTTATTCGGGGGCGGGCAATCATTATTAGCCCTATTAATCCTAACTTGGATTGCCCCGAAGTTAAAAACCGTTTGGCAACGCATGGTTCTGAACATCTTCCTGTTCACCATTTCGATGTTTATGATTGCCATTATGATCACCTTAATGAGCAGCGGCGTCGCCTTTTGGCCAACCTACTTAACCACCGCGTTATCCGAACTCATCATCATGACGATTACCGCGCCAATCATGTACGCGCTTGACCGGGTTATGCACTTTAGTGACCGAATCGGTTAACCAAATTTAAATTGTTTTAGAAGCATCCTAGCCTATTAACTTTTAGGTTAGGATTTTTTATTACTTGAGCGGGTAGACGCTGACGACATAAATCAAATTTGATTAGTAGATCGGTCCGCTCCGCCGTCACGAAAGCAAGGCTGTGGGCACGCTCGGAAGCCGATTCACAACCCGAATCGTCTCCCAAGACGGCCTTGTTGTAAGTCGCCCAAAAACGGCGACCAACAACAACCTCACAGCCATGTTTCGAAGGGCTCCGGGACAGCATCTAATTTGATAACCAATTGTTTCAAAGACACAACATACATATGCTGAAAAGCTTTTCTTAATGCAAATCGGTAATAAAATTATTTTTACAAATGGTCTTAGTATGCCGGTCCGCTCCGCCGTCACGAAAGCAAGGCTGTGGGCACGCTCGGAAGCCGATTCACACCCCGAATCGTCTCCCAAGACGGCCTTGTTGTAAGTCGCCCAAAAGACGGCGACTAACAACAATATCACAGCCATGTTTCGAAGGGCTCCGGGACCTAAGTAGAGCATCTGATTTGATAATCATTCGTTTCAAAAACACAACATACATATGCTGAAAAGCTTTTCTTAATGCAAATCAATCATAAAATTATTATTACAAATAGTCTTAGTATGCCGGTCCGCTCCGCCTGCACGAAAGCAAGGCTGTGGGCACGCTCGGAAGCCGATTCACACCCCGAATCGTCTCCCAAGACGGCTTTGTTGTAAGTCGCCAAAAGACGGCGACCAACAACAACTTCACAGCCATGTTTCGAAGGGCTCCGGGACCTAAATTACAGCATTATATCTAATAACGCGTTAGATTTAATGAACCAGTCGCTCAGTTAGCGATGTCGTTCATTAACAGATAACTTGAATTAGTAATTCTGAACGGATAGATCCTAAAATTCTTGATTTTCTAAGTAGTGACCCCCATTCAATAATCAATTACCGACCTAACGCAATCTATTCATACAAATTAACTTACTAATGCCTGCCAACGACCAACTTAAGCTTGGAGGGAAAGCGGGAACAGTCCCAGCGGTGAAGTTTCACTTGGTCGCCGGTTTTTGGCGAGTTAGTGAAAGCCCGGTGGTTAAGACCTGGGTTGTGGGCTTAACCCCGAGGCCACCGCGTTCCGGACTGATTCCCGCTGACTGGAAGGCTGACAAGTGTTTACTAACTTCGAAGCGATTACCAACCACTAGGATGAAGTGACGTTACCCATCTGTTTAGTACGTCTAATATTGTGTCCCTGACAGCTAGATTTAACAGCGAGTTTTTCACCAATTCTCATCAATGAAATCTAACGCCCGCCAACGACTAATTAAAGCCTGCAGGGAAAGCGGAAACGGTCCCAGCGGTGAAGTTTCACTTGGTCGCCGGTTTTTGGCGAGTTAGTGAAAGCCCAGTGGTTAAGACCTGAAGTTTGGGCTTGACCCCGAGGCCACCGCGTTCCGGACTGATTCCCGCTGACCGGAGGGCTGGCAAGAAAAACTAACTCGGAATCGAGCTAAACTTAAATAATTAAGTTCTGTTTTTCTTCAATTTAGTAACACTATGGATTTAGGTCAAGAATCTGGACACATTTTATGTATAATTTAAGCGACTAATTTTTCCTTTTCATTTGGAGTTAAATAATCAATGCTACTGTGAATTCGAGCACTGTTATAAAAGCTCTCAATGTAGCTGAATATTGCAGCATTTGCTTCTTCAAAATCCTGATAATGGTGTTGGTAAACCTCTTCTTTTTTCAAACTGGCGTGAAATGATTCCAAACATGAATTGTCATAGGGACAGCCACGCTTGCTATAAGAATGGCGAATATGGTGTTGCGCTAAGATCTGTTCAAAGCCAGCACTGCGGTACTGGCTACCCAGATCGGTATGCACAATTAAGTTATTAGTCGTCTTTCTAGTTTCAAAGGCTTGTTGAAAAGTGCTGATCACAAGATCAGCAGTCATATGACGGCTGATTTTATGGGCAATGATTTTACGTGAATATAAATCCTGAATGCTTGATAAATAACACCAGCCATTGGCTTTGGTGTGAATATAAGTTATGTCTGCACACCACTTTTGATTTGGACTGGTTGTACGAAAATCTTGCGCGAGTATATTTGAATAATCAGTCGCATCAATATCATTAGTTTGTTGATAATGCCACTTCTTGCGCGTGATTGATTTTAACCCCATTTGGCGCATTAATCGTTGAACTAGCTTAATACTGGCAGTCTTACCTTCTTTTTGTAACGCTTTTAGAATTTTAGGTGCCCCGTAGATACGTCTAGAATTAAAGTAAATGCGTTTAATCGACTGGCTAAGTGTCTTACGACGCTTGGCTTGTGGCGATACATGATTCTGCTGATGTTCATAGTAAGTTGAGCGTGGAACTGAGAGTACTTTACAGGTTTCTTTGATACTATGGTGCTTCAAATTAATATCAACGGCTGTCTGCCAGTCATCTGGGTTTACTTTTTGGCGAATATGGTTAAGGCTTTTTTTAAGATGTCATTCTCACTTTCTAGCTGTTTCAAACGTTTTTGCAACGCTAAAACATCTGATTTGGAAATTCCACTTCCTTTGTCTTCTTTATATAGATTAATCCATTTGTAAATAGTTACATTTGATACACCATATTCGTCTGTAAGATCAGCTACCGGGGCGCCATCCTGGTACAGCTTGACAATCATTTTTCTAAAATCTACTGAGTACTTTTTCTTGGTCATAAAAACACAATCCTTCCTATTATGGAATTATACTAAATCGTGTCCATGATTTCATACTACCTTCACTATGTCCAAACATGACTTAATGTTGTTGGCAGCGAGTTTTCACACTGGTTCTCATCAATAAGGTTAGACACTGGCAATAAAAAAGTACGTTGCTAAAGCAACGTACTAAGAAAAGAACCTATTCTGCTTGTAAGTCTTCAACTTCGATGACTTTGAATTGTTTGCGGTTGAGGTTGTCCGTGATGCGTTTGAGTTTTTCGGTGTCAACGTCTTCCGGAAGGGTGAATAATGTTCGGTGGCCGAGGGTGCCGGCTTGAACGTCAAGCGTTAGGCAACCGGCAATCGAGGTGTATTTCGTGATGATTTTGGCCATGGCGGCGAGGTCGCCACGTTCACCAATGGAGACGACGGTGAGGACGTAGCTACCGACGTTGACGTTCCAGGATTGTGAGAGCATGTCCAGTAGGCGGGTATGCGTTAGGATCCCGTAGAAGTAGCCGTGTTCGTCAAGGACGGCGATGTAAGGCAAGTCCTTGATTGAGAAAAAGACGTTGTAGAAGGCGGCGTCTAATTGAATGGTTTTAGTGGCATTTTTGAGGAGCGACGTGACGGGTAGTGACATGTCGCCACCACGCGATTTATGACGATAAATATGCATTTTGTAAATGTTACCGCGGAAAATATGACCGGTTTCATCTAAAATCGGGACACACCGGAAGCCGGAATCTTCTAAGACTTGTAAGGCTTCTTCCAAGGTTGAGTCGGCCGTGACCGTTGTTAAGCGTTCCTTGGGTTTAACAATTGTTTTTAATAACATGGCGAGTAATCCCCCAGACTTATTAGTTTGTTTTAATAAATGATACCATAAAACCGCTAAAAGTTCGCAGTGATTTGAGTGGTAAATCGCGATGAAGTCAATAAAAAAGCCGGTCCAAATGACTTTGGACTGGCTTTTGTTAAGGTTAAAAATTAATTAGAAAATAACAACGGGAGTTCCGGTTGGTACCGCCGCGTAGACTTTTGCCATGACTGATGGTGGCGTGTTAACGCAACCGTGCGAGCCGTGCGTTTTGTACCAAGTGCCACCGTAACGCGGTTGCCAAGAGGAATCGTGGATACCCTGGCCGGTGTCGTCGAACGGCATCCAGTAGGAAACGGGTTGGGCGTAGTTTGAACCGTTGTCGTTTTGGCCTTTCAGGGTCGTGTTTTGTTGTTTACTCCAAACGTCCCAAACGCCGGTCGTAGTGGCATGTTTACCCGGTTTACCGGTCACAACGTCGGTGGAAACTTTGACCTTACCGTCCACGTAGACCCACATGTGTTGGTTGACCTTGTCAACTTCGATGTAGGTGTTGCCGATGTCGGTACCGTGATCGTTGTAGCCGGAGCCGCTAATTAGTGGCGTACGGTTGAAATCCTTGCCGGCCTTGATCTGTTTAGCAAGGGCCTTGGCTTCGGCGTTAGCTTTGATCGACCAGCCGTAGAAGCCACCGCTAATTTTAACGGTCCCACGCTTGGTGCTTTTGAACGTCCGGGTCGTATGGTAGGTCCGGTACTTGGCATCAAGTTTGTTAACGTAACTTAGGATTTGGTCGTGATTTAGGGAAACGGCGCCGTCTTTAGCGACCGTCAGCCAATTTAGAATCGTCGTGTGCGGAACCTTTACCTTATGACCGTTGATGTGGTAGGTGATGGTTTCACCCGCATACTTCTGGGCCTGGGTCCGGGCCGTCTTTAAGCTGGTGCTCTTACTGGTGACGGTCGGCGTAACGTAAGCGTCTTTAAGTTGAATTTGGCTTTTACCCTCGCTCAGTGCGGTGGTCACAACCTTTTTGAGCTTGGGTTGACTGAGTTCAGTTCCCTGAACTTCTTTTTGAATTTGGACACCGTTATTTTTATAAACTAACTTAGCGTTGACCGTCTTAGTCCGCTTAGTGGCGTTAGCCTTCTTGGTGATGGTTGCCAGTAAGTTGTTCAGGCTGGTTTTATTAATCGTTAATTGACCGACGGGAGCCGTTTCATCAGCCTGGGCGGTTGCAACTAACGACAATGGCCAGCGCCAATAGTTTTGCTGTTGCGCGAGTTGGTTCAGTTCTTTTTTGGTGTTGATGGAAATTCCCGCAGATTTACTTGTGAATTGATAGGTCGTTTGGCCACTTTCGGTCACGTGATAAGTCCGGTGCTCAAGGGCGTGGTTCACTGAAGTGGCGGCTTGATCAGCGGTTTTACCACTGATATTAACGCCGGCCACCGTGGTGTTTGGCAAGAAAGTACGTTGGCCTTGCCAGATTAGGCTGGTGGCAACGTACGCGATAGCGAGAACGCCGACGATACTGCCGCCGATAATGAGCCCGCGTTTATGTGTCATGATAGTGTTGGCCTCCGTTTGTTTTTGATGTTCTCACCTTATAACAGAATGGGATGAAGTGCAAACGGCAAGGACGGGAAGATAATTGAAATTCGGGTAAAATAAAAGGGCCCTGCAAGAGAGCCCTCCGTTCAAACCGTTATTTGTTTTCCAATGCTGCTAAACCGTCGTTTAAGACCTTCTTTAAGGTTGCGGCGGAGTCTTGCATCTTCTTCAATTCGTCGGCTGAAAGTGGTGATTCGATAATCTTAGTTAAGCCTTTACCACCAATAACGGCTGGTGTCCCGATATAAATATCGTTCAAGCCGTATTGGCCGTCCATGTAGGCACCAACTGGTAAAATGGCGTTTTCATCACGTAAAATCGCCTTTGAGATCCGCATTAAGGCAGTCCCGATACCATAGAACGTTGCGCCCTTCTTGTTGATGATGTCGTAAGCTTTGTTACGAACGCCGTCTTCTAGGTCGGCTAAGTCTTGGTCGGTTACGCCGTTTT
The DNA here is from genome assembly GCF_005405405.1 of Lactiplantibacillus plajomi. Taxonomy (GTDB): domain Bacteria; phylum Bacillota; class Bacilli; order Lactobacillales; family Lactobacillaceae; genus Lactiplantibacillus; species Lactiplantibacillus plajomi. The sequence goes on from NZ_BJDZ01000006.1 coordinate 109,893, forward strand.
CCTTAGCGATTTGAGCGATTGGCTGGGTCCCGATAGTGGCGGTTGAGTAAGCCGCAAATTCGGAGTCCCCGTGTTCACCCATGATGTAAGCATCAACGGAACGTGGGTCAACGTTGAACTTCTTACCTAAAGCAACCCGCAGACGAGAGCTGTCCAGTGAAGTCCCGGAACCGATAACGCGGTCCTTAGGGAAGCCAGAGAACTTCCAAGTAGCGTAAGTCAAGATGTCAACTGGGTTAGCGGCTACTAAGAAAATACCGTCGAAGCCGGAGTCCACGATTGGCTTAACGATGGAAGATAAAATGTTTAAGTTCTTGTTTACGAGGTCTAAACGTGATTCACCCGGTTTTTGTGGTGCACCGGCAGTGATCACAACTAAGTCGGCGTCCTTGCAATCGGAATATTCACCGGAATAAATCTTCTTGGGAGCGGTGAAAGCTTGAGCGTCTTCAAGGTCGAGGGCGTCACCCAACGTCCGATCTTTAATAACGTCGACAATTACAAATTCTTCAGCAATTCCTTGTTGTGCCATGGCAAATGCGTAGCTAGAACCAACGGCGCCGTCGCCGACTAACACAACTTTTTGATGATTTGGCATGCTTGACAAAATAAGTCATCCTCTCGTAACGAAAATTTGTTTATTCAACATGCTCATTATATCATGAACAACGTTAATTAGTCTTGGGTTTTTGGGTGATTTTTAATGCGCTTTCATTATTGACTGAAATAAATTGTTGTAATTTCAAAGCTTTTCTGAAAAGGCGAAGACAACGACTTGAAACCGTTGGTTATATTTGAATCGGCCGTTTGAATACCGGTTAGGCTGCTAGGGTGGTGGTCGTTCAAATAGTAAGTGTTAAGGCGGTGATTGTGGTATACTGATTGCACTTCGAATACGCTGCAGAATGCGCCGTAGTGCAACTTCGAGCAGTGTTTGGTGCGATGAACAGGCTACGGCAGGTTGCCGAATCGGGGAAGTCCCCCGGTTCGGCCTGTTTGCTATGCAAAAATCAAATTATGGGAGTTTAACGAACGAATGAAAATGATCGTGGGTTTAGGAAACATTGGACAAAAATACGCGGGTACCCGGCATAACGTGGGCTTTATGATTGTTGATAAGCTTGCCGAACAATTAAACGCAACTTTTCAAACGAGTAAGTTTGAAGCGGAGGTCGCAACGGTTTTTAAAGACGGAGAAAAGGTTATGCTGGTCAAACCGTCAACTTATATGAATGAATCAGGCCGTGCGGTTGGTCCGTTGATGGCTTATTACGACGTCGACTTAAGCGACTTACTAGTCATCCACGACGACCTGGACTTACCTCTGGGCAAAGTTCGGCTAAAACAAAAGGGGTCCGCGGGCGGTCATAATGGTATTAAGAGTATTATTGCCCACGTGGGCGACCAAAAGTTTAAGCGCGCCAAGGTCGGCATTGATCACCCCCAAAAGATGAGCGTAGTCAATTACGTGCTGGGACAGTTTTCAGCCACCGAAAAGCCGCACTTTGAGGACGCAGAAACGACGGCGGTTGCGGCGGTCTCCGCTTGGCTAGCCGGCGACGACTTTGCGGCGGTCATGAATCAATATAACTAAGGGAGGACGTCACATGAATATTGAGGCGATTATTGAACAGACGCCGGATTTTCAAACGATTTTAGCGGGAATTAGTCCGAAGAGTCGCCAGTTGATCACGGGGCTAAACGGCTCCGCACGGACGGTTTATTTAACGGCTTTATTTCATCAACTAACGCATTCACTATTGATCGTGACGGATAACCTGTTTCACGCCAGTCAGTTAGTGGATGACTTAAATAGCTTATTGGCCGACGACCAGGTTTACCTGTTTCCGGCGGAAGAAATGATGGCGTCGGAAATTGCCACCAGTTCACCGGAATACCGGGCACAACGGGTTCAGGCGGTTAACGCACTGTTGCGCGATACGCCGGCCATCGTGGTGACCTCGGTATCGGGTGCCCGGCGGTTCCTACCACCGGTGGCGCAATTTAAAGCGGCTCGGATCGACTTAAAAGTTGGTGGCGACGTTGATCTCGCCGACTTACAAGTGCGTCTGCACGATATGGGCTACGTTAAGGAACAGCTGGTGGCGCGACCGGGCGACTACGCGGTCCGCGGGTCAATCATGGATATTTACCCGTTAGACGCGGACTACCCGTTACGGCTCGATCTATTTGATACGGAAATTGATACGTTGAAGTATTTTGATCCGGCGACTCAGCGTTCGGTACAAAATTTGGACGCTTATACGGTGCTGCCGGCAACTGACTTTATTTTAACGGCCGACATGTTACGGGCGGGAGCTGAACGCCTAAGGGCTGCCATGGCAACCGAAAGCAAGAAATTGAAAGCGGCCGATAAGCAAACCTTAGCCGACAACCTCGCGCAACCGCTGGCAGACATGGAAAAAGGGATTATCGGCAACGACTTGCTTTTGTACGGCAATTACCTGTACGATCGTAAAACCAGTATTTTTGATTACGTTGCGGCTGACGGCGTTGTCGTGTTTGACGATTATTCACGAATTCTGGATAGCGAACAGCAGTTGCTGACTCAGGAAGCCGACTGGGTGACTGACCAGCTCAGTCACCACCGCGTCTTATCCACGGCGACTTATGGAAACGAAATGCGCGACTTGTTACGTGATGACCAACACGCGCAGGTCCTGATGGCGCTGTTTCAAAAGGGAATCGGGAACGTTCGCTTCGCGCAGGTAACGAACGTGCGGACCCGACCGATGCAGGAATTCTTCGGGCAATTGCCGACGCTGAAGACTGAACTGGACCGCTGGCGGAAGCTAAAGCAAACCGTCGTTTTGATGGTTTCCGAAGCGGAACGGTTAACGAAGGTCAGCAACACCTTGGATGACTTTGAAATTGAGGCCGTGATGACCAAGGCGGAAAATTTGCAGACCGGGGTCGTACAGATTGTTCAGGGCAGTTTACAAAACGGTTTTGAGTTCCCGGATGGCCACCTCGTGGTGATTACGGAACAGGAAATGTTTAAGAAGGTAGCTAAGAAACGCCCCCGCCGTCAAACGTTAGCGAACGCGGAACGGTTGAAGAGTTATACCGACTTGAAACCGGGCGACTTTGTTGTGCACGTCAACCACGGGATTGGGAAGTACGTTGGTATGCAGACGCTGGAAGTCGATGGTGTGCACCAAGACTACATTACGATTGCGTATCAAAACAACGCTAAGATTTTCATTCCGGTCACCCAACTGAACCTGGTGCAGAAGTACGTCTCGTCGGAATCCAAAACACCCCACATCAACAAGCTTGGTGGAACGGAATGGACGAAGGCCAAGCGTAAAGTTGCGGCGAAGATTGAAGACATTGCTGACGAGTTAGTCGACCTTTATGCCAAGCGTGAAGCTGAGAAGGGGTACGCCTTTCCGGAAGATGACAGCTATCAGGATGATTTCGATAACGAGTTTCCGTACGCCGAAACACCGGATCAGCTGCGCAGTATTAATGAAATTAAGCATGATATGGAGCGGCCAAAGCCAATGGATCGCTTACTAGTTGGTGACGTGGGTTATGGTAAGACGGAAGTGGCGTTGCGTGCCGCTTTTAAGGCAATCGAAGCGGGCAAGCAGGTTGCCTTCCTTGTACCGACCACGATTTTAGCCCAACAACATTACGAAACGATGTTGAACCGGTTTGAAGGCTACCCGGTCAACGTCGGTATGTTATCACGCTTTCGGACGGCTAAAGAAATGAAGGAAACCGTTCAGCAGTTGAAAGATGGCGAACTAGATATCGTGGTCGGTACCCACCGGCTGCTGTCTAAGGACGTTAGCTTTGCTGATTTAGGTTTACTGATTATTGATGAAGAGCAACGCTTTGGGGTTAAACATAAGGAACGGTTAAAAGCGTTGAAGGCCAGCGTTGATGTGTTGACGTTAACGGCGACGCCGATTCCACGGACGCTACACATGTCAATGCTGGGGGTACGGGACCTCTCCGTCATTGAAACGCCACCGACCAACCGTTACCCGATCCAAACTTACGTGATGGAGCAAAACTACGGCGTGATCAAGGAAGGTATCGAACGCGAAATGCAGCGAAACGGCCAGGTCTTTTACCTGCATAACCGGGTTCATGACATTGATAAGGTCGTTGCCCAAATCAAGGCGCTGGTACCGGACGCCGCGGTCGCCCACATTGACGGTCAAATGCCGGAATCACAATTGGAGGGGATTTTATACGACTTCATTCGTGGTGAGTACGACGTGTTGGTGACGACGACCATCATTGAAACCGGGGTCGATATTCCGAACGTGAACACCCTGTTCGTGGAAAACGCGGACCGAATGGGCCTGTCCCAGCTTTACCAACTCCGGGGCCGGATCGGTCGGAGCAGTCGGGTCGCCTACGCCTACTTTACGTACCAACAAAACAAGGTGTTAACCGAAGTCGGTGAAAAGCGGCTCCAAGCCATTAAGGACTTTACCGAACTGGGTTCCGGTTTTAAAATCGCGATGCGCGACTTATCAATTCGGGGTGCCGGGAACCTATTAGGTAAACAACAACACGGCTTTATCGATTCGGTCGGCTACGACCTGTATACTCAGATGCTTTCGGAAGCCGTCGCTAAGAAACGCGGGCAGCAGGCCAAGGTCAAGACGGATGCCACGATTGAACTGGGCATCGAAGCCTACCTACCGTCCGAGTATATTGAAGATGAACGGCAAAAGATTGAAATTTATAAGCGGATTCGCCAGTTAGAAAATAATGACCAGTACCTCGAAGTTCAGGATGATTTAATGGATCGTTTCGGCGATTACCCGCAAGAAGTGGCCAGTCTGTTGGCGGTTGGTAAGTTGAAGATGTTGGCAGACGATGCGCTGATTGAAAAGATTCAACGCGACGATGACAATCTGAACCTAACTTTATCCAAGCAGGGAACGGCTAAGTTGGATACTAAAGATATTTTTAAAGCCCTCGCAAAAACGAAATTACGAGCGACAGTCGGCATTGATGATGATAAAATGAAGGTTAAATTAGTGATTCAGCCACAAATGCAGCCGCAGGAGTGGTTGGATCAACTGACTCAGTTTGTGGACCAGCTTGGTAAGATCTTAACGCCGGCAGCCACGACCGTCAGTACACCGGTCAAGTGATCGGTAGAAGGGATTTGCTATGCCAAAAGATCACCTGAACACTGTGTTCCGGGGTGCCCTAATTCTCTCGATTTCGTCGTTAGTGGCCAAGATTTTGAGTGCGGTATACCGGATTCCACTGCAAAATATGGTTGGTAACACCGGTTTTTACGTTTACCAACAAATTTACCCGATTTATGGCATCGGGATGACGTTCGCACTGAACGGCTTTCCGAACTTCATTTCAAAACTAGTTGCTGAACAACCGGACGCGACGAGTAAGTCACTGGTCACGCGCCGGGCCTTTCACATTTTAAGCGGACTGTCATTGCTAATTTTTCTGGGGCTACAACTTGGGGCCGGCTGGATCGCGACGCGGATGGGTGACGTTCGCTTAGCACCGATTATTAGTTCGGTGGCGTGGATGTTTATTTTCATGCCGTGGCTGGCAACCGGCCGTGGCTTTTATCAAGGGCAATTCCTGATGGGACCGACCGCGGTCTCACAATTGATTGAACAGGTCGTGCGGGTCGCCATCATTATCCTGGCCGCCTATTTCAGTATTCACCGGGTTTGGGATGATTACCACATGGGGACTTGGGCAATGAGTTCCGCGGCGTTTGCCGCGATTTGTTCATCTCTCGTTTTTACGAATTTCGGATTAAAACACTTATTAGCGCCAGCTCCAGTAGCAACGCGACCACTGCCGAGTTACCGCAAGTTGATCAAGCGGTTTATTGTGGAAGGTGGAACGCTCTGCCTAGTTGCGGCGGTGGTGATCTTGCTCCAGCTAATTGATTCATTCACCGTTATGAAGGGGTTGTTGGCGCAAGGCCAACTCCCAGAAATTGCTAAGTCGTTAAAGGGGGTCTACGATCGTGGTCAGCCACTGGTTCAACTAGGACTGGTCGTGGCGACCTCGTTTTCGGCCACCTTACTACCGGCGTTGACCAACGCGTTAGCCAAACGTCAGTTTATTGAGTTTAAACGCCAGACCCAGGCAATGGTGCGGGTCAGTCTCGCACTGTCAATGGCGGCAACGGTTGGGTTGGTGGTTTTGATGCCGTCGATTAACCGCCTGTTGTTCGGGTCGTTGGAAGGGACCACGGCACTGCGGGTCTACGCGCTTAGTATTGTCTTTGCGGCGTTGATTACGACTTATACGAGTGTGTTGCAAAGCTTGAACCAGTACGGTGCCATGATTATTGGGATTATTGCCGGACTGGTGACGAAGCTAGCGCTGAACTACACCTTGGTGATTCATTACGGAATCAACGGCGCTAGTCTGGTGACGGCGATGAGTCTGGCCGTGATGTTTGGCATTATGTGGCTCGGGTCACCCGAAGACTTGCAACGGGTTTTACTGGAAAGCGGGTTTATAACTAAACTGTTGGCGATTAGTGCGGCCATGGGACTGGTCGTCCTCCTCAGCAGTCACGAGATTCGGGCGCTAGTTGGACCGGCCATGGCGGACAACCGTGGGATTGCCGGTATCGTAGCGCTAGTCGGGGTTGCCGTTGGCGTTGTTGTATTCGTTGGTGGCGCCGTCGCCGGTCGGTTGTTTGCGATTCGCGAGTGGCTCGTGCTGCCGTATGGACGACGCTTAATTAAAGCAGTTGCAAAAAGAAAGGAACATCGCTCATGAGTATGCGGTTAGATAAATTTTTGAAAGTTTCACGGATTATTAAGCGGCGTTCAGTCGCTAAAGAAATTGCGGATAAGGGTCGGATTCAGATTAACGGTAAGGTGGCGAAGTCTTCCACCAACGTTAGCGTTGGGGATGAATTGATCATCGGCTTTGGTAACAAAACGTTGACGGTCAAGGTTAACCAGTTGCTGGAAACGACCAAGAAGAACGATGCTGAATTGATGTACGACATCGTTAGCGAAGATTACAAGACGGATTATCGGCAACCGTTTAGTGATTAAGCCGACTTCGGTCGATAAAAATGGGCACAAACGTTGAGCTCAACGTAATGATGTCGTTTACACCGGCGGTTGAAGTTGTTATAATTTAGGCAACCCAATTTGAAAGGACTGCACCGACATGACGAACGGTTCCCGGAATAAAGTTCAACAGTTAAATAATGACTATGCGCGTCAAGTAGCGAACGACCAGCAAAATCAGCGCCAGCGGATCAGCCGGGTGCGGCGGCGTCGGTTCGTCGTTATCGTGGCTTTCTTTGGTGCGTTAATGCTACTTTTAGGTTATCAACTGATTAACACACGGGTAGATTTGCACCAAGTGAACCGGGAAGTTGCGACCAGTCAGGTCAAATTAAAACGGGCACAACAAAAAAATAGTCAGCTAGAAACGCAGATCAAACAGCTCAATAATAAAGATTATTTACAAAAATTATTGCGGTCAAAGTATGATTATACGAAGAGTGGCGAAACGGTCTATAGTTTACCAAATGACAACGCTGCTGACGTAACTGCTAACTAGTCAAGGCTCAGGTCTGCTTTTAGTGAGTAGACCACTTTTTGTTCGTTGAAAAAATGTTTAAATCAATGTTTCACAAAATATGCTATACTAAAACCATTATTTCATAGGAGGAACAACTTTTTTTATGGCAATTGAAGTAGGTACGAAAGTCACTGGTAAGGTATCTGGAATCACGAATTTTGGTGCGTTCGTGAACCTGGGTAATAATCAAACGGGGCTGGTTCACATCAGTGAAGTTTCCGATGGCTTTGTTAAAGATATCCACGATGTTTTGAGTGTTGGCGATGAAGTCACGGTCAAAGTTTTATCGGTTGGTAACGACGGTAAGATTGGCCTGTCCATTCGCAAAGCGGTTGACCATCCGCACGGAGAACACGGCCATAATGACCACCACAATTCCCACCAGGGCAATAGTCATGGTCGGAACGAACACCAAAACAACGGTAACCATCGCGAACGTACTAATAACTTTCATTCGCGCGGTGGTAACGGCGGTGGCCGTTACCAATCCCGCCAACATGAAAACAAGAAACAGGACTTTGATTCGTTAATGTCTGGTTTCTTGAAAGAAAGTGAAGACCGACTCGCCACCTTAAAGCGTAATACTGAAGGTAAACGTGGGGGTCGCGGCGGTCGCCGGAGTTAATCCAGGCTAGGGCGATATTGCCATTAATTTAGTGCTAATATGACCACGGAATTTTTACGCGGTCAGTCAATTAAAACGGGAAGGGTTATGATGACCTTTCCCGTTTTCTGTTAAGTTTAAAGTTTGGAGGTGTTGACCGGTGACGCCCGTGCAACAATTTAACCGCCAGCTGGCCGCAGCCGGCTTGCTTGATCCAACGAAGACGGTAGTCGTCGCCATTTCAACCGGGGTCGACTCGATGGTGTTATTAACCTTATTACAGCGACTTCCCACTCAACAGCGGCCACAATTAGTTGTAGCTCACGTTAATCATCAGTTGCGAGCTGAAAGTGATGCTGAAGCGGCTTATTTACAACGGTATTGTGACGATCACGACCTGACGCTACGTGTAACCCGTTGGCCGCAAGCGCAGCACCCTCAAACCGGGGTCGAAGCGGCCGGCCGGAAGTTTCGCTACCAATTTTTTGCCGATGTCATGCGTGCAAGCGGAGCGGTAGCGTTACTAACGGCGCACCACGCCAACGATCAGGCGGAAACCTTTTTAATGAAACTTGCGCGCGGCGGTGACTTGGCTCAGTTAACGGGTATCGCTGGCCAGCGACCGTTTACGGTTGGACAACTAGTCCGCCCGTTATTAACTTGGCCTAAAGCAGCCTTGTACGCGTACGCTGACCGGCAGCGAGTACGATTCTTTGAAGATGCGACCAATCAAGATGTTAGCTTCACGCGTAACCGGATTCGCCACCGGGTTGTTCCGGAACTGACCACCGTTAATCCCGAATTCTTAGGTCACGTTGCTGGTTATGAACGGCAATTGGCAACGTTACTAGCAGCCCAAAAGCAGATGGTGGCGCAGTTATTACCAACGGTACTGACTAGTAATACCAAGTTGCAGCTTCAAGCATGGGCGGCGCTGCCGACGTTGTGGCAGGCGCCGGTTTTTAGGGAGTGGCTGCAGCAGCGGACCGGGCAATTGTACAGTTTGGCGAAACTTGCGCCCTGGCAGCGGTGGTTAGTCAACACAAATCAACCGACCGGCCGGCGGCAATTAGATGCTGACTTCGATTTAGTGAAGACGGTTGATATGATTGACGTTTCTCCCCATAAAAAAAGGGTTAAAAAGTTAATGCCCGCTGAAAAAATTATGGTAGACTTAAACCAATGGCAGAAAATTACTGCGGGACAAACCGTGGGGGTTTTTGCGTCACCACCAGGATTTGCGGCGCAGCCGTTCCGGTTGGCTGCAAATGACTGGCCGCTTAGTTGGCGACCGTGGCAACCGGATGATCGGGTAACGCTGCGGGGTGGTGGCCATCAATCCGTACGGCGAATTTTGATTAATCACAAGGTGCCGCGTGCGGCTCGTCACCAGGTCATGGTGTTGGTCAACGCGACCGGTGACGTGTTATGGGTCGTGGGTCACAAGTTTACCTATCGTAAACGTGAGTTTGGCACCCAGACAGTATTTTTGGCCTCAAAACCACGGGAGTTGAAAGGAGTACATCTGAAACGATGAACAACGACATTGAACGAGTGCTTTATAGTCGCGAGGATATCCATCAGGTTGCACAGAAGTTAGGAAAACAGTTAACGACGGATTACGCGGGGAAGAACCCGCTGATTATTTGTGTGCTCAAAGGTGCCATCTTATTTACGACCGACGTGATGCGCGAAATGGATATTTACGCGGACATTGATTTTATCAATTTATCAAGTTACGGTAACGAGACCATTTCGAGTGGCCAGGTCCAGCTAACTAAGGACTTGGATGCTGACGTGACTGGCCGTGACGTTTTAGTTATTGAAGACATTATTGATACTGGTCGCACGTTGAAGTTTTTGATCGACTTATTGAAGGGACGCGACGTTAATTCGGTTAAGGTCTGCACGTTACTGGACAAACCAGCTGGGCGGCTAGTCGACATTAAAGCGGACTACATTGGTTTTGAAGTCCCGAATGAATTCGTTGTTGGTTACGGTTTGGACTACGCAGAACGCTACCGTAACTTACCATACGTTGGAATTTTAAAACCTGAAATTTACCAGCATTAAAGATTGGTCAATGAAAGTCAAATGTGCTATTATTTAGACTATCGAAGAATAGCACCACGCTTTTAATAATATATAAAAGTTTCGATGAAGGAGGCACATATGAACAATCGACGAAATGGACTCTTTCGTAATAGCTTATTTTATATTTTGCTCTTCTTAAGCTTGATGGGAATTATCTACTTTTTCTTTGGTGGTAATTCCAGCTCACAGACTCAAAATATTCGCTATAGCGAATTTGTCAAACAATTGGATAAAAATAACGTTAAGAACGTTAATATCCAGCCAAGTGGTGGCGTCTACAAGGTTACCGGTTCATACCGTAAAGCCCGGACCGCTTCTTCCTCTAACGCGTTAGGGATGAAGAGTTCGGCGACGAAGACCACGTCGTTTTCAACAACGATGTTGGAAAACAACGCCACGGTTGAGCAGGTTTCCAAGTTAGCAGCCAAACACAACGTTAATTTGACGGCGAAAGCCGAAGAATCTAGCGGTATCTGGGTCACGTTGTTAATGTACATTGCACCGTTGATTCTGTTTGTATTCCTATTCTACATGATGATGGGACAAGCAGGTCAGGGTGGCGGTAACAACCGGGTTATGAACTTTGGGAAGACCAAGGCTAAACCAGCCGATAGTAAGCAAAACAAGGTTCGTTTCTCCGACGTTGCCGGTGAAGAAGAGGAAAAGCAAGAATTAGTCGAAGTTGTCGAGTTCTTGAAAGATCCGCGGAAATTCGTCTCGCTGGGTGCCCGGATTCCATCTGGGGTACTGCTCGAGGGGCCTCCTGGTACTGGTAAAACGTTACTGGCCAAAGCGGTTGCCGGTGAAGCCGGCGTGCCGTTCTTCTCGATTTCGGGTTCTGATTTCGTTGAAATGTTCGTTGGGGTTGGGGCTTCCCGGGTCCGCGATTTGTTCGAACAGGCCAAGAAGAACGCACCGTCGATTATCTTTATTGATGAAATCGATGCCGTTGGGCGTCAACGTGGTAACGGCATGGGCGGTGGCCACGACGAACGTGAACAAACCTTGAACCAATTACTGGTTGAAATGGACGGGTTCACGGGTAACGAAGGGGTCATCGTGATGGCTGCGACGAACCGTTCCGACGTGTTGGACCCCGCCTTGCTACGGCCGGGTCGGTTTGACCGGAAGATTCTGGTTGGCCGTCCGGACGTCAAGGGTCGTGAAGCCATTTTGAAGGTTCACGCCAAGAACAAGCCGTTAGCAGCGGACGTTGATTTGAAAGAAATTGCTAAGCAAACGCCTGGATTCGTCGGGGCCGACCTTGAAAACTTATTGAACGAAGCGGCCTTACTGGCAGCCCGGCGCAATAAGAAACAAGTGGAAGCTTCTGACTTAGACGAGGCGGAAGACCGGGTTATCGCCGGACCAGCTAAGCACGATCGGTCGATTAGTAAGCGCGAGCGGGAAACCGTTGCGTACCACGAAGCCGGCCATACGATTGTTGGGTTGGTCTTGAACGATGCGCGGGTCGTGCATAAAGTTACCATCGTACCACGGGGTCGTGCTGGCGGGTACGCCATCATGTTACCGCGTGAAGACCAGATGTTAATGTCGAAGCGCGATGCTAAGGAACAAATGGCTGGTTTAATGGGTGGTCGGGCCGCCGAAGAAATTATCTTCGATTCCCAATCATCCGGTGCTTCTAATGACTTTGAACAGGCCACTCAAATCGCCCGGGCGATGGTGACCCAGTACGGGATGAGTGAAAAGCTTGGACCGGTCGAATTAGAAAATGCCAACCAGCAAGCTGCTTACCAACAAGGGATGGGCGCTAACGCCTTTTCACAACATACAGCGCAACTAATTGATGACGAAGTTCGGCGTTTGGCTAGCGAAGCACACCAAACGGCTACCGACATCATTCAGGCGCACCGCGAACAACATAAAGTGATCGCGGAAGCGTTGCTGAAGTACGAAACGCTGGATGAAAAGCAGATTATTAGTCTGTTCAAGACTGGTAAGATGCCAGAAAAGGACAGCGCTAGCGAATTTCCAAGTGAAAAAGCGGCAACGTTCGAAGAATCTAAACGTGAATTAGAACGGCGGGAAGCGGAAAAGCAAGCTGACTTGAAGTCAAGTGCGGCGGCCGATTCGGATCAACCAGCGTCAACGGCGCCGGCCAGTGAAGAACCAACTTTCCCAAGTGAATCACAAGCGGATTCGGCTTCATCGAGTACTGATGATTCAGCTAGTTCAGCGGCAAGTGACGGTGCGGATAGTGCAGTGCCGACTTCCGATGATGATGATCACCAAGTTTAAAATGATTGTTAAGGAGCTGGGACTTTGTCTCAGCTCTTTTTCTGCGGTATGATATGGCAGACTATTAAATGTGAGATGGGAGAATTTCAATGGCAGATTATTTAGTAAAGAGTGTGGCGGGTAACGAGATGTTTCGGGCCTACGCGGTGGACGCAACCGAAGTTGTTGCAACTGCACAACGAAAGCATGATACCTGGAGTGCGGCTTCCGCAGCGCTCGGTCGTAGTTTAGTCGGAACGTTACTACTGGCTTCGTCCGTCCTGAAGGGTGACGAACGGATGACCGTTAAGATCAACGGGAACGGACCGGTCGGCGGGATCGTTGTCGATGGCAATGCGAACGGGACCGTGAAGGGTTACTTGCAGCATCCGCATATTCACTTACCGTTAAATGATAAGCATAAGATTGATGTTAAGGGAGCCGTTGGGACCGAGGGCTTTTTAGCGGTCACTAAGGACCAGGGTATCGGTGATCCGTTTACCGGGACGGTCGGGTTAGTCTCCGGTGAACTGGGTGAGGACTTTACGTATTACCTCGCACAGTCAGAACAAATTCCATCAGCGGTTGGTTTATCGGTATTCGTTAACGATGACAATACAATCGGCGTTGCCGGGGGCTTTCTGATTCAGGTGCTACCGAACGCGGATGATGAAGCCATCGATAGTTTGGAAGCTAAGCTCAAGGACATGCCGCTGGTTTCGCAACTATTACGTGATGGTCAGACACCGGAAGATATTTTGAACCGGTTGTTTGACGGTGACGTTAAGGTCTTGGACCGGATGCCGGTCAAGTTCGAATGTGACTGTTCTAAAGAGCGGTTTGCGGAAGCGCTGATGGCTTTACCAAAACACGAGGTTCGTGAAATGATTGATGAAGATCATGGTGCAACCGCAGTGTGCCATTTTTGTGGTAACCAGTATCATTTCAGTGAATCAGAACTTGAAACGGTGCTGACCCGTTCAAAGGGTGACGATTAGGATGGATTTGAATACGCCGTGGCGAATCGGCGACGTGGTGATTCCGAACCGCCTAGTGGTTGCCCCGATGGCCGGGGTGACTAACGCCGCTTTTCGAGTGATTTGTAAGGATTTTGGTGCGGGACTGGTTGTCTGCGAGATGATCTCCGACCGTGGTATCATGTACCATAACCAAAAGACGCTTTCGATGATGTTTGTGGACCCCAAAGAACACCCGATGAGCATTCAAATTTTTGGCGGGTCGAAGGAAACGTTGGTTCGAGCCGCGCAATTTGTTGACCAGCAAACCAGTGCGGATATTATCGATATCAACATGGGCTGTCCAGTGAACAAGGTCGTTAAAACTGATGCTGGCGCCAAGTGGTTATTAGATTCGAATAAGGTTTACGAAATGGTGGCCGCGGTGACTAGTGCGGTACAAAAGCCGGTTACGGTGAAGATGCGTACCGGGTGGGATGACCAGCACGTGCTCGCCGTTGAGAACGCCTTAGCAGCTGAACGGGCCGGTGCCGCGGCAATTGCGATGCACGGGCGGACCCGTCAACAGATGTATCGTGGTCACGCTGACTGGGACGTTTTAAAACGGGTGGCGGACGCCATCAGTATCCCGTTGATGGGAAACGGTGACGTTCAAACGCCGCAAGATGCTGAACGGATGTTAACCGAAGTCGGGGCGGACGCAGTGATGATCGGACGGGCCGTTGAGGGGAACCCGTGGATGTTGCGGCAAACGGCGCATTACCTGGCGACGGGAGAACTGTTACCCGTACCGAGTGTCAGCGAAAAAATGCAAACGGCCCGGGAACACTTACAACGGCTAGTTGCGTTAAAGGGCGAGCGGGGCGGTTGTCATGAGTTTCGGGAACAGGCCCCTTATTACCTAAAGGGAATTCCCCGCTCAGCCCGAACCAAGGTTGCGTTGATGGAAGCGACTAGTGAGAGTGAGATGTTAGCGATTTTAGCAACTTTTCAGGCGCAAACGGAAAGTTATTTAGCAACGAAAGCGCTAAAGTGAAGAATTCACTTGCATTTTTGCAAATGGACTGTAAAAATTAACATGTAGTGATTGGTCAGCGACGGCTTACCGGACGTTGACTAGGAATGGAGGAACATCAGTGGCACGACAAGAACAGACGATGAACGATCAACTTAAGGTTCGTCGCGAAAAAATGCAAGAACTGCGTGACGAGGGGATTGATCCCTTTGGTCACCGTTTCGAACGGACCGATTTAGCACAGGATTTGACGGACCGTTACGGTGAAATGGATAAAGACGACTTGGATGCTAAGAACGTAACGGCGACAATTGCCGGTCGGATGTTAGCTAAGCGTGGTAAGGGGAAAGTCGGCTTTGCCGATCTCTGGGACCGCTCTGGTAAGATGCAGCTGTATATTCGAAAAGACGTGGTCGGTGAAGACACTTACCATATCTTCAAGCGTTCCGATATTGGTGATTTTCTCGGTGTAACCGGGGAAGTCTTCAAGACGGACTTTGGCGAATTAACGATCAAGGTAACCGGGCTGACTTTCTTATCAAAGGCCTTACGTCCGTTACCTGACAAGTTCCACGGTTTACAAAACGTTGAACAGATTTACCGTCAACGTTACTTGGACTTAATTTCGAATCGTGATAGTTTCGAACGTTTCATGAAGCGGACCAAGATTATTTCTGCCATTCGGCGGCACTTAGATGGCCAGGGCTTTACCGAAGTTGAAACGCCAATGTTGCATAACCAGGCTGGTGGTGCTGCGGCGCGTCCGTTCATTACGCACCATAACGCACTGAACATCGACCTTTACTTACGGATTGCCTTGGAATTGCACTTAAAGCGGCTAATTGTGGGTGGAATGGAAAAGGTCTATGAAATCGGCCGGGTTTTCCGGAATGAAGGGATGGACCGTGAACACAACCCTGAATTTACGATGATGGAAACCTACGTGGCCTACTATGATTTCCACGACGTGATGGATGAGACCGAGGGCATCTTTAAGGCGGCCGCGGCAGCTGTTTCGACCGATGGCACCGTCACTTACCATGATCAAAAGGTGGACTTCAACCAACCATTCCACCGGATTCATATGGTGGATGCGATTAAGGAAAAGACGGGAATCGACTTCTGGCAACCAATGTCATTAGAAGACGCACGTAAGTTAGCTGATGAACACCACGTTAAGTACGAATCATACTGGAAGGTCGGCCACATTATCAACGCCTTCTTCGAAGAATTCGTTGAAGATACCTTGAACGAACCAACTTTCGTTTACGGTCACCCGGTAGAAATTTCGCCGTTAGCTAAAAAGAACGAAAAGGATCCACGCTTTACGGACCGGTTCGAACTGTTTATTTTGGGCAACGAATACGCGAACGCCTTTAGTGAATTGAATGATCCAATCGATCAACGGGAACGTTTTGAAGCTCAGGCTGCGGAACGGACTGCTGGTAACGATGAAGCCGAACATATTGACGAAGACTTCGTCGAAGCGTTGGAATACGGGATGCCGCCTACTGGGGGTCTCGGAATTGGGATTGATCGGCTCGTTATGTTAATGACGGATGCTGATTCAATTCGTGACGTTTTGTTATTCCCAACAATGCGTCCAGAAGAAGATAAGTAGTATTTCAAAATTGAGCGGGTGTCCCGGCCTTTTAATGGTCCGGGACGCCCGCTTTTTGCTCCCTGCTAAGGTGTAAACTGGATGTTTTAAAAAAATGTTGGATTTTTTTAATCCGAACAATTGGCTGAATATTAGTGGGTAAAATTAGTAAAAATGGGTATTTCGAGGTTGGTAGCCGGATAAAAAGGGCCGTCCCCGGTCGACTTTTTATAAATATCCGTACGTTGAAAAATATGGTATCAGAACATGGCATTAATGACCGGTTATTTTTACGTTTTAAGACTTGCAATTCGACGGGATAATTGGTAAATTAGTATACGTTGTTGAGGCGCACAAAGCGTTGAGCGCGTGGGTTTCAGTAAAAATCATTAATAAAAAAGTTGTTGACAAGTTGTTAATGACTTGGTATGATGATTAAGTTGCGTTAAGGAATTAACGTTACGAATTAGACCTTTGAAAACTGAACAAAGTTTCGACGAATCAAATGTGTAGGGTCTCTTGATCTTGAATCAAGAGCAAACATTTGCGAAGTCAATTCGCTAGCAAATAAATTTTTGAACAACTTTAAATGAGCTTTTTAGAACTCATCATTAATTTGAGAGTTTGATCCTGGCTCAGGACGAACG
>NZ_BJDZ01000007.1 GCF_005405405.1 Lactiplantibacillus plajomi
AGAAACGGCTCCACCGCGAAAGAATATCGCGATAAAGCCGCTTAAGTTACGTCCGAGAATTATATTATTTCACCTGTCAACTTGACAGGGACTAGTACAGTTTTCCAGCTCGGCGCCCTTTATATTAATCACCGTTATAAATTGAGTTTTTAACGACCACGTAGTCACATTTCGTGATGGCGGCGAGGTCGCGCCCACCCGCGTAAGAGATTGAAGACTGCAGGTCTTCTTGCATTTCGTTGAGCGTGTCAGCGAGGTGACCACGGTAGGGAACCAACATTTGTTTGCCCTCGACGTTTTTATGTTCGCCCTTTTGGGTTTCGCTGGCCGAACCGTAGTACTGCTTGTAAGTTTTACCGTCAATTTTTAACAGGTTACCAGGTGATTCCTGATGACCGGCTAACATGGAACCAATCATGACCATTGTGGCGCCGAAGCGAATCGACTTGGCGATGTCGCCGTTAGTCCGGACGCCACCGTCCGCGATGATCGGCTTGCGGGCGGCCTTGGCACACCAGCGCACGGCCGCTAATTGCCAGCCGCCGGTCCCAAAACCGGTCTTGATCTTCGTAATGCAGGCTTTCCCAGGACCAACGCCGACCTTGGTAGCATCGGCACCGGCGTTTTCCAAGTCGCGTACGGCGGCCGGGGTCGCCACGTTACCGGCAATCACGAATGTTGCTGGCAAGACGTCTTTAATGTGCTTGATCATGGCAATGACGCTATCGGCGTGGCCGTGGGCGATGTCGATCGTCACGTATTCCGGTACGACGTTATTCATTGCGAGTTCGTCGATGAAATCGTACTCGGACGGCTTTACGCCAACGGAAATCGAAGCGAATAGGTCATCGGCGTGCATCGCTTCGATGAATTGCCGCCGCGTTTGCGGTTCAAAGCGGTGCATGATGTAGAAGTAGTCGTTGCTGGCGAGCCACTTAGCGAGTGGTTCGTTGATGACGGTCGCCATGTTCGCGGGGACGACCGGAATCTTGAAGCGCCGCTCACCTAGTACCACGGTGGTGTCGGCTTCGGCACGACTATTAATGACACATTTGTTTGGAATCAGTTGAATATCTTCGTAATCAAAAATCTCCATAGCCATGGTAAAACCCCTTTTAGTTAGTTCCAGATGTCGTGGTCAATGACGTTGGTTTGGTCGCGGTCGGGACCGACGGAGAAGGTGGCGATTTTGACGCCAACGAGTTCTTCGATGCGCTTCAAGTAGTTTTGCGCGTTGACTGGTAAGTCGGCCAAGTTCTTAATGCCGGTAATGTCTTCGTCCCAACCAGGGAGTTCGTCATAAATTGGCTTGCAAGCTTCCAATTCTTTCAAGCTAGCTGGGTAGTGGTAAATCGTTTCGCCGTTTAAGTCGTAAGCGGTACAAATCTTGATCGTTTTAATACCAGTCAAAACGTCTAGGCAGTTCAAACTTAAGTGGGTTAGGCCGGAAACCCGCTTGGCATGGCGTAACACAACGCTATCAAACCAACCGATTCGGCGTGGCCGCTTCGTCACGGTACCGTATTCGTGGGCCGTTTCACGGATGAAATCACCGACTTCATCAAAGAGTTCGGTTGGGAACGGACCGTCACCAACACGGGACGTGTAAGCTTTAAGGACGCCAACACAGTTATCAATCTTGGAAGGGCCGACACCACTACCAATCGTTACACCACCCGCAACCGGGTTAGAGGAGGTCACGTAAGGGTAAGTCCCCTGGTCGATATCGAGCATGACACCCTGAGCACCTTCAAAGAGGACCCGTTTACCAGCGTCCAACGCGTCGTTGATGACCACCGACGTGTCGGTTACGAACGG
Source organism: Lactiplantibacillus plajomi (assembly GCF_005405405.1). Lineage (GTDB taxonomy): Bacteria > Bacillota > Bacilli > Lactobacillales > Lactobacillaceae > Lactiplantibacillus > Lactiplantibacillus plajomi. The sequence goes on from NZ_BJDZ01000007.1 coordinate 1,819, forward strand.
CTTGAGTTGTTGGCCGTAGTTGTAGTATTCGTCAAAAATATCGTCGAATTTAAGTGGCTCTAAATCGTAAAGTTTCGTAATAATTTGGTTCTTTTCCGCTAAGTTGCGTTTTAGGACCGCGGCAAAAGTATCCTTATCTAATAAGTCCGCGACCCGAACACCAATCCGTTCGGCTTTGTCCATGTAGGCCGGACCAATCCCTTTGTTGGTTGTCCCGATTTTACCGCTAGCCTTAGCCTTTTCTTGCGCACCGTCGAGGACGATGTGGTAAGGCAGGATCACGTGGGCCCGGTTAGAAATCCGCAGGTTATCCGGGTTAACGCCGTTATCACGCAAGTATTGTAATTCTTCAACTAAGGATCTCGGGTTTAATACCACACCGTTACCGATGACCGCTAACTTATCGTGGAAGAAAATCCCCGATGGAATCAGCCGTAATTTAAAAGTCTTACCATTAAATACGATGGTGTGGCCGGCGTTATCGCCGCCTTGGTAACGTGATACCACATCTGCTTCCTGACTTAAAAAGTCCGTGATCTTTCCTTTACCTTCATCGCCCCATTGGCTACCTACTACTACGACTGATGCCATATTTTTCCACCTCATTAAAAAGTTTAAATTATGAATGTTTAACAGCTGGGCGTAGGAGAATGTTCACCACGCCACCACGAAAGAGTATAGCAATTTTTATATTAAAACGCAACTTAAAATCCGAATGTTCTTGTTTTGCTATCTTTTAATTGTTCATGGTTAGTGTAAGAAGGCTGAAAATAAAGCGATTAAATTATTTTTAATCTGAAAAACAATGAAAAGGCGGTCTGATTTTTCATTGTTCGTGGCTACCAATTGTTAGGCCGGTATGTTATAATAATGTTCGTGTTTTGTTAGTGAATAAGTGAAAAGAAATGAGGATTAGCAATGATTGATCGTTATACGCGCCCTGAAATGGGGAAAGTATGGTCGCTAGAAAATCAATATCAAGCTTGGTTGGAAGTTGAAATTGCGGCGGATGAAGCCTGGGCCGAACTCGGTAAGATTCCGGCCGCCGACGTCGCTAAGATTCGGGACAACGCTAAATTTAACGTTGACCGCATCGCCGAAATCGAAGCCGTGACCCATCATGACGTGGTCGCCTTTACCCGGGACGTTTCCGAATCGCTCGGGGACGAACGGAAATGGGTGCACTACGGGTTAACTAGTACTGACGTGGTCGACACGGCTCAGGGGTACCGCTTGAAGCAGGCGAACGCGATCATTCGCGAAGACTTGCAAACTCTACGCACGACGCTAGCACAACAGGCTAAAAAATATAAATACACGGTTGAAATGGGCCGGACCCACGGGGTTCACGCCGAACCGACGACCTTTGGGTTAAAGCTCGCCCGTTGGTATTCGGAAATTAACCGCAACATCGAACGCTTCGACCACGCCGCAGCCGGCGTTGAAGCGGGGAAGATCAGTGGGGCAGTCGGCACGTTCGCCAACATTCCACCGTTTGTTGAAAAATTCGTCTGTGATAAGCTTGGGATTCGCGCCCAGGAAATTTCAACGCAGGTCCTACCACGGGATTTACACGCTGAATACATTGCGACAATTGCTTTAATTGCCACCAGCGTGGAAGTCATTGCAACTGAAATTCGCGGCTTACAAAAATCCGAAACCCACGAAGTTGAAGAATTATTCAATAAGGGGCAAAAGGGTTCCTCGGCGATGCCGCATAAGCGTAACCCAATCGGTTCAGAAAACGTCACCGGGTTAGCCCGCGTCTTGCGCGGTCACATGATGACGGCTTATGAAGACGTGCCACTATGGCATGAACGGGACATCTCGCATTCTTCCGCCGAACGGATCATCTTACCAGATTCGACCATTCTGATCGATTACATCCTGACGCGGATCAACAAGATCGTTGCAACGTTAACGGTCTTCCCCGAACGGATGAAGCACAACATGGACGCCACGTACGGCTTGATTTACAGCCAACGGGTCCTCTTGAAACTTATCGATACCGGCATGTCCCGCGAAGCGGCTTACGACCTCGTCCAACCGTTGACGGCAAAGGCTTGGGACGAACAGTTGCACTTCAAACCGTTAGTTGAAGGCAACGCCGAAATTCGTGAGCATTTAGACCAAGCGGCCATCGACGACGCGTTCGATTACCATTACCACCTACGCCACGTTGACGACATCTTCAAGCGCCTTGGCTTAGACGACTAAATAAAGTAAATAAAAATCTGACGACCAGTTTTGACTGATCGTCAGATTTTTTGTGCTGTTTTATGATTTAAGCACGGTGCCAAGCAGCGTAACCGATTGATGGGAAGAGGCCGATTAAGCGACCGACCTGTTCACGGCTCATCTTAAATTCAATGGCGGGCAAGAGGGCGTTAACGGCATCTTCGGCCTGGTCGCTCATTTCAGTAACCCCAACTAAGTGGCCGTCCTGGTCGTGTACCTGTTTACTGTAAGCGAGCGGTTCCTTATCGATTTGATAATACCAGTAATCCGCTAAGTCGGTTTCAGCGACCGGCAGCCCCCGTTGTTCGGCTGCTTCTACACTCACACCGGCCTGGGCGATCCGCGGGGACGTAAAGACCACCGTTGGAATGACCGGAAAATCAATCGGGGCGTCACTTTGACCGGAGAAACGCTGCATTAAATATTTTGATTCAAAGTAGGCCGCTGGGGTCACTTTGGGCTGGTCACTTTTGATTACGTCGCCGGATGCGTAAATATTGGGCACGTTAGTTTGTAAGTAGTCGTTGACGTGCACACCGGCTTCGTCGTACGCCACGCCGACTTGTTCCAAGCCGAGGCCGTCTAAGTTAGGAATCCGGCCAGTCGCGTCTAAAATCCAGTCGGTTGGTAACTGTTCGTCATCGTTGTAGTGCACGAGTAAGTTCGCACCGTCGTCTTCAAACGCCTGGACCGTCGCGTTGTAAATAAAAGTGACGCCGCGTTTTTCGAGGTCGGCGACCACCTGCTTAACGAACGGCTGGTGGAATTTCCGTAATACCTGATCGCCGCGCACGATCACCGTGACTTTGGCACCGGCCTCGTTCGCCATCGTTGCAAACTCCATGCCGATGTAGCCGCCACCAATAATCGTCAGGTGCTTTGGTAACTGGGCTAAGTTCAAAAAGTCCTCACTATCATGGGCTAATTCCGTACCGGGAATCGCTAACCGGTGGGGCTTTAGACCGGTCGCAATCACGATATTTTCAGCCGTCACGTCGCGCTTGCCATCCACCGTCACGGTATGGGAGTTTTTAAACTGGGCGTGGCCCTTGATAATCGTGGCCCCCGCGTTTTCCAACTTCGCCGTCAAACCAGTTGGCAACGGGTCGATAATCTCCTGCTTATGCGCCACGTTAGCCGACCAATTAATCGTTGGGTGGTGGTGCAACACCTCACCTAAGCGGGCACCCTCACGGCTCATCTTGACCGCTTCGTCCAACGTGATTTTGGCATTACAGCCACGGTTCGGACAAGTCCCACCAATCAAGCCGCTCTCAATCACACCGACCGACACCCCGGTTGCCGCTAACGGCGCCGCGCCGTCAAACGTCCCGTGTCCCGTACCGATGTATAAAACGTCAAAATCATAATTAGTTGCCATCTGTGGTTCCTCCTGTAAATGACTTGGTATCTAAAGCATAACGATTTTTATTTAAGCTTACAATCGATTTGATTTGTGAATTAACTAGGCGGGGCACGATTTAAATTTCTTCGATGTGAATTGGTGTGAAAACTCGTTGCCAACAACATTAAGTCGTGTTTTAGACTTAGCGTTACTAAACCGAATAAAGATAATACTTTATTAAATAAGTCCTGCTCAATTCCAAGTTAGCAATACCTTGCCAGCCCTCCGGTCAGCGGGAATCAGTCCGGAACGCGGTGTCCACGGGGTTAAGCCCGAAGTTCAGGTCTTAACCACCGGGCTTTCACTAACTCGCCAAAAGACGGCGACCAAGTGAAATTTCACCGCTAGGACCGTTCCCACTTTCCCTGCAGGCTTGAACTGGTCGTTGGCGGGCGGTAGGGGATAAAAAATAAAGTACGTTTTAGCCCTCTTTTGCCTTTAAAAAAATCTAGGAGCGTGTTAAATAGTTTGTGTAAACGTGCCTTAGTATGATTTTTGTTTTACCCAGGCTATTCAAACATTGAATCCAGTATATCTTGGCAACTAACGAAGCCATGATGACTACGTCTGCCGTTCCGCTCGTTATAGTTTAAGCACTGTGTAACGGTAAATCGGGTTAACGAGTCTTCATTGACAAAACGAGAGTTCCAACATTTCTCTACTTTTGAGAAGCGTTGGAACTCTCGTTTTGTGTTAAAGGTAACCGATAGAGAACAAAGTAATCACTCATAGCAGCTGTATTTAGCTTGAATTTCAATCTTCGATTTATCCAGGACCAAAATACGATCAACATCCGAATTTTTAAAAAATAGCTCAAAACGATTAGAGACAAGTTATTAAAGAATGGACGCTTAATTTAATCCTTTTAAGAAAGAAATGACTCCGTTTATTGATTCTTCATTTAATTCCAATGCATCTAATTGATAAATCCTTTCTTGGAGAAAATTCCCCTTATAAAAGCGATGTTGTAGGCCGTTTTTTAGAATTAATGCTTGCGGATTCTGCTGCACAATATCATCGATATTTCCCGACGAGGTGTCTAGCTGTACATGCCAATCCATGGAGACTTCATCAAGTTTATTGTTCAATTTTTCTACAAACTGTTTTTCTTTTTTGTTAAAAATAACTACGGAATCAATTATAAATGGTAACCCTTGGTAGACCAAAATACAAACTCTTTTCATATTTAAGCATTCCTTTCGCTAACGCTCAGAGCACATTGTTATTTAGCTGTTTCTGATAGTTCTTCCGAAAACAATTTATCTAGTCCTTTTTATGAAAGATAACAGTGGTGGAACTGTTATCTGTTAACTTCAATTGAATATGGGGTTCGTGTACTTAAAATCACCGAACCGCGTCAACAACCACGTGGCCAGTTCATTGAATCTGACGCGTTATTAGCTATGGTGCTGTAATTGAGGTCCCGAAGCCCTTCGAAACATGGCTGTGAAATTGTTGTTGGTCGTCGTACTTTGACGACTTACAACAAGGCCGACTTGGGAGACAATTCGGGGTGTGAATTGGCTTCCGAGCGTGCCCACAGCCTTGCTTTCGTTCAGGCGGAGTGGACCGCTCTATTAGTGATATTTTAGATGAAGCTGGTTGTAAACAAAAAGCCACTCGGTTCGGAGTGACTTGGGTAAAAATAATAGCAGGATTTATTTAAGGGTTTCTTTTTGAATACGATCGGCCGGTAAGCTGCGTGGTGTGAAGGTTTCGTTGGTTTGGCCGACGGTGAGGGCGATTAATGGTTTGAAACCGGCGGGCAAGACGTCACCTGGAATTGAGCCGAGGCTGGCCATGTTATAGTTGGCACCTAAGCCGAGATCTTCGGCAGCCAGCGCCATGTTGTGGACGATGATGCCGGCAGAAACAGCTTCCATTGTGGTGGCGGCGTTTGCGGCGACGACGATGACGGTTGGCGCACCGTAAATGCCGTTAAGTTGGGCGAGGACGCTTTCCTTTTGGATGGCAACGATCCGGTAGTTTTCGAATTGGCCCATGCCAACGGCGCCGGCGTTACCAGCGTCGAAAATGGTTTGAAGTTGGTCGTCAGAAAGCTGACCAGTGTATTCACGAATTGCTTTTCGGGATTGAATCATTTTTAAAGTTTCCATGTAAAATACCCCCACAAATTAAGATTACTTCTATGATAACGGATTTTGAATCCGTTTGCATCATCGAAATGGCGCTAATGGCGATTGTTGTTAGGTAAAGGGACGATTATACTGAACGTAAGTGAAAGTTGAAAGAGGGATTGGGATGCACGCCTTAATAGCAATTGATTCATTTAAAAATTCGATGACCAGTATGCGGGCTAATCAGACGGTGGCGGACGCCTTTGCGCGGTACGGCATTACGGCGGAACGGGTAGCGATTGCTGATGGGGGTGAAGGGACGGTCGCCGCGTTTTTAGCCAACCAACCGGGTGGCCAACGAATCAGCGTGGCAACGGTGGACCCGGCTAACCGGCCAATTCAAGCGACGTACGGTTACTTTGAACAGCAGCGGTTGGCAGTAGTCGAAGTGGCGGCGGCTTCCGGCATTCAGTTTTTATCAGCCGGCTTAACGCCCGCGCAAACCAATACTTACGGTACTGGCTTGTTAATTAAGGCGGCGGTTGAACGCGGGGCGCAAAAAATCATTGTCGGACTTGGTGGTAGTGGTACCGTGGATGGCGGTGCCGGAATTTTGCGGGCACTCGGAGTTCGTTTTTATGATCAAGCTGATCAGCAATTAGAAATGGTTGGTGGTGATTTGAATCGGGTGGTCCGGGTCGACCGAAGCCGGTTAATGCCAGCGTTACAGCGCGTTCAACTGATTAGCGCCGCGGACGTGACGAATCCGTTAACCGGGCCACAAGGGGCCGCGGCGGTGTTCGGACCGCAAAAGGGGCTCGAACCGGCGAAAGTGGCGACTTACGATGCTGCTATGGCGACTTACATGCGGGTTGCGAGTGGTCAAGTCCGTGCCGTGGCAGCGGACGGTGCCGCCGGCGGAATCGGTTTTGCGTTGCGCGAATTTTTAGGCGCAACGGTCCGCTCGGGGTTTGAGCTGATTGCCGAATTAAGTGGACTGGATGCCCGAATTCAGAAAGCTGACTTGGTTGTTTCCGGTGAGGGTCAAGTGGATGATCAGAGCTTCATGGGGAAAGTGCCAATTCAAATCAGTCAGCGGGCACACCGCGCGGGGAAGAATTGTTACCTGTTCGTGGGCCGACAACAAGGTCGTAGTGCCGCCTTTGCCGCTCAGGGGGTGACCGCGGTGTTGCCAATTGTAGACCAGGTGATGGACTTAACCACCGCGCTGCAACGTGGGCCGGAAAACTTAAGCCGGGCGGCGGAACGGTTGGCCCAAGTGATTACGCAACCGGTTCAGTAATCAAAAACGGAACGGCGACTAGTTAATTTAGTCGCCGTTCCGTTTTAATTTTACTTTGATAAATATTGGTCTAAAAAGGCCGCTACGTGTTTTTGATAGTCAGCCGGGCCAATCCAGAAGCTTTCGGCGTGAGTGGCGTTAGGAACTTGCCACATCGCTTTGGGCCCGCCAGCTGCTTGGTAATTTTTCTTTAGCATCCAACTGGGGACGTAGACGTCCTTTTCACCGTGGATGAAAAAGATTGGTAGGCGGTTATGCCGCAACTGCTCAACGGAGCTGACATCGCTTAAGAAGTAGCCCATCCGGTGGCGGTTAATAAAACTAACGATCGGTACGAACGGGTATTTCGGCAAGTGGAACTGGCGCTTTAACAAGTAGGCCAGTTCTTCTTCAATGCTCGTGTAGCCGCAGTCGGCGATAATCGCCTTAACTTGGTCGGGTAATTCTTCACCGCTCATCATTTCCACGGTGGCGCCGCCCATGCTGACGCCGAAGAGGACGATGGTCGTGCGGGAACCGTTCTGCTTAATCACACTTTTGATCCAGCCTAGGTAGTCGCGGCGGTCCTGCCAGCCAAAGGAAATGTACTGACCGGCACTTTGACCGTGACCGCGGTCGTCGGGCAACAATACGTTATAGCCCATCTGGTTGAACATGTAGGCGTAGTTGGCCATCGTTTCGCCGTCACCCTTGTAACCGTGGGAAATGATGACGGTCCGGTCACTACTCGTTTTGGCGGGGACGTAGGTTGCCACCAAGCGGTTTTCATCATCGTTCACGTTTAAGTGCCAGGTTTGTAACGGTTGGCGGTGAAGCCAATCAACGTAGGACCAGTACGCGTCGGCGTATTTTTGTTTGTCGGCGGATGTCTCGGGGACGTAATCGACCCGTTTAAAAGCAAAGTTATACAATTTTTCGCTTGCAAGTAGCGTCGCTGAAAACAGGGCGAGTGGGGCGCCGGCAGCGGCGAGTAAGCGTCGTTTCTTCAAATCAATCACTCCTCAAATCTTACTGGTTCATGATACGCTTTGCGCAACGGCGAATGCAAGCGCCGGTAATTGGATAAAAAAAGCCATCGCATATGCGATGGTCGGAGTAGTTCATTTCGCCAGGTGGAGAGCCTAGCAAAACTGATTTTCATTAACTTTGGAGGAGTAAATGAAAAAGGTTTTGGTAGCCGGGTACGTTGCCTAGTTACCTTAATGTTAGTGTAGCACTTTAATCGTTAAAGTTGGAGTAAATATGACCCATATTGATCAAAATCGGTTGTCCTATAACAGTAGTGTCCCCCGGTCAAAATTAAAGGGCGCTGCGGGTCTTTTCTGCCAATTCGTTTTGATGGAAGACTAGCGTGATCGCTGTTTGCGGCTGGTCTTTGATCTGATTATAGGTTAAAACCTGAATGTTGCGGTGCTTGGTCGCCACGTTATTGACCGCGTTGGGTGGCCCCAGCTTCGTGACCACTTGGCTGTACGTCGTTCCCGGCTTCAACTTCGTGACCAGGTCGGTCGTCACGCGCGGGTTGGTCGCCAGCTTGGCCATCTGGTAAGACTTGGCGACGGCTAACCCGTCATGGAAGCTAATGGTGACAGTAGCACCGGCCAAACTCTTCGTTGTATTTTCCCAAATGTAGGTTTTCAGTGGCTGCTCGTAAGACGGAAACTTGGTTTCGGTCGTGCGGGTTGCTTTGCCAAAGAGTGCTTTGACCTGGGTCAGCGTGCTAGCGTAGTCGTTCTCGGTAACGGCGAGCTGAATTCGCTCAAAGTTAGCCCGACTGACCTGCACGGCCGGTTCATTGGATGTTTTCACTTGTTTAGTTGTGGTGCTTGGTTCGCGTTGAATGGCCGGCTGCGCCGTGGATTGGGTACACGCTGCTAGTAGTAACGTCAACGTGAGCCCGACTCCGATGGTCAGCGTTCGAAACATGATTAAATCCCCTAACGTATGTAAGACTGTTATTTTTAGAGAATACCATTGATTAAGGAAAATGTACATAGGGTGCCGGTTAGTTAAGGGGGACAACAAAAAACCACCGTATCGGGGAATACGGTGGAAAAAGGAGTAGGGTAGACACGTGATGGGGAGTCACGTGCCACTATGAATTTCATTACTTTGGAGGAGTAAATGAAAAATTTTAGGTTGTGTTATAGCGGATTGAGTTAACCTCAATTGCTATGATGTTATCATACCGAGTGGCTGTGAAGAATGTGTGAATGAACTGCTCGATTGGTTTGAAAAAAAGGCTAAGGAATTCTAAAAGCCATTGATGAGTGCGTGCCCAAGGTTGGCTGACCTTGGCTGCACGTTTTGGCTATGATTGTTTGGAAACGAAAGGGGCCGTGACTTTTGCCACGGCCCCTGGGTATCGATTTAATTATCGTCGCGGTTGCCACCGAATAAGATGATCAATCGGAGTAATTGTAAGAAGGTCGCTAAGGCAGCGGCAACGTAGGTCAACGCGGCGGCGGTCAACACCTTGCGAACCATCGGTACTTCGTCGCGGGTCAGGACCTGACCGTTGGCTAAAATCTGAAGTGCGCGTCTGGAAGCGTTGAATTCGACCGGCAGCGTCACGAGTTGGAAGAGTAACGCTAATGAGAATAATAGAATCCCGATGTGAATCAGCGTTTGGTTATAACTGAGTAGCACGCCAACGATGATGATTGGCAATGACAAGGTCGAGCCAAGGTTAGCTGCCGGAACGAGCGCCGTTCGTAAGCGCATTGGCCAGTAGTTGACGTGGTCCTGAACGGCGTGTCCGCATTCGTGGGCGGCAACGCCGATGGCCGCAACCGATGGTGAATCGGCGGTCGCTTCGGATAAGCTGAGCACCTTGGTCTGGCCATTGTAGTTATCGGTCAGATCACCGCTGATTTTTTGTACCCCAACGTTGTTAATGCCCGACTGTGCGAGAATGAAACGGGCCGCGTCACTGCCCGAATAGTTCGATTGACTTCGGTAAGCATCGTATTTTCGGAACGTGTGGTTGACGTAACCGGAAGCCGCCATTGAAATGACGATGCCGATGATGACCAAGAAATAAGTTGAATCAAAAAATGGGTAGAACAAAGCGATGCGCCTCCTACGGAAAATGATGTTAATCAGTATTTTAGCAGATTTAAGCGCAACTTACCAAGCTTGGACCGGTGGTAAGTGTTTTTTCTGTTAACTAACCAACTAGCTGTTTATAATGATGGTGTTCCAACGTCGCAGTGGTTTAAAAGTTAGGGGTAAGTAATAATGGAAGAAGCTTATCATACAATGACTTACGGTAATATCCCGTTAAAGTTAGATACCGGTAACGGCATGGTATTTCCGAAGGGGATTGAAATTTTGGCACGGGTCAATCAAGAAACTGGGGAAGTGACATTCTTCATTGACCGCAAAAATTTGGAACAGTTGAAGTAGCTAAAGAAGAAGTTGCGGCGCTAAATGGGCGTCACAACTTCTTTTGGGTTCCCGGACGATAATCGGCGAGACGGGTGCCAGCTCTTTTCATGGTTAGTTCTAATTAAATTCATCAGCGACGCCCTGCGTCTTGGCTGGTAGTGGGTCGTGAGCCGGAATTGGGGCTTGGGTGCTGTACTTATGGCTGATTAGGAATCGTTGCAACTTGAAGCTGGAAGCAAGTTTAAAGCAGGTTTCGGCGTCGTGCAAATCACATCCGGTTAACTTAGTAATGTGTTTCAACCGGTTTCTCAGCGTATTAGGGTGGACGTATAGGTCCTTCGCCGATTGGGTCAGGTTGCAAGTCGCCCGTAAGTAGCCGTCCAAGGTTTTGACTAGCGCCGTATTATTTTGGGCGTCGTAGGCTGCTAGTTCACGAAGCGCCGGGTTGAGGAAAAACGGCAAGATTTCGACGTGGTTGACCCGTTCGAGCGACAGGTTAAAGAATTGATCCTCACAAAAGATGACCCGGCCGCGGAGCGTTTGTAAGCGGGCCGTGCGGTTGCAAACTAGTGAGGCGGCAAAGGTGTCCTCGGGATTGACGTAGTGCTGAGAAATAATCAGGCGGCAGTCGGCTTTTCGGGTGACTTTGCTGAGGATCCTCCTGAACTTATCGCCGTTGTAATCGGCCAGGCTGAGCGAAATCAGGGCGAAGCATTGCTGACGAAAAACCGAGACTAACACCTGCTTAAAATGGGGTGTTAGCAAGTATTGTAGCCGTTGTTGCAAAATCATTGGCGCCTGGTCGGTCAGTGAATTGCACCGGACTAGCACCATGGCGGTCGGTAAAACGGCGTGTTGTTCGGCGAACTGGGCGGCAAAAGTTGAACTTTGGCGCTCGGTCAGTAGCATGTTAAGTAGTTCGTCACGTTGGGACTCGGTGGTCGGCATGATTTGATTTTTGACGACCGAGCCGGCAATGACTTGACCAATCGGATTGATCAGGCGGGCGTGTACGTCGTTAAGCGGTGTTTTGAGTGCGGCCATGACGAGGTAGCCGATTGGTTCTTGGCCGTTAGCTAGCGGTGTAATCAGCATTGGTTCGGCGGACAGGTTGTCCTTGGCGATGTAAACCTGGGTCAAGAAGTTGGGGTTATCGGGTGCAAAGCCGTGGTCGAGCAGCCAGCGGGCAATCTTATTGGTTTCGACCGCGGCGTGAATGCTGGCCCCGTTAATATCGGTGGTGTGTGACCGCGAAAGAATCTGGCCGTTTAAGTCGATAATCGCCATCGGGTTTTGGAGTAAGCTGACCGCGGCGGCTAAAGTTGTATCGAAATCGGCGGTAATCGCGTTAATGGCCAACGTGTTAACGGCCTGGAGTTGACCGGCCGGATTTAGGAGCGTTCCCAGGGTGGTTAATAGTTTGAGCAGTTGGTTTTGAACGGCAATCGTTGTGGCGAGGTGGTCGCCTAAGTTGACCGTCGCCACCGCTTGGTACTGGTGTTCCCAATAACTCAGGCGCACGTGGTGGTCGGTCGTAGTTAGGTACAGTTGGTGCGGTTGCGGGTCGAAGCTTGGACAGGCAAACACCGCGCGGGTGATGGTTGGGTCGCTGGTCAGTGCGGCTGGTGTCTTAGTCACGGCAAAACTCGCGGTTAGGTTCGTAAGTAATTGTGATAATTTCATATAAGCATCCCCCAATACTTAATTCTGGTCCACCTCGATAATAGAAAATGTAAGCGCTTTTGTAAAGTGGCTTTAGCCGAAAAAATCCCCGGAATCGTGACTGATCGGTTCCGGGGATTAAGGGTTAGTCGTGACGACTACCTAGAGAAATTCAGTTTGGGTTTTCGCATCGTAACGGGTGGTGTGAAGTGGTTCTTCATCAGCTTTCCCGATGGCGACGCCCATGATTGGCACGTAGCGCTTTGGGTCTAAGCCCAGGGTTGGAATCATGTGTTCGAAGTCGATACCGGAGAAGGCGTTGGCGTCGTAACCGTGAGCCCGCGCCATCAGTAATAGTTGCATGCCAACGATTGAGCAGTCGATGGTGGCGTCTAGGCGTAGGAAGTCCGGCGTTGCGTTTTCGTAAAGCGGTAAGAAGGTTCCTAAAATTTGGTCTAAGCGTTCCTTGGTAATGTTACCGGCTTTATAAACCTTGTTCCAAACGTCGCGGTAAACCAGGTGTGACTGGGTATCGCCGGCGATGAAGACGATGGCCGAAGCACTGTCTACTTGCGGATAGTTGAACTTCATAACGGCCTTCTTAAACTTTTCCTTGGCCTCGGGCGTATCAATCACCACGAAGTGCCAGGATTGCAAGTTGCAAGCTGACGGGGCGGTGGTGGCCTCGGCAATCATCGTTTGTAACTCGTCGCGCGAAATTTTAACGGATGGGTCGAACTTACGGACCGAGTGGCGGTTAAAGACGATATCGGAAAAATCATTGTTAACTAATTTTTTAGTGGTTTCTGACATAGTGCAGCCTTCCTTTCAAAAGTGAGTGGTTAGATTTTGTAAGCCGTGTCCTTCGGGTTGAAGAAACTGCGGTCGTAGCGGCCGGTCAGTAATTTTGGCATCGTGGCCGCCGTGTCAACGGTTTCGAGCTTTAAGGTATTGAACATGACCGACGTATCGAAGTGGAACCAAGCTGCGCCCAACGGCTTCAAGACTTTTAATTCGCCGAACGGATCGTCCGGCGTCGAATTCATTTCGATAGTCAACTTCCCGGGTTCAACTTGGTCGGCTAACGAACGCAACTGGGTCGCAACCAGTTGAACGTTGTTGAAGTGGTTGGTGCCGTCGTCGTGTTGATCAATATCGTATTTGTAGAAGAAACTGTTCATTTCGGCTTCTTTACCGAGTGCAAGTTGCCCAGCGAACTGTTTCATAATCGACGGGTCGTTTAGTTCGCCCTTTTCCCAGGAAACGTTCATCAGGGTTGCACCGTGACGAACCACCGTGGCGGTGGCGGTGTCATCGGTCCGGCGGAGGTCGATGCTGTCAGCAAGTTTCTTTGGAATCCCAGCACCTTCACGGCCGGCAATCACACCACTTTCAGCGCCAGGGCCGTGTAACAACAGGGTGATTGGGTAAGCACCCATCATTTTATCCTTATAGCTAACCAATGCGAAGATGCTTTGTTCGAGGTAGGGACCGCCAAAAGTTGGTTTGCCCATGTGGACGACGTAGCCACAAACCACTGGTGCCATTAACTTTAATGGTGCCGGAATCAAGCGTGCTAAGGCTTCCTGGTCGGTGGCGTAGGCGAAGCCGATCCCTTCTTGGTCGTTCATACTTGGAGAAGTTAAAAAGTTTTTAACGTCGTCGTTACTTACTACAAAACTAGCCATGATTGAACACTCCTTTTTTATGTTAAGTGACTACATGATCCCGTCCATGATGTGAACATCCGGCTTGCCGTCGGTGACAATCCGGTGAACCCGGTCCTGAATCAAGTTGTTGAATTCTGGGTGGGTCAGGATGTAGAAACGGTTGTCTTCCAACGCCTTAAAGACGGTGTCGGCAATTGTGTCGATCGGCATCCCGTTGGTGATTACGTACTTCGCGAATTGTTGACCCTTCAAGTAAGCTTCACTTTGATAGTACGGGTCGCTAGTATCGGTGTACTGCTTTGGCCGGTGGTTTTCAGTATGGTATAAGTCGGTTTGAACGAAGCCTGGGCACATGACGTGCATGTCGATGTCAGCGCCGGCCCGTTGTAAGTCGTAGGCGGTCGCTTCGGTCATGCCGACCGAGGCAAACTTGCTGGCGTGGTATGACGGCATCCCGGGGGTGTCGACCAGGCCGGCAATTGAAGCGACGTTCAAGATGTCGCCGTGGGTCTTTTGCTTCATCATAATTGGAATGACCCGTTTGATGGCGTAAACTTGGCTCATCAAGTTAATGTGCATGATCCATTCCCAGTCCCGGGTTGGTAATTCCCAAATCCGGCCGGGCAGTGCAATTCCGGCGTTATTGATCAGTAAATCGATGCGCCCGAACTTTGCAATGGTTTGGTCGATGGCGTCGTCGACGTTTTGCTCGACCGTGACGTCGGCCGTAATTTGCAGGGCTTCAACCCCGGCATCGGTTACTACCTGGTACGTCTTTTCCAACGCTGGTCCGTCGATGTCGACCATCGCAACTTTCATGCCGCGCTTAGCCGCGCCCTCAGCGATAACTTGACCGAAGCCGTGTGCGGCCCCGGTAATAAACATGACCTTATCTTTAAAATCTTTCATGATCCAACAACCTCCCATAAAAATAATGATGATAGATTGAGTTTTCTAAAAGATGTAACCGCTATCAACACCGCTTATGGTAAAGGTTGCGGCGTGGATTGGGAACTGGCAAAAGCTCCAATTTTGGACCCGTTGATTTGGAGGTTTTCCACATGGTCGTGGTGTAAGCGCTGCGCTAGAATAGTCTTTCCGGTATCAAAAAAACCTCCGTATCGGGGAATACGAAGGAAAAGGAAAGTAGATATTAGGAGTTGCACAACGCTCAACGTTTGGGGGAGTGAACGGGTGCAAACATTAAGGCTTGGGGGTTCCTTAATGTTGATGACCCTAGTATAACGGCCGGGCGTGAAGAAAGTGTGCCGAGAATGTCTTAAAAGTGCGTGGTTGCCGTGAAGAAACCACTGGCGGTTATAAAGTTTATAATGAATTGTTCACTGGGTTAACTGGTTGTTAAGTTGAAAACGTTGGTTTGGCGGGCGTCAGCCCGTTTTAATTTGAGACGATGCTATAATTATTGCCAAAATAAGTGAAAGCGGGATTTTTTATGGCAATTAAAATTGTGACGGATTCGGCGGTTCAACTGACCGCGACGGAAATTGAACGGTATGACATTCACGTGGTACCGCTGATGGTTGGCTTTGCCGGTGGATTGACGGCCGATACCCAAGTTGACCGGGCGGATTTCGCGCGGCAAATGACGGCAAGTGCCACGCTACCAACGACTAGCCAGCCCCCAATCGGTGACTTTGTTGCGATGTACGATACGCTCACTAAGGATGGCAGCCAGGTCTTGTCGCTGCACTTAACGGAGACCCTGAGTGGGACGGTTAATGCGGCTCGCCAAGCGGCTAAGTTGACCCAGGGCGACGTTACCGTCATCGATACCCAGGTGGCCGACCGCGGGATGGCGTTTCAAGTTTTGACCGCTGCGCGAATGGCGCGTTCCGGTGCGGCCATGGACGCAATTTTAGCTAAGCTCGCGGTGATTCGCGACCATACCAAAACGTATTTATTCGTGGATACGCTGGATAACCTCGTGAAGGGCGGTCGGGTCCCGAAGATTGCCGGCGTCGTCACGAACTTGATCAAATTGAAGTTTGTGTTTGAGTTGGTTGACGGTAAGTTGAAGTTTTACACCCGCGGGCGTGGTAAGAAGGCCTTGATCAAAGCCCAAGCCAAGATTTTAGCGGAACTGAGTGATGCCACCCGGGTCGAAGCGGCGGGGATTTCGTACGTGGGTGACCCGAGCGTTGCCGCCGAACCGGAAGCCCTATTACGCAAAGTGACGCCGCAAGCCGACGTACTCGTCGAGCGGACCAGCGCGGTCATCGCGACCCATGCCGGCATTGGCGCGTACGCACTGATGTTTTATACCGTTGATTAAGTTAACAGTAAATTAGTACTATTAAAAATAGCTTAGACATGTTATAATTAATAAGTAATATATTAGAGTCGTGTTGGCGCACTGTTCTGAGCCTAACCACCATGTAAATGATGACTAGACCCGGATGGGGCGTCTTTTTTGTTACCCTGAATGATTAAAAGAAAGTAGGAAACCGTTTGACTTATTTAGTAAATAACCCGTTTTTCGGGATCGGCCTGTCCGTCTTCGTGTACGGTATCGGCGAATACCTCTACCACAAAACGAAGCGTTTCGTCCTGTTTCAGCCGTTGTTTTTCGGTATGCTACTGGGGATGGGACTAATCGTGGTGATTGCTGCGGTGTTAAAGGCGCCGATTCAAAAAGTTTACGAGGCGTACCAAGTGGGTGGCGACTGGTTATTCTGGTTTGTCGCGCCGGCCACCGTGTCGTTTGCCGTTCCGTTATATAAACGCAATGATATTTTTAAAAAGCACTGGGACGTTATCTTAGTGGCATTATTTTTGGGGTTGCTGGTTTCATTGTTCGGTATTTACGCCGTGTCACAATTACTCGGGTTAACCGACGCCGCTTTAGGTGCCATGCTGGTGCAGGCCGCCACGACGGCCATCGCCTTACCAGTAGCGGAATCGGTCGGTGGCGACCAGGCGATTGCAGCCTTCGCCGTCATCCTGAACTCGGTGCTGATTTACGCCCTGGGGGACCACTTTATTCGCTGGTTCAAGTTGCATAAGAATCCGTTGGGTGCTGGACTGGGCTTCGGGATTGCCGGTAACGCCGTTGGGGCTACTAAAGCGATTGAAGTCGGCGAAGCCGCCGGTGCGACTGGCGCCATCGCCTTCGTTGTGGCCGGGATCCTAGTTAACTTTATGGTACCGGGCTTTGCAAGTTTGATTGGATTAGGTTAGGAGGAACTAATGAAAAAAGCGACGTTTGTGAAACAAATTATGATTTACGGGTTGATTCTATTTGCCAGTAGCTTGATTGCCCACTTGTCGGCCCAGCTTTTCCCGGCGTTTCCAATGCCGACAGCGCTGATTGGGATGGTTATGCTATACCTACTACTGACGTTTAAGGTGGTCAAGTTGGAGCAGGTTGAAGGGGTCAGTAACTTCTTCGTTCAGATTATGAGTTTGGTCTTCATCCCGTCTGGCGTGGCGTTGGTGACCAAGTTAGACGTATTGAAATCCGAGGGGCTGCAAATCATTCTGGTCGTTATGATCTCAACGCTGATGTTGTTGCTCGTGACGGCGGGCTTTGCGTGGGTACTGATTCAAGTGAAGGAATGGGTCGGTCGAAAAGCGACGCGTTAAAACGTGCTGGCGTTCTAGCTACTAGTGGGTAGCGGGCATGCCAGTCTGCTTTAACTCGGATGGTGCACCGGTCTGCTAAGTGGCGGGCCGGTGCGTTTTTGGACGGGAAATAAAAAAAGCCACCACATCAGCGGATGTAGTGGTCAAGGAGTAGGAAACACCAAAGTGGGGGCTTTGATGATCCCCATTCATAAGACTTGGGGGAGCCTATGAATGAAATAATTGTTAAATGACGTTATGGCAGCAACGCCACCAACAATCGTTAAAAACTAAAGAATATTAAGGACTGACAGCGAGTTCATCGCTTACTATCAATCTGGGTCTATTATAATTTTAAACACAACGGGCTGCAACTAATTGAGCTGATTAATTATCTTAAAGTGACCCGTGGTTGGAAGTCGGCGGCAAATAATCCCATGTGGTAGAGGTCGTACCGTTGCCCGTCACGCTTGACGGCAAGCTTATTGGTACCCTCAAATTCGAAGCCGCTATTTTGGTAAACGGCGATGGCACTCTGGTTTGTTGCGATGACGTCCAAACAGACTTTGAACAGGTTTAACTCGTTAAAAGCGTAGTTTAAAATTAAGGCCAACGCTTCGGTCCCAAACCCGCGGCCCCGTTCTTCGGGGTCACCGATGGCGAGTGCTAATTGGGCCACCTGATTGGTCCACTCCACGTTATATAACGTGACGAATCCAAGTAAGCGGTCGTCTTCGTTGGCGTGCACGTGGAAGTAGTATTCCGTACTGCGGTCAAGGTTGCGGTAGGTGCGTTCGAGGTCTTCACCGGAAAGTGGGCGCGCTGGTGCGGTATCTAATTTACGGACAAAGTCGGCGTCGACGTACCAGTCGCTGATTTCATCGAAGTCTTCGGGTTGGGGCACGGCTAAGTTGACGTTGGGCCCCACAAAAATATTTTTCAATCTACATCCCTCGTTTATAAGTCGTTAGTCCTATCATAAGCCACAATTGGCTTATCGTCACGATATCTTTACGCTGACTTAACGGTGCGGGCGGGTTCGAACGGTCAGCAGCGGAATTAGTTTGGTGAGTTATTGATGAGAAATTTACATTTACTTTATACGATACGTTGGTGAATCTTTACGTTCAGCAAGTATATTAAGGGTAGCCACTTGGTGAATTCTTAGGTAGAGAAGTGATTAGGATGCAGCGATTGCACGTCATTCAAATTTCTGATCCACATTTGACCGCGCGGGGACACGCCCCGGCGCATCATCAGCAGATTGATCCGTGGGTCAAGTTAACAACGATTATTAACGATATTCGGCAGTTGCCGTACCGTCCCGACTTAATCGTGTTTACCGGCGACCTGGTGCATGACGGGGCGGCGGAAGATTATCAGCGGTTCCACGAGGTGGTTCACACGATGAAGCGGACGTTTGATTGTCACGTCCGCGTGATTTTGGGCAACCACGATAACCGCGAAGCGTTTTACACCGGCTACCTGCCAGCTGATCCGGGACCGTACTATGCGAACCGAATGCGAATCGGCAATAATGATTTTTATTTCCTTGACTCCAAGGTTGCGAATTACGAGGCCGGCTGGCTGGCGCCCGGACAGTTACAGTGGTTGGGCAAGCACTTACGGCAGGCGCCAACCAAGCGGGCGTTCTTGTTCTTACACCACCCGCTGGATGGCCCCACGATGCAGACGATGCACTATGCCATTTTACAAAATACGCCGGCGTTATTGTCGGCACTCCGGGGGCATAACGTGGGCGGTGTCTTTACCGGTCACGTTCATTACCCGACCAGTTACGTGATTGGTGATCACGTGTTGAACGTGGTCGCGGGCTCGGCAGCTTACGACATTAATTGCCGTGATCCGCACGAACACTTGGTCCGCGAAAGTAGCTGTTACCAAATCATCACGATTGACCACGGTCAGGTCGGCGTCGTGACCCGGACACTGCTACAACGGCCCGCCGTGATTGACGCAATCCAAGTTGGTAGCACCCGCTTTTTAAGCAAAAAACCGGCCGGTTACTGAATTCGATAGCGCTTACACTTTCGCTGGCTTATACTGGTTAAAAAGGGGGCTGACGCTATGTTAAAAAAATGTCGAAACCAGCACCACCAACCACAGTCACGCCACGTTCGCCAACGACTGTTACCAATTGCTGCCATGGAAATCACGGCGACAACGATCGTCGTTGGGGACATTTTACGGGCAAAGTCCGTTCGCCGCGGACATAAACTAGGTTGGTTATTACTAGCCTTCGTGCAACCGATTGGGCCGTGGTTGTACTTTGCGTTTGGTCAGGAACGATAAAAAAAGCGTGCACTCATTATGGGTGCACGCTTTTAAGCTTTAGGCCTGATCGTGAGATAATTTTAAGCGCTTTAAATCGGTCGTTTTAGTGACCTGCAACAGTTTTTGGCAGTCTGGACATAACCCGTAAACTTCCATGTTGTGGCCAGTGACCAGGTAGCCGGAAAGTTCGGCGGCTCTTTGTTCAACGGTGGATAGATCGGGTTCAAAAACGTCGGTGATCTTCCCACAGTTTTCACAAACTACGTGGTAGTGCGGCCGACCAAAGAAATCGTAGTGGGTGCCGGCATCGCCGTTTTGCAGCTCAATCACGATTCCCAAGTCCACGAACAGCTTTAGGGTATTATAAACCGTCGCCAAGCTCAGGTTGGGTAATTGGCTATCGAGCTCCCGGTAAATCGTTTCCACCGACGGGTGATTATGATGGGTGACGAGGTAAGTTAGAATAATCTGCCGCTGGGGTGTGACCCGAATCTTATGGTCCTTTAGTTGTTGAACGGCCTGCGTTAACATATCTTGTGCCATGACGCGGTTCCTCCTTTTAGATTCACCCTTATTAAACCACACTTTTTAGAAGGATTCCAATTTAGGAACGTTACTAAATGCAATTGGTGACAAAAGATTATAACGAAATGTTGACCGGTGGTTTACGGTTTTGGTTTAGCTCGCTAAACTAGGTTTGAAAACAGGTTGTTGCTTAATTGTGACGGGAGGGGATTCTGATGAAACGACAAATTGTACCGGCCTTACCGACTGAACGGGCGCAGTATGAACGGTGGTACCGGTTAGGATTAGCGGCCATGACCGCGGTCAGTGCCCGGTTACGTGCGGAACAGCGGGCAACCGGTAGTGAAACGGTTAGTTGGTTTCCTCAGTTCGTGGTTCGTTGCAGTGCGGTCCACGCGGATGCCCGGATAACGACCGTTGAAACCGTTGTTCACAGCCTACCCGTCCAACCGACTGCGGTGCGGGTTGCGCCGAACTGGGTCGAATTGACCTTTGAGCTCAGCCAATATGCGGACGTACCGGCTTGGCGAGCTAGTGACGGGGCGTTGTGGCGCCTGTATGACGGGCTGTTAACTAGTCTGATTGGAACGGCTTTTGAACCGCTGACTCAAATTCGGGTCGGGTTAACTTGGTATGGTGATGGCCAGGCGGGGGCGCGCGAAGTTATGCGCCCCAAGTTCAACTTGTATGATGCACGGCAGACGCGTGTGACGATGGTGCCGAATGTTCAAGGACCGCGTCTAACTGTATCTCCCGGTGGTCGTTGGCAGCGGCAAACCAAGATTGGTGCCGTTGTTAAGAAATCGTGACAACGGTAGTGGGAGGCCGTTCGCGGATACGTTGCTAATTTTTACAAGGGTGTGCTTGAATTGATTTGAGAATTATTTAAAAGTGATTTTAGACTATTCATTGTTTGTGCAGGCTTAAAAACAAGTGAACACTTCGGTGCAACGTAAATAAACCGGCCATTAGTAAGGCAAACACCTACTGATAGCCGGTTTATTATGGTCATGGTTGTTGATGGATTATAGCTGGTACCGGGTTGGTTTTATTCAATCACCTGTTGGCAGTTCCTAACTGGCGTGCAGATTAGAATGGAAAGTCAAAATTATAGTATACAGTTTGTGCAACGCGATAAAAATCTTCATCGCGCATGGTTTCAATGTATGTGATATTCCGACCGGCGTTTTGCGTTGCGTCAAACGAATAAACTTGCGCCGCAACAATTTGTCCATGAGTATCGTAACCATGGAGACTAAAGTAGCCGGGTAAATCCCGCACCGTAGATGTAATTGGCGAAACAATGACAAACCCGGTGTTCTGGATATAGAGATTGCTACTAAGAATTAGCGCTGGTCGGCGCTTTTTATTTTCGCGACCACGTTGGAAATCAAAATTGATCCAGATGATGTCTTTTTGCTAGGAGAATAAGCCATTATTCAACCTCATTCCAATCAACGTCGTTCCATGCTTCGGTCATGGGCTGTTTTGGTTTGGGACCGGCATAGGGATTCTTCATACGTGGTACGAGTGTGTATGATTCGCCATCGCTTGCGGGAATAAGCAACCACCGCTGTCCCTTCTTGAATCGTCCGTTTTTAGGTAGACTCAACGCTAACGAATTACCACGGCTAACGGTTTTTACTTCCATTATGCTAAGCCCTCCTCGGTTAGTAAGCATATTTTTGTGATTTAAATGTAACGCACAATGCCAATTAATACACCTAATACAACCGCAATAACTTGGTGATGAGTTCATGAATACCCTGCAATTTACTTAAATCGGTCTGTCAGCTATTTTTTGATTCGTTAACTTTTAGCGGACTAGGGTAAGGGCGTTTAAACCAAGTCTATTTATTTTTGAAATTCACGCGTTCAATAAAGCGTTCAAACAGTACTTCAGTGTTCCGTGTTAATTAGATTATTTAGTTCCTTTATGAAATCAGGATCAAGTGAAACTGGTTTTTCAGTTGAATTGTGAGTTGTAGTAGAAGCAGGTTCATAGAGCGTTGTTTTGTCGGGCGTGATGGGTTCATTATTGAAATGTCTTTTACCGCCAATCATTGTTTTACTGACCACTGTACCGGTCGTGATGTTAGCAACTTCGGCCTTGTGGTTAATTTTCAACAGCGTATTAACACTCGTGTATCCAGCAGTTGGATAGCCGATAATTTTAGTATTTTTGTTGTTTTTCAATGCGATAATCGCGAATTCTGCTGCACTGGCAGTTTTTTCGTTTGTAATGACATAAATTTTGGGAGAAGAAAGTTGTTTGTTGACAGGTAATTCAGTTGTTTCATGAGATTTACTATCATAGATCCGATGTTTGTTTTTAATAAAATTATATTTATGCCCATTCTGAGCAATTTTGGTAAAGAGTGTTCCATCAGGAATTAGGGTAGCCAGTCCAGCAATCATAGCTTGTGGATCACCACCACGATTATTCGCAAAGTTGAGGATGATGTGGTCCTTATTCTTAAGCAGTTTAATTTGACGGTGCAATAACGTCCGATACTTTTTAACCGCTACCTTATTTTCGGAAGAAAAAGTCGGAACATTAATGATTCGCAGATTACCGTATTTCGATGTAGTGGGATAGTTAACGACGTCGTATGATTTGGCTGACTTTGCCGCGGATGAGTGTTTATTTCCTTGGTGCAAAATGTTGTTTAGTTCTTTGACGCTCTGGATTGACCTACAATTACCAGTTTGATGAACCAGTTGGTGCCATTTCTGTTTGTTTTCAATGATTCCTTGATTGGACATGTATGCAATGACTTTCTGGTAACCATAGTTGCTTTGATGACCCGTATATTGTCTGTTTTCGCTAGGCAATAAAACGATAAGCGTTAGGAATAGTAGTAAAATAGTAATTTTCAATTGACGATTTCTAAATTTCATGAATCCACCTAATTATGATTTTGAGGATAAAACAAGCGTATCTTGTTAGTTACTGGTATGATATCACGAAAGCGATTGCAAAATTTTTAGAGCACCTTAAAGTCGAGTAAACTCGGTTTTAAGGTGCTCTTGATTAGGCTGATTCTTTTGTTCTTGGTTCTGCCCAGTGATCAAAGACCGGATGAAGTTAGTCGTTTGAACTCTTCTTGGCAAACAGAATTCCCTTAGAAAAGGTATAAAGCGCAACTTTTGAAGTTTACGGGGCGACCGTCTTCGTCTCCGCCGGTAACGGCGTTTGTGACCAAACCAATAACTGGGCCTGAATGTTTTCCAAAATTTTCATGGCGAGCTGGTAATCGCGTTCGGAGCCGCTACTGTTAAAGCTGAGCGTGCACGTGCCGGCAAAGGTGCTGGCCGCAATTTCCATTTCTGGCGACGTTCGGAAAGCGCCGGAGAAGACGCAGTTGACGACCGTTGTCCCGTGGAATTTAAGCTGTTGCTGATCAATAACGCCAAAGTTCGTGTAGGTCAGTGGCCGCTTTCCCAACCAGCGCCGCGTCATTTTACGCATTAGGCTGATTGGCATCGTGTGGTTCATCTTTTGTAAGCTGGTGACCCGGTAAAGGAAGGCCGCCCGTTTGCGTTCCTTGGTCAACGAGTCGTGGACTTGTTGAACCAATTCACTGAACGGCGCGTCCGCGTCGACTTTAATGGTTAGGAAGACGTTACCGGTCAAATTCGCGACCCGGGTCGTATTTTCCGCGGCGGGGGCCATTTTGCGAAAGTCAACCGGGTACGGTAAAGTGATCGTCGTGTGGCGGGTTAGAACTTGCAACGCCTTGGCGTAAGCGGCTAAGATGGCTTCGCTGATGCCGACGTCCTGGGCCTTGGCGACCCGCCGCACCCGCATGAATTGCTTGCTGCTCAACATGACGTGCCCGCCGTGGTTGAGGTTGATGCCCTGATAGTGGGGCAGTTTGATACTAGTCATCGTGAAATCGGGGTGGGCCGGCCGCGAGAATTGACGCTGTAAGGCGGCAATGACCGGTCGTAAGCGCCGTTCGTTTTGCAATTGGCTCAAATCATTGTGGTTATAAGCTTGGGATAATAAGTAGAGGTATTCCTTGAAACCAAAACTGTCGGTGAGAAGCCGACTCATGTAAGCTTGGAGCACGTCGTACTGGTCGTGGTGCAAAATGAAGAGTTGTAACTGGGGCCCGTCGATGAAGTCGAAAGCTTGATTTTCGGGCGTGTACGGGCTTTGGACCTCGTGCACGATGTCGTTGACCGGCTGGGACTCAACCACGAACCGGTTCCGATCTGCTTGGTAGTGCGCGAAAATTTCGGGGACGATTTGGGCCGAAGCAAGGACAGCGGCTTTTAAGCGTTCAACGTCGAGCTTACTAGCGAAGACCACCCGCGAGCGCATTAACGGCGCAACGTCGTCAGTTAATAACATGTTTAAAAAATCGAGTGCTTCACCACGATAATACAAGTCGTAACCCCCATTCAATTAATCTACAAATTAGTATAACAGACTCCATTCTGCGGGGTGGGTCGAGTGACCGTTTTTTGAAAAAAGTTAATAAACCGGCCGGGCTAGCCGTTGGTTTGGTCAAGTCCTAAAGTAAGAAGTTGGTGACAGCGGTTGCGCCAAAAAGGGGTATACTAAAAGTAGCCCGTTAGCTGGTCGCGACTAATTTGGCGGTAATTTTTTACAGTAAGGGGTTTTTTCGGATGAACAAGGAACGTAAGTTGATTTACGTCATTTTAAATGATGAAGACGTTGAGTATGACCTAGAAGAGTTACCACAAGAATACGTCGTCTATATTCGACAACAAACCGGTGATCGTCGTGAGTTGCCGTTAGTGAATACTGAAATTCAAAATTTATTTAAGGATGCCGGCTTAAACTTTGAAGAAAAGGTCAAGCCGGAAAATCACCCGGCCGACATCGTGTTATCCGTTAAGCGGACAACCGTCGCCGACGACTAATTTAGAAACTAGGAACGGTGTTGCGGGGACTAACGCGCGGCACCGTTTTTTGATGTAAGGATGATGATGGCGATGACGATTGAACAGCTGTACCAACGACTGATGGCGGAGATGGGCCCCCGTCACTGGTTAGAAACGGGCGTGCCGCCCGCCGAGACCCCCTGGGAAGTGTTGTGGGGCGGCATCTTGGTTCAAAATACGAACTGGCGCAACGTGGATTACGCGTTGGCGAATTTAAAAGCGGCCACTGGTTTTGAACCGCAGCGACTGTTGGCTTTAACCACGGCCGAATTGACTACCTTAGTTCGACCGGCGGGCTTTTACCGGCGGAAGGTGCCGACCTTGCAAGCCCTAGCAACGTGGTGTCGCCGCTACCAGTTCGACTTAACGACGATGCGTCAACTCCCAGCTGCACAACTCAGGCGCGAGCTACTGGCTATCCACGGCATCGGCGACGAGACCGCCGATTACTTTAGTATGTACGTTTTTAATCAGCCAACGCTGATCGTAGATACTTACCTGCGACGCTTACTGACTTGGTTAGGCCAACCGTTGCCGAAAACCTACTTGGCGGCCCAGCGGCTATTGCAGGCTAACTGGACGTATGACTTGGCCAAGGCTTGGGAATGGCACGCGTTAGTGGTTGATTTTGGCAAACAGGTGAAGACCCCCGCGGACTTTGATGGGTCCTTTCTGGCTGGGCAGCAAGTCCACTTAATTCAATAGGTTAGCGAACTAATAAAACTGATTAACGCATTGGTTGATAATCAGGGTTATTAGTTTTATTTTTTTTGACCGAATAGTGACCCAGCCGGTATGCTGATGGTAGCTAATGAAAGCGTTTTTTTGAATAACGCTATATTACCGCTATGACCGTATAGCGGATGCCTGTCAAGAAAATAACGCAAAGGGGGAGCAACGTTATGAAGCAAGTGCAATTATTTACACCGGTCGCGGGTCAGTTAATTCCGTTAAGTGCGATTCAGGACCCGGTCTTTTCACAGGGCATGATGGGGAAGGGGTTTGGAATTGAACCCTCGACCGCCACGCTACTGGCGCCGGTCGGTGGTCGGGTCACGATGGTGGCGGATACGCTGCACGCTATCGAGTTTACCGCCGATAACGGTCTGGAAGTGTTAGTTCACCTTGGCATCGATACGGTTGAACTCGGTGATCAGCCACCGTTTAAGATTACCGTTCAGCCGGATGACCAAGTGGAAGCGGGTGACCCAATCGGGACGATGGACCGGGAAGCCATCGTTGCGGCTGGCAAGCAACCGACCGTGATTGTAGCGGTCACAAATACGATGGATAAGGTGGCGCAACTCACACCACAATTGGGGACCGTCAATGCCGGTATGGTCGGGGCGGTGGTTGACTTAAAGTGCGACGTCCAACCGGTCGCGGGTAAGCCGCAAACTGGTAAGTACGCCACGTTAGCCAGTGAAATTATTACTAACGTGGGTGGCGCGGCCAACGTTAAGAGTGTCATCCACTGTATCACCCGGGTGCGGTTCTACCTAAAAGATGAGGCCCAGGCGGATGATACCGCAATTCGTAATTTGAACGGCGTGATCGACGTGGCAAAGGCCGGTGGGCAGTACCAGGTGGTGATTGGGCCCGCCGTCAACGACGTGTACGACGCGATTGTGAGTCAACTTGGTCCGGGCTTTGGTGATGCCGAAGCGTCGACCGCCGCGATGGAAAAGGAAGCGCGCCAGGCCGCTTGGCAGAAAATGTCCGCCTGGCAAAAGGTTAAGCACGCACTCAGTAGTCTGATTGGTGTGATTACCGGCTCGATGATTCCGGTAATCGGGTTATTGGCAGCTTCCGGGATTTTAAAGGGAGTGTTAGCCCTACTGACGACCTTTAACGTTGTATCGGACAAGGCGACCACCTACGTCATCATTAATGCGATGGGTGATTCGGTCTTTTATTTCCTACCGATCTTCGTGGGCTTTACCGCCGCCAAGAAGCTGGGAGCCGACCCGGTCATCATGGGAATCGTCGGTGGGGTGCTAACTTATCCGAGCATCGTAGCGCTGGCGGGTGGTAAGGCCACGGGCCAGTTACTGGGTATGGCAATCAACGCCGATTTCTTCGGCTTGCCGGTGCACGTGGCGTCGTACACTTACTCGATTTTTCCAATGATTGCCGGTGCCTGGCTAGCCAGTAAGTTGGAGCCGTGGCTAAAGCGGGTGATTCCGACGGTGTTGCGGATGATTTTTGTCCCGTTGATCGAAGTGGTCCTGATTTCCGGCGCAATTGTGTTGGTGGTCGGACCGATTATTACCGCCTTCTCCGGGGCGTTAGCTACTGGTATTATGGCCATTTACGCGCTTAGTCCGGCGATTTCCGGGTTGGTTATCGGGGGCTTTTACCAGGTGCTGGTTATTTTTGGCCTGCACTGGGCGATTATTCCAATCGTGGTCAACGATATTACGACGACCGGTCACAGCTACCTTAACGCGATCGTTTCTGCCACCATGGTTGCGCAGGGGGGCGCGGTACTGGCAATTGCGCTGAAGTCCAAGGTCGCCAGTGTGAAAGAATTAGCATGGCCGGCCACGATTTCCGCGTTTTGTGGGGTCACCGAGCCCGCGATGTACGGAATCAACTTGAAATATGGACGTGCGTTCGTTACGGCTAGCATTGGTGGTGCGGTCGGTGGGTTCCTGACTGGATTGCTGGACGTGAATATGTGGGGCTTTGCCGGTTCACTGATTGGTGTGACCTCGTTCATCAATCCGCAGGGCTTGGACTTTAGTTTGTACGGGTTCCTGTTGGCTTCGGCCGCGACCATCGTCGTGTCCTTCACGTTGACTTACCTATTCGGCTTCTCGGACGCGGACGTCCAACACGTGAAAGTGGCGCCGAAGAAGAAACGTTTAGGTGAAGAAGTCGCTTAACTCTAAATCTCAAACAGAGTGTGACAAAAGTCGGTTAGCTGGTGAGCATAACGGCGTAAGGCGAATAATCCTGGGCTTGGATTGTTGGACTTACGGGGTTAAGCGGAGCCGGCTGACTTTTGGCGCACGTTTCGACTATCAATATTCGGAGAAACACAAGGGACCGTGACAAAAGTCACGGTCCCTTTAGATTAAAAATTAATGGTGGTGAACAACGCTTAAGCGGGCGACCATTGCGCGGACCTTTTTAGCGGCGTGGTCTTGGCGTAACTGTGCCAAGATTTGATCAGTGCTGACGGTTGCGGTTTGGTCCTGACGGAAGCTGTGGACGGTGAAACTGTCGTAGGTGACTTGGCCGCTAGCGGTAATCGTGAACCAATTTGGTTGTAGCTGTTTGGCGTCCGCCTGAATGTGTGCGTCCGGCCAGACAAGGTACTTAGGGTGCCCGTCATTCGGGTAGATTTCAACTTGCCACCCTAGCTCAAAGTCGGAAACTTCTTGCCAGCGCTGAATTTTCAAGTGGTGTACCGCGTAATAAATAATGCTGGCATACTTTAGCTTGGGTTGTTTAGCCCAAGCGGACTTGGTGATCGGGGCCACCGTTTTAGCAGAAGGTTGCCGGGCCGATGTGCTGGACTTGGGGTTGGTGGGCGTGGACCGAAAAAGACCAATATCCGCAATGCCGATGATTAAAACTAAGGTGAGCAGGCCGGCCATCCAATAACGGGACTTTTTCAAGGCGGGTGCCTTCTTTCCGGGAAGAATGGTTTGGATTAGTTAGTACTAAATATAACACGGTGATGTTAACCCCGTGGAAAGAAGTGACTATTTGAGCCTGACTTTCGGGGTGTTAGACGAACTTGTATTATGTGGTTAACGGGGTAAGTGGATTGGATAGTGATACGTTTACGAGTGTAGGTGTAGGAGGCACACTTTGAGAAACGCTACGTTACGTAGATTAAAATGAAATAACTAACGTATTAATTGACAACGGTGTCCAAATCAGTTTTAATGTAACTAATAAAGTTACAGAAAAGCGGGAATTCAAAATGCAATATACGATTACCGGTGCCACCGGCCACTTAGGCCAACGAATTGTTAACGCGCTGGCCAAGTTAGTCCCGGCCAGCACGTTAAATTTGGGCGTCCACACACCAAGTAAGGCCGCGGCGTTTCAAGCGCGTGACATGACGATCAAGGCCGTTGATTATCACGACGCGGCGAGTTTGACCGCGGCGCTAGCTGGCAGTGACGTCTTCATTTACGTACCGAGTAAAAGTCACGACAGCTTTAGCCGTGTCAGTGAATTTGAGAACGTCGTCGGCGCTGCCGAAGCTGCCCAGGTGGGTCATATTTTAGTCATGGGTTTCATTGCGGACCAGGTTAATAATCCGTTCGCGTTAGCCGCGTTTTACGGTTACATGCCATGCCGGTTAGCGGCGAGTTCGCTACATTACACGATTATTCGCAACGCGTTATACGCCGACCCGTTGGTGCCGTACTTACTAGAATTGATTGAGCGCCAAAACGTGATCTACCCGATGGCGGACCAGGCGCTGAGCTTTATTAGTCAGTCGGACAGTGCCGCGGCGTTTGCGAAGGTGGCGACGACACCGGCGTTACTTAAAACCGGCCGGATTTACACGCTGACCCAGAACCGGGCGTACACGATGCCCGCGCTGGCTAAGGTGTTAAGTGCCGTCAGTGGTGCGCCGATTGGTTACCAACCAGTTAGTTTGGCCGAATTCAGCGCCCTTTATAATCAGGGCAACGAAGGTCACATGTTGGCGTCGATGTACGCTGGCGGTGCGCGTGGCCTGCTAGATACGGTCAGCGATGATTATCAGTTGATCATGGGACGCCCGGCCCAAACGTTACCGGACTTCTTAGCTGAACACTATCGTCCAGCCACTCGCTAAAAGCGGTTCGGTCCGAGCGGATTCCATGCTATAATACGGGGGTAAACTTAAGCGAAAGGGGGCACTAGAATGGCGAACGGAACGCGCGCTGACCTCGTCGGCTTATTCCATAAGGACCAGTTGACGATCGGCATTAGCGAGCTGAGCCGAATGACTGGTGTCTCACCACGCCAACTCCGGTATTGGCAGAAGAAGGGGTACATTATTCCTAAAAATGAGGATGAACCGGGTAAGCCACGCATTTATACCATGCGGATGGTTATTAAGGCGGCCGCGATGAGTAACCTGTTACAGACGGGCTACACGTTAAAGGCGGCCGCGGCGCAGGTCGATGAACGGATGCGCCCGGCTCAGACGATGTACCACGTCATTTTTGACCGCTACGAAGGGTTTGAGGTCACCGATGACGGTGAACTGTTAGTGAATTTAGGAACGTTTGATCCGGATCCCAGCCAGCAATTATTTGCCAAAATGGTCAACGGTGAGGTCAAGTTTGAGATCAAGCATAAATAGGATGAAGGTGGGGACGCGACATGACGGCCATTCAATTAATCGTAAGTGATATCGACGGGACGCTGGTAGACAGCACGGGTCAACTACTACCGGCCACCGTGAGCGGGGTGCAACGGGCGGTTGAACACGGGGCCACGATGGTGTTGGCTTCCGCCCGGCCACCTAAAGGCATGCGGACCATCGCGCAACAACTGGGTATCGACACCACGATGATTGCCTACAACGGTGCTTTGACGGCCAAGACCGACGCTAATGATCGGTTGACGGTCGTTGAACAACAACCGGTTCCGCTGGCATTGGCACGGCGGGTCAACCAATTGGTCGCAACTAACTGGTCGACCGCTTCAGTCAATATTTATAGTAATAATGACTGGGTGGTTGCCCGGATGACCGCCTGGGAACGCCAGGAAGCTGATGGCATCGGCTTTGAACCACGGGTGACCGATTTGGGCCAGTGGTTGACGACCGCGACGGCCCCGGTGCATAAGATGATGATCATGGCGGACGCGGCCATCATCACGGCGGTGGAGCAAGCCTTAACGGCAACTGATTTTAACGGTCTGACGGTTTACCGTTCCAAGGATACTTACTTGGAAATTGTCGCTGCCGGGGTGTCGAAAGCCAGTGCGTTAACGACTTTGTTGGCGGATGACCAGCTGTCACCCGCGGCCGCGTTAGCGTTTGGCGATAATTACAACGACGTGGCAATGCTCAAAACGGCCGGCATCGGTGTCGCAATGGGTAACGCTCCCGCCGACGTTCAAGCGGCGGCCGACCGCGTCACGACCGACAATAACCATCCTGGTATCCAACAAATTTTAGCGGAATACTTTTAATAAAAAATACGGGATTACTGATTTCATAAATCAGTAATTCCGTATTTTTTAGGCTTTAGGGTCGGCAGCCAACGCCGTCAAAATCCGTTGGGCGGTTCGACCGTCGAAGTCGTTGCGTTGTAGTCGTTCGAAGACGTCCTGCATGATGTGGGTCAGCTGGTCATCGGTTAAGCCCTGTGCGGACAAGGAGTTCAGCATAACTCGCAGTAGGTCCAGTGGTAGGACCGGCCGCATGGTGGGGTGCGCCACGAAGTATTCGTGGACCGCCTGATCATGCAATTTCCAGTAAATCGGGTTACGGACGTCGTCAAAAATCGTTTTCAGTTGTGAAAGTGCCGGCGTAACCGGAATGTTTTTCGCGACGAGCGTGGTCAACACCCCGTCCCTGGCCGGCAATCGCACGTCGGCGTTGTAATCCTTAAGCAGTAAAAAGTTCGTTTTAAACGGTGGCCGCAGCGTAAAGGTCATCGTTAGTGAAATGTGACTATCGAATTGTGCCATTGGAAGACTTCCCTTCGATATTAGTAATTAGTGGCGCTTGGTGAAACGGACGACCGCTTCACAGCGGGCCGTTTGTGGGAACATGTCGATTGATTGAATGTAATCGACTTGGTAACCACGGGTCAGCTCGCGTAAGTCCTGGGCCAAGGTTGACGGGTTGCAAGAAATGTAAACCAACTTTTCGGGCGCACTTTGTAAAATGGCGTCAATCAGGACTTGATCCAACCCGGTTCGCGGTGGGTCAACGACCATGGCGTCCGGGGCAAAGCCGCTAGCCAACCATTGTGGTAGTAAGACTTCGGCTTCGCCGACTTCGTAATGGGCGTTGGTGATGTTATTCAGCTTGGCGTTATCGTTAGCATCGGCGACCGCGGCCGGAATCGTATCCATTCCGCGCACTTCCTTGGCCACGTCGGCAAGCGAAAGTCCAATCGTACCGACCCCGGAATAAGCGTCGACTAACGTTTCGTTGGGGGCCAGGTCGAGGGCTTCGCGCGCTAAACGGTAGAGTTTCTTGGTTTGTTGCGGGTTGAGTTGGAAAAAGGCGCGGGCGGACAAGTTGAACGCTAAGCCGTCGAGTTCTTCCGTAATTGTCGTCTTCCCCGCTAACAACGTCGTCTGGTCGCCCCAGATCAACGACGTTTTACCAACGTTAACGTTTTGCATGACCGAAACGACCATCGGTAACTTTTCGGCGATTTTCATGAGTAACTGGTGTTTTTTCGGTAACTTCGGTGTGTTGGTAATCAGTACCAGTTGAACTTCGCCGGTTGCGGCGGCTGCCCGGACCACCACCGTTTTAACGATGCCCGAATTATGGGCCTCGTCATAAATTGGTACTTGTAACGCTTCTAGCCAGGCAACCACTTGGCGCATGACCTCCATGGTGACCGGCATCTGGACCGAACAGGTGGGTAAGTCAACCAGGTCGTGGCTGTTTTCTTTATAAAGTCCGGCGGCGACGTGGCCATCCAGCATGCGGACTTGGAACTGGGCCTTATTCCGGTACTCGTACGGGTCGGCCATGCCGATGGTTGGGCGCAGATCGTAATGACGGTAGCCGGCGGGTCGGTACTTTTCGAGTGCTTGACGAACCACGTCCTGCTTGAACTTCAGTTGGGCCGGGTAATCCAAGTGTTCCAATTCAAAGCCGCCGACCTCACCAGCGTAGTCGTCACGCGGGTCGACCCGGTCAGGACTGGGTCTGCGGAGCGTTCGCAAGCTGGCTTCCAAGTAGCGTGGGTGGACCGCGGTGACTTCCGCCACGACAACCTCACCGGGCAAGGCGCCCTTGACGAAGGTAATGACGTGCTTATAGTAGCCGATACCTTCGCCGTTAATGCCGAGGTGCTTAATGGTCAACGGGAAGCGTTGGCCGATACTGACCGACGCTTGAACACGTTCCGCCGGTTGGCTGGGCCGCCGGCGTTGATTATGATGGGGGCGCTGGCCGTTGGAATGGGAATAGTTTGATTTCATACTAATTATTTTGACCTCGTTTTCTGTAGTAACTTCTCAGTCATTATAGCATGTTCGGCGGGCGGGACTAAAGCGCGGCGCAACCGCTAATCAAAAACGTTGAAGGTGATTAGCCCAATCGGGTACAATAACGCTAAGCTAATTACTATATCAGTGGGGGAATGTTTGATGCAAGCCATTATGACCTTGAAGCAAGTCAATTATCAAGCCGAAAACAAGCATATTTTGCATGATATTAATTGGGCCATTCCAGTTGGTGCCCAGGTGACCCTGACCGGCCCGTCCGGCAGTGGGAAGAGTACCTTGTTAAGAATCATGGCCGCGATGATTAGTAAAACTAGCGGTGAGTTGGTCTTCGATGGTCAGCCGATTGAAAGCTATGACCCGGTCTTGTACCGCCGGCAAGTCTCGTACTGTTTCCAGCAGCCAACCCTGTTCGGTGAAACGGTTGCCGATAACGTGACTTTTCCGTACCGGATCCGTAAGCAACCGGTCGATCACGACCACATTTTAGCGGCACTCGAATACGTTGGCTTGGGTGAACAAACGTTGACCCAGCCAATCGTGGACCTATCCGGTGGTGAACGCCAACGGGTCGCGTTGATTCGCAATATTTTATTCTTACCGCGAATCCTATTATTGGACGAAGTCACGGCCGGTCTGGATGAACAGAATCGCGAGATCATTCACCGCTGGTTACGCCACTTAAACGTCGATCGTGGGGTCACGACCATTATGATTACCCACGATGCGCAGGAAATTGCTGCGGCGTCAACGTTGGCCAAGGTGGTTGCGGGTCGTTTGGAGGTGCAAGCATGAATTTAGCTGTTAATAATACGTCGTTATTCTTTGCCGCAATGTTGGTGCTGGTTGCGCTGGGAATTAGTTTGTGGCAAAAGTTGGGTTTGGACAAGGACATTATTGTGGGCGTGGTGCGCGCCATCGTCCAGCTCTTTACTGTCGGTTACCTGTTAAAGTACATTTTCCGGGTCGATAACGTTTGGCTAACACTGGCAATGATGGGCTTCATTATTTTTAACGCGGCCTGGAACGCGAAAAAACGTGGTGCCGGCATTGCCAACGCCTTTCCGATTGCACTCCTAGCCATCTTTATTAGTACCGGGGTCACGCTGGGAGTTCTGATTTTGTCGGGCGCGATTCGGCTGATTCCATCGCAGATCATTCCAATTTCGGGGATGATCGCCTCTAACTCGATGGTGGCAATCGGGCTGGCCTTTCGTAGCTTGAACAGCCAGTTTCATGACCAACGGCAGGGGGTGTTGGAGCGGCTAGCATTGGGGTCGGACTTGTTGGACGCTTCGATTGCAATCGTGCGGGAAGCGATTCGAACCGGGATGGCCCCGACGATCGATTCCGCTAAAACGGTTGGTTTAGTGAGCTTGCCAGGAATGATGTCCGGGTTGATTTTTGCCGGGGTCGACCCCGTCCACGCCATTAAGTATCAGATCATGGTCACCTTCATGCTCTTGTCAGCCACCAGCTTGGGGTCGATCATTGCCTGTTACTTAGCGTACCGGAGCTTCTACAACGCCCAGAAACAGCTTAAGTAGTGCGAGCGTTACCAATCCCGTTCGTTAGTTGACTTATGCTATCATGAAAGCGGAATCTAATGATGGGATGTGATGGACGTGGATAGTGCGAGTGTTTGGGTGCCGATTCCGGCCGTGGCGTACTGGGCGTGGGCGGTACCGGCGCTATTCGGAGTGATTTTTGGTTGGCGCTATCGCCGTGACAAGGCTCGGCTCAGCAATGGTATTTGGTTTTCGCTATTTTTCTATTCTTTTTTAGCCGTGCTGGCCATGACGATTTTGGGAACCAACAATCACCCGCTAATTATTGTTTGTATTGGTATCTTTGTTTTGTTTTTAATGCTACTGGGTGCGCTGTTTATTATGCAGGCCTTTCTCCTATTATGGAACGCGTGGATCGTCTGGCGGCGCGAATCACATACGTTGGCCAACATGCTGACACTGATTTTGGGGCTCGCAATTTTGATCTTACCGGTCCTCAGTAATGCGATTACGACGCGGGTGCCTAGGCCGCTTAGCTATTGGATGAACCTCTTTCCTAACATGGTGATTATCTACGTCGCCTTTTGGTTTTACAATTACCTGACGATGTTGGTCATTTACCAGTTCAACTGGCCGCGCCTACGTCAGGACTACATTATCGTGTTAGGGGCGGGCCTGCTAAACGGCGACCAGGTCTCACCGCTGCTGGCCCAACGAATCATGCGGGGGTTGAAATTTTATCAGCGGCAACAAAGGAAGACTGGCCACCCCGCCAAAATGATCTTTTCGGGTGGTCAGGGCGCCGACGAAACGGTGCCGGAAGGGCGAGCGATGCTGGCTTACGCCGTGCAACACGGCTTGCCGGCTGCGGACGGCCTAGCCGAGACCCGCTCCAAAACGACCTTTCAAAATATGCAGTACAGTAAGGTATTGGTCGATCAAGGCGGACTGAAACGGCCGCGGGTCATTTTTGTGACTAATAATTACCATACGTTTCGGGCTGCAATGTTTGCTAAGCAGGCCGGTTTAAAGGCGGATGGCATCGGTGCCCGTACCGCCCGTTTTTTCTTACCGGATGCCATTTTACGCGAATATATCGCCATTTTTGCGCACCATAAATGGTGGCACGCGGTGGCGATTGGCCTGATGTTTATTTTGTCGCTGCTGATGGTCTGGTTGGACGTCTATAACGGGCAGTTTTAAATTGTGCTGAAATAGTTAAAACGTTCCTATCTCAAGTGAGATAAGAGCGCTTTTTTAGTTACTTGCAATCACCGAAATATCACCATCGGTGGTTGTCAGATGGTACTGTTGTTTCGCTTTCTTATTGGCTTGGTAGTGGTGTTGGTCGTCACTATGCCAACCGAAGATCGACAAATCGCCGTCCTGGTTATCAGCGGTCACGCCGACGTGTTTCGGGGCGGTTAAGCTAATGTCACCGTCGTGGGTGGTGGCAATCAGCTGACCCTTCAGGTGGTTTTCGCCCAGGTCAATGTCGCCGTCGGTCGTTTGTAACTGCAGGTTTTTGAAGGTGGATTGTTGGACGCTAACGTCGCCGTCGTTGACCGTGAATTTTGAACTGGCCGCTTTAAATTCGCTTGCGCTGATAATCAGGTCACCGGTCTTGGCCGTAATGCTAGGTGCCTTCACGTTTTTGAGCGTTAAGTCCCCGGTTTGAAGGTTGAGCGCCTCACTCGCGATAACGTTGTTGAAGCTGACATCGATATCGGCGAGCGCGCTAGTACTGAGGTCCAACTGCTTCACGCTGAGGTCCTCAAAGGATAAATCACCGACTTGATCGGAAGTCGCGACAATTTTTTTGAGCTGCTGTTTTGGCACGGTCACCACCACTTGGTCGGTACCGTAATCATTGACGAAAAAGCCGGCTTCGTGGGCGTAATTTGATTGGCCACGGACCGTAACGTGCCCGTCATCGGCTTTCACGACCGGGGCATTGCGGTGGCTGGTTACTTCAACGGAAGCCTGGGTACCTTCTTTAACCGTCACGTTGGCACTGGTTGCAAGTGTTAAGGACTTGATTGACTTTAAGTGCGTTGTTTTGTGGGTCTGGCGGCTGATTTTAAAGCCGTTTTCCCAGTAAACGGCCTTAAGACCGTTATTAGCAATCCCGAACATCGTCAAGCCGAGCCCTAATATGAGTAAAATAATTCCAATTTTAATGCTTTTGCGCATTGTGGCGGCCCCCTCTCTCAGCACGGTTTTGTTTGACGAAACGGTGGTATAGCCGTTGGGTCAGCACGGTGGTTCCTTGAATAATCAGGTTCAGTAACCAGATGATGAGTGGGGCAATTAAGAACTCGCCCCCCAGTAATATCAGGCCGCAGCCGAGGTAGAAGCAGGCGACCCAGATCGACTGACTGAAAACGCCGATGCTGGCGGTAATCAGTGCCAGTGCGAGGAGGGTACAACCGATAATAAGGGCAATGACGGTAAAGAAAATACTGATGACGACCACGGCAATTGCAAAGAGCGTGGCCAGGACGACGAGGAGCGCCGGAATCGTGATTGGTGTGGACAGCAGCGCTAGCACGATCAACCAGATTGTGCGGACGCTAGTTTGGGACCGCTGTTTTTTGGACGTTTCAGCGGTTAAGTTCTCGTTCAGCCGAATTGAATAGTCGGCTAAAACCTTGCGGGCTAACTGTCGCGGCGTTCCCAACTCGGCGACACAGTCATCGTAGCTAGCAATCCCCGCGTCCAATAAGTATTCACGGTAGAAGCCGACAACCTCATCGCGTTCGTCATCGGTCAGCTGAGCGAGTAGCGCGGTGAACTTGTCTAAGTAGTTATCCATTCGAGGCACCTCCTAAAAGTAATTGGTTGATTGCTTGGTAGTAGCTGGCCCATTCAGTTTGAATGGTGCACAATTGGGTTTGACCGGTTGCCGTGATTTGGTAGTAACGACGGTTACGCCCTTGGTAGGCCTGGTCGTAAGTGGTGACCCAGCCGTTTTTCTTCAACCGGCGAAGGACCGGGTACAGGGTCGACTCGGAAACGGATACCGAGGCTTGGAGCCGCTGCGTTAGCGCGTAACCGTAAAAGTCTTCGGTCTCAAGTAGCGCCAAGACGCAGCCGTCGAGTAGTTCTGAGCTGATTTGAATGGCCATCACTATTCCTCCTGTCATATTATATATCGTATAGTATTATTCAACTAATAGTATAAAAGAAGTGGGTGGGGGAGTCAAGCTAATTGAAGGCGTCAAAAAACCCCGTTTCCAGCGGGAAAACGGGGCTAACTTACTTATTTAGCTTTATCTGAAATGGTGGTGAAGGTCATCGCCGCTAAGAAGTCGGCGATGCGTTGAGTCGGTTGTTTGAAAAATTCACTCGGTGTACCGTCGAACAAGATTTTACCGTCTTCAACGAAAAGGATCTTGTCGGCCACGGCGCGGGCAAATTCCATGTTGTGGGTGACGATGATCATCGAATCGTCTTCCTTGGCAAGTGCCAGTAACACGCGCAAGACGCCGGCTTCGAGCTCGGGATCCAACGCGCTGGTTGGCTCGTCCAACAGGATGTATTCGGGATTCATCGCCAGCGAACGCGCGATGGCGACCCGTTGTTGCTGACCACCGGACAGTTGCCCAGGGTAGGCGTCGGCTTTATCGGCCAGACCGACTTTATCCAGCAAGTCGAGTGCGGTTTGCTTAGCGGCGTCCGGTTTTTGGTTAAGCACTTGGATCGGCCCTTCCATCACGTTTTTAACGACGCTGAGGTGTGGGAACAAGTTGTAATCCTGAAAGACCATTCCCGTTTTACGCCGAACGTTCAAAATCGTCTTACTACTGAGCGGCTTGGCAAAGTCGATGTTATCGTCATTGAAGTGATAAATTCCGCTTTCCGGTCGTTCTAGTAGGTTGAGTGACCGCAACAATGTTGACTTACCCGAACCGGAAGGACCGACAATGACGGTCGTTTCGTGGGCGTTAAAGGTCGTATTGATGTCGGTTAGGGCTTGGTGGTTACCAAACGTTTTGTTGAGATGTTCTAAGCTAATCATGTGGGCCCCCCCTTAGTTTAATGGCCGCAAGTAACGCGACGTCCGTTTTTCCAAGTAACCTTGGCCCCAACTAAGGACGGTACACATGACCGCGTAAAAGGCGGCGACTAACGTGTACATGACCAGTGGTTGGTAATTTTCAGCGGCAATTTGTTGGCTGACTTCAAACATTTCGATAATCGTAATTGAAGCGGCTAACGAGGTATCCTTGACGAGGCTAATGAAACTGTTGGACAACGGCGGTAAGGAAACACGGGCCGCCTGCGGTAAAATGATTCGTTTTAAGACTTGCGGCTTGGTCATCCCAATCGAGTAGGCGGCTTCCCACTGGCCTTGCGGGATCGATAAAATGGCTGCCCGGATGGTTTCGGCACAGTAGGCCCCGGTATTCAGGGAAAAGGTCGCGATTCCGGCCGTCCACGGATCAAGCTGGATACCGTTGGGCCACAGTCCCTGAATCTTTAAATACGGTAAGCCGAAGTAGACGATGAACAGTTGAACTAGCAGTGGCGTACTCCGGAAAAGCCAGACGTAGAAGTAGGCGATGGCCTTTAAAATCGAGAACCAGCCGCGCTTAGGTGATAATTTTACCAGCGCGGTGAGAATGGCTAAAATTAATCCAATAATAAATGAAATAATGGCGATTGGAATCGTGTACTTTAAACCGGCCGCGGCGATTTGTGGCGCGGAACTAACAATGATGTGCCAAATTGACTCCATGAAGGGCCTCCTAGGTTAAGATTATGGTGCTATGTAGCCGCCGGTCGCCCGACGGAAGTGGTTACTTATCAGTGACGTTACCACCGAAATACTTGTTGGAAAGTTTCTTTAAAGTACCGTCCTTACGTAGTTCTTGTACGGCCTTTGAAACTTGCTTTTGTAACTTAGTATGTTTTTTAGAAATCATTGGCGCGATTTCTTGGGCGTCGATTTGATCACTCGCATCGATCAGTTTAACGTTGGCTTTCGGCTTTTGCTTCAAGTAGGCGTAAAAGGCTTCCCGGGAGTTGATCGTTCCGACGGCGCGGCCCTGGGTCACCAGGTCGATCGATTGCTGGAAGCCATCGGTTGGCGTAATGGTGGCGCCTAAGCGCTTGGCGTCGGCGGCGTTGTTACTGGTGGTCGTTTGGGCCACCTTTTTACCCTTGATGTCGGTAATCTTCTTAATGCTGGAATCTTTTTTAACGGCTAACTGGGCCTTGGAATAGATGTATGGCGTGGAAAACAGGTACTTCTTCTTCCGTTGACTGTTGATCGCCATGTTATTTAAAATCACGTCGTACTTGTCAACGTTTAAGCCGGCAATTAGTGAATCGAACTTAGTCGGTACGAATTTCGCTTTTAAGTCCATCTTCTTAGCGATTGCTTTGCCTAATTCAACTTCAAAGCCCGTAAGTTTACCGTCCTTACGATAACTGTACGGTTGGAAAGTCCCCTCGAGCCCGATCGTAAGGGTCCCCGGTTTTTGCAAACTTAACTCGTTACTCCCATTACTGCTAGTCGATTTACTCCCGCACGCGGTCAGCGTCACGGCT
This sequence comes from Lactiplantibacillus plajomi, assembly GCF_005405405.1. Taxonomy (GTDB): domain Bacteria; phylum Bacillota; class Bacilli; order Lactobacillales; family Lactobacillaceae; genus Lactiplantibacillus; species Lactiplantibacillus plajomi. The sequence goes on from NZ_BJDZ01000007.1 coordinate 42,108, forward strand.
AAAATTAAACCAAAGGCAGCGAGTCCAAGCTTTTTCACCCATGTTTTCATGAAAGAATTCCTCCTACACTTTTTTGCAACGTTACCTAGTTTATCCGAAATTCGAATTGTTAACAAAAAATAAGTACTATTGATTAGAAGTTACTGTGGCTAGCGTAAGTTTAGCGAACGGCTGGCGGGCTGTCAAACGCGGTGATTCCGCGATATTAGTCGATTTATACAAAGTTAACGCCTTTTTAACGGTGAGGTTCAGTTCTAATCACCAAAAAACCAGCCAAACGGAAGAAAATCCGTTTGGCTGGCCATTGAGTACGTCAGAATTGGAAAGAAAGTTTCGGCTGAGGTGCAACTGCTAGTTGCGTTTGTAAAATCCGGCCGAGCCGTTGGACACCCGAAGTAATATCGGCGGTGGATAAGCTGGTGTAATTCAACCGGAACCCGTTCTTGACTTGTCGGCTCGCAAACTGGCAAGACGCCGGCACGTACGCCACGTGGGCTTGTGGTAAGACCACGTCGCGTAAAAGGGCCTGCGCGTCTATGCCCGCCGGTAAGGTGACCCAGATGAAGAAGCCACCGGCCGGCCGCGTGTAGTTAACGGTACTTGGAAAGTAGCGGTCGAGCGCCCGTAACATGGCGTCGCGCTTGACGCGGTACTGCTGATTGATGGTCGCAATGTGGGCGTCGATGTCGTTAGTAGCCAGGTACTGGTCGATCGCGGCCAGGGTGACGTTAGGTGACTGCACGTCAATCGCGGACTTTAATCCGACGAGTGCGTCCATTACCGGCGTTGCGGCCACAATCCAGCCAGTCCGCAGTGCGGGTGATAAGATTTTGGAAAAGCTTGAAATGAAGATGACCCGGCCCTCGGTATCGTAGTGCTTGATGGCCGGAACGGCTTTCCCGCTATAACGTAAGTCGCGGTAAGGGCTGTCTTCCAAAATCATGACGTTGTACTGGTTGGCCAAGGCGACTAAAGTTTGCCGCCGCTTGGCACTCATCGTCGTCCCGGTTGGATTATGAAAATCAGGGACGGTATAGATCAGTTTGATTTCGGGGTGGGCCGCTAAGGTTGTCCGTAAGCGGTCGGTGTCCATTCCGTGCTTATCGACCGGGACTTCGTAGTAAGTCGGTTCGTAAGTATCGAAAGCGGCTAGGGCGCCCATGTAAGTTGGTCCTTCAACGACCATCGCGTCGCTGCGGTTCAAGAAGAGCTTGGCGACCAGGTCAATGGCTTGCTGGCCACCCTGCGTCAGCATGACGTTAGCTGCGGTCGCCTGAACACCGGCGTGCGTCGCCATCCGGTCCGCAATTTTTTGCCGCAAGCTGAGTAGGCCCTGGGTTGAAGCGTATTGAAAGATTGCGGGTCCGGCTTGGTCGATTGCTCGAGCGTAAGCCGCTTTCAGGGCTTGAGTTGGAAATAGCTGCTTGTCCGGAAAACCGCCAGCAAAGGAAATGTTTTCCGGATTACGACTGTTTTTAAAAATTTCATTTAAGTCGGAAGTATCGTTTCTTAAGACGCGTTCAGCAAAAAGATTCTTCATGTTTGCTTCCCCCACTGGTTTGTTTAAATTCTTTGGTTCATTGATTATGACTATGATAGAATGAGAACTGAAATTAGTAAAACTCAACTTTTTCAGTATTAAGTGATGATAATTCATCTAACGGGAGGGATTTAAGGTGGCTAATTTTTCTTACGAGGTCTTTGCGACGGTGGTTGCCAAGCACACGTTTTATCAGGCGGCGGCAACGCTGAACGTCACGCCCAGTGCGGTCAGTCATTCCATTAACCAGTTGGAAAAGGAACTGGGATTCCCGGTCTTTATCCGCAATCGTTCGGGGGTCGAATTGACCAGTGACGGCCGGCAAATTTTGCCGTACGTTCAGGAAATTTTGAATACGGAAAGTAACCTAAGACAGGTGGCTGATAACATCCAGGGGCTCCATTCGGGGTCGGTCCGAATCGGCGGTTTTAGTAGTGTTTGCATCAACTGGCTGCCACAAATTATCCGTCAATTTAATCATCAATATCCGGATATTAAAATATCGGTCGTTCAGGGTAACTTTAATGAAATAACCAATTGGGCCAAAATCGGGACGATCGATATCGGTTTTACCTCGATGCCGGTCAGTGAGAATTTGTTAGTCCACCCGCTGATTAACGACCCGATCTACTGCGTCACGCCGGCAGATTTTGTGCCGGAAAACGGCGACTTCATTACGACCGACGACGTAGCGGACAAAAACTTCATTTTGCAACAAAGTGACTACGACCGGGATACCAAGCTCGCGCTGGACCATTACCACGTCACGAATAACTACTTACACTTCTCAATCGATGACCAGTCAATTATTTCAATGGTAGAATCTGGTCTCGGAATGGGAATTTTACCGCAGTTGGCGCTCCGTAAACTGACGGGTGACGTTAACACCTACGCGTTCGCGGAACCGTATAACCGTGAGATTGCGCTGGTGGCAAATAAGACCCAGGCGACCGCGCCGTCGACCGCCGTCATGATTCGCGCCATCAAGCAATTTTTGACCACGGCGTACCCTGATAGGATGTTGTGGAATTGAGAGTGGGACAAAAGTCGGGTAGTTGGTGAGCATTAACGGCGTGAGGCGAATAATCCTGGGCTTGGATTATTGGACTTACGGGGTTAAGCGGAGCCAGCTGACTTTTGGCGCACGTTTCGGCTCAATTACCAACAACACGTACCAAAAAAATACGGAAGATTGCTCGAAAACTTGTTTGAGTAATCTTCCGTATTTTTTGGTTCAGCAGGCTTGATACGCCTTAATTAATAAAGCCGTGGATAAAGTTACCGAGTTTCCAGCTTTCAAGGATACCGGTGTGGTTAATTTTGTAGCCCTGGATAACGTGTTGTTGGTAAGTCGTGACGGTTGGTTTGAAAATACTTTGGGCGGCCAACGCACTTTGAAGTGGTACGACGCCGTCACCGTTAGTGCTACCGCGGTGCTTACCAGCGATGACCAGGACCCGCACCTTGGCGTTGATGGCCCGCCGGTTTTTGATCAGTTCACTGAGTTCGGCGTTGCGTTGATGACGGGTGACCGCAGTCTTTTTCTGGGAGTTGTTGGTCGTACTAGTACCATTAAAGGCGGTCGCGATGGCAACGAAGTTCCGTGGTGCCAAGCTAGTCGGGGCACTTTCGAGAAAGTGGGTCGCGAGTAGACCACCTTCACCGTAGCCAATCAGGTTATAGTGGGTGAAATGCAGCTGCTTTTTGGCCACGGTCAGCGTCTGCTTAATCAAGCGGACCTTTTCAGCGGTACTTGCCTGCGCCGGTAGCTGGAGTTTTAAGTATGGGCGAGTATCCGCATCGCGGAGTTGACCACTGAAACGAATCGTACCGGAACTGAGGGCCTCGATGATTAGCGTTGACTGGGTACCGATATTGCGCTGCATGGTGGCAATCAACTGACGCTGTTGATCCTGACTGAGGTGCGAATCGAGAATCAATAGCGAGGGCACCCGTTCCGTTGAGGACACCGTAATACTGCTACTCATGCTGTGGCGCGGTTTGAGTACCTGGTGTTGCCAGAGAATCGTGCCACCAATCACGGCGAGCAAAATGGCGAACCAGGCAATCCCGGTCAAAATTTGTTTTGTCGTGGATTTCATAATCTTTAGCCTATCTTTCTTCAAGCGTTCACTCTAAAAATAGCGTAGTCGCTCAGAACTTGCAACCGCTCTAGCAAAAATCAACTCCTACTAATAATGGTAAGGGTGGGCTAATGGCAATAAAAAAACGGCCGTCACTGACGACCGCCCAACCCCACAATCGGGTTGCAGTACACCGGCAACTGAGCCGGGTGCCCCTGCCAAGGAAGTCTATCATACCACGTTTGTGATTTTTCCGAACCAATTAGTTGACGTTGGTTCAAAATGGGGTTAAAGTACGGGCAAATAACGAAAGGGGGTGATGCTTTTTGAGTACCACATCGAATCTTAAAGCATCAGTCTCTGCCCTGTTCGGAGCACAAGACTGATACCTTTAAGGAGACCCGGCCAAATCATTGGTCGGGTCTTTTGTTATCTAAACAATTAGTTTTTATTTATGAAAATACCGTACTAAAATTATCACTATTTTCATAAATCGTGAACCCCCTTTGGATGGCGCCATTACAACAATTGGAACGGTCTAATCGGTGTACTTAATATTTTCTTAAAAAATGCCCCACAACCACCTTCAAACATGGTAAATTAGTAAAGGTAGTTTTTATCATTTTTGATTTATCACTTATAGGGAAGAGGGATTATTCACATGGTCTTTAACTTGGTGGTTAATATTATCGGGATCGTGGTTTTCATTGCGATCGCCTACTTATTCTCCAAGCAAAAGCACGCCATTAATTGGCGTTCAGTCGGTATCATGTTGGTATTAGAAGTATTATTAGCATGGTTCTTGACGGGTTCACAAGTCGGGGTCAACGCGGTCAAAGCCGCTGCCGACGGATTCACTTGGCTCGTTAACGTGTCGTATGATGGGATCTCATTTGCATTGGCTAGTTGGGTCAACGTTAAGCAAATGGACTTCGTCACAAGCTCGTTATTACCAATCTTATTGATTGTGCCATTGTTTGATATTCTGACTTATATCGGCGTTTTACCATGGATTATTAAATGGGTCGGCCGGGGCTTGGCTTACATTACGGGTCAACCAAAGTTCGAATCGTTCTTCGTTGTTGAAATGATGTTCTTGGGGAACACGGAAGCCTTAGCCGTTTCCCAATTGCAATTGAAACAAATGAAGGCGCAACGGAACTTAACGATCGCCATGATGTCGATGAGTTGTGTGACGGCGTCAATATTAGGGGCATATATTAAGATGATGCCCGGGCAATTTATTTTAACGGCGGTACCGATGAACGTGTTGAACGCGGCCATCATCGCAGCCATCTTAAATCCGGTCGACGTTAAGCCGGAAGAAGATACGATTGCCAAGATTTCTGGTAGTGCGGCCGTTGAAGAAACAACGGCAACGACTGAAAGTGGTTCAGAAGACTTAGCGAACGAACAAGTTAAGCAGGCTAAACCAGCCCGCGAACCATTCTTCTCCTTCTTAGGTGATTCAATTTTAGGCGCCGGACGCCTGATCTTAATTATCGCCGCGAACGTTATTGCCTTCGTGGCCTTAGCGAAGTTGATCGATAAGCTGTTAGGCTTAATCAACAGTAACTTGTCATTGGAAAATATTTTCGGGGTCATCATGTTCCCGTTTGCTTGGTTACTCGGATTCAACCCGAGCGACGCCTTCCAAATGGCTTCGTACATGGGAACTAAGCTGGTGACAAACGAATTCGTTGTCATGGGTGAAGTTTCAAGTAAGGTCAACGACTTTACACCGCATTTCCGCGCCGTCTTAACGGTCTTCTTAACGTCCTTTGCGAACTTCTCAACCATTGGGATGATCATCGGGGCGTTCAAGGGAATCGTTGACCGCGAAAAGAACGATTTAATTTCACGGAACGTTGGCTACATGTTAATTTCCGGGATCCTGGTTTCACTGTTATCCGCCGGAGTCGTTGGGTTGTTCGTTTGGTAATGCCAATTACGAATTAAAAGGATCTATTAAAAATACGGGAGTTGTCGCGAGAATCAGCGCGGGAACTGCCGTATTTTATTGCGTTGGAGGCGAAAAAAATTACGCTTAGTTGAATCGGAATAGGCGACCGTAATCCCAGTACGTTCAAGGGGTCGCGCTGGCTTGGCCAACAAGCGCACGCATTGATTTTAAGCCGTATTTAAGTTAAAGTTATGAGGTGACGTGAAACATTCGGTTTGTTTCACAAGTGTAAGGTAAACGCGACCTTAATTAAGGAGCTTTCAAGATGAATCCAGAAGAATTTAAACGGGCGTTGGCGGGGCACGGCATCGTGCTGACGACTGAACAGTTAGCCCAATTTGCAACCTACTTTAAGTTGCTGGTCGAGACGAACCGGCAGTTTAACTTAACGACGATTACCGCCGAACCGGAAGTGTATTTAAAGCACTTCTTCGATTCAATCACCCCGGCATTTTACGTTCCGGCCATTCGTGAAGCCCCGTTAACGGTTTGTGACGTGGGTGCGGGGGCCGGGTTTCCGTCGATCCCGTTGAAAATCGTTTTTCCCCAGTTAAAAGTGACAATCGTCGACTCGCTCAACAAGCGCATTAACTTTTTGCAACGGTTAGTCGATGAACTGGGGCTGACGGACGTGACGCTGTACCACGACCGCGCCGAAACCTTTGCCGGTAAACGGTCACCGCACCGTGAAAGCTATGACCTGGTGACGGCCCGCGCGGTTGCCCGCCTGTCAGTTTTGAGCGAACTGTGCTTACCGTTAGTTAAGGTCGGTGGGCAGATGGTGGCGCTAAAGGCCGCCAATGCCCGGGCCGAAACGGCTGAGGGGACGTACGCCGTCAAAGTGTTGGGCGGCAAAATCAGTGCGGACGAAGCCTTTGAACTGCCCGAAACTGGTGACCCGCGGCACATTATCGTCATCGCTAAGCAACAACCGACGCCAAAGCGGTATCCCCGCAAGCCGGGAACGCCGGCTAAACAGCCGTTAACGGCTAAAGCATAATTTGGGAGGGGTATGAAATGGCATTTAAGTTGTTTGGTTCGAACCGTGATAAGCACAAAACGACCGACGCGCCAACTCACAACCAACAAATCGTGCGCGTGCCGGTGACCGCCATTATTCCGAACCGTTTCCAACCCCGCCAAGTTTTTGATCCTGCGGGCATTACGGAACTAGCGGAGACGATTGCGGCCCACGGCTTGTTGCAGCCAATCGTATTACGGGAATACGAACCTAAAAAATACGAAATCATCGCCGGCGAACGCCGTTTTCGTGCCATTACGACGCTTCACTGGAAGGATATCCCGGCTATCATTCAAGAAATGGATGATAATGAGACCGCCTCGATGGCTCTGATTGAAAACTTGCAGCGGCAAGACTTAACGGCCATTGAAGAGGCGAGCGCCTACCACGAATTAATGCAACTTAACCAGTTGACTCAAGCGGCGCTGGCGCAAGAGTTAGGCAAGAGCCAGTCGTTTGTGGCTAATAAGTTACGGTTATTAAAATTGGCGAAGCCGGTTCAACAAGCGTTACTAAAACGAGAAATCAGCGAACGGCACGGCCGGGCACTCTTAAATTTACCGGTCGACCAACAGCCGGCCGTCCTCGAGACGGTGGTCGCAAAGCAGTTGACCGTTAAGGAGACCGAGCAGCTGATCACTAAAACTGCAAGACCGGCAAAGCCGAAAAAGCAACGTCGACGCGGCCTTAGTGGCGATACCCGGATCGCGGTCAACACCATTAAAAAATCAATTCAGATGGTCAACGATGCCGGCTTAACCGTGAAAACTCACGAGGAAGAAACAGAAACCGGTTACCGCATCACCATTGATATTCCAAAAAATCAACCAAGGGGTGGTAAGTAATCATGGGAACCGTAATTGCACTCGCTAACCAGAAAGGTGGCGTTGGCAAGACCACGACGAGCATCAACTTAGGTGCGAGCCTCGTGGAACTTGGCCAAAAAGTATTATTGATCGACACGGATGCTCAGGGGAACGCAACTAGCGGCCTGGGGATTCAAAAATCAACGATCGAACATGAAATTTACGACGTGCTGATCAACGACGTTCCCATTAAAGAGACGATCTTACCGACGAGTCATCCGGGGTTAGACATTGTACCGGCAACCATTCAGTTGTCCGGTGCGGAAATCGAACTTACGCCGATGATGGCCCGCGAGACCCGTCTACGAGACGCCATTGACGAGGTGAAGGCCGACTACGACTTCGTACTGATCGACTGCCCACCGTCGTTAGGACTACTGACGATCAACGCGTTTACGGCTTGTGACTCGATTCTGATTCCGGTTCAAAGTGAATACTACGCTTTGGAAGGCCTCAGTCAGTTACTGAACACCGTTAAGCTCGTTCAAAAGCACTTTAATAAGCAGCTGAAAATTGAAGGCGTGCTGTTGACGATGTACGACGCCCGTACCAATTTGGGCGCGCAGGTTAACGAAGAAGTTCGCAAGTATTTTCAGGATGCCGTTTATCATACGATTATCCCGCGCAACGTGCGGTTATCAGAAGCGCCGAGCCACGGGCTGTCAATTATTGATTACGATGCCCGCTCGAAGGGTGCGCAAGTATACTTAGCTTTAGCAAAGGAAGTGTTGGCTGCCCATGGCAAGTAAGGATAAGAATAAGGCGCTGGGACGCGGCATCGGGGCGCTGTTTGCCGACGTTGACGAACCGACCAGCGAAGAAACCGTTGTTGACTTGGAACTGACCGCCGTTCGTGCTAACCCGTACCAGCCACGGCGCAAGTTCGATCAGACCGCGCTAAAGGAACTGGCGAGTTCGATTGCGAAGTCCGGCGTCTTCCAACCAATCATCGTTCGCCAACCGGACCAGGCCGTCAAGACCTACGAGATCATTGCCGGCGAACGACGCTTCCGGGCGTCGAAGCTCGCTAACCAGACGACGATTCCGGCCATCGTACGCGACATGTCGGAAGAACAGATGATGGAAGTTGCCGTCTTGGAAAACTTGCAGCGTGAAGATTTAACGCCGCTGGAAGAAGCCGAAGCTTACGAATCGTTAATGAAGAAGCTGAAGTTGACCCAGGCCGAAGTATCTAAGCGGCTGGGCAAGAGTCGCCCATACATCGCCAACTACTTACGGTTATTAGGGTTACCGACCGAAGTTAAGCAACTGATTCAAAAGGGCCAGTTAGCGATGGGGCAGGCCCGGACGTTGTTGTCGTTAAAAGACAAGACCAAGGTCACGCCGCTCGCTAAACGCGCCGTTAAGGACCATTTGACGGTTCGGCAACTTGAGCAAATCGTTGCCCGCTATAACGGTGACGCGACCAAGCCCGCCAAACCGGTGAAGGTGAAAAAGTCGCCGTATATTCGGGCTAGTGAAGAACAGTTGCAAGAGAAATTCGGCACGGTGGTTTCAATTCAAGCCAAGGCCAATAAGAAGGACCAGGGTAAAATTGAAATTCCGTACTTATCAAACGATGATTTGACCCGGATTTTAGAATTGTTGGATATCAATTTAAATTAATTATTTTATGAAGGGGCGTTGCGCATGTATGATTTAGGTGATATTGTCGAAATGAAGAAAGCCCATCCATGCGGGGTCAACCGCTGGGAGATTACCCGGATGGGGGCCGACATTAAGATCAAATGTACCGGGTGCGGTCACGTGGTCATGATGCCGCGCCGCGAGTTCAATAAGAAGTTAAAGAAAGTTTTGGAAAAGAAAGCTGACCAAGCTTAATTATTTTAAAGGAAGAGTGAATAACCGATATGGCACTTACAGCAGGTATCGTTGGGTTACCAAACGTTGGTAAATCCACATTGTTTAACGCAATTACGAAGGCGGGCGCCGAAATGGCCAACTACCCATTCGCGACGATCGACCCGAACGTTGGGATGGTTGAGGTTCCGGACAGCCGCTTGGATCGGATTCAAGAAATTATTCCGGCTAAAAAAGTCGTACCAACGACCTTTGAATTTACCGATATCGCCGGGATCGTTAAGGGTGCCAGCAAGGGTGAAGGTTTAGGGAATAAGTTCTTGGAGAACATTCGCCAAGTTGACGCCATCGTCCACGTTGTGCGGGCCTTTGACGACGATAACATTACCCACGTCACTGGTAAGGTCGATCCGCAAGACGACATTGAAACCATTAACTTGGAACTCAGTCTCGCCGACCTGGAAGCCGTTGACAAGCGGTTGGCAAAGGTACAACGCGCTGCCAAGGGGAGCGATAAGGAAGCTAAGGCTGAACTGGCCGTCTTACAAAAGATCAAGCCAGCCCTCGAAGCCGGTAAGCCAGTACGCTCACTGGACTTTAGCGATGACGAACAACCAATCGTGAAGGGGTTATTTTTACTGACTTCGAAACCGGTACTCTACGTGGCGAACATTGCTGAAGACGACATGGCCGACCCAGAAAGTTCGAAATACTTCCCAGTGGTCGAAAACTATGCCAAGCAGGAAGGCGCCCAAGCGATTGGCGTCGCTGCGGAAGCCGAAGAAGAAATTGCCGAGTTAGATGACGCGGACAAAGCCGACTTCTTGGCTGCTGAAGGGGTTGACGAACCCGGATTGAATAAGCTGATTCGGGCTTCTTACAAGCTCTTAGGGCTCGAAACCTTCTTCACGGCTGGTGGCAAGGAAACCCGTGCCTGGACCTTTAGACGCGGGACTAAGGCCCCTCAAGCTGCCGGGATTATTCACTCCGATTTTGAACGCGGGTTCATTCGTGCGGAAGTGATGTCGTTCGATGCGTTGGACGAAGCTGGTTCGGAAGCTAAAGTTAAGGAAAACGGGAAGCTACGGTTGGAAGGTAAAGACTACGTCATGCAAGACGGTGACATCGTCGAATTCCGCTTCAACGTTTAAGGCTGAAAGGAGAATTAACTCGTGAGTGAAAGTGAAACCCCAAAACAACCGCGTAACGCTGCGGCTGGTGCTAAGCAAATCAAGGCGGCTGAACGGCCGATTCGCGAAGCGACCGAATTGACCAAGCGTAACGAGGAATACATGCGCCAAATGCGCAAGTCGTTGAACGCGACCGACTTAAGCGGTGAAAAAAAGAAGGCCGTCCTAGATGAAATGACGACCACTTTATTAGCTGAACAGGGTCGTGGTACGACCGCCCGCCAACTTTACGGGACGGTCCAAGAACGCACTGAAGAAATTCTGCACCCGAAAAAGACGCCGGTTGAGCAACAAAAGGCCAATTACTGGATTTCTTCGTTAGATAACGGACTAATGCTCTTCATGATCTTCTGCTTAATGTACGGGATCATGGGCTTAATCGGTGCCGATACTGACAAGAATTCACAGGGCGCGATGGGCTTGACTGCGATTATCTTAACGTCGGCCGTTGGTGGGCTTGGTGTGACCAAGTTATTCCAATACTTGGCACCAACCAAGGGGCAACCAAAAGTTTCCCTGTGGAAAAAGATTGGCTGGTCCGTATTGGCGGTCGTTGCCTGGATGTTCGTCTTTACCACCGTTTCCTTAGTTAAGGGACCTTGGAACCCGATCCTTTCCGGTGTCGCCTACCTGATCATCGCGGTCGTCGTCTTCTTCTTACGGATGTGGCTCAAGCGGCGTTACAACATTACGACCAGTATGTTTTAAGCTTGTGGCGACGCAAATAAATTAAATCATTATAAGTCCTTAGTAGTTACGGTTGCGCCGTGAGTGCTAGGGATTTTTTAGTTATACAAAAGTGGTGAGCGCTGTTTTTTTAACCTGGTCAGGTTAGCGGCGTAAATCCACGTAAACCAAGGGACTACGTTAATAAGAAAACGCTGAAATTTTAGCGTGACACTTGCATTTAACGGCAGTATTTGGTACCTTTACAGATAAAAATAAAACCATAAGGAGCTAACGTTCAATGTCTAATTGGGATACAAAGTTTGGAAAAAAAGGTTATACGTTCGATGATGTACTATTAATTCCGGCTGAAAGTCATGTTTTACCGAATGAAGTCAATCTAGGTGTAAAGCTTGCGGATAATTTGCAACTTAATATCCCAATTATTAGTGCGGGGATGGATACCGTTTCGGAAGCCGAAATGGGAATCGCGATGGCCAACCAAGGTGGCTTAGCCGTCATCCATAAGAACCTCAGCATTGAAGCTCAAGCAGGTGAAGTTAAGAAGGTCAAGGCCGTTGAAAAGGACGCCGACCATCCTCACGCTGCCGTTGATGCCAATAACCACTTACTAGCCGTTGCGGCCGTTGGTGTGACGAGCGATACTTTTGAACGGGCCGAGGCGTTGTTCGAAGCTGGTGCCGATGCGTTGGTCATCGACACGGCTCACGGTCATTCCGCTGGTGTGCTCCGTAAAGTTAAGGAAATTCGCGAACACTTCCCTAAGCAAACGTTGATTGCTGGGAACGTGGCGACTGCCGAAGGGACCCGCGCGTTATTTGACGCCGGCGTCGACGTCGTTAAAGTTGGAATCGGCCCTGGTTCAATCTGCACGACCCGCGTGGTTGCCGGCGTTGGGGTTCCCCAATTAACGGCGATCTACGATGCAGCCAGTGTTGCCCGTGAATACGGGAAGCCGATTATTGCCGATGGTGGGATCAAGTACTCTGGTGACATCGTTAAGGCCTTAGCTGCCGGTGGGAACGCCGTTATGTTAGGGAGCATGTTAGCTGGTACGTCCGAAGCACCTGGCGAAGTTGTGTTCGACGATGGCCGTCAATACAAGTTCTACCGTGGTATGGGTTCCGTTGGGGCCATGTCACAAGCTCATGGTTCATCTGACCGTTACTTCCAGGGCGGCGTTAACGAAGCCAACAAGTTAGTTCCAGAAGGAGTTGAAGGGCGCGTGCCATTCAAAGGCAGCGTCAACGACATTATCTTCCAAATGCTCGGTGGCTTACGTTCCGGGATGGGTTACGTTGGTGCCAAGGACATCGATGCGTTGATTGAGAACGCTCAATTCGTTGAAATTTCCGGTGCCGGGTTACGTGAATCGCATCCTCACGAAATTCAAATCGTTAAGAACGCGCCAAACTACTCCGTTAACGGATAATTTAAGTTAAATGTAAAACGTGTTTAGACCAAGCGCCTAAACGCGTTTTTTGTTGCGTGCCAAATGCGCGCGGATACTAAAGTCAGTACCGCAACGGTCCGTTGCGTCCCGGTTTAACGGCGATGCAACGAATCGTTGCGGGCTAAAGGCTGTTATTTTCAACGGGGGCGACGTATGGTGAAAGTACCAATTGGATCACAAATAAAACGACTGCGGGAGCAACGGCCTTGGTCACAACAAGAACTTGCTGATCAACTAAACGTTACCCGTCAAACGATTTCCAAGTGGGAACGGGGGAAAAGCTACCCCGACCTGGAAAGTTTGGTCACGTTAACCGGACTATTCGGCGTTTCAGCCGATGAACTATTAGGGCTGGCCCAGCCGGTCAAGTCACGGTCACGGTTAACGTGGTGGTTACACCGAGGGGGATCTTCAAAAGTGTCAACGTTCAATAATACCAAATCTACCAAGTGGTACAGTACCGGCCACGACCGCGTCATAGTCGCTACCGGCCTCATGCTCGACGTCGTTAAAGACTTAGACCCAGTCAAAGACGCCCCGTTTCGCGCCTTAATCAAACGTTACTACGACGAACTCATTCGTAATGAGTCCGGCCGCCCGGACTACGTTTTCATGCGTTTCGGTATCGAAGCCTCAAAATGTCTCCGCGAAAACGGCATCGTCCTATCCAAAGAGAATTCCAAACGGGTCAACGACATCATTAAACTTGCCACAGTCCGTTACATCTAAAACTAAAACTTCAAAAACGGCACCCGGTCTCTGGGGTGCCGTTTTTTGGTATTTTACTGACCAGAAGAAAAGCGTCCTTTAATTTGTTCATCTTAGCTCGATTCCAAGCTAGCGTTTCCTTGCCAGTCCTCCGGTCAGCGGAAATCAGTCCGGAACGCGGTGGTCACGGGGTTAAGCCCGAAGTGCGGATCTTAACCGCCGGGCGTTCACTAACTCGCCAAAGGACGGCGACCAAGTGAAACTTCACCGCTGGGACTGTTCCCGCTTTCCCTCCAGGCTTGAACTAGTCGTTGGCGGGCGTTAACGCGTTAATTTATATGAATGGATTGAATCAGTCTGGTGATTGATTACTGAATGGTGGTCACTACTTCGAAAATCAAGAATTTTAAGATCTATTCATCCATAATTACTAATTCAAGTTATCTATTAGTGGAATCCAAATTGATATGATTTTAGGATGCTAAGGATTAGTGAACGGCATCGTCAACCACGCTACTAGTTTATTAAATCTAACAAGTTATTAGTTAACGAGACGTAACCGAGGTCCCGGAGCCCTTCGAAACATGGCTGTGAAATTGTTGTTGGTCGCCGTTGTTTGGCGACTTACAACAAGGCCGACTTGGAAGACAATTTGGGGTGTGAATTGGCTTCCATGCGTGCCCACAGCCTTGCTTTCGTGTAGGCGGAGCGGACCGGTGTGTTGACCGTATTTCTAGAAGTTTTTGAATTTTTTAAAATATAAGTGGTTGTTAATTAGCGTCAATTGAAAAAACGAACTTACCACGGTCGTGGCAAGTTCGCTAAAATAATGGCATTAACGTTTTTTGTAGCTGAGGTAGTAGAGCCCACCGACTAGGCCGGCACCGCCGAGGACGTTGCCGAGGTAGACGGGGATGATGTTCATGAAGAACTGGCCCCAGGTGGCGCCACCTTCGAAGATGGCGGCGGGAATCAAGAAGCAGTTGGCGACACTATGTTGGAAACCGATGGCAACGAAGGCCATGATGGGGAACCAGATGCCGAGAATCTTGCCGGCGCCGTCTTTGGCGGAGGCGGCTAACCAAACGGCGATGCCGACGAGCCAGTTACAGCCGATGCCGGAAACAAGGCTGGGCCAAAATGACATGGCGATTTTACCCTGGGCCATGGTGATGAGGGTGGTGCGAAAGGCGCCGGTGTGGGTTAAGCCGGTAAAGTGGCCGAGGAAGAACGCGACTCAGACAGCGCCAACGAAGTTCATCAGGCTGATTTCTAATAAGTTGAGTAGGAATGAGCGTAGTTTAATTTTGCGGTCGTAGGTGGCTAAGCTGACGACCATCATGTTACCGGTGACGAGTTCGCCACCCATGAGTAAGATGACAATCAGACCGAGCGGGAAGACCCCCGCGCCGAGAATCGTCGCGAAGCCGCCGAAACTAGCGGGGAGCGCGCCGGCAACCCGGACGTCGGCTAAGAAACCGAGTGCGATCAAGGCACCACCGAAAAAACCGAGAATTAATTTTGAAAGTAGCGGTAATTGGACTTTAGCAACCCCTTTAGCAATGCTATTGGGTAAAACTTCTTGTGGACTATACATCCGATCACTTCCTCATTGATTAATACCCTTATTATACTAAGGATTAGTCAATTTAGTAGGTTTATTTGAGAAATATTTCACAATAATTTTTGTTATATTTAGTATGCTTGACCAGGCCCGGCGTTGGGTGCCGAATTATTTTGGAAAGTGCGGTATGATAGAGACAGACGAATCGGTTTGAAACGGGACTTTTAAGCTTTCCCTAAAAAGGTTAACGAATGACCAAGAATGCTGAACTTTTTGATAAAATAAAACCAGAATTAACTAAGGAGAATAATTTTATGAAGATTTTAGTAGTCGATGACGACAAAGAAATTGCGCAACTATTAGAAATTTACATTAAAAATGAAGGTTACGAACCAATCAGTGCCTACAATGGTCGCGAAGCCATTACGAAATTAAATACTAACCCGGACATTGCCCTAATGATTTTGGATATTATGATGCCCGAAATGGACGGGATTGAAGTGATCAAGGAAGTGCGGAAAGACTCCCAATTGCCAATTTTGGTACTGTCTGCCAAAACTGGCGATATGGATAAGATTCAGGGGTTGATCACTGGTGCTGACGACTACGTCACTAAGCCGTTTAACCCGCTGGAAATCATGGCGCGGGTCAAGTCGCTGCTGCGGCGGTCGGAGAATAACGTGACCAGCAACGAACCGGACGTTTTAGATATCGGCCCGTTGACCATTAATAAGGATTCACACGAAGTTAAGACGTTAACTGGTAAGGATATTCAGTTGACGGCGTTGGAGTTCGGGATCCTTTACCTGTTGGCAAGTCACCCGAACCGGGTCTTTTCCGCGGATGATATTTTTGAGCGGGTTTGGCAACAGGAAAGTATCGTATCGGCGAAGACGGTCATGGTGCACGTGAGCCACTTGCGCGATAAAATTGAAGAAGCAACTGACGGCGAAAAGGTGATTCAAACCGTTTGGGGCGTCGGTTATAAAATCGAAGCACGTTAATAGTGGGGTCAGATTTTGAAATTAACAGGACGCGAAAAAAGTGAATTGTTCTTTGAAGGGGTAGTAACGGTAATTTTGCTACTCCTTTTAAACTTGTCGATCGTGGTACTGATTAACAGCGCGATTGCGAATAACCCCGGTCTACAAAGCGGGATTTTTCAAATTAAACGCTCCATCAAACTGGGACCAACCAACTTGCAACTCTGGAGTTATGAGAACCTGTTTATTGCGTTAATGCTGGTGGCAGATGGTTTCGTGGTATATTGGCGCTTGATTCGGCGCTACAAGCAGATGCAGTTACGCCACATTATTAGTGAACTGCACTACATTGCGGCCGGCCACTTTGATCACCGTATTGCCTTCAACCTGACCGGTGATACGCAGCGGGTCGTTGAAAGTGTCAACGCACTGGTTGATTCGGCCATCCACTCGATGGACGAGGAACGTGAGATCGAACGCTCGAAGGACGCGTTGATTACGAACGTTAGTCATGATATTCGAACGCCGTTGACCTCGATTATCGGCTACCTTGGTTTGATTGAAAATAAGCAGTACCAATCCGAAGACGACCTGGTGAAGTACGCCCATATCGCGTATTTGAAGGCGACCCAGATGAAGTCGTTGGTGGAAGACCTGTTCGAGTACACCAAGGTCCGGCAGACGGAAACCTCGCTCAATATTAGCAAGTTGAACTTAACGGCCATGCTGGAACAATTGGCGGCCAGCTTTGAATTGGAAGCTAATAAAAAGCACCTGACGATTGAAGTTGAGAGTGGACCGGAACCGATTTACTTGGAAGCCGACGCTGAAAAACTAGGGCGGGTGTTCAATAATCTGATCACTAACGCGTTTAAGTATGGCGACGGGGCGCACCGGTTGGTTTTGCAAGCCGAACAACGTGACCAGGAAGTCGTTATTCACGTCACCAACGACGGAAAACGGATTCCGGCGGCGTCATTAGGCCGATTATTCGAACGGTTTTACCGCGTTGAGGAGTCCCGTTCTAAGGCGACCGGCGGCTCCGGGTTGGGGTTGGCAATCGCGCAAAGTATCGTCGAACACCACGGCGGTTACATTTTTGCGCAGAGTGACGATGAGCAGACGAGTTTCGTTATTCACTTACCAATCAAACATGACCATCCGTTAACAAAAAATGACCAGAATGTGTAAAATTAGCTTGTCTACACAATGCAATTTATTTAAACTTAATTTAGCACTCAGGAAAGGGATAATTGAGAAATGAGAATTGCGGGAAAGATCAAAAAAACGCTGATCGCCTTAGTGGCGGCAGTAACGTTTAGCACCACTGGACTGGGCATTGCCGGGGCCGACCTTCAGGCTAAGGCGGCCAGTGAACCGTCGATTTCGGCAAAGGCTGCGATTGCGGTTGATGCCGACACCGGCCAGATTTTGTACGACAAGAATAGTACCAAACCGATGGCGATTGCGTCGATGACGAAGATGTTAAGTACCTACTTGGTCTTACAAGCAATTCATCAGGGTAAGCTCAAGTGGGATCAGAAAATCAGTGTCAGCAAATCCGTTGCGAAGATGAGCCAGAATAAGGACTACGCGAACGTGCCGTTGTTATCAACGAAGACTTATTCGGTTCGGCAACTTTATAACGCAACTGAGATTTATTCCGCTAACGCGGCGATTACCGCGTTAGGGGATGCGGTTGCCGGTAGCCCGCATAAGTTCGTGACGCTGATGCGGAAAACCGCTAAGTCGTGGGGCATTACCGACGCCACTATCATCAACGCCAGTGGGTTGACCAACAAGGAAGTTGGGAACGACATTGGGTACAGTGACGTTGCCACTAGCGAAGAAAACATGATGTCGGCGCAAGACGTGGCCACGGTCGCGCAAAAACTATTATCCGATTATCCCGAAGTCCTCAAGACGTCCAGCATTGCTCACGCCTGGTTCGCTAAGGGCACTAGCTCAGCTACTAAGATGGATAACCGTAACTACATGTTAAAAGGGTTGGTTAAACATTATAGTGCCTTGCCGGTTGATGGCTTGAAGACTGGAACGTCCGAAAAGGCTGGGAACGCCTTTACCGGGACGGTTAAGTTCAAGAATGGGAACCGGATCATTACTGTCGTGATGCACGCGGGCGCTGCCAGCACCAACGGCGTCGAACGCTTTAGCCAAACGGCGCAGATCATGTCCTACGTTTACCACAACTACACGACGACGAACATTGCTAAGAAGGCCACTGTTAAAGGTGTTAAGGCCGCTGATGTGAAGGACGGGAAGGCGTTGACCGCCAAACTGGTTTCGAATAACGCCACGACCAAGGTTTACTTGCCGACCGGAACGGATGCGAGCGCGGTTACCGGGAAAGTTAGCCTGGATAAGAAGGCGACGACCGATGGTAAGTTGCAAGCACCAATCAAGAGCGGTAAAACCGTTGGTACAGCCACTTTGAACTTGAATAAGAAGGCCATTAAAGTGGTTAACGGGACGACCAGCAGCACGTTGAAAGTGAACGTGACCCCTAAACAATCGATTGAAAAAGCCAATATTTTTGTGCGTTTATGGCGCAACATTCAAAGTTGGTTTAACTAGAAACGAGAAAATAAAGCTCATCGGATGCGATTCCGGTGGGCTTTTTTGATTGGGTCAATGGCGGTGAAAGTTTCTGTCATCCGTTTCAAAAAAACACGGTATAATGAAGGGGATTGTAAGCATGGAGGGGTTCAGATGGACGTGACGTTACGACCGGCAACGATGTCGGATTTACCAATTATTGTGGATATTTATAACCAAACGATTCCAAGCCACCAAGTGACCGCGGATTTGAAACCAGTGACGGTCAACGAGCGGCGGGCGTGGTTTCTAGCGCATACGCCGGAGCACTACCCAATGTGGGTGGTCGAAACCACGGAACGGCTAGTGGTCGGTTGGCTGAGCTTTTCACCATTCTATGGGCGGGCCGCCTACGCGAAGACGACGGAAATTTCGTTGTACTTAGACCGCAGTGTTCAGGGAAAGGGAATTGGGAGTCAGGTTTTAGCGTTGGTACCAACCCGCTTAGCCACCGTGGGGTTAACGGCGGTGGTGGCCTATATTTTCTCTAGTAATATTCCAAGTATCAAATTATTTAAAAAGTTCGGTTATCAACAGTGGGGTTTCTTGCCGGGGGTCGCGGAACTGGCTGGTCGCAGTAATGATTTGGTCATTATGGGTCAGCGTTTTGATTAAAATATGCTAATGAAAGGGTTTTCAAACGGCCGGATTACGAACAATCTATCTTTAGGAGGTAGGATTGCTATAAAAAACATGTTAAAATTATAATCGAATGTCTATGAAATTAGACATCAATGCATGTTGCTTGGATTCTTTGCTGGTATGGTACTGGAGGCATTCTTGGTGAAAAAGAACGAGCCAAATTGGTTAATGGTATTACGAACGGTAATGCCACTCGGACTCAGCTATATCCCAATTGGATTAGCTTGTGGGGTCCTACTACACGCGGCCGGGTTCAACCATCTACTGACGGGATTAATTTCAGTGATGGTCTTTTCCGGCGGCGCTCAATTTTTGATTGCATCGATGTTAACAATCAACGCACCGATGACGACGATTATTTTGATGATGTTTTTCTTGGAATTACGGTACGCATTACTAGGTTCGAGCTTGTCCCGTTATTTGAAAGGGCAGCCGTTGCCGTTTATCTTAGGGTTCGCATTCTCAATGAATGACGAAAACTACGCCGTGAACTATTTGAAGTTCGCGACTGATAAACATTGGAAACCGAAACAGGCGTTACTTGTTGAACATTACTCGTTACTGTTTTGGACGGTCAGCAACATTATCGGTAGTTTGATCGGTAGTGCGCTGACGATTGATTTGAAAGTCGTGGACTTTGCGCTAACGGCCCTCTTTATTTATATGGCCATTATGCAAACTAAGAGTCGCTTAATCATTCTGGTTGCGACGTTATCCGGAGTTTTAACGATTTTCTTCTTAGTTTTGATGAAGAGCACGCTGGGGCTAGTGGTTGCCACTTTAATCGCCTCGCTGTGCGGGTACTTCATCGAACGTCATTTAGTAGAACATAAGCCAGAAAGTCATTTGCTTTACAAGATTCACGATCCAACGCGACCGTTGGATGATAAGTAGGGTGTAGAGGAGTTTTCTTATGCAATCTGTCAGTTCGATGAGTAGTATTGAACACTTTTGGTTAGTCATCTTCTGTGCGATCGTGGCGTTCATCCCACGGTTCTTCCCGCTCCTGTTCTTTACGAAGCGGGCTATTCCGGAGTGGTTTAACGAGTGGATGCGGTTCGTGCCGGTCTCACTGTTCACCGCGTTGGTGGTCAAAAGTGTCTTCATCGATAGCAAGTATCACATTATGACGTCTGGCAACCTCGGGATGATCATTTCGGCCATCCTAGTTGGTTTCGTCGCTTACCGAACCCGATCAATGACCCTTTCGGTGGTTATCGGCCTGGTTTCAGTGATGATATTCGTCTTGCTGTTTCACATATAAACGTAACTGTAAGGGACTGGAACAATTACCGGTTCTTTTTTTGTATCTTGGTCCGTAAAAGGGAGGCGCGAAAATGGCGTGGGTATTGGTCTTATTACCGGCTGCTTTGGCCGGCTTGGTACAGGGATTAACGGGATTTGGTGCGGCGATTATTATGATGATTTTCTTACCACAACTGATGCCGATTGCCCAGGGCGCGGGGGTTGCCGGCGTGGCGATGCTGGCAGTTGTTGGCCCGATGGCGTGGCGGTATCGACGCGCGGTCAGGTGGCGCCGTATCCTAGTGCCGTTCGTGATTTATGCCAGTGTGGCCATTTGGGCGGTCCACTTGGGCAAAACGCTGGATGTGCAACTGTTGCGACGACTGCTCGGGGGATTGTTGTGTGTGTTGGCGGTTTACTTTACGTTCAATAAACGCGCGAGTCACCAGCACTATCCGTGGCCGGTTGCCGGCGCGTTTATGATGATTTCCGGCTTTTTCAACGGGTTGTTTGGTATCGGTGGGCCGTTGATGGCGCTGTATTCTCTATCCTTATCCGATGACGATCCGGCGGCCTACTTGGGCAACTTGCAGGCGTTCTTTTTCATCGACGTGATTGGAATTACCCTAGTACGAATTGGAAACGGTATCTTAACGCCGACCCAGCTACCGGCAATCGGCTTGGGCCTACTCGGTGCCTTTAGTGGGGCGTGGCTGGCGGCCCGTATCTTGCCGAAATTACCCATGGCGGTCGTCCGCCAGGGAATTTACCTGTTTATTGGGTTAAGTGGGATTTATTATTTATTCTTTTAGGACAAATAAAAATGGCGATTTACCGCGGTGAGGTGGTAAATTGCCATTTTTGAGTTGAATTGTTTTTTAGTTAGCTGCGGCTTGTTGACCAGCTAAGCGGCCGAACGTTTGCGCGTGACTAGCAGCTAAACCGGGAACCCGGTCCGGATAACTGCCGAAGAAGAAGCCACCACTATCGTTACCCGCGGCGTACAAGTGACCGATGGGATCGTATTGATCATTCAGCACCTCCATCTGCTTATTGACGCGTAGGCCGTCAAACGTGCAGAGAATCCGGCCACCGAGAATGCAGCCGTAGTAAGGCTTTTTATCGATTGGCGTTAGGCGGAACGGCTCCTTACCGAAGTCCTTATCGAAGTTATTAACGACTTGTTGATTATTATGAGCAACTGATTGCTTAACGTTTTCAACGGGTAAGTGTAACTTTTCTGCTAATTCTTCAATTGTATCGGCTTTCACGACCAACCCTTTTTTGACGTACTGTTCAGTATCTTCACGTAATTTTTGTGCGCTGGCCATGTAACCAGGGAACCCAACCCGGGCGCAACCAAGCATGTGGAATTGCTTGGCGTATTCATCAAAATTATCGTCCCAAATCATGCTGTATAAGTAACCTGGTTGTTTGCTAGCAGCGTTAACAATGAACTGGTAAGGGACGGATTCGTTGGCGAAGCGTTCACCGCGCATGTTCAACTTGAGCAATGGATGACTCCCGAGCCATAACCAGTCTTGATAGGTCGCGGTTTGCACGTACATGTCATCAGTCTTAGTCCCGATTGGTACTAAGCCACGGTCAAAAATACATTCAGCAGGCTCTTCGTCTTTAAGCGCACCAACGTTTAATGCGGAAGTAATCCCAGCACCGTTGTTGCGGGGGCTGTCATTAAAGACGTTCTTCTTAAGCGCCAATGGATTCCATTGCTTTAACAAATCCTTGTTAGCGGAGTAACCACCAGTACAAAGAATGACCCCCTTGGTGGCGTTGACCTGCACGTATTCATCCTTAGCCAAGTCTTTTACGATTGCACCCGTGACTTGATTATTAGAGGTTAGTAGCTTAACTAACGCAGTGTTAAATTGTAAGTTGACGCCCATCGAGTCAACTTTTTCTTGGAACCATTTACCGTAAGAAGTAAACGTCTTATCGTCAATCGTTGGATCGTTTTCAGTTGGGAAGCCTTGGTAAGCTGAACTAGTGACCATGGCGTCGGGTTCAGAACGAAGGTGGGCACCGTTGGGCTTTAAGATGTTGTCTTCGACCCAGTTCACGGCTTCGGCACTATGGTTGGCCCAATGGTAGATCAGACCTTCATCGACGTTGTGCTGTGCGAATGCGGCTAAGTATTCGACTAAATCGTACTTATTAATGGTTAAACCGGCACGCTTTTGGGCGTTGGTGCCGACACCGCCAAGGCCGACCCGCATCAGATTAATGCTGGCTTCTTTTTCGATTACCATTACATCGGCGTGCTTTTCAGCGGCGGCCGCGGCGGCCATCATCCCGGCGTTCCCGGCACCAACGACCAGTACTTCGGTATTAACGGTCCGTTTAACATCATCTTCGGTAACTTGGTAATGATCAACATTTGCTAATTTTGACATTGTAAGCCCTCCAAATTGTGAAATGATAAATTAATAATAACTATTTTAAAAACTGAACAAACAGTATCAGCGATATTGATATCGCTTACATCGTTAAAATTATCACGATTGTCTGGTGGCGTGAAACGCAAAAATGTTATTATTAATAAGGAAAACTGATTACTGGGGAGGTGCGCTGCGGTGAACGTGGATCATTTAAAAGTATTTGTGAACTTGGCGGAGACGTTGAACTTCTCGTTAACGGCGAAAACGCTGAATTTGTCACAGTCGGCCGTCTCTCAAGCGATTAAATCAATCGAAAATGAACTTGGGTTTACGTTGTTTAAACGGACTAAGCGCAAGGTAACGTTAACGAATAGTGGCCGGTTATTCTACCAAAGAACGGTCACGATTCTGAGTAACTTGGAAAAGGCCGTGGTCGATAGTCGTGAGGTATATCAGCGAGAACGCAGTACTTTAACGGTTGGAACGACGGGGACGAGTTTTGAATCGCATGCTTTGCCACGGCTCATTAAGCAGTATCGAGCGGCTTATCCGGACGTTAAATTATACTTGGAGTACTTTGATCATAATCAGTTAAAACAGCATCTGCAAAACCAAGAATGTGACGTTATTTTTACGACTCATGATGACTTATACGATACGCCGGCAGTGCAATTTACTAAACTGTTGGACGGTTACTTTTGTGCACTAGTCCCGACCGAAAATCCGTTATGTCGGTTAAAACGGGCGCCGATCAATACGTTTGACGGTCAAAATTTAATCTTACTTAACGAGGGCTGGTGTCCACCGGAACAGCTAAAATTTCAGCGCTATTTACAGGCGACGATTAGTGACGCTACGATAACCTTTGTGGATAACGTGGCGGTGGCCAATACAATGGTTGAAGCCGGGCTAGGCATTTGCTTTATGCCAAACTTTATTAGTTGTACTAATCAGCAATCGTTTGAAATTGTCCCGGTGGATTATCCGGTTGAATTGGCTTATGGTGTTGGAACGATGGATAAGTTGATCAATCAGGCGGCAGCAAGTTTTGTTGCCTGGTTAAAGAAGCAGCATTTAACGGACAAATAAAAACTGGGGTGGCCGTTAAGCCATCCCAGTTTTCCTAATTATCGGAAGTGATTGTCCCCAATCCGTACCGAAATAACAGTTCATCCGTACGGTTGATGTCAAATTTTTGGTTGAGTGCGAAGATCACTAGTGCGTCCCATTCATCCTTGGCGTACAGCTCGGCATAGCCGGTTCGGCGTAACATGGTATTCAACTCGGCAACGGTTAGACTGAAGCCAAAGCCGAGGGCAATCATGCGGGCGCGGCTTGGGCGGCGTTTGCCATCAAAATATTGATAGCCGGTGGTCGCGCCCAAGTTAGCTTGCCGGATGACTTCGCTTTTAGTGGTCTGTTTAATCTTTAGCAACTCTTCTAAGTATTCGGCCGGGACGGTATGAATAAAGTTATCTTGCATTTTAGTCATAAATTCCTTAGCCCCATGCGCTTTCTTGATTTCGTTAAACATTTCTTTGGTTGACCGTTCAGGCATAGTACCCCTCCTAATATCAATGTCGATATTAGTTTACCAGAAATCATTGTAATTTAAAGGTGACGTGTTTATCGTTGAACGAATCGGGGGAGTAAATTAACTCGACCTGACCGTCCTTTTTAGCCTGGCCGGTCATAACGCCGGTAACGTGTCCGCCGGCGGCTAGGTCGCCGCTATCTAGATCATCGTCGTTCTTGGTATTGACTTCGTCGAGGTCGGTTTTATTACCATCAGACTTGATTTGAAAATCGTACGAGTCGTAACTTTCTTCGTCCTCACCGACATTTTTCAACGTTACTTTGACGACGTAGTATTGATTACCACTTTTAGGGGTCGAAATGTCGTCGTCGATGTCGGAAGTGGGTGTCACGCTGTTAACGGTTAGTTTCATGTTATCAATGGTAGCGCTGTCGCCAACTTTATACAGACTCTTTTTCTGCTGCTTTGGCTTGGCGGATGAGGCTGAAGCTGGCTTGCGGGTGCTGCTGGCGCTGTCATCATCCGGGCTGAAGAGCGCGACGACTAAAAATAGGGCAACGATGCCTAGCAGCCAAACCCACCACTTTTTATACCAAGGTTTCATTATTAAGACCTACTTTCTGAGGGCTAAGCCGCCGGCGATGAGAATTAACAGGCCGCTTAGAATACCGAAGTAACTGACCAGAATAAAGTTTAATACCCCGCAAATAATAATGAACCAGCCCATCAAAACATGATTGCGGTTAATCAGAGCGGCAAAAACGATGGCTAACGCTGAGACGAGGATGCAAGCAATTCCTAAGCCATTAACTTCTCCGGCCCCGCTAGCCCCAAACGCGCTCCCAATACTGCCGATGGTCAGGGCAAGGAAGCCACCGATCATACCGAAAATGCCACCAATAATGCCTAGGACTAATTCGGCGGTGCGGGAACGAGGTTGAGTGGTGGTGGCAGTTGATTCTACTTCATTTGATTTTGACATTATAATTCCTCCAAGGTTATAGTTAAGGTTAATGTTATAAAACGGAAAGGATGTGCTGGTGATGTTACCGATTGTACAAGCGATGCAAACCTTGACCGCGGCGGATTACCAGCCGCTTGGGCCACTAGTTAACGGCCGCGAGTTTCCAATGTTGGTCAAGAAGGATCAGGTTGTTTCAGTCGCTAAGCTCACTACCATGGATACGTTACCGGTGCTCCAAACGCTATTTGAACACCCGGTGATTCGGATGCCGAAGCTGCAGCGGTTATTACCGATGGAAGATTACGTGGTCACCGTTGAAACGCTCATTAATGGTGAGACATTGGCCGACCGGCTGACGAAGCAAGGTCCGCTGGCCAGTCCGGTTGTTCAAACCATTGCGACGGATGTCCTAGAAACGTTAGCGGCACTGGCCGCTTTAAATATCGTGCACCGCGACATTAAGTTAAGTAATTTGATGTTGGTAAACGGGCACTGTTTCGTCATTGACGTGAACGCTGCCCGTGAGTTTCACACGGCGCAGTCAACGGATACGCGGTTGCTCGGAACGAGCGGCTTTGCGGCACCTGAAAATTACGGCTTTGCACAGACGGACCAGCGAAGCGATATTTACGCGTTAGGTATCGTACTGAACTGCTTACTAACTGGTAAGCTTCCGACTGACTCACAGACGATTCAGCGGACCCTGACCACCGTTGCACCTTGGCGACAGATCATTGCAAAGGCGACGGCGCTTGATCCCGAGCAGCGTTACCAGACAGCGGAAGCGATGCGCCAAGCCATCAACGGGCAGTCACCGCGACCGACCACCGGCCAGTTGTTCAAGACGTTCTGGCACCAACACCGGGTCATGATTATTCGGAGCGGCTGGTTGGTTTACACGCTCTGGTGGTGGCTGCTACTCCTGATTGGTTTGGATCAATCCGGGTGGTCGGCGAAGTGGCAGATGTGGTGGATTGATTTCATCCTGTTTGGATTACCAGTCTTAGCACATTACTTGAATTTAAGGTTGTACCGCCATTGGCCTAATGTCAGAAGGTACCGGGTCTGGCTGCGCGCTGGCGAGACCATCGTTATCTTGATGTTATTAGGTCTGTAAAGGTTAATCACGAGTACGTTATTTAGAATAACCAAGTTTATATAAATAATCTTATGCTGGGTGCATAATTTAAAAACCTCCGCTTAATTTAGGTTAGCTGGAGGTTTTATTGTTGTGTCAAAGTTAAGGTAAATATTTGAATATGGCCCGAATCCTATGTTACAATACCACTCATTGCTGATTTGATTACAATAATATATGGAAATGAATATAAGAAAGGAATATTATTTTGATTACGATAAAAAAACGCTATTTAAGGTATCTCTGTGGCTTGGGATTTATTTTAGCAATGGTTGGCGTTGCGACCCTTTTTCAAGATACGGAGCTGATTTTGCCTGAAATTGGCGCGTTAACGGCTGGAACCTGGCTGTATCGAAAGCCGACCTGGATTCAACAACCGTTTAAATTATTCTTAGTACCTTCCGGAACCGCAGTAATCGGGTTCTTCATTAATAAAATGGCCTGGTCCTACCCGTTAAAAGTCGCTGTTGGGGTGGCACTGATGCTTGGGTTGATGAAAGTTCTACGCTCTAATTTAGCCCCGGCATTTGCAACCGGGTTGTTACCAATTATCATTAATGCGACGCACTGGTCATTTATTGTCGCCATTTTCTTTTGGACATTGAGCTTGATGACGGGAGTTTTCCTGATCAATCATCGCAATGGTAAGCCGGTCATGAATAAACAAACGATTAAGCCGCTACAGATGCTCGGCTTTGGCGCGTTAGTGGCGACGTGGGTCGTAATGGTATGGTTATTAGGACAACCGCAGATGGCCGCCATTCCACCAGTAATCGTGGTCTTGTTTGAGGCAATCCAAAGTCCCACTTACTCGACGAAACTGGCTGGTAAGCAGTGGGTCGCGCTGGTTGGCGCGGCGTCGCTTGGCGTTGGCATTCACTGGCTGACGGCTTCATGGCTATTGACCACGGTGATCGCGTTGCCACTGGTTTGCGTGTTATTAGCGGTTTTAAAGTTACGCTTACCGGCCGCGTACGCCTTTCCACTACTAGCGTTAGTGTTACCAACTAACATGGAAACGACGCTGCCGATTGCGGCGGCCGGTTCGGCGACCCTATTCTTGGGTGGCTTATTACTCTACCGGACACTGGTAGATTGGCTGATTCCGGCAATGATTCACGAATAGTAATAGGAGTTTATAAAAATGGCATGACTAGAATAATAATTTTAGTCATGTCATTTTTTAATGGGGACGAGCGACTAGTTTTGATATAAATTTAATTATGCAAATTGCATAGGATTTTTCCACGCTTATTCATTATGATGGTTGTACATTGAAGTTGGGCGTTGCGATGGCTTTGGGGGCACAATTGTTAATAAACCCAACTGAAATGGTGATTGACGATGATCGGTGAGAAGTGGAGGAGAAAAAAATGTTGTGGGATCAAATTGTTGGAGTACTTTTTATGTTAGTGATTTTGGTATTTATATGTTCATTGCTGGGGTGGGGCTTTACTTGGCTTTTTAAAAAGAATGGTTACCGGTGGAAACGGGTGACACTAATAAGTTCGGTTCTGTCAGTAGTTCTATTGATTTTATTGGTGGTTGTTGCGCAGTTTACGGGTAACCAAGATAAACCAGCAACCCAGAAAATCTACCCGGTCCGGGTGACCCAGATTACGACTGACAAACATCAGGACTGGCGCTTTTCTGGGACGACTAAGGCACCGGATAACGCAACGGTGGTTGTGATTACGGGGAAAGACGGTGACCATAACATTCCGTTAGCGCAAACTAGTGCTGGTAAATTGCCTAAAGTCCGTAATGGTAAAGTTCAGGCAACGGTCCTAGGTGCGTCAGGGGTTCGCACGACTGAGAAATACCAAGCGGGCCAAACGGCGAAGTTGCGGGTCGTGGCCATTAGTCATTATGATAAAAAAATGGGGACAGCATTATCCGATAAAATGGTTGCCAAGGTGAATGCGAAGTCAAAAACGACGGTGTTCAAACTAACGGCGGCCCAGGCCCGTTACTTGAATGGTGATGAAGCCGAATCATCAACGGAATCTTCGACAAAGCGCACTCATGACGGTAGCTACAGTGCGACCGAGGGCGAAAACAATGCGCGGAAGTATTCGTATGGCGACTTTGTAAAGTCTGATGATTGGAACGGCAAATCGTACCATATTTCTAAAGCCGAAGTGCTACAAGCGGACGAATCGGCTGGGCAGACGACGCTATTAGTTTATACGGATGAGGATCCTTCGCACCTCTTTATGGTTAGCCATGAAGGTAAGACGACGGCCGTTGAAGATGATTACGTTGATATTCAGGGGGTCTTCGGTGACCGACAAACTTACGAAACTAAGCTCGGGGGGAGCAATACCGTGCCGTCACTAACGGCGAAAAAAATCACGGTGACCGGCCAAGCAACCGACTAACGGGTCAATGGTAGTAGCAAAAAAGCTTCGCTGATTTTTTTCAGCGAAGCTTTTTAGTATTCATATTCAATTAGACTTCTTCAGCCACCGGATGGTCCGCATACATGTATTCGCGGGTTAACGGTAAGTTCCGTGATGACGGGCCCTTAGAAACGAGGTACTGCATCACGTCAATGTTACCGGACTGGAAGGAAGCGGCGCAGGCTTGTAGGTATAAGTCCCACATGCGAGTAAAGCGTTCGCCCATCTTCGCTTCAACTTTACCGCGAACCGCGTTAAAGTTTTCGTCCCATAATTCAGTCGTCCGTTGGTAATGGCGGCGTAAGGTTTCAACGTCGTCAACTTGTAAACCGGAGTCGATGATGTGTTGGAGGTTTTCGGTCATGCCGGGAACGTAGCCACCTGGGAAGATGTACTTATCTAACCAGCCGTTAGTGGCGCCACCTTGTTGACGGGTAATCCCGTGAAGCAGGGCGATACCTTCTGGCTTGAGGTAGTGGTTAACGCGTTCGAAGTACATCGCCAAGTTATCCTTACCGACGTGTTCGAACATGCCGACACTGGTGATGTAGTCGTAAGTTTCGTCACCGAGTTCGCGGTAATCTTCCAAGCGAACTTCAGCGACGTCGCTTAAGCCTTCATCCTTGATCCGTTGGGAAACCAGGTCGTATTGTTCCTGAGAAAGCGTGATGCCGACGACTTTTAAACCGTATTCCTTAGCAGCGGTCAGCATAAGCGTTCCCCAGCCACAACCGATATCCAATAAGGTTTTACCTGGTTGCGGGTTGAGCTTTTGAATGATGTGGTGCACTTTGTTGATTTGGGCCGTTTCTAGACTGTCGTCTTCGTGTTTGAAGTAGGCACAAGAATAGGTCAAGGTTGGATCCAACCACATTTCATAGAAGTCATTACCAACGTCGTAGTGACTTTGGATGTCTTCCTGACTCTTCTTTTCAGTATGGGATTGCTTAGGCATGAATTTTTTTAGCTTGGAGTTGTAAAAGAAACTGTCGGCGGATTCGTAAGCTGATTCGATCAACTTTTGAATACTACCTTCGATTTCAATTTTGCCGTCCATGTAAGCTTCGCCCAGCGCAATCGACGCATTTCTGGTAATATCGTGCATTGGGATGGCTTCCTTGAAAGTAATCGTTACTTCTGGGGTGCCGTCGCCATACGTCTTACTGCTACCGTCCCAGTAGTTTACCTTAACCGGGATGTTGAAGGAGTGGCTTAACAGGGTCTTGTAAAAAGTCTTTTCTAACATTACAGTGAGGATCCTTTCTTGATAAAATACAAAAAACATTATACGCTTATGAAAACCGTTTTGTAAGCACAAAGCTTTTACGGTTAAATTCGTAAACATGGTATAATAAATCGATAAGTAAAACAAACTTTTGGGGGTGTTGTGATGAAAAAGTGGTTATGGGCAATTGTCGTGGTCGTCGTGGCCGTTGGCGTTGGTGGTTATTCGTACACTCGTTACCGGTTGCAGGAACAGTCGTACACGACCGAAATGAAAGCAGGTAAGCGCGCTTTACATGCTAAGGATTATTCGCAGGCCGTGACGAACTTTACGCACGCCACCCGGACCCGCGCCAGTGATCAGACGGCGCAACGGTATTTGACCCAGACGCAGACTTACGTGGACGCCGCTGAAGCGTTAAAAGCGCGTCAGTTTAGTGCGGCTAAACGTGATTTTAAGCAGGTTAAGCAAACCCGGCACGCATCCGCCGTCTTAACGGAACGCGCCCAGGACCAACTCAAAACGATCAAGCAGGTCTTAGCGAAGCGCAAGACCTACCGTTCGCAGTATCAGAGTGCCCTAGAGTTAAATAAGGCCAATGAGTTTACCGATTCTAACGGTGTCATCAAAGTGATGATGCAGGATAAGCGTTTCAAGCAAACCCATTATCAAGATATTTATAAGCAGGCGACCGCGTTACGCAAGCAAAATAACGCGTCGATCAAAGCGCTAACTGGCGCTGCGCCAATTGAGGATAGTACTGAAAGTGCGTTGTCGGCAAGTTCTTCAAGTTCAAGTCAGCGGCACCAGGCTGCACAATCGCAGTCAACGACCGCTGAAAGCGACACCGCCACGTCATCGAGTCAGCCGACTGGGTTATATACCGAAGCCCAAATCAATGCAACCCGTGCCGAGTTGAACGAAGCCGGTATGAAGGGTAGTAGTATGACTGACGACCAAATCATTGCAATCTTAAAGCGGGCGGGCGAGCAGCACGTTTCCATCGCGCAGGCCGCTAAAAATACCGATTATAGTGCGGCCCAGATCAACGCGACCCGCGCTGAACTTGACGAAGCCGGCTATAACAGCCATAATTACACCGATGCGCAGGTTGAGGCCATTTTGCAACAGGCCAGTGCCCAGCACATGTCGATCGCGCAAGCGGCCAAGTCCTTACAATAAATATAATTAGAATTATATCGGTATGGAAGCATACTTAACAATCACCGGTAAAACACCCGCTTTTAGGTGTGAATCGGTGATTTTTTTATAAAAACTGTTATAGAATGTAAGAGTAAGGACGGATGACTTTCGTTCTACATGTTTTTTAGATTCATGGGGGCGGTCATTTTGGACCAACGGCGACATTTTTTTAGCAGCAAGATGTCAAAATAGGTACAAAATTGACTATTTTGTGTAACAAGTTAGTTTGATGCTATAGAATATTAACAGATTAGGGGGTTAAGGTGACCACCGAATGGCTAGATTGATGGCAGGCCAGGTTAAGTAATCTGACAATAGTAATTCGGCGACTCGGTGTGGACACCTAGATTCAGGATGATTATTAATAAACACGTGATGCGCAGTACCAACGAGAAACAAGTGCTACAACAAGTTATTAATGAGGGGCCAATTAGTCGGAGTCAAATTTCACGGAATTTGAACTTAAACAAGGTTACCGTTTCAGACATTTATAATCAGTTATTACGGACCGATTTCATTAAGGAAATCGGCTGTGGCGTTAGCACTAAAAATGGTGGCCGTAAGCCGGTGATGGCGGAATTAAACGTCAACTATGGTTTCGTTGCCAGCATTGATTTATCCGAAGACGCCGTGAAGCTCATGTATTCGCGGTTGAACGGTAAGATCTTACACTTCCAGAGCTTTAAGACCAACGACATGACGTTGACCGATACCATCGACCTGATTGAAGACCAGTTACGAAACGTTGACGATTACGGCACGATTCATGGCTTGATGGGGGTTGCGATTGCCCTGGACGGAATCATTTACGAAAACAAGATTTTGAAAACCCCAATCAAGTGTTTAGCCAACTTCGATTTAGCTAAATACTTGCGGGATAAGTTACGGATTCCAGTGGTACTGGAAAAGAAAGCCAACTTAACGGCCGTATTCGAACGCGATTTCCACGACAACGAAATCTTCAATAACGTGGTTTCGGTGGTCGTGCGTGATCAAATCCACGCCGGTATCGTGGCCGATTCGCGGTTGTACTCCGGGCATGAAGGTGAAGCCGGCGAAGTCGGGACGGCCTTACTTGAAGACCGTCACTTGGACAACCACATGGAATCGGTGAACGATTACGCGTCGGAAAAGGCGCTCTGGGCACGGTTGAAGGCCATTAAGCACGTTGACCGCTTAGATTTAACGGCGGTTAAGCACGACTACATCAACCATGATCCGGAAGTGACCAAAGTCTTTAACGACTTCGTTTACTACCTTTCCAAGGTGGTTTCCAACGTCAGCACCGCTTTTGCACCGGACGTAGTTGTGTTGAACACGACCGTACTGGAAATCTTGCCACAATTGTTGACGGATATCCGCAACATGACGGCTAAGATGTCCTCACCGACCCGGCAAGTTCCAATCATTGCGACGAAGAACGTCCAATCAGCAGCTTTACTGGGCGGGGCGTCCGTGATTATTCACCAAGCGTTAGGATTAGAAAGTTTAAAGATGCATTTCCAATAAAATAAGTTGAACCAACGTGTTTAAATAAACGAACGTGTGAAGTTTACCGTAAATGACGGAAACTTTACACGTTTTTTGCGTAATTATAAGTT
Organism: Lactiplantibacillus plajomi; assembly: GCF_005405405.1. Lineage (GTDB taxonomy): Bacteria > Bacillota > Bacilli > Lactobacillales > Lactobacillaceae > Lactiplantibacillus > Lactiplantibacillus plajomi. The sequence goes on from NZ_BJDZ01000007.1 coordinate 74,960, forward strand.
ACTTTTCGTTTTTATTAGCCTGGTTTTCCGTTAAAATGGGGACAAGGATAGTAGAGGGGTGGAACTTTTGGAATTTTGGTCGCAGTTCGTCCACAACGTCCGCTTGCGGCGGGCGGTTGTGCTGGCGCTGGTGGTGTTGGTCTTGTATTTATCGGCGGGAATGATGAGCATTATTTTGCTCACCTTTGTCTTTACCTTTTTGGTGACCCGCTTAGTACGGACGGTGCGCAAGTGGGTCAAGTTACCACCGACGCTGATCGTCATCGTCATTTATATTTTGGTTATTTTAGGGATGTACTACGCGGTTTCGCTGTATTTGCCGAAGTTAATTAACCAGACGTTTTCCACGTTTGAGTCGGTGTATAAGTTCTATCAAAACCCGTCGCACGATACCAATCAGCTGCTGACTTGGGTCACGTCATACATGGCCGAATCGGATATTTTAAAGCAGCTTAAGGGCGGCATTTCGGTCGTTTTCCAGTACATTACCAACATTGGGAACATGGGGCTGACGTTCTTCCTATCGTTTATTTTAAGCTTCTTTTTTACGGTCGAAATGCACCAGATGGGCGACTTTTCCAAGCGTTTCTTAACAAGTACCTTTGGCTGGTTCTTCCAGGACGTGGCCTACTTCGCGCGTAAGTTTGTCAACAGTTTCGGGGTCGTCTTGGAAGCCCAGTTCCTGATTGCCATCGTTAACACGGCGATTACGGTGGCCTTTATGGCGATCCTGCAAATGCCACAGCTGATCAGTTTAGGCTTAATGATTTTCTTGCTCAGTCTAATTCCCGTCGCGGGGGTGATCATCTCGGTAGTGCCGCTGAGCTTGATTGCCTACTCGGTCGGTGGCTTCCGTTACGTTGTCTACATGATTGTGATGATTGTCGTGGTGCACGCCCTTGAAGCCTACGTGCTCAACCCGAAGTTCATGTCGAGTCGAACGGAATTACCAATCTTTTACACGTTCGTGGTGCTGTTAATCAGTGAACGGCTCTTCGGCGTCTGGGGATTGATTGTCGGTGTCCCAATCTTTAACTTCATTTTAGACATCATTGGTGTGAAACCGGTTCACGGACTACACCCGAAAATTAATTTGAAAAAAACCATCACTTTTCACCCCGACTCTGAAAATAAGGACTGATATTGTTTTGATTTTTCGCGGTTTCAGTGTAGAATAAGGGGAGTAAATAACTATAAGAAAGAGGTCATTAACTGCTATGGCAAAATTAGTATTGATTCGTCACGGTCAAAGTGAATGGAACTTATCTAACCAATTTACTGGTTGGGTAGACGTTGATCTAAGTGAAAAGGGTGTTGAAGAAGCTAAGGCGGCTGGTCAAAAAGTTAAAGAAGCCGGCTTACAATTCGACTACGCCTTCACTTCAGTTTTGACTCGTGCCATCAAGACTTTGCACTACGTCCTTGAAGAATCCGACCAACTTTGGATTCCAGAAACGAAATCATGGCGCTTAAACGAACGTCATTACGGTGCATTACAAGGTTTGAACAAGAAGGAAACCGCTGAAAAATACGGTGACGACCAAGTTCATATCTGGCGTCGTTCATACGACGTATTGCCTCCATTATTGAGTGCGGATGATGAAGGTTCAGCTGTTAACGATCGTCGTTACGCTGACTTAGACCCGAACATCGTGCCTGGTGGCGAAAACTTAAAGGTTACTTTGGAACGGGTTATGCCTTTCTGGGAAGACCAAATTGCGCCTAAGTTATTAGACGGCAAGAACGTCATTATTGCCGCCCACGGTAACTCACTCCGCGCCCTTTCAAAGTACATTGAACAAATCAGTGATGATGACATCATGAACCTTGAAATGGCTACTGGTGAACCAGTGGTTTACGACTTCGACGAAAAGTTGAACGTTTTAGGTAAAGAAAAGTTAGGCAAATAATTAAATAGTTATTTACTGATTTTTAGGGCACTCCGCTGCTTGCAGGGGAGTGCTTTTTTGGGCGCCAAGTGCCGATAACGTCTGATGAGGTTGGCATTTGGTGATAAATGGACGCTAAACGGACGCTGGTTATAATCATGAAAACTAAGCTTTGGATTTCAGAAAGTAACCGGCCTTATACATTTAGATAAAATCAATTATAAGCAGACTTGGTGAAGAATTACTTGAAGGCTTTGGAATGCTTTATCGAGCAGTTGATAATAAGTTAAATTAATGAATTAAGGGCAGTGGACGCTAAATGGACACTACCGATTAAAACAGTGATTAAGAAGTAGGAGCTAAGCGGGTAAGTTCAAAGCATGCCCCCTTAGCCCCCATTTCCCACGATTGAGCGGGGAAACGAAAATCGGGGATTTAAAAGGGGACAAAGCTGGATGAATATCAAAAGGTACGGGGTCGATGCGCCGTATGCGTTGCTGATCTATGCCGTGTTTGGCGTAGGGTTACTCTGGCACGCGTACGTGAATCGGTGGAATTACCCGATTGGCATTGAGCTGACTATCGGGATTATCTTGTTGCTGGGTGCGTTGATCTTTTTACACACGACGGCCCAGGGGAAGTATCGCTTGTTTGACGATGCAATCAGGCACATAAACTTACGTCCGGACAGTCAAGTCTTAGACTTAGGCTGTGGTCGGGGCGCTTTATTAACGCGCATCGCCCGGCAATTAGGACCGGCTGGTAAAGTAACCGGTCTGGATCTGTGGTTGTCACGCGATCAATCACATAACAAAATGGCCGTGACGCAAAAAAACGTGGATGATTTGGGATTAACGAATCGGGTTAATTTAGTGATGGGGAACATGACCAAGTTAGATTTTCCCGATGCAAGCTTTGACGTGGTGACGTCTAGCTTTGCCATCCATAATATTAAAAATGAACAGGCCCGGATCAATGCGGTCAAGGAAGCCATTCGAGTGCTAAAACCTGGTGGACACCTTATGATCATCGATACTGGTCGTAATATTAACGAGTACGGGCAGGTCTTTCAAGACTCAGGGTTACAAATTACCCAGTCAATGGGCTTAGGTTTTAACGGTTGGTGGGCTACGCCACTAACCGATAGTTACGTGGTGGCAGGCAATAAACCAACGACTAAAACGGCAAAATAAGATTAAGAAGAGAATTGGGGATACAATTAAATGAGCGAAAAAGTTTCAGCTAATGAAGTAACACAACGTGAAATGATTCGGATTATTGGGTTATTCCGGAAGCAGGGATTCAAGGGCAACTACTTGAGTTTCCAACACGTGGCCGATGAAGGAGCCGCGTACTTTGTGGTCATGGGTGATGAAAACAACGGTAATCAGGGGTTGTTTAAAGCTAACTTGTTGACTGGCGAAGTAGCGTTCCAATACATGCTGGACGAAGATCACGTAGTTACTAAATAAATATATGCTGATTAGTATAAAAGAGTGATTCCAAATTTTAAGGAATCACTCTTTTTTAATTGGCTATTTAACAGTGCTTAGTTAGCGAACGGATTTCCGTAAATTTGGCAGTATTGATAAAAGCCAAGGCGGTATAAATCAGTTGATTGATCAATTTGCTGGTTAGTTGATAACTTGATTAATTTCAAGATTGAATTCGTAAATTCCAAGGCGGCGGTGCCATTGGCCGTTACTAAATTTTTATCGGTGATTACTTGTTCCTCATGAAAGTCATCAGGATTTTGATACTGTGGCTAACTTTGCTATAAATATTGAGCATTGCCGGTATGTTGATAACCTGTTAATAACCCGTTAGCACGATAAAAAGTGCAGTTTTCATAATATTTCCTCCGTGTTTTCAAAAAATGAATACAGCTTCATCATAGCTTATGTCAGCATGCTTTCAGTCAGAAAGCACTTAAAGTTAATGATTGTCGTGGGAATGTTATCAGCGGTGACTCTGGTTACTTTCTAAGAGGAACTTTTTACGATAGCAAACGAAGCTACGCAACACGAGATGATTTGAATTATCGGCTTATTCTGGAAACAAGTATTCAAATATAATCAGCTTAGCTTCCAGTGCGTGGTTGATGAAGGTACGACGTATTTCATAGTGATGGGCGATGAAAATAATGGTAACTAAGGGTTCTTCAAGGCGAATTTGCTAACTAGTGAAGTTGCGTTTCAGTACATGTTGGATGAAGAACACGTCGTAAGTAAATAAAGGTAGGACGACAATCGTAAGAGTGATTCCGGATTTTTAGGAATCACTCTTTTTGTAAAAGGATTTTTGAATCCTCTTGCCTTAGACCGAGTCTAAGCTCGTAAACTTGATATTGTTGAGTAATTACTGGGTATTAGAAGGAGAGAATCTTTATGAGTAAAGTTGTCGCAATTATGACTAATGAAGTTGAAGATATTGAATACACCTCACCGCGAGACGCCTTGATTGGAGCAGGGTATACTGTTGATCTAGTTGAAAATGAAGCTAATAAAGCGTTGACTGGTAAACATGGAACTAAATTTATGACAGACAGAGGGATTAACGAAATAGTTCTCAATGATTACGATGCATTGTTAATTCCAAGTGGCTTTTCACCGGATCAATTACGTGCTGACAACCGTTACGTTGAATTAGTAAAAGATTTTATGTTGGCGGATAAACCAATTTTTGCAATTTGCCATGGCCCTCAAATGTTTATTCAAATTGGATTAACTAAAGGACGGACACTTACTGGATATGTGACGGTTGTTCCTGATCTTTACTATGCGGGGGCAATTATTAAGGATGAATCAGTAGTGGTTGATTAGCATTTAGTCACAAGCCGTACACCGGACGACTTAGATGATTTTAATAAGGAAATTTTGAGTCAACTAGCTTAATTTCGCTAATAGAAAGTAGGTAATACTCGACACTAAAAGAACTGATTCTAAATGAAGGAATCAGTTCTTTAAATTGTGTGATGTTTAGTATCACCAAAGTTATAGATCTTAGGAGTTTCATATGTTGAAGGTGCACAGGCGGTTACATCGGTGAGTGGTTCGCCAGACAGGGTGGCCTTTTTCTTAATATCTAAGCAAGCTTTTGTAAATTCAAGGTCAGCAATTTCTGTTACCAAACGTTGCTTTGCTCCATCAAGAATTGTAATAAAATCAGCTAGGGATAAATTTGCTTCAATAATTTTTTTGATGTCTTTGATGGAGAGACCAGCCCGTCGGTAACATTGAATCCAACGTAGTCTGTTGATGGTAAGTTCGTCGAAAATACGTACACCGTGTGAATCACGATTAATTTTAATTAAGCCTTTTTTTCGTAAAAACGAATGGTGTAAGCACTGATACCAGCAGTTGTAACAACGTCTTTAATTTGCATGTAAACCTCCGTATAGATTTAGTGGAAAAAGTTGATAACTATTCAGCTTTTTCCAGCAGTAGATGTAAACAGTATATCAGATTAATATAAACGTATGTGTGACAAGGTGATTTAAGTAGTTGGTCGCAATAATGGCAAAATCAACCTATACGTGGAAAAAGGTTCGGTTGTGAATGTTAATACGATTAATTTTGGAATGCTATCAGTACCGAATATTAAGTTGGATCATAGCGTAAGTTTGCAGGTGGAACACTTGAACTATGCCCAGTATGATCGGAAACAAGATCAATTCATGGCTGATGAACAGGGGAACCTATTGTTGTCGGATCACCAGGGGCAAATTAAGTATTTTGGTGAGTTACCCGCACTGGATCAGTTGAATCAGATGATTGGAATTCAAAACGTAAAGGACGAAGTAAACGAATTCATTGCTATTGCGGAAATGAACAAAAAACGTCGTGACCAGGGACTGGATAGTTCGGCCATGACCCTGCACTCTTTATTCTTAGGCAATCCGGGGACTGGGAAAACCACGGTGGCCCGAATCTTAGGAAAGATTCTTTACGAAAAGGGAATTATTGCCAAGCAAACGTTTGTCGAAGTTTCACGAGCAGAACTGGTTGGCGAGTACATTGGTAAAACGGCAATTAAAACACGGAAAGTTTTAGAATCAGCGCTTGGCGGGGTACTTTTCATCGATGAAGCGTACACTTTAGCAACTGGTGGTACTCAAGACTTTGGTAGTGAAGCTATTAATGAAATTTTGAAGTTCATGGAGGATCACCGCAGCGATATTGTGATTATTTTTGCCGGTTATACCGATGACATGGAGAAGTTCTTAAAGATGAACGAGGGCTTACGTAGTCGAATTCCAAACAGTTTCATGTTTGAAGACTACACACCAAAAGAGCTGGTTGCCATTGGTTTAGCGGACTTAAAAGCTAAAAAATATCGAGTGGATGCAACGACATACACTGCGTTAGTTGAGCACAACTTTGCGCAGGATAACGATCACAGTAATGGCCGTTGGATTCGAAACTTAAATGAACAAGTGATTCGTAAGATTGCGGTTCGGTTAGCTAAGAATCCGCAAGCAGATTTATCACAGATAACTGAGCAGGACTTAATCGCCGCTCAGTTATAACTGGTGACGATTCGGGAGGAGTAAAGTAACAATGTCAGAAAAGAAACACTATGTTCAACCACCTAAAAATGACAATTTTAAGCAGACAGTCAGTAGTGTTAAACATAACTACGATTATTTAATGCCGGCTTACCGGAAGCGAATGTATTTTCAAATTGCAATTATGGCTGTTTTAGATTGGATTATGTATGGCTTCATCCTAGGTGCATTTTTTCTGGAACCTTTATCAACACCGGGCCCTATGCAAACGGTGCTGACGATGGTATTTATGGCACTTCACATCTTTTTAACGGTAGTCGGAGCGTATTTTTACCCGTTCTCACGGTATTGGTACTTACAAAGTTTTATTGGCCGGTTGTTAAATAACATGTATTATTTCGGTGGCTTTTGGTCGGTTATCGGTAAAGTGATCGCCACGATGGTGGGTGGGGTTCTGATTGCGGGTCTCCTGGCCCCAATTGCGGGTCCACTAGTTTTACGAAAGTGTAAGCGGGAAAATGTAGTGATTGGCCAGCAAGGTGATTAAAATTATTAAAAAAGGAAGGGAATAACTGATGATAATTTGTCCAAATTGCCACCATGAAAATGCGGCGGGCAGTACTTTTTGCGGGGAGTGTGGTCAGCGGTTACCGGAAACGAGTGCTCAGTCGGGTGCGGCTAGTCAGGTAACTGAAAAAACAACCACGCAAAGTTCTGATCAACCGCAATCAAGCCCATCGCGACAGTCGCGGGAAGCTATCCCGGCGAAGAAACGGCCGTCGGGGCTCAAGTGGGTCGTTTTGGTCGTGGTACTTGTCATCGTCTTAGGGGGCGGCGCGCTGGTTTACCGGGGGATGTTTAGTAAGCAGCAACAGGTTGCCAAGATTACGCAGGCACTAGTTGACGGCGATAAGGCGACCCTGGCGAAGAGCCTGGTTAGCGACGACCCGAATTTGAAAATCAACGAAACGACGGTGGCACCGTTGGCAACCTACGTTAAGGAACATTCTTCTTACGCGTAGGATGCCCAAACGGATTTGCCACATAACGGTTACACTAGCGACCACACGCTTAAAGTGGTGACGGCGGGACACCAGTTGTTAGTTGTGCCGGTTTATAAGTTACAAGTAACGACGATGCACCCGAAAATTGAGACCAATTTAAAGGATGCCGACATTGAGGCTAACGGGGCCAAGTTGTCGACGACCAAGTACAGTCACGAAAACTACACGGCCGGACCATTGATGCCCGGGACGTACCATTTTAAACTGGTCGGCGGTGCCGATTCGGCCAGTAAAGATGCAATGCTGAAGGGCAAGTCGAACGTTAACCAGAAGATTAAGCTGCTGGTGGCGACTAAGACCAGCGCCAAGGATGACGCTAGTTCTAAGGACGAGGATACCCAAACAGCGACGGCCGGTCCGAAAGCCCCAAGCGTGGTCAAGAAACATACCGGTAACTCGTACGACCACTTAACGAGTCCGGCCCAAACGGCGGTGGACCGCATTAGTGACGCCGACGGGGTGGATACTGACGATTACACTTACACGGAAAGTGAACCGCACACCGACGTTTATGAAATTAAACTGTACGACCGCGACACCAATAAGCTAACCGATACTTACCGTTACGATAACGTTAACGATATTTGGGCGAAGCACGACCAGAGTAGTGGCAAGTTCGTGGAAGTGAACTAGGAATTTAAAAGTTACCGACTATTAAATAGTTAAATTAGCTGACTATCCAACGGGATGGTCGGCTTTTTTTATGTTGTGGGTTCGGAACGCGGATTGCGGCGGTAAAGGCGATTCTCAATGAAAAATGGGGCTTAATCCTAAGAATAAAAATAATTAGTTTTAACTGAAAACGTTTTTGCGGAGTGCTATACTACAACTGATTTGAAAAGGAGGTCATGGTGAAATGCAATCTACAAAATTAACGTTAGATGATGTTGCAAACAAGGATCGACAATATTTGGAGACGATTTTTGCACTGGGTGACGGTCATTTTGGCGTTCGGGATGCCGTTCCATTTACGGGGAATCAGGCTGGGACGTTACCCGTGATGCTGGTAAATGGTTTGTACGTTACGAATCCCATTGTGTACGGTGAGAATGCTTACGGATATGCTAAATTACACCAAACCATCGTTTCTTTACCTAATCCGCGAAATTTTGATTTGATTTCCGACACGGCAGATTCTACGGTCCCCGGTGATTGGCGGGTGGATTTAAAGCGTACGGCGCTGGATTTTTCTGATGGCAGCTTAAACGAACGCTTTGGGTTAGAAACTAAAGCGGGAGAAAAATTTTTACTAACCGTTAATTCCTGGGTTGTTCAGGATGGCACGCACCAGTTCACCGTTACGTATACGTTAAAGTCGATTAATTACACGGGAACCATTCAGTTTAAACGGTCATTATTTGTTAATGGTGGTGAACGTTCAGCGCTGATCAACGATGATGATCCACGGGTAGCGGCACGAAACGCGCGCCTGGCCATCCATATTCAGAACACGAAGGATGAACGCAGTTTTCAATGGACAAGCAAGACGGAGTCGACGTCACAGACGTTGATTCAGGAAGATCAGGTGAACGCGGGCCCGCAGAATTATTCGTTAATTAGAAATGAAAGCGGATTCGAAGGTGCTGGAAAAATTGCAGCGGGTGAAGAGGTGACCTGGCAGTTTACTCGGCGACTGAGTGAAATTAATGGTGAATTGAAACCCCAGCAAAAACGGGACGATCAGGCGGTTAACCGACAAATCCTAGGTGATTTTTGGAACCAGTCGCGGGTTGAACTCAGTGATGAACAACTGCAAAAGGGGATTCAGTACAATCTATTTCAGTTATTTCAATCGGCAGGCCGTGATGGCCGAAGCAATATTGCGGCTAAGGGGATTACGGGGCCGGGTTATGAAGGCCACTATTTCTGGGATACGGAAATGTATATTTTACCGTTCTTTATTTACACTAACCCGGAGATTGCCAAGCGGTTGTTAAGCTATCGCTATAGTATTTTACAGCAGGCCCGTAACCGGGCCCGAGACCTCGGTGTGGATAGCGGCGCCTTATTTGCTTGGCGGACAATTAATGGTGAAGAGGCCAGCGCGTATTTCCCAGCCGGTACGGCTCAGTATCACATTAATGCGGATATTGCCCATGCAATTAAACTTTATTATGAAGTGACTGACGACGGTGATTTCTTACGTCAAAAAGGAGCTGAGATTGTCTTAGAAACCGCGCGATTCTGGCTAGCTTATGGTAGTTGGCGGGAACGGAAAGGGCAGCAGGAATTTTGCCTTTATAAGGTAACCGGACCCGATGAATATACGGCGTTGATTGATAATAATTATTACACTAACCGCATGGCGAAGGAGAACTTAGCGTTTGCCGTTTGGTTAATTAAACACGGTTACATGGTGGCGGACCCCGGCGAGCAGGAACAGTTCAGTGCCGCGAGCGAACGCATGTATTTACCGTATGATGAGGAGCAACGGGTCACTAAGCAAGACGATGAGTCACCTGAAATGCCGGTTTGGCCGTTTGCTAAAACACCAAAAACGAATTATCCGTTGTTATTACACTACCATCCACTCATGATCTACCGGCACCGAGTTAATAAGCAGGCGGACACGTTATTAGCAGAGATGATTTTTCCTGAGGATCAGTCGAATCAACAATTGAGGCGGGATTATGATTATTACGAACCAATTACGACGCACGATTCGTCATTGTCGCGGTCTATTTTTAGTATCTTAGCTAGTCGGTTACGCCGACCCCAAAAGGCTTTTAAGTACTACATGGATACGTCATTGATGGATCTGGTTGACCTGCAAGGAAATGCGAGTGATGGACTGCATGAAGCTAATTTAGGCGGTAGTTGGCTAGGTTTGACGTATGGTTTTGCGGGCATGTACGTCAAGCACGGCCGGCTTCACATTACAAACTACCTGCCGGATGAACTGGATCATTTGGCGTTTAGAATTCGTTTTCGCGGAAGTACTTTAGAAATTAAATTACAACGGACCCAAACAAACGTGTTACGCGTAGCCGGACCAACGTTAGAAGTAGTTGTTGACGGTAAAGCAAGAAAAATTAAATAGGGGTGGTAATAACGATGGTCAATTTTAGCGATATCAAGGGATTTATTTTTGATTTGGATGGTGTAATCACGGATACGGCCGTGTTTCATAGCCGGGCTTGGCGGCAAGTTGCGGCTCAGGTTCAAGTTGCCTGGGACGATCAATTGGCGGATCAGCTTAAGGGAATTAGTCGCATGGAGTCACTAAATTTAATTTTAGCCCGTGGTAATAAGGTTGATGATTATACGGATGACGAAAAGGAAGCACTGGCTACGGCTAAAAATGAAAACTATTTAAAATTAGTTAATCAAATGACGCCGGCCGATATTTTACCAGGAATAAATGAATTTTTAGCAGAGCTTAAACAGGGGGGCTATTTATTATCACTGGCCTCCGCGTCTAAAAATGCGCAGCTAGTACTAAATAAATTAGGCTTAGCGGGTTATTTTGAAAAAATGGTTGATCCGACCAGTTTAAAAAAAGGAAAACCTGATCCGGAAATTTTTCGGCGGGGTGCGGAAATATTAAACCTGCGTCCAGAAAATTGTATTGGAATTGAAGACGCTGCGGCGGGGATAGAATCCATCAATGGCGCGGGTGAGACTTCAATCGGAGTTGGTGATCCGAAAGTTTTAGCAAAAGCAAATATCTGTTTTTCAACTACGCGGGACCTAACTTTAAATAATATAAATAATGTTTTTAATTAGGTGGAAAGAATATTTGTTAGTTAAAACAACGTAAATAGCCTTAAATAAATCAAAAAATTGATAGATTGTTCGTGTAAGCGCTTGCTAAAAATAATGAAGGCGTTATATTTAGGCCATAAGCAAAAACGCTTTCGCTAATTTCAATAAAGGAGTGCCGATGATGCGATTTAAATATCTTCAATTACGTGTGCTGGCCGGCCTGATTGACGTCATCGTGGTTTACGTTCCGGTAGTCGTTTTATCGATTCTATTTTTACGTGCAAACTTTAGAACTGCGGATATTTTAGGACAGATTGGATTTGTGGTTTATAACGTTATTCTGATTACGAGTAATCAGGGACAGACTTTGGGCAAAAAAATTGGCCGCGAATACGTCCTAGTAAATGACGAATTGCCAAACAAAGCCTTAATTTCAGGGATTCGGGAAGTGACCAAAGCAATTTACTTTTTACCGTTTGTGGGTTGGATCTTTGGATTAATCAGTATTTTAATTTGTTCGTTCACGGGGCGGATGCTTCATGATTACTTGGGTAACAGTACGGTTGTTCTAGAAAAGGATCTCATTAACGTGGAGAAATGAGGCTAGTTATGAAATTACCATTAACAAGTATTAATACTGGCGGATTATTAGCAATGTTTCTTCTCACGGCGATTTATGCGATTGTAATTGTTTATGCCAACCGTGATCGCAACGATATTCGTCAGATTTATAAATGGTATTTGGGTTATTTGCTACCGTTTATCATTATTTCTCTAATTTTGCATTTACAAATTGCACTTCAAATTGGCATTTATTTGGCCGGTGCTGGTGTGGTACTGCACCGCTCGAATAGATATTTTTACCGAAATTGAGAGGGGACCGTTAGTATGCAATTGGGGTTTAAAACGGATCCGGGGAATCCTTGGATTCTAAGAGAGAATGCGTTTAATTTAAAGCATCTAGGTAAAACCGAAGCTAACATGTGTTTAGGAAATGGCTACGTGGGAATTCGAGCGGTAACGGAAGAACGGTATGTCAATGAAACCCGGGATACCTTTATTGCGGGAACGTTTGATAAGTTTAATGGTGAGGTAACCGAGTTACCCAACTTACCAGATGTCGTTGGGTTAGAAGTTGAAGTGGACGGACAGACCCTGGATCTAAATCAAGGCGAGGTCAGCAACTACCAGCGCACGTTAGATTTGAAAAATGGATTACTGACCCGCATGTTTAACTGGAGTTATGAGCAGCGGACGTACCGGTTTACGTTTGAACGGTTTGTTTCGATGGCCAACCTGCATTTAGTAGTATTACGGGTCACCGTGACGCCAACCACTGCTGATTGTGTAGTTAAGATTAAATCGGGAATCGATGGTCAACAAACCAACAACGGTTCACAACACCTAATTGAAGGTGATAAGCGGTTGTTTGATAATCACTACATGCAATTGTTGACAGAAACTAACGAATCCAAAATCAACTTTGCGTTGTCGACTTGTCATGAGTTTGAAACGCCGGATCATCGGCCCGTTAAGCAGCAGATGGAGTTAGGCCGGCGACAGATATTTTGTAAGTATCAAGAGAGTCTAAAACAAGATGAAACATTGCAGTTAGTTAAGTACAACACCCTTGTTTCGGATCGTGATATTGATTTTAACGGTCATAACTTAGAAGAACTACAACAATTTGGATTGGGGCTCTTAAAGGAAAGTTCAAAACGTTCGTTTGATGAGTTACTGGCAGAAACCGCAACTGCTTGGAAACGGCGGGTTTGGAACTATGGCAAGGTTCAGCTTAAGTCGGATGACCCGGATGATCAGTTAGCAATTAACTTTGCCCGGTATCAACTGGCGATTTCAACTCCTGAACACGATTCACGAATGAACATTGCGGCGAAGGGGTTAACGGGTGAAGGATACAAGGGACACGCTTTCTGGGACACTGAGATTTTTATGCTTCCCTATTATATCTTCACGAAACCCGCCGTTGCCAAACAATTAGTTGAATACCGGTACCTGGGACTGGCGGGCGCTCATCAAAAAGCCAAGGATAACCATTACGAGGGTGCCCAATTTCCTTGGGAAGCGGCGTGGCCGTCGGATGGTGAAACGACCCCTAAATGGGGGGCTGCCGATATTGTCACGGGTCGCGCCATGAAGATTTGGTCGGGTTTCATTGAACAACACATTACGAGCGACGTAGCATTTGGTGCCTTGGAATACGTGCACGCAAGTGGTGATCAGCAATTTGCGTTGGACAAAGTGGACGAATTGATTTTGGATGCGGCTAAGTTCTGGTCGAGTCGGTTGGAATTTAACGAAGCGGCTGACCGGTACGAAATCAAAGACGTTATTGGACCGGATGAGTACAAGGAACACGTGAATAACAATACGTTTACGAACTATACCGCTAAGTGGACGATTGAGACGGCTATTCAAATTTACGAGGATTTAAAAGTTAATCATCCTGAGAAGTTTAATGAGCTAAGTGAAAGGCTGGAACTCGATCGTTGTTATCCGGTCTGGCAACGGCGGGTCGATAAAATTTATTTATTGGAACCTAACCAGGACGGGGTGATTCCAGAAAATGATACGTACCTATCATTAAAGACGGTCGATATTAGTAAATACCGGCACGCGGAACACGTAGGTGGCATTTTTGATGATTATAATTTGGAACAAGTTAACCAGCTGCAAATTACCAAACAGTCGGATGTTTTACTGCTATTATATTTATTTGAACAAAAATTTGCGACGAAGGAAAAACAAATTAACTGGGATTATTACGAACCTAAAACCACGCATGATTCCTCGTTATCGTTATCAACGCACGCGATTTTAGCATCGGACTTGCGAATGACGGATAGTGCGTACAGTTTCTTCCAACGGGCGTGTCAAATCGATATTGGCCCGGACATGCGTTCATCAAATGATGGTATCCACGCGGCGTCACTGGGTGGAATTTGGAACGCCGTCGTCTTTGGCTTCGGGGGTGTCCGGTTACTCGGCAAGCAATTGCGAATTGAACCACACTTACCAAAGGCGTGGCAACAACTAAGTTTTGAAATCTTCTGGCAAGGCCAGAAATTGCATTTAAACATTGATCAAAAGCAAGTTACCGTTGCGACGATCGACGCACAGGTACCAGTTAGTTTTACCAACCAGGGTCACGAGTATCAATTAAAGGGAAATGAAAGCGTAGTCATTACGCTATAAATTACTTGAGGAGTGATTATATTATGAAAAGTTGGATTAAAGGTATTGGGGTTTCAGCTGTATTGTTAACGTCCGTTGGTTTATTAGCGGCCTGTGGTAATAAATCTTCTTCTAAGCAGACTGATTTTAAGGGGCAAACAGTTAAAATTGGTATTTGGTACGGGAGTGATCAGGAACGTGCCGGAATCAATAAAGTGATTAAGGGATTTGAAAAGAAGACGGGGGCTAAGGTTCAGACCAAGGTCTATACGAACTTTAATACGCAAATTCAAGCCGACTTGTCCGGACACAAAGCACCCGATGCATTTTACATTGATTCTTCGATGTACCCGTGGTTTAAGAAGCAAGGGGTGCTTGCAAAACTAGATAGTTCACAGATGCAGGCTTCGAAATTTTATCCGAACTTGATTAACGCGTTCAAGACCAAGGGGAACTTATACGGGGTTCCGAAGGATAACTCTACTTTGGGATTAATGGTCAATAAAAAGATCATGAAGAAGACTGGCGTGAAAGTTACCAGCATTCCAACTAGTTATGATGGCTTAATTAAGTGGTTACCAGGTTTTCAAGCTAAGTTGGACAAGGTCTATGGTAAGAACAAGGTTAAGGCAATGACCTATGATCAAGATATGGCCCGGAACTTCACCATTATGAAGACGGATGGCGGGATGCCAATCAAGACCAACGGTGATTCTAACTTGGCTAGTTCACAAGTGCTTGAAAACATGAAACTTTATCAGCAACTAGTTAAGACCGGCGCAGTTTCAACGGCTAAGGATCTTGGCTCTGGTGATAACGGGACGGCCTTCGGGACTGGTAAAGTTGCTATGACCGAAGAAGGTAACTGGACTTATCAAGTACAAAAGAAACAGTATAAAACTGATTTCCAAGTTTTACCAATGCCGACCTACAAAGGTGCTCGTCGTGGGATGATCTTCACCGTTGGCTGGGGTGAATACGCCGGCAGTAAGGTTAAGCCATTGGCAAATGCCTGGATTGCCTACGCTACCAGTAAGGAAGGACAAACCAAGTGGGCTAAGACCGTTGGGACCATGCCAAGTCGTTCCGACGTTGCCAAAGCCATTAAGTTAACGGATGACGCTAACATGAAGACTTGGTTAGACGCAACTAAGTATTCAACCGTTTGGCAAGATGGAACCACCGCTGCAACTGTCAACACTTCATATCAAAACTTTGTTGCTAAGGCCTTAGATGGCAAAACAACGATGAAAGCTGCCATGACTTCTGCGGACAAGCAAGCTAACGCGGCAATTTCAAAAGCAAATTAAGACTTGAGATGGTAGGGCTGTGTGGTTGTACACAGCCCTATTATTTCAAAGAGAGGTGAAAGCAATGGAAATGCAGAAAAAAACGCCTAAACCTGCTCGGGGTCTTAATGGCGAACATGGTCAAGTATGGCAAGCTTATATTTTCTTAGCACCCGCGTTTGTAATTGCGGCAATTTTCTTCGTAGCCGCAATCGTGTTTGCGCTATACATGTCGTTTAACCATGTCAATATGATTTCGCAACAATTTGAATTTTCCGGCTTGAAAAACTACGTTGACGTTTTTAAAGATGACGTTGCAATGACGGCGTTAAAAAATACGGCGCTGTTTTCCCTGATCGTTGTTCCGAGTCAAACCATTATTGCGCTCTTGATTGCCTACGCATTGAGTACTCGTGGGATTAAGGGGAAAAAATTATTCCGGTTGGTGTACTTCTTACCGACGCTAACCTCCAGTGCGGCGTTAACTTTAATTTTCATGTTTATCTTTAATATTACGGGTCCGCTGAACAATTTCTTAATTTCAATGGGATTATATCAACATCCTATCAACTTCTTACAAAACCCCGCTTATTCACTAAAAGTCATCATGGTTATGAATATTTGGTCAACGGTTCCAAACTATATGACCGTTTACCTGGCTTCCTTAGTGGATTTACCCGAATCATTTTATGAGGCCGCGGAAATTGACGGTGCGTCGGCTTGGCAAAAGTTGCGGTACATCACCGTTCCTTATTTACGACCAATCACAACTTACGTCCTGTTAACTGGGATTATTGGGACTTTCCAAATGTTTGATCAGGCCTACATCTTCTCGAACGGTTCTGGTGGTCCGGATAACTCAACCTTAACGATCGCCCTAATGGTTTACCAATATGCGTTTGGTTCCATGAATACGATGGGTTACGCCTGTGCGTTAGCCGTGGTATTGACGATTATCATCTTCGTGGTTTCTCGTTTGACTGAAAAGTTGAACGGTAGTAATGGATTGCGGTAAGGGGGGCGTTTGACATGACAGAAAAATCCAGAATTTTAAAGATCATCTTGTACATTGTTTTGATTGCCTACGCAATCATTACGTTATACCCATTTTTATGGGCCTTAGCAGCGTCTTTTAAACCGCTAAAAGAAATTGTGAGTGGCAATCCGGCGCTCATGCCCCAGCATTTTACTCTGGACAATTATAAGTATATTACCGGGACTTCCTCGTTATTTACGAAGTGGTTTATGAACTCGGTCATCGTTTCGATCATTGGGACGGTTGTTAATTTGTTCTTAAACACCATGGCGGGTTACGCGTTAGCCCGGTTGAACTTTCCGGGGCGGCAAAAGATTTATTACACTTTTTTAGCTCTAATGATGGTACCGGCACAAGTTTTATTAATTCCCAACTATCTAATTTTGATGAATTTAGGTATGCTGGATACGTTTAGTTCACTAATCCTTCCAGCCGCAATTAACATCGGGAACATCTTTATGATGCGGCAATTCTTCCTTTCATTTCCAATGGACGTTGAAGAAGCCGCGGAGATTGATGGACTCGGGCGGATTGCAACTTTCTTCAGAATTGTGATGCCGTTAGCGCGGCCGTCAATTGCCACGCAAGCAATTTTCGTTTTCATGGGATTCTGGAATAACTTTATGCAGCCAATGTTATACATTTCAACGCCGAAGAAGTACACCCTGACACTGGGACTACAAACCTTTACCAGTCAGGCTACGGGAGTTCGTTGGGATCACACCATGGCAGCAAGCATTATTTCAATTGTGCCGATAATTATATTGTATATTATCTTTAACGGCTACTTCCTGCAGGGTGTCAGAATGGATGGTGAAAAGTAAACCGTTACTAATTTAGAAGAGGGTGTCGTTTTGAAAAAGATTACGATTAAAGAAGTGGCTAAGGAAGCGGGGGTTTCGATTGGAACGGTATCACGGGTTTTTAACGATTATCCTGATATTAGCGAAGAAACCCGTAAACACGTTTTTGAGATTGCCAATAAAGTTGGTTATTCACCGAATTTAGCCGCCCGGGCGCTCTCTTCGAAACGTTTAAAAACGATTGCATTAGTATTTAACGATTTGGTGTACCAACCCAAGTACACTTTTCCAATGTCAATTCTGAACGGTGTTTTAGACTATGCTGAATCACAGAATCTTGAATTTGCATTTTATGCGATTACAACTCAAAAACAAAAGGAAAAAACTTACGAACAATTTTGCAGTGAGCGGGACGTGACTGGCGTTATTATGCAGGGGCTTCACCAGAACGACCCGTATATTGAGCAGTTAAAAACGACGCGCGTTCCCACCGTGTTGATTGACATGCCGGTCAACGATAATCAGTGCGTTGGGTCAATTACGACCGATAACGTTACCGCTGCGAAGGACGCCGTAGACGTTTTAATTAAGGGCGGCTACAAAAATATCGATATGATGAACGGGACTTACGACGCGACGGTTAGCATTTTACGTGAACGTGGTTATAAAAAAGCCCTGACGGATGCGGGCTTTGAAGTGAACTCCAGCCTCATTCAGTACGCCAACTACGATGAACAAATTGCTAACTTAATGGCCAAACAAGCCTTACAGCAGAACCCGACCATTGATGCCTTTTTCTGTGCTAGCGATATTATGGCACTGGGTGTTTTGCAGGCCTTAAAGGACGTTGGAAAAAAGGTTCCGGCCGACGTTGGGGTTATCGGATTTGATGGTCTTGATCTGGGCGCGTACGTTTCGCCAGCCTTATCGACGGTAGCACAGCAACCTTATGAATTTGGTCGAGAGGCGGGCCGTTTGATTCAGGAACTGACGGACGGTCCCCAGCCGGAAACGACTATCGAACGGCACGTGCCGTATAATTTAATTCGGCGGGAAACGACGCGTTAGCTGCAATTGTTTAAGTTTTACCGATTAAAAAAGGTGAATTAAAATGGTTGAAATTAAATTAGATCATATTTATAAAAAATATAAGGGTAATGAAAAATACTCGGTAACTGATTTTAATATGGATATTCCGGATGAAGAGTTCGTAGTGTTTGTCGGACCGTCCGGTTGTGGCAAAACAACGACGTTACGGATGGTTGCCGGCCTTGAAACCATTACCAAGGGTGATCTTTACATGAATGGTCAGGTGGTTAATAAGGTACAACCCAAAGACCGGGACATTGCCATGGTTTTCCAAAACTACGCGCTGTACCCGAACATGACGGTTGCGGATAACATGGGCTTTGGGCTGAAAATTCGTAAAACGCCGCGTAATGAAATCAAAAAACGGGTCACCGATGCCGCCCAAATTTTAGGACTGAGTGATTATTTGGAACGCAAACCGGGTGCGTTATCCGGTGGTCAACGGCAACGGGTTGCTTTGGGCCGTGCGATTGTGCGGGATGCTAGTTTGTTTCTGCTAGATGAACCGTTGTCCAACCTGGATGCTAAGCTGCGGGTCGATATGCGGACGAAGATTGCTCAGCTTCACCAGCGGTTACAAACTAACATGATTTATGTCACCCATGATCAAGTTGAAGCGATGACGATGGCGGACCGGATCGTTATCATGAATGACGGTAAGGTTCAACAAATCGGGACGCCCGATGATTTGTATAATAAGCCGGCGAACCAGTTTGTGGCGGGATTTATCGGGTCACCTTCAATGAACTTCTTTGACGTACATTTACACGATAACCGGGTTTCCAATGAGAAAGGGTTCGATGTTGAAGTACCGGAAGGGCGCTTGAAGATTCTCCGGGAACAGGGGTACTTGGACAAGGACGTGACGTTAGGGATGCGTCCGGAAGATATTCACACGGAACAGGTCGCACTTGAAACCTTCCCAAACGCCGTAGTGAACGCCCAAGTAGTGGTTTCCGAATTCTTGGGTACCGATTCCAATTTATATTCAAAGACCGGTGACACTGAATTCGTTGCTCAAGTTAACGCCCGTGATTTCCATAAACCGGGTGAAAACGTCCAAATGGCGTTTGAAATGAGTAAGGCCCACTTCTTCGACAAGGAGAGTGGCGCTACCATCGAATAACTGAGGGTGTTATTCAGTAACGGATGGCGGCTGATGACCGTATATCCAAGTGCTTCCTCCTAATCGGCAAAACTGAATAGACATCTTGTAATTAAGATGGTAACGATAAGGTAACGGACAATGGATTTTTATAATTCTAGTCCGTTATTTTTTGTGATATGATAATTATTTTCGAAAAATTATCACTGTATCAAGAATACTTATACTCAAAGGAATTGATATGCAACTTTATCATAAATTGTAAGGTATAATGGATGTATTCTTAAAAAACGAGGAGATTACCATGGCAGAGACAACTCATTTTTACGAAACGTTCCAACCAGAACCTTATGATATTTATATCGACATTAACCGTGAAAAGAAACAGTTTTCCGGGAAATCAACCATTACCGGGAACACGCGATCGTTAAGAAGTTCTGATTCACCAGAACTTCTTAACGATCGCGTCCGTCCAAGCTGACGGCAAAGACGTTCCGTTTAGCGTTGACAACGCGATTCAAGGGATCCGGATCAGCCTCCCACAAACGGGGAAGGTGACCCTAGCCATTGACTACAGCGCCAAGTTGACCGACAGCATGATGGGGATTTACCCGTCCTACTACGAAGTTAACGGTGAAAAGAAACAAATCATCGGGACCCAGTTTGAAACAACCGCGGCCCGGCAAGCTTTCCCGTGTGTCGACGAACCGGAAGCCAAGGCCACTTTTGACCTCGCCATAAAGTACGACGAACACGTTGGCGAAACGATTTTAAGTAACATGCCCGAAAAGCGGGTTGAAGACGGCGTGCACTACTTCGACACGACCGTTCGGATGTCAACTTACCTGATTGCGTTTGCCTTCGGTGAATTGCAGGGTGAAGAAACTAAAACTAAGAGCGGCGATTCGGTCACTGTCAATGCGAAAAACCAGGCCCAATATACGACCGTTTTGAAAACTAAATTAATCTTCGTAACTAACAACATGCCAACGACCTCTGATACGTCGGATGGCTTTTCGCGGCGTTTAAATATTTTACCTTTCCAAGTTCAAGTTCCATTGGAAAAGGTGGATGTTGATCTTGAAGGCAAGCTAGCAACCGAGCTTTCTGGAATTTTGAATTGGGCGCTTGTCGGACTCGGTGAGTTACGTAAAAATAACTTTAACTTTACAAGCTCAAAAGCAATGCGTGAAGCTAAGGATAGTTACATGTTGTTTAGCCGACCCGTCGAACGCTTTATAAAGGGGTGCTTGGTTGAAAATCACGATGCGACCTTATCCATGAAATATTTACGTGAACAGTACAGTCAATGGATTAAAAGTGAGAACATTGCGGATAGAGGGACAACTAATTCGAATGTTTTTTCTAAAAAACTACGAGAAGCATTCCAATCATTATGGGGACAACCAGCTCCGATCGTTAATATGCATGGGCATATTAACGGCTTGTCAGGTTATGATTTGCGAAAGGAGGGAGTAATAGATGAGCAGCCATAATAGTAATACTTTAACGGAGCTGAACGAGCTCCGACCATACGTGGACCGGTATCTTAGCCTTTGCCGAACTCTCAACATGGATTCAACAAAACAAAATAAATTGATGTCTATTCCGGGGGCCGCAAAGTTATTAGGTGTTGCTCGTGAGACGGTAGACTTATGGTTGTTGGATCCGGGGTTACCTCGAGTTCTGGTAGGTCGTTCAAGTCAAGTACGGCTACGTCAGTGCGATTTGTTTAGATATTTGGATGATAAGGCCAAATTCTGGTACAAAGAGGCTCCGAGCGAAGGATGGAGTGATGAATGATGGCGGGAACGATAAAAAAGCTTCAGGTAGGCCGCTATCGTGCCTACTACACTTGTGGAAGTGACCCGACTAGAATTCGGCATAGTCACATTACTGTCAGTAAACGAGCCGGGGAAGCTTGGTTACTTGAGCAAGAACAAATGTATGGTGGTAATATGCAATCAGCCCGTAACTGTTATTTTATTGACTACTTTAACTCTTGGTATCAGCTTTTCAAAGCGCCCATTGTCTCTGCTGCGACAAAGGGGACTTACAAGTTAACGTTTCAGCATCTTCAAAAGCTGATTCCAAAAGTGAAATTATCTCAATTGAACCGAACCTTGTTGCAAAGCGTTTTCAACCAATTGGGACACAATTATTCAAAAGAAACTTGCCGAAAACATTGTATCCAGGTGAAGGCATGTTTAGCAAATGCGAAATAACGCCCGTACCCGGTCAGACGCTAATAAATACTTGTCAGCGGAAGACTATCTAAAACTTCGGACCTATTTATTCAACCACACCTATAGCGCAAGCGAGGCCAGTCAGCTAATTTTGGCGGTAATCAGTGCAACGGGTGCACGAGTGGGCGAAATAATTGGGTTGAAGTGGTGCGATATTGACTTTGAACGGCATCAGCTAAAAATCCAACGGAGCTTTGATTCGGCAGCACGTAAAATTAAGACGACTAAAACGGTCAGCGCAATCCGAACAATTCCACTGGTCAAAAGTGTGACACGTCTTTTAGGTCTGTGGCATGAGAACCATCCTACTACCGAGTTTGTTTTCGCTGAGGATGAGATGGGACTCCCTAAGGCTAGCTCGATTAATTCTGCGTTCCATCATTTACAAAGAGAGCTTGGAATTATCCCAATTTATAGTCCCCATTCTTTGCGCCATACGGTGGCATCATTACTTGTGGCGCGACCTGAACTTGATGTAACGTATGTTTCACGATTACTCGGTCACAGCAACCCTTCCATAACGCAACGGTACTACTTGAGGGTTCTTCCCGGCGATCATCAAAGGGAAGATATGGTGGCACTGAACACGATTGCTTTGTAAATTAAAGGCACGTCCATTGGGCGTGTCTTTTTGCATAGGATGGGGCGGTGGGACAGGGGGGCGAATTACTGTTTAAACAAGGACGTGGTCGAGAATCGTGTTAATAGTAGCGATAGCGAGGTACGTGAAGCTAATTTTGGGACCGAAAGACAGAAGAAGCAGGGAGACTGTACCGCCGAAGATAACAATCTCAGCAAGAGTACGAGCTAATTCGGGTTGCCTGGTTAGAGACATGGGTGCCATGTAAAGCGACCAGAATAAAACGTCCATTACTGGTATGACGGTGCTAATGCTGATTTTTAAAACGAAATTACTTGTCCTAAGGCCGCTAGCGATGATTAAGCCTAAGGTTACTACTGCGTCAAGATCACTCGGATCACCTCGTCGGAATCCCCATTAGCTAGAATGTGTTCTGCTGAAATCGTTGTGACCGTCGTAGTAAATTTTAATGGGAGTGGGGCTAAGCGTGCCAAAATTGCGGGGACTGCCGTTGGCGCGACGTGCCCCAATGTTAAATGTGGGTGATAGGGCAAGTCAGACCGCAAAAACGGAGCTAAGTTTGCATCCGCGTACAACTGGTCGTGTAACTGTGTTAAAAGAAGATTTCCCGTCGTCACTCGCAACCAAAAATATCCGTGGTGGTCAGTACCAAGGTGATCCAGAGTTAACTCAAACGGACTCAATTTAGCGACCATTGCTCGAATTAAGCGCGTTAACTGAGCATCCGATAGGCTGCTCTCAAACGGAAATACCAGTGAAAGATGGGGCCGAATATGAGGTGCCAACGGATCATACTGCTGCCGAATCTGATAAATTGTAGCGGAGACGGTTGGTGGGATGGTTGGAAAAATTAAAATAGTGCGCATGGTCAGTCCTACGTAATTGAAAATTGAGTTTATGCTAATTTAATTATATTCTCATTTTAGTTTAATGGTATTCTGTTGTTAAGAAGAAATTTAACATGATTAACAAAATGGAAGGAGACGGTTACATGCAACGAACGCAGCAGCTTTTAACAGCTTTAGTAACTAGTTATACACAGGTATTAGGTTCCAACTTGGTCGGAATCTATTTACACGGTTCATACGTACTCGGTTCTTATAATGAGGACGTCAGTGATCTAGATTACGTTGTCGTAGTTCATCACGCTTTGACTGCTACAAATAAACGGGAGTTAATGAGCGTTACGCTGCAAAAACTATGGCCACTAGCTCCCAAAAAAGGGTTGGAATTTCACGTTCTGGTTCAAGCAGCGTTGCGACCGTTTGAAGCACTAATTCCCTTTGACTTCCATTTTTCTAAATATCATTATCAAAATTACTTGCAAGCACCAGACCAGTATATTCAAACGATGCATGGGACTGATCCAGACCTTGCAGCCCACTTAACAATTTTGAATCACTATGGTCAAGTCTTAACCGGGCCGGCCATTGCGGCAGTATTTAGTCCAATTCCACCCGCCGTTTACTGGCAGGCTTTAGTTTTTGATATTGCGGATGCACAGGCCGAGATAACGGTCGATCCAGTGTACGTGACGCTGAATTTATGCCGGGTCTTAGCTTACCAACGATCGGGACTGATTCTGTCAAAAAATGGGGGCGGTCGATGGGGATTAGACCACCTAGCTTTGCGGTGGCGGCCATTAATCGATGCTGCCCTTCAAACATACAATGGTAAGCCGGCGTCAGGCCGGATTGATTCAAGTGACTTGACTGATTTTGCCACCATGGTTTTAACCACAATTTTGTAAAAAGATGTTGATACTTGTATTCAACGTATTCCGGACGTTGGCTTCCCGAGGCTTTAGACGCGTTGACAGTTTTGAAGAAAGCTTTTACCAAAGATACCTAGTCGTAATCAGACCTATGCAAAATTAAGCAGATTTTTTTGCTTATAAATATCTATTGTTGCTTTGAAGAGACGTCGTGATGGCATTCAGCCTAGGGATGTCTCTATTTTTAAGTGTGAGGGTTATGGTTTATAGTCCAGTAGTAAAGTGTGAATGCTAATGAGTTGTTACAGTGGGAACTGATGCACATATTTACCTTCGACTACGCAGAGGTTGAACTAGAACGAACTAAGTTGTACGGCTGAGGGACGGTTTACTTCGATGAAGAATTATTTAAGAAGGTAATGTACTTGAAGATAGTCCATAGCGACTACGCTCATTTCAGTTGCATTTTTTTGAGGTCTTCGCCAATTTTTACGCGTGGATAGTCGTATTGAGTTAACTGCTGATCAGTTAGGTTGTTTAAACGTTCAAAATACCAAGTTCCTAACGCAACGAATTTAACTTCTTCCAATGCAAACCTTTTACTGAACAAGTATTGGGTACCAGCACGTAGTTGGCCGTTTTAATGTATTGTTCGAGCTGTTCTTGATACGGCAATTTTTGGGATTCTTTTGGTGGAAAAATAATTTCCTGGCTGGTGCCCCCTTTTCCTTTTGAGAGTATGGCACCTAACCCCTGTGCGAACGCTTTGACTTGTCGGAGCAGTATATCGTTTTCTTCTTGCAAGGAAAGCCCTCCTTATGACGGTCATATCATTTTCTCCATTTTATAACAGGTTCAGTGACGTAAAGCAAAAAACAAAGTAGTAGTTTGTTTTGGAATGGAAATCTAAAGGTGATTATTGTAACTTCTACCATGTGCTGGTGGGAGAATCAAATCGCTCGTAAGTTGATCGATGGTAAGATTGTTTTCAGAGACAACTAGCTGAGCTTTTAAGTGTGTCGTGACACTTATTCGAGCATTAATTTTCCGCCCCAGAAATCATCGAAGCGTTTCAATAACCATTCTGCATAGCTAATATCTACCGGATTATTATGATTGGGTGCGGTTTGAATGCCTAAATTAATATAGTTTAGTGCTGAGGTACGATTGTTTTGTGATCGACAGACATTTAGAAAATAATTCATGACTACGGGGTCGTCCTGGTTCGTTTCGCAAAATGGTTTGATGTCTGAAAGGGGTAGCTTAAGGATGCTAATGGTATCAACGCGATAGCGAACCCATTCAACTTGCCATATTTGGAGCATCATCGGAGAATCATGATTAATTTGTTGTAATTGTGCCAGCCGGTTATCAATGACAATAAGTTTCATTTGTAACTCGCTGGGATGTTCATATATATGATATTCGAAAAGTAGGTCCTGTAGCGGTGCCATGACGGTCCAAGGTAACTTAGCGGCGTAGTCGCACAGCCAATTAAACAAGTGGGCTCGCAGGTGGTCGTCCGCATTTTCGTAGATTGATAGCCATCCGGTCGAATAATTGGAAACTGTATCCATAACTTCAGAGGAAGTGTTATCAATGTGTTGGCGTAATAGACTTAAATAAAATTCGGTTGTTAAATCAAAGGCCGTTGTGAGTTGGTGACTAGACTTAATTGATTCCAAATGACGATTAATAATCAGCATAAATTTTGCCGCAATTTGAGCAAATAACGCTGAATCCGTCCGGTCAAATGTTCGCCAAAAAGAACGCCGATTGATTGCGAATGATTTAAGATTGTTTTTGAGCTTTTTATAAAAAAATAAGTGCTCAAACTGGTTGTAGGCTTGGCTATCACCAGCGATGACTTGATCAAAAAAGTCGATAATGATTTGTCCAGGAATGCTATGAACGTGCTGCGGAATCGCGATGGACCTCGCTGTGTAAGTGGGTAGTGGGGTGGTGATGTTGCCTAGATCATACTGATAGAAAACTGCGGCCAGATGTTTACAGTTATGCCCGGCTTTGAAGTAGGGACAGTCACAATTCATTTGGGGATGACCCCGTTTGATTTGGTTAACTGAGACGTGATAAGAACGGTTACCGATGACTGTGGCCTTCAAACCGTTTTGAGTCTTAACAAAACTTTTAACCCAATGATGTTGATAATACAATTTTCCTCGCTGCAGAATTTGAGGATGAAAATATTTTTTCCAATTTATCATAAGACACCTTTTTGTTGGTTGAATGGTATTAACTAAGCTAACTTTTTACATCTATAACGATTATACATCTATAACGATTATACATTCTGGGTGGGGAGTATTAAATAGCTTGTGTTAGCATTGATTCTTTGGGACAGCAGGACAGAGGCGGTTTCGTTGTAACTAGAGCACGCCATAGTCACAAACGGAACGTTTCCATATGAATGGGCTAGCAAAGAAATTATGGCAACACAAGCGAAAAAAGAAGATGTTGCTTAAAACGAATTGATGACCTTTCTTGGCCCAACGACCAGGCCAAAAACTATCGACTTGTATCAACGACGAATAGCTAGTTTGGTCATTCAGTTTTATCGACGCGAAAGTACAACCCAGGAAATTACGAGACTGATGGGGAAATATATGGGATATCTATTACACGCCGCCACTGTGTTGAATACCACGCAAAACGTGGTCAAACAAGTTAATTAGTTTTACCAACAGTACTTAGCTGACAAATATGCTGTCGTATATATCGACGCAATTTACAGCTATTTTCGATGAGATACGGTCGAAAACGAGGCCGTCTATATCATGATTGGAATTTTTTTCGACGGTCATAAGAAAGTTTTGAGTTATACGATTGCGCCCGAAGAATTAGTAACTGTTTGAAAAGAGCAACTTCGAGCTATTTAGGCGTAGGGCCATTCAATAGGTCTTGTTATTTTTGGACGATGGTGTTGTCGGCCTAAGTTATACCATGGTTTCCTTAATTACCAAGATACACTTGAATCAGCGCTTGAATAGCCGGGTTAGAGGGGCCAGGCCAAGACGCGTATACATAAAATATTTAACGTACCCTTTTCACATCAAGTTTTATGAATGTTGGTTCAAGAACTGGTATACTAGCGTATAATGTTTAGTTTGAAATAAATTTAATCTGTATCATCGTCGTTTTATGACGTTGTGGTTATGATAAAACGACTACAAAAGATAAGCCTATATAAGCTTAAAACTTGAAGTCTGCGCAGATTGTACAATGGAATTAACTCTGGATAAATAGGTGCAAAAAGATAAGCTGAGATAAGTTTAGATAAGCTTGAAATGTGAATCCCGTACGGATTGTCTAGTGGCATTGAATTAGACAAACAAGTATAAAAAGATAAGCTGAGATAAGTTTAGATAAGCTTATAATATGAAGCCTTGCGTGGTTATGAAGTGCAGTTAATTAATTATTAGACTGGGCTGAAGAGACAGGGAGATTTGTGTAATGAAAGATATTTCTAAGAACTTACTAGAGGAAATAGTGGCACGTAAGGAAACTATTTCCATTGAGTTTAAGAGTGCTCAAGGCAGAGACGGTGAAGGGGCAATCCCTAAAGATGTTTATGAATCAGTATGTTCATTTTCAAATCGTAATGGTGGTAATATCTATTTAGGAATTGATGACAATGGGAATATATTAGGGATATCGGCGAATCGCATTGAAAAGATGAAGAAAGAATTTGTCTCAGCAATTCAATCAGGTGTTAAAATAATGCCACCATTATATCTCGATATAGAGCCATACAAAGTAAACGGCAAGATAATATTACATATTTTGGTCCCAAATAGTTCCCAGGTTCATCGTATGAATGAACGAGTTATTTATGATCGTAACAACGATGCAGATGTTGATATTACTAATAATACAAACTTAGTCCAGCAAATGTATACCAGAAAACAGTCTGAATATACTGAGAATAAAATATATCCATATGTTCAAATCGAAGATTTTCAACATGTATTAATTGAAAAAGTAAGAAAATCTAGTACTAATATTAACGGTGAGCACAATTTAATGGGTGAGACGGACTTAGAAATTCTTAAAAGTTTGTCCATGTATCGAAAAGATTACTTGACAGGTGAGGAAGGATTTACGTTATCGGGTATATTAACATTTGGTAAGGATGAAGTTATCCATGGTGTGCTGCCTTATTTTGCAATCGATGTTCTTTTAAGAATCAACGATACAGAAAGGTATGATGATCGTCTTCGAATCTCAACCAATTTAATTGATAGTTATTCTCAAATAATGAATTTTTTTGCAAAATATGTTAGTAATCCCTTTTATATACGGAAAGATAAACGGATCGAATTGAGAGATGTTCTTTTTAGAGAAATAATTGTTAACATGTTGGTGCATCGTGAATATTCAAATCCATTCGTTTCAAGAGTTCAAATCACTAAAAATGAGATTAATTTTAAAAACGCGAATAAACCTGTTCATCCAGGAAAACTGCATCATGGTGAAATTCGGCCATACCCTAAAAACCCGAATATTGCACATGTATTTCATATTCTCGGATTAGTTGAAGAGCTTGGATCGGGATTAAGAAAGATTTTTGAATTGGCTCCAATTCTACTTGGCGGTAATCCGGTGGTTGATAATGAAGATCATTTTATTGTTAGCTTACCGATTAATAATTCGGGATTGAGTAATTTATCCAATCAGACTACTAGTGATAATAACCAAATCGAACATGCATATTTAAGTGAAGAGCAGCAGAAAGTGTTAAGTGAGCTAGATGAACCAATGTCAACGCGTGAGTTATTTCAATTAGTTAGTAATGGAAAACGGACGAGTAGCAATGCGTTTCGTACTCAAATTATTACACCACTGCTAGATATGGGGTTGATTCGGATGACAATTCCGTCTAAGCCAAAAAGTCCCAAGCAAAAGTATGTACGGACTAATTTAAATAAAAAATAAAATGCTTTGACAAATGGGTCGGAACAGTGTGAAAAATGAATTATTACAAATCCGAGTTTAAGAGCCTGTATATATCGGCTAGTTGTCGCAAAACTAGCCATATCTGATGCTGACTTAAGTAATATAAAATAAGAATCAAATTAAAGTGAACTCCAATAGTTGTAGAATAGCTAATTGAATGGACGGCTAAGGCCTTCAATTATTGCCCAATTGATGTGTTTGGATATCTTGAATGTGGAGTGACTCGGTTATGATAAAACGCTACGAATGTGAAGGTAGTCCGGATATTGTAGTGTTTGGAAAATGTTTGTAGATTACATCAAAGTATTGTGGAGCGAGAGTATTGGTAGGCTCCTTGAATGAGCAAGGTGAAGTGTTGAAAGAATTCAAAGTATTACGCGATAGTGACGTTTTAACTAAAGCAGAGTTTGATCAAAAAAAGAAGGAAATTATGGGCGAAGACTAACTAGCCGTGTTTTGAGATGGTGTTGTTAGTTAGCGTTACGGACACTAATCAGGTAGTTGGTTTAAATAATGATTTGTAGAAAGGCACAACGACTAGATTTTAGTTGTTGTGTTTTTTGGATAATTTTATAAAGTTTACAATCAACGCAATTTTGAAAGAACGTTATGCTTTGCTGCATCTTAAACCACTAGTTAAAAGTAATGCTAATCGATTGGTTAATAAAAAAATATGACATTGAAATGAAACGAAATCTGTACGCCAATTTTAAAAAAGAGAGTTAAAATCTGGGGTATCAAAATACGAGGATATGCTCCGCCGGTTGATGAAGAGACTTGGATTAGTGATAAACATTGTTTTGGTTAGCATTACGGCATATTGAAGGTGACTGTATGTATCTAAAACATCCCGTTTCATTTTTTAAATCATTCTGGTTTTGGCTTGGTTTGCTCTTTTTATATATTGCCATTGTGGGCTTTCCAAGACAACTAGTCACTGCTGGTGACGATATTTGTTATTCAATTTTGATTGGTGCTTCGCTTTTTGGCATCTTTAGCTCGATATTTAGTATTCGGGAAAAAAGTAACGACGAGAAAGCATGGTTTTAAGACAAAGGAAACTCTGGGCACTGGTTATCCGTGAGCACGCGGGTGATCAATGCTTTTTTATTAGCATAGTTACTACAACGAACTATTAATTTTGTGCTTAAAATGGGTGTGTACCAGATTGACCATGCTGTATGTAATAGTGATAAAAACGATTATTATAAAAGGCCATTTTTCCTGTCTCTTAAACAAAATATTCAGATCTGCACTAAACTAGGATTTCAAAAAGCTAACATGTGCGGTGGCAGTCGCTTTTGACCCCATCTAGTAATAACTAAAGTGTAATTATTGTTGTTTAACGTAATTAAGAATGTGTCGAATGTTTTGGTTGCCTGTGTCTTCTTATGATTTGCCAATCAAGTTTTATGACTTTTGATTTAAAATGATCAAGAAAGAATGGTGAAGGAGTAATTCTTAAGCGTTTTAGGCGAAGTTATTATATTCGTGAATAACGTTTAATTGACGTACGAAAAAAGCGTATGTACAATGTGGCTTACAGAAGGGGGCGATAATGAATGCAAAAATCCTATACCCCAACCAGTGCACGAAATAAACTTTATGGCCTTTTAAAACAAGTCGCAGAAGAACATAAACCGGTGGTTATTCAGCAAAAGGACGAAACACTGGATACGGTAATTGTTCCTAAGGATGATTGGGACGCTATTCAAGAAACGCTTTACTTGTCGGAAACTGGCACTTTAGCTAAGGTGGCGGAACGTGAAAAGGACGATATGGCTGCGATGAATGTTGATGATATTGATTGGGATCAGTTATGAGCTACCGCGTGGAAATTAAAAAATAGGCCAAGGGGGATTTAAAAAATTAAAGCGTTTGAATTTAATTGAGTCTTTTAAAAAGACAATAGGACAACTAAAGGAAATCCCTTTAAGCCGAATCAAGGCTTGGAAAAGTTAGTTCCGCCAGTTGCTGGAAAATTTTCGCGGCGGATAAATGAACAACACCGGGTTGTTTAGAAGGTTGTCATCATTTATG
This sequence comes from Lactiplantibacillus plajomi, assembly GCF_005405405.1. Taxonomy (GTDB): domain Bacteria; phylum Bacillota; class Bacilli; order Lactobacillales; family Lactobacillaceae; genus Lactiplantibacillus; species Lactiplantibacillus plajomi. Next base: position 106,217 of record NZ_BJDZ01000007.1, read on the forward strand.
CCGCGTGGGCGCACTACGATAATTAATCTAACGTAAGTAACTTATAAAAAAATGTGCAGAATAAAATTAAAACCTAAGTATTGGCCACCACGAATCAAATAGCGGGTGGTCAATTTTTTTATAAAAATTCAGTGTAAAAGAGAAAAATTAGGGGGCAACTAAAAGTAGCAAGGTTCGCAACCACCGGTATCCTGGGAAGACTTGTGTTTTTCAGACATTGTTTGTATCTTTAAATCATCCAATGAAAGGGATGGTTATTTATGGGGGATCATACGTTACCACAACAGCTTCAAAAATTTCGTACCGAACATCACCTATCGCAGGCTGAACTGGCTGGCAAGCTCTACGTCTCACGGCAGGCGCTCTCTAAGTGGGAGGGCGGTCAATCAGAACCCAGTCTCGATAAAGTTATCCTATTGACACAGATTTTTGGGGTGACACTGGATCAGCTACTTTTGGGGGCGGCTGACCAGCAGGAAGTTATTTTGAAACTGCATCAGATTCGCAAACAATTTGAACGGCCGGTCCTGGCGGGGGTTAACCTAGATATTCATCAACATGATCGGATTGCACTACTGGGAAATAACGGTGCCGGGAAATCAACGTTAGTTAAGATTATTTCCGGGGAAATAATGGCCGATGCCGGTACGGTGCAGGCACAGTTTTCGCGACGCGATGATTTGGATGTGATGGCGCAAGAAAACGTTTTGATACCAGCTTTAACGGTGGGCGAGCAGGTTCGCTTGGCGGCCGCAATTAAGCGGGTGGATATTGCTAAGCGGTGGCAAGCGCTGCTCAAACAGTTTCGGTTATATGAATGCCGACATACGGCCGTTGCGCGACTATCAGGAGGTCAGAAGCGCCGATTAGCCCTGTTACTAAGTGTCCTACGACCGTCCAAACTTTTGATTTTAGATGAGCCGACGGTCGGCATGGACTTGGATTCAATCGACCTGTTCTGGCGGTTGCTGGAACAAATGCACGGGGCGACCCTGGTTGTGACCCACGATTTTAATCAAATCGATAAGTTCTTTTCGCGGGTCGTGCTTTTGAAAGACGGGCAAATTGCGCGTGATACCCAGGTGAAGACGATTCACGCCAACAATCAAACCATTGAACAGTGGTACCGGCAGGGTAACTTGGAAGGAGCAGTTGCAAAATGATTACGTGGATTCAGTTAAAGCAGGTTCTGCGAAACAAACGGTTTATCTTTTTCACCATTGTGTTTCCAGCGACTTGGTACCTTTTACCGAGCGTGGTCAATCCCCGGATGATGGATCCGTTTATTGCGTTTTTAATCGCAAGTTTAATGGGAATTATCGGTAATTCAATCGTCACGTTTAGTAAGCGAATCTCGGCTGGCCGGCAGTTTTACCTCGCCCAAGCCCGGTTATCGCGGTACTCCGTCTGGCGTTACATGTTTAGCCAATTGATTATTCAAGTTTGCTTACACTTACTGATCATTTTGGCCATTACGTTACTGGGTGTGGCGTTAAAGACCTTGCCCATCAACGTAAATTACTGGTGTGCCGTTTTGTGGCTATCAGTGTTGGGGCTATATTTCAGCGTGATCGGTTTTTGGTTTGGAATGAGCTTTAGTCCGATGACGGTTGACGTGGGATCAACGCCGCTAATGTTTCTATTTGCCCTGATGATCGTGCCGTTTTCGTTGTTTTCAACAAGCACGCTTACCGGGATCATCGCGAAGGTTCAGGCACTGTTACCACCTTATTATTTCTATCAGTTCTTTCATCAATGGCTGACTAACCAAGCCACGGACGGCATTCTGTGGAAATTTGGTTTGTCAGCGTTATTAACCCTGATTCCATTTATGGTCGCACTGCGGTTACGGTTGTTCGGACGGAAAATACCTCGGCGCGCTTAAGGTGGTTGGCAGGTATTTGAAAGGCTGTTTTTCACCTAAATTAAAGGGCCAAAGATTTGATATTATAGTTAAAAGGGGAGTTTAGGAATGGAAAATACGGCTAGCCAGGATCAGGTGCTTGCCACGCTTCAAGCGCAGGTGGGCTACACCCCGTTGGTTTTTGCGCGGGTCAACAAGAAATTAGGCCTCAATCGGGATGAGGCGGGGGTTAAAGCCTTGGTGAGCGGCGTTTTGGCACGTGCGGACGAAATTAATCGGCACGGTAAAAACTATTACGTGCTGAGTCACCAGGACCAGGTGGAATTAACGATTAACGCGTCAAACTACCGACTGATTACGGCGTCTAAAGTTAAAAAATAAATAGAAACCGCCAACGCACCGGTTCATCGCCTGCGTTGGCGGTTTCTATTTTAGGATGTTAAGAGTGAGCTAAGCGACGTATTGCGCGTAGTCAATGCCCAGCCGTTTCGCAATGCCGACCACTTCTGCGAGCGTCTTGTCATCGATCTCGATGCCGTTAGTAGAGCGGTCCTCATAAGCGGCGGCTTCCTTGTCGCCGGCGACGATAACTGGTTTACCGGGAACCGATGGCAGGTCGCGGATGGCTTGCAGGTAAGCCGAGAACTTCGCGGTGATGGCATCCTTGTCGCCGAAAATCGATGGGTCGATGGCGGTAAAGCTCTGGCAAGGGCCCACGGAGCGGTCGTCCGGGGTAATTTCGTTGGAAGTATTCCCCATGGAAAGAATCGCCGTGAAAACCTCGACGATAACGCCGAGGCCGAACCCCTTATGGCTACCGGTATCTTCGGTGACACCCCCGAGTGGGGCCAAGCCAACGTTGGAATCTAAATCCCGGAGGTCGTCGAGGTCCTTGGTGTCGTTATGGCTGTTAACCGGCGTTTCGCCGTCCTTAGCGACCCACAGGGCGGGTAAATCTTTTCCTAATTTACGGTAAACTTCGATTTTACCTTGGGGGACGGTGGTTGTCGCCGCGTCAAAGATGAACGTGTTCGGTTTGGCTGGCATGGCAAAGGCGATTGGGTTGGTGCCGACCAGCGCTTTGGTGGCGTGGGTGGGTAACATTGCCGACCGCGAATTGCACGATGACAGGCCAATTAAGCCTTCTTCGGCGGCCATGTTAGCGTAGTAACCCGCAATGCCGTAGTGACCGGAATTACGAGTCGTCACCATGCCGATGCCGTGCTGCTTCGCCTTTTCGATGGCGAGGCGCATACTATAAATACCGTTTAATTGTCCCAGACCGAAGTGGGCGTCGACGACCGCACTGACGTCGGTTTCTTTCACGACTTCGGGTTGATTATGTACACGAATCTTGCCGTTGCGAATGAAATCGTCGTACATGATCATTCGCTGAACCCCGTGGGATTCGATGCCGATTAAGTCGGTGTAGATCAGCATGTGGGCGACTTCTTTGCTTTCTTCTTCGGTAAAGCCGTACCCTTTGTAAATATTGTAAATTAGTTGTTCCATTTTATTACTATCGTATCGTTTGACCATTGCATTCACCACTTCTTTGAATTTAGCCTAAGTAACGACTTTATTATTATAATATGATAATAAAATGTGATTTTGATGTCAATCAAATTTTAATAATATTTTAATTGAATGTTTATTAAATAAAAAGGAGCTCCTAATTTAAAGTGTTGACTACGCTAGTGGCATGGCAAAAAGTACTGTTCGCGGTAACTGCAGTTCCGGAACAGTGTTTAGCGGTAGTTATTAAAATGGAATTAAGTTGGTACGGCTTAGCGCTTAAGTTCGTTACCAACCGGCTGGCCCCAGTCCAATCCGGAATCGCGAATGCCGTCGTCTTGCCAGTTTTTAAAGAGGTCATGAATGTCGCGTGGGGAGCGTTGTCCGTTGAGCTGATTAGTATTAGTGGCCTGATTGGGAAACTGATTCACTGGTTTCTTTTCCATTCTGCCTACCTCCTCAAGTGGGTGTTTGCCTATGCTTAATTATACAAAAAACTGGACGACGATTAAAAAGTTAGGCGCGGCGGTTAGGTCAGGATCTGCATTCGCTGGCCCTTACGTAGCCGCCAGATTTTTTGGACTTGATTGGCATTGATTGACCAGAAACAGGCCTGAACGGTGTCCCCGTTTTTGGTCCAGTCACCCGTACGGGGCGTAATATCGAAGATGCTTTGCCAAGATTGGCGCTTTATTTGTTGCTGTTGGGATGGTGGCAAGGCATCAAACCAGTGGTCAAGTTGCGTCCAAGTTTGATCATCAGTGGCGGGCGACTTGTACCAGTCGTTTAGAACGAAGTGCCAGCTTTCAAAGTCACTTAGAAGGACTTGGTTGGCTGGAATATCCAGCTCCAGGCAGACTTCGTCGTCGTAGTCGCGCTGATGGCGAAAGTCGGGGTGCCGATTTTCATAATTAATGCGGTACCAGCCCCAGAGTGGGGTTGTCACCCCTTCAGGAGGTTGACCGATTTTGGCCTTCATTTTGACGATCATCCAGTCGTAGGCGGTAACGAAGTCTGAAGATTGAAGGTTTTCTGACTGCTGCGGATTACAAAAGAAGTAACCGTTACGACGGAGTTGCTGGTAAACGCTATACGGTTGAATTGTCCATAATCGCATCACGGGTCATCCTCACTGAAATAAATTGATTTGATGATTAATTTTAAGGGATTAAAAATTTTAAAACAACCCGTGTCGTGATTGATGAACAAGTCAATTGACTTTACTAACTGGCTTGGTTACGCTATTAGCGAAATATGGTGACCTAACCCGCACTGAATTGGAGGAACGAGTGAATGGCAGAGGAAAAATCAAGTTTAGAAATTGGGATTGAGCAAATGTCGCGAGCCATCTTTGATGGTGATTATTCGCAAGTGGTTGTCCACGACGTCACAATTATCCCGCCGATGCAATTTTCGCCAGCCGACATCACGACCCTGCGTAGCGAGCTGAATCTAACCCAGTGGCGACTGGCCACGGTGATGAACGTCTCACTACGGACCGTTAGAAACTGGGAAAGTGGCCGTTCACATCCGAGCCGGGTGGCTAACCGACTTCTGGAGGCCATTAAGAAGGAGCCATCAATTGTCGAGCATTTGTGGGGTATGAAAAGTGAACGCGTCTATAAATGATCAGTTCAAGTTAACCGCAGCTGAGGAAAAGTTTCTGTTTAAGAAGAACCTGAACCAGCTCGTTTTTATAGCGGGACAGTTCGAAAATTTGCCAGTTAGCTTAATGAAGACGACGTCAATTATGAATGATTTCATGGTTGACCAGGTGAGTCCGGTAGCCGTTTGGACGATTTTAAACCTTAAACGGGCGTTTCAGTACGCATTGACCCGGCAGTGTGCCCAGTTGACCTTCGACGATGTTTTGATGATCAATCAACTCGTTTTGGGTGGTGACCCAACGGCGGGAAAGGTGCGGACTAGTGCCGTTCGGGTCAGAATCGGTGATACTTTTTGGGACCTGCCAATGCCAAATGATGCCACGATTGCGACTATTAACGCGATTATCACGGCACGGCAATCAACGACTACCAAGGCGATTACGCTGAATTTAGCGCTGTCGCGGGCGCAGTTATTTACGGATGGCAATAAACGGACCGCCATGATTGCGGCTAACTTGCTCATGCTTCAGGGAGGCACCGGCATTTTTGGGGTTCCAGAAAAGCGACTCTCGGAATACGGTAAGAAACTGGCGGACTATTATCGGAGTGGTCAGGCCGCTGAGTTGCAGCAGTGGTTATCAGAAACGGCCGTGTTCGGTCTTAAAATGTATTAAATCAAAATAGGCTTGGGGTTTCCGTTGATGCGGAAACTTCAAGCCTGCTTTTTTATGCCCAACGTTTAAGCGCGGACCAGCCGACGTGTAACCCGTAAGCCGATGCAAATGATAACAACCAGGTTAAGCCGTAGCAGCTGACGATTGCCCAAACCGGGTGTGTTTGACTGAGCCGGTGGCCGAAAGTTTGCCAGAGTAGTTGCAGCCAGAAAACGTTGGCTAAGTAAGCCCGGTAGGCGTAGGTCGCCAAGCCATGCATTACCGGTAACCAACGGGAGTGATGCCGGATATTTGCCCAAGCGAGGGTGGCGATTAAACCAATCACGGCTAAAGCGTACAGCGTCGTTGACGGCTTGTAATAAATAGCGTTGGCTAAGCGTACTGGTTGACCAAAGGCTTGCAGTTCAAGGTTGGTCCAGATGAAGGTTACCGCGAATAGTCCGACGAGCAGTGGCCAATAGCGCTGAAGGAAAGTCTCCAACGTGCGCCGCTTTTTCCACGCCAACGCACCAAAAATGCCGTAAATCAGAAAACTGACGAACAGCCGGTCCAATAAATACCAGTGGTGTGGACCGTTAAAGACCTGTTGATCGTAGAAGGCCAGCCAACCGCCGTAGCCCACGATTGTTAGAATCAAGGTACCCCACAGGTGTCGCGGTGACTGTACGGCCCAGCGTGACAGCCACCAGAAAAACGGCATTAGTAAGATGAATTGCAACATCATCGTGTTATACCACAGGTGCGGAGCGGCGTTGCCGTTGATAAACTGCCAAATGAAACTACCAAGGTTGTGGTAGTGACTAACCTGCTGAAGACTTGGCAGGCCCAACAGGTACACCAAGCTCCACCAAAACGTCGGGATGAACAGACTGTGCAACTGCTGGGTTAAATACTGACGGTAATCACCAAGGTGGGCCCGTTCGTGGGTTCGCACCGTCGTGAATAAAATGCCAAAGATGAAAGCTGGCGCGGTGTACTTGACTAAGTTGTAAGTGATCCCGATTCCAGTTTGGACCCGCGGATTGGGGCTAGTTTGTAACCCAAACGCCAGCACGGATTGCATGATGACCGCCGTACAGGCGAAAACTTTCATGTAGTCGCCGACGTCGGCGGTAGTTTTGGTCTGCATTGTGGTTGCCCCCTTAACTAAAATCGCGAAAACACTGTCAATATAATCCTAAATTAGCGGTGACGCAACTTGCAGACTATAAGGTACAACGTCACGTCATTCGCCATGCTTAACGTGACTGTGGAACGGCTAGCAAATTATTTATAATTGGTAGCGATATCAGGACCGGAAAATTGGTGGTTAGTGCCAGTTTACGGGACTGATTAAAACGAGTTAAAAGGGGCGTGGCGGAACATGGATATTTCAGATTGGTTTGATTTTAAGCAACGGGTCACTCAGGATATGACGCTGGTAAAGACGGTCGATGGACGGACGGTGACTAAGCAGGTCAAGGGTTCGTTTAATTGGCTGGCGTGGATCTTCAATTGGATCTACGTCCTGGCGACCCAAAAGTATAAGACTGCGGGCTTTGTTAAAAAGGCCATTATTCCGGTGGTGGCGTTGTACGTCGCCGATTTATTAGTTGTTATTATTTTGGGGAATACGGTTGGTTTTATATTTAACGTAGTCGGTAGTATTTGGTACGGGCTGATGTTTGATACCTGGTTCAAAAATCAACTAATCGCCAACGGGTACCACGTGGCGCATTCCGCGCAGGCGAATGAGAGTGGCCAACAAAACGTTGAATAACGGCCTAAACGAGTGATTACTAATCGTGGTAATCACTTTTTTGGCGAATAATGAAAGGATGACTAGCATGAAGCATTGTACGAATTGTGGCGCAAACTTACCAGCGGGGGTGAAGTTCTGCCCGCATTGTGGTCAGAAAATTGAGTCGGTGCCGGCGCACGCGGCTGACGACACGGTCGATCATGCGGACGACCGGTCGACACCACAGTTGCCACTAGGTGGGACGCAGACACCACGTAAGCGTAATAACGGTACCGTTCTTGTGATTCTAGCAGTTTTAGTGATTTTAGGTGGGATTTATGGCGTTAAAAAGCGCCTGGTCGTTTCCCGTGACCAGTTAGCCGAGAACTTGACCACCGCCGTTCAAAAAGAGGACGGTAACTTATTTTTAAAACAATTTTCTAAGGATGAACAGAAGCTGAAGTTTAGTGACGTTGGCGCGCAGAGCGTTGTTAAGGACATGCACAACCATTCGCGTGATTCGCTGAGTGAAGTCGGTCGAATTATCGTGGATGGTCAGCGGGTGACGGGGACCGAAGTTAAATACCACTTTAACTTCGAAAGCAAGAAGGTTCTAGGCGTCTTCACTAGTTATTACCTAACGACCCGCCGTTCCCCAGTCGAACTCACGGACCTGACGGGGAGTGGTGGTTCAGTTACGGTTAAATTGAAAGATAAGCAGCAGCGCGTTTCCAAGCAACAGCTCCAAAGCGGCTTTTTCCCGGGCAAGTACACGTTTGATATCCAATCGGGTGATACCCAGGGGGACTACTGGATCTGGGCTTCGGGCGATGGTGAAACCATCGATTTAACCTTAACGGCGGATTAGCTTAACTAATATATCGCTTTCATTAACTTAAATGTATAATTTATTTTGTATAAATAAATTGGAGGAGTGAGGGGTTATGAAAAAGTTTGTAAAAGTACTTAGTTTTCTAGGCTTGCTAGGCTTACTAGTTGGCGGCCTGAGTGCCTGTGGTAAGCAAGCCGCAACGTCTAAATCGAGTGATTCGGGGTATACCCGTTCAATCAATAAGGGGCTCGACGCGGTGGCGGAAAATAAATTCGACAAAGCGCTCACCTACTTTGACAATGCGTTAACGCAAAAGCCTAAGGATCGTAAGGCCAAGGCCTACCGCGACCAAACGCAAGCCTACGTTGATACCCAGTCTCAGCTCAAGGATGGGGACGTTGAAAAGGCGGTCACGACGGTCACAACCGGTAGTAAGATTACCAACGGGGCTCGGAGTTTGACGACTAAGTTAGCGGCCTTAAAAAAGACTGCCAAGGCGGATTTAGACGAATACCAACAACTTGACAAGGACGTGACCACCCAACTGAAGGTGACGGATGGACAGTACGATGAGGCCGTCATTAAGCAATGCAAGGCTATTGATTGGGACAAGCAACCGTACTTGAAAAAGTTGAAGGCTAACGTTAATAAACTGTTGAAACAAGCGGATCAAACCGATAATTCCAGCAGTTCTAGCAGCTCAGCCACAAGTTCGAGCGCGGCGGATACGAAGGTGAGCGCGGCCGACCATAAGCAGGCGGAACAGATGCGTCGGAATATCTTCAAAGCTGATCAAGGTAAGTACGTCTGGAGTGAACTGGAAAAGGTGCCGGACAGCTTTATTTTGAAAGCTGAAAAACAGTCCGAAGATGCTGGAAGCGACGTCGGCTATACTGGTAAAATTATTGCCAAGCAGTATCCGAATATTAAAGCATATACGGGAGCATCAACTGATGACCCTAACTCACCGGGGGCCAAAGCCTATTTAAACGCTGATGAAGCTAAACAGGAATTAGGCGCATTAGATTTTTATAATAAGAATAAGTCCCGTATTGAAATTACCGGTCAAGAGAAAGGTAATGATGCTTGGACATTTACTTGGAGTTTCAAGGGTGGCAGTATGGGTGGAACGTTCACCGTTGAGAATAAGGGGATTGTTTCAGCAACTAGTTCTAATGGTGATGATATCGAAACGGCTAACTGGAGATAAATAGTAATTAGATACCAAACGGTTGACCAGCCGCTTGGTATTTTTATATTGAAGACTTACCGGGTTATGCAAATATTAATTCCCTGTTAAAACGACTAATCAGTTATGATATTATTATAATTATACTCATTAAAACTATTTAATTATGGAATAGTTTTAATGAGTAAATTTTTCGAATGTTAATTAGTATTTTAGGGGGAACATCGATGTCAGACACAAAGTTTTGTATTAATTGTGGGAAATCAATTCCCGAAGAGGCCACCTTTTGTCCGTTTTGCGGTGCAACGCAGGAAAAGTCGACGACGGCGGAGCAACAGCCAAGTCCTGAACTGTTGACGATGAATAATGCACCTAAACAGCCGGACCGGACGAACATGTGGACGGCTTTAAAGTTGGGTGCCCGGCAAACGTTTACCTGGGCACAGCGGATTTCGCGGCCTCAGTATTGGTGGCTTTATCTAGATTTAGTGATTATTAGTTTAATTGTTAATATTATTTTGGGTGTTGCGGTTTACGACTATCCCGCAATTGAATTCGCGCCATTTCATATGGAAATTAGAAAAGTACTATTATTACTCATTTATGCCGTTCTAATGTCGTGGATGTCGATTATGCAATTTACGGCGACCGTCCGGCGGTTACATGACACCAATCGCTCGGCGCATTACTTATGGTTAGCACTTGTCCCGCTTGTTGGACCAATTTTGGTGATTGTCTTTTTATGCCAACGGTCACAAGTAGCTGGTGTGCGGTTTGATAAAACCCCACTTTCGGCAAAACCGTGGACCAAAACGTGGTGGACTTGGTGTATTTTAGCGGTCGTTTCGTTGGTATACGCTACTAACACGGATTGGTTGAGCTACGTCACAACGTATGGTGATAGCTATCAAAGTGAGTCGGTTGCAGCGGATTCAACCGATAGCAGTGACGATGATTCGGATTATTCGGACAGTGATGATGACGATTTTGACGACGAAGACGATTCGGATACCGATTCAAGCGACGATAGCGATAGTATTACGGTTGGTGATGACTCAATTGATATTGATGATCAGCAAACGTATACGGCATCAATCAGTGATAGCAGCTGGGCTAATTCGACTTTCAAAATTGATGAAGTTACCGTTTATAAGACGGACGGGTCTTATACCAGTGGCAGTGGTAGCGATAAGGAAGAATTCAATGGGATCGTTAAAGTTCACATGAATATTCATGCTGGGCAGGATATTTCCGCTTATCCGACCCAGGGTGAACTTAGTACCAATGACGGCCAACAAGTCGATGCCGATTATGACAGTGATGACTTTGATGGTGATTTAAATAGCGGGACTAATTCGGATGGTGATGTTTACTTCTTATTACCAAAATTAGCTAAAGTTAGTGATATAACCAGTGTTCGGTTGAAGTGGGATGCGAGTTATGAAACTGACGATTATGATGACGATAACGATTTTAAAACCTTTGATACGACTATCAACTTAAATTAAATGTAGACCACTCAACGAGCGCCAACTCGTTGGGTGGTTTTGTGTATTTTAGACAACCAACTAACGTAACTAAGGGTTAGGGTTGTCACGACAATTAGGACGGTGTATGATAAGCATAATTAATGAGTGAGTGGTCACTCATTTTAAAAGGGAGTGATCAATAATGTCACAAAATTACGTTGAAGCCCGCCAGGTGAGTAAACGGTTTGGTCAGCACCAAGTGTTGAACCAGATTGATCTGACTTTACCAGCTGGGATGATATACGGCCTGATTGGACCGTCTGGTGCGGGAAAGACCACCTTAATCAAAAATATTTTGGGGATGGAGGCAGTCGATGGTGGGACTGTTCAAGTGATGGGGGTAACCATGCCAAATCGACCGGTGATGGCGAAGATTGGCTACATGGCACAGAGCGATGCGTTGTACGAAACGTTGACTGGTCGGGAAAATTTAACCTTTTTTGGTCAGTTAATGAGCGTCCCTAAGGCTAAGTTACAACAGATGATTGCTTATACGGCGCGGTTGGTTAATTTGACCACCCAGTTGGATCAAAGGGTCAGTGGCTATTCGGGCGGGATGAAACGCCGGTTGTCGTTGGCCATTGCGTTGATTCAGGACCCACCACTGTTAGTGTTGGACGAACCGACCGTGGGGATTGACCCGGAGCTGCGCCAACAAATTTGGGCCGAGCTGAATAAACTTAAAGCGACCGGCAAGTCCATGTTAGTGACGACCCACGTCATGGACGAAGCGGAACGCTGTGATTATTTAATGTTGATCCGGCACGGGGTTGCGCTGGCGCAGGGAACCCCGACGGAATTGAAACGGCGTTATCAAGTTGAGACGATTGAACAGGTCTTTTTGAAAGCGGGGCGGTTGCAAGATGCGAACAATGGCAATTATTAAACGGGTTTTAACCCAAATGATTCGGGATAAAAGGACCTTGGCGCTAATGTTTCTAGCACCACTATTAATTATGACCTTGATGTATTTCCTATTTCAAAGCAATACGACTCAAGTCGCGAGCCTGGGCACTCATAACGTGGATCAGCAAGTGCTTAAAAATATCCGCACGCGCCACGTTAAAGTTGAAAAGTACGCGACGGCGGCTCCGGCCAAGACGATGATCAAGCGCCACGACTTAGACGGTTACTTAACGCAAAAGGGGTCGACGTTAACGGTGACGTATGCGAACAGTAACCCGACTAATACGTCCCTCATTAAAGCAGCTCTCCAGAGTGGGTTGGTTAAACTAAAGATGAAGTCGTTAGTTGCGGTGACCAAAACGCAAAAACGAGCGTTAACGCGGCAACAAGCTGCGTTGGCGAAAGTCACCCAGCAACGTGTTCAGGAAAAAACGGCGCGGTTGAAGACGGCGATTGCCCAGGCTAAAGCGAGCGGCGATACCGCCACAGTCACGCGGTTGCAACAACGGCTGAGGCAGGTCACCCAGCCGGCAACGCCAGCTAAAGCGCAACAACCGACCAAGTATACGACAACGGCTGATTACGTTTATGGTGACAATAACGCGACGTTTTTTGAAAACTTTTTACCAGTCTTTCTCGGGTTCTTTGTCTTTTTCTTTGTTTTCCTGATATCGGGGATCTCATTACTTAATGAACGAACGACGGGAACGTTAAGTCGGCTATTGGCAACGCCGATTCGCCGGGGTGAAATTATTTGTGGGTACTTAGTTGGTTACGGGATATTTGCCGTCATTCAGACCGTCATTACGGTCCTGTTCTCGACACTGGTCTTTCACATTCAGCTGGTTGGGAGTATCTGGCTAGTTTTCTTGATCAACCTATTATTAGCGCTAGTGGCCCTGACCCTGGGGATTTTTATTTCAACGTTTGCTAATTCGGAGTTTCAGATGATCCAGTTTATTCCGCTGATCGTGGTGCCCCAAATTTTCTTTGCCGGGTTGATTCCGGTTGCGGGGATGGCACCGTGGCTGCAAGTGGTTGCCCACGTGATGCCCCTTTATTATGGTGCCAACGCACTGACTGACGTCATGACTAAGGGGGCGTCGTTGAGCGAGATTAGCATTAACCTGCTGATTTTGGTAGGCTTTATGGTGGCATTGACAATTTTGAACATCGTTGGAATGAAACGATACCGGAAAGTGTGATTACGATGGAACATCCACGGATACGCGACTATTTTAATCAAAATCTGGAAGCGGCCCAGGACGTGACGCCCAAGCAACGGGCCATTTTACAAGCTAGTTTGGATTTATTCGCCGAAAAGGGGTTTCAGCAAACCAGTACGAGTGACATCGCGCGCCGTGCCGGGGTGGCGGAAGGAACGGTCTATCGGCGTTACCGAACCAAAGAAGCGTTACGAGTCGCCGTATTAGCACCAATTTTGACCCACGTCGCACCGAGCCTGGCAAGCGATTTTTCCAATGACGAGTTGAGGCAACGGTATTCCAGCTTGCGGGCCTTCTTAACGGCTATCTACGACGACCGGGTCGCCTTTGTCTTGGCTAACCAGCGTGAAATCAAGGTCATTTTGGAAATGGTGGCTTTTGATCAAGACCGCCGCGATACTGTGATTCGGCGGGTGGCCCCGGTCGTGGTTCAGCAAATGGCGGGAGTACTCAAGCAATTACGGCAGGATGGCTTATTGGTCGCCTGGCCCGATGACCTCGTGATCCAGACCATCTTATCAATGATTGGTGGCGAATTGGTCCGGACGGCGTTAAATTTGGCGGGGGCGAATCGGCAACGTGAACGGGCCCAGATTTTAGAAGTGTTGGTCAAAACGTTAACGCCGTGATGCCGTTGACTAAGTTTAGTCAGCTCAACGGATTGCTTTTTCTAAAATAAGTGGTACACTAAGTTCAATTAAATAAATCGTTTGAATATCAAGAGTCTGGCGAGTGGCTGCACACAGTGACCCAGCGGCAACGTACAATAATGCAACGTGCCCCAATGTAGGTGGATATTCTCTAAGGTCGACGCCGCCTGGAGAAATCCAGACGGTTTTTTAATTAAATTCGAACTTAGGAGGATATTAAGATGATCACAGTTGAACGAGTGGACCAATTATTTAAAGACGAGGTGGCGGCGCAGCCGAGTGACTGGCACGACTTTGCCATCCAAACGTACGCGCAGTGGTTAGTGGCGGCGGAAACGAGCAGTGACAAGCGGACGCAACTTTCACGCCAAATTGAAGGAATCGAACGGTTGCGAAACAATTCTAAAAAGTAATCGACAAATTGAATAACGGCTTGAATATCAAGAGTCTGGTGAGTGGCTACACACGGTGATCCAGCGGCAACGTACAGCAATGCAACGTGCCCCAATGTAGACGGATATTCTTCGAGAGGGGCGTCGCTTGGAGAATTTCCGGGCGACGTTTTTTAGACGAATGAATTTAGGAGGAAAATATTATGTTAACAATTGAAGCAGTCAATACACGGTTAAAACAGGAAGCAACCTTTACCCCGCGGTCTTACGAGGCGCGCACGTACAAACAATTGGTCGTACTGACTTGTCAGCATTACTTGCGGGTGGCGGACCAAGCTGACGAGCAGACGCTTGAACGTCTGACGCAACGACTGGCAGCTTTAGACCAATTGGAACAACAAGATACGGCGGCGGTTGAAGAGCGTCAACGTACGATTGAAAAGGCCCCGGTACGGAAATCGGAATTGAATGTGGACCAGGTCAACCAACTGTTTAACCACGCAACCGAAACGGGCAACGGGGCGTTGATTAAGGCGACGACCAAGTGGTTAGCGATTTATGACCGTCAGCCGCACGCCATGGCTGAAGCTAGACTACGGAAAGCGAAGTTAGACGACGTTACGGCAACCTTACACGAATTGACGCAACGGCAGTAGGAAAAATTTAGCTGTCAATCGGATTCAGTTCAAAAGCAGTCGGCGCTTTTTAAAGGCCGGCTGCTTTTGACAATGGTTAGTTTTTCAGTGGTGATCGGAGCCTCTTGATCTGGCGGGTCAAACAAGTGAAGTTAATGACGTAGACAATCACTAATACCAGCGGGAGGATGAAACTAAAGGCCACAAAGCCAAGTGGTACTAGGATGGCTAACGCAATGATGAGGCAGAATAGCCCGAAGATCGTCCACCGGTTGCGCAGGCGTTGCAGGAGTTCGATTTTGGTCTGGTTATCCGAGTAAAGGCGGGCGTGCTCGTCGGGATGGTAAAGGTAGAGCCATTTTCCGTTCAAAATGGGGTAGTCGGTCAGTAGTTCCCACCCGGCTTCGCGGGTAATGGCGAGGTAGTCGTCGACATCGGCATCTAGTTGGTAGTCGAGTTGGACGGTCCCGGGACGGGGGGCCGTCGCTTCAAAGGTTTCGGTAACCCCGGTCGTACGCACGAGGACGTTGCCCTGATGAATCATCTGGGTCATGTAGCGCGCTTCCTTATCGGCTTGCCAAACAGTAAAAATCTTATGCTTTTTCAGCATGGTTAAGCACCTCCGCGTTATTTAGTAATTCTTGTAACCGTTGTTGTTCGCGTTGTAGTTGTTGACGCCCAGCCGCGGTAACTTGGTACTTTTTCTTACTCTCCGTGGCGGAGACCAATTCGATTAAATCAGCCTGGCGGAATTTTTTAAGTGTCCCGTAAACTGTACCAGCACCGAGGATGATCCGGTTATTGGTAATGGCCTGAACGTGTTGAATAATGCCGTAACCGTGGCGGGGTTCTAGTAACGACAACAGAATGTAAAAAGCCGTTTCTGTCATGGTAGTGCCTCCTTGATATATCGTATCGTGATATATTGATACTATATGTATCGTATCATGATATATGGGCGCCGTCAAAAAGAAAGTGGTTGGAACGAGTGAAACTTATCCACTGTGGATAAATGATGATCGTCAAACTTTCCACAAGGTCTGAACAACTTCCGGGTATGACTGCAAATAGTGGTCATATTTGCGGTAGTTAACAGGTGATAAGCCGGAAAAGCGGGATTATTAGTGAGAATATGTCATTGTTAAGGTGTGAAACCTATAATGAACGTGGGGATAATTACGGGGATAACTTTTACCAAAAGGATGGCTTATCTAACGGAGGAGACCTATGCGAAAAAAAGAAGCGACTTACGAAAGTCAACATTCGCGGACGGCACACACGTTTCAATTTTACTGTGACCGCCGCAATGATCTGAAGTGGCGGGGCGACTACTTAAGAATTTTAGCGTTGCGCCAACAAGAGCGTAAATTAAGCACAAGGCGTCGTCACTGGCGCTGGGGCGGTTTGATTGTCACTTTAGCTGTTTTAGCAATTATTGTGGGCGCAGTTTTTCGCCCTAAACAATCAAACGCTGCTAGTGATGAGGTGACGGCGCCGGCCGCAACCGCCGTCAGCAGTGAGCACCACCATCGCAAGGCAACGTCCAAGTCCGTCACGGCGTCGTCCGCCACAAAGGTGAGCCGAAGTTCGGTGACGATTCAAAAGGGCGTTGCCAAGGCGAAGTCCGCACCGGTTGCCAAAAAAACGGCGGCGCGGCATCACAGTAAAAAAGCGGCCCAGTGGCATCATCACTGGTCGGCCAAGGGTAGTCCCAAGGTGCAAAGCACGTTTGGCAAAACGTCCGCTACGACCGGGACGGTTTCTAGCACGCCGGCAAACCGGTGGCCGGCACCGGCGCAAACGAAGACTAGTCAGGCAAAATCGGTGCCAGTTCAGCACCATTCGGCTACTAATAGCGTTGCTAACCATAGTAGCGCTAAAACAAGTACGACCAGCGCGCCCGCAGCAAGCGCGCCTGAATCGAAATCGAAAACTGCCGCAACGGCGACTGAAAGTTCTGTAACGGCGCCCAGTGAAGCCCCGGCGGATGAGGAATAAAGTGAAATAGTTCAAACTCAAGCATACTAAATAAGTTCCGTAAAAACCGGTAACGGTTTTACGGAACTTATTTAGTATGCTTCTTTTACCGACGACAATCGTGGTGGCCGTGGCGGGTTAGGGCGGAAATTGCCCAAATGATTAGACCAATTACAACAAGCGTCCCAATTGGACCGCCCCCGCCATACAACCACGGTAGGCCGCCTAGCATCCAAGTGCCACACATTGATGATTACCCCCAATCACATTGGCCAATCGTTAGGGAAGCGGGAAGGCCCGCACCCATTCATGCGATCCATACCGTCCATGCGGTTAAAACGCCGGCCCATTGGCCCCATGCCGCGACCACAGCCGGGCCGACCACCACCGGGCATTCCGCCAAACGGCATGGTGTGATGTGCAAGGTCGTCTTCTGGAAGTTCATCCAAAATTTTATTTTCGACCTTAGTTAGTAGGTCGTCAAAAGTCTGTTGCTCCTCGTCGGTTAAGACGTCAAAGGCGGAATCAGAAGCACCTTGAGCGTTGCGGTCAGCGGCTTCGCGCCCCGCGTCGGTCAACTTGATTGCCATCACGCGGTGATCGGTTGCGGAAGCACTGCGTTCGACGTAGCCGGCTTTTTCCAATTTCGCGAGGCATTCACTGACGGCTTGCGGGCTCATGTTCAAGACGTAAACCAGTTCACGTTGGGTGGTCTCCGGTTTCATTTTCAGAACGGCCAGCACCCGGCCTTGCCCTCGGTGGAGGCTACTTTGTGAGCCGTGGGTCCGTTGTTGCCAATTTTCATAACGCCGAAGCAGGGCGTCAAAGTGTAAGAAGCGGTTTAAAAAGTTTTCAGTTTCAGACATCATCGTCATCCTTTCAAATTAATCGTCAAGTACTTGATTAAATTCACTGTAACGCGGTTTGAAATAATAGTCAAGTACTTTACTATCTGGTTGGATGATCATTTGCTTCGGTGGCACCAGTAGGCGACTAGCCCGATAATCAGACCAATCAGAACGAGCCGCATGCCCCATGGCCCATAAGCAGATAAATTGTGAAAGTAAGGCCGTCAGGGTCGTGCGCGGGCCTTCGGATAACTCAGCAGTGTCCGTCCGGCTAAGTACCCCGTTTGAACCGTTGTTTGCGCCGCTTTGACGGCGGTGGACTGGTAACGATGATTAATCACGGCGTGCAGTTGACCGCTGGCGAGTTGGTGTAATAAGTTTTGATAATCGTGACTGGAAATTCGACCACTGATAAATTTAAAGGATTGGCCCAGCTTCGGTGGGCGTTACCTGCCAGGTCAATCAGGTGGTCGACGGGTGGTGCCAATCGTCATTGTGGACAGCTCTATTCGGTGGGGTTGGGATAAGTATAGCGAGAAGGGAAGAAAGATAAAAGTAAAAGAGTTAATGGCTGCTCAGGTGATTTTTATCGTGCATGTCAGATTACTAGTTATAAGTTCATTGCCTTTTCTATTAAAAATAGCTACTTACATATGCGAAAGAATGGGGTTGCGGGGTGGGTAGCGTTGTATGAGGATGATTAATTGATAGACAGTTGTACATAGTTTAATGACATGTTGACTGAAAGTTGCATGTATTAGTGCACTATCAAAGTATTATCTTTTCAATTAAATTAATGATATGGAGGTGAGAGAATGGCTGATCTGGTTGATTCGTTTGCACTGCAACCAATCTATCAAAAATTGCGGGAAATTGTCGGGGAAGAAGAAATGCTCAAAGTATTTGAATATTACCACGGCAGCCAGATTTCTTTTCCAAGTCACTTATATAATCGGAAGTCGGCGGCTGTCCAGATTCGAAAACGTTATAACGGTGCGAATCAAGCAGAGCTAGGACGTTATTACGGTTATTCGCAACGGTGGGTTGCACGGACGCTGGCTGAAAGAAATTCGGCAAGCGAAAAGAAGAATGACGCTTAATTGCGATACTTGTACTAGTCCCTGTCAAGTTGACAGGTGAAATAATATAATTCTCGGACGTAACTTAAGCGGCTTTATCGCGATATTCTTTCGCGGTGGAGCCGTTTCT
>NZ_BJDZ01000008.1 GCF_005405405.1 Lactiplantibacillus plajomi
CAACTTGAAGATGAGTATCAAACTCAAATTCAAAATTTAGTCGTGGCATAGGACAAAAAAGTCTCTATTTAAATTGTCTATTTTATTGACAGGGGACCAGACTTCAATCAAATGGATGATGAAGATTGGGCGGAAGGATTTGAAAAGAAAATCTCAGACGCCTTCTTAAAGGTCGAGAATGAAGACCCTTACATCTATTTTGAACAGTTTGACTTTAAGGGTGGCGACATTGATTCAATCATTTTTGATATGGACCAAGTCGGTAAGCGGGAAAACGCACTCCAATTACTTGCGGACGCCATTCACCAGAAGGCCTATTAATTAATTACGTGGAGGTTTTGCCATGTTCCAGTTCTCAATCAAGCGCCAGTTGAAAAGCTTATGGCCCGTTCAACTTGCTAGTCGGACTAAGCACGACGTTGAAAATGCCGTGAATTCGTTACTAGTGATGCGGACGGACGTGGTTGCTCACGATGACGCCTATACCGTAACGGCTGAATTACCCGGTTTTGATAAGGAAGACATTACGGTAACTTATCGTGACGATGCCCTGACAATTACGGCCAGTCAGTCATCGGGTGAGGTGCTCGATGACGACGGTCGGATACTTCGGCGTGAGCGGCGAGCCAGTCGCTTAACCCGTCGTTTTCGGCTGACTAACGTGGTTGCAGACCGGGTTAGTGCGCATTACCACGGCGGGTTATTAACGGTCACTTTGCCGAAAAAGGTCCGTGATCAAGCGGGTCACATTGAAA
Organism: Lactiplantibacillus plajomi; assembly: GCF_005405405.1. Classification (GTDB taxonomy): domain Bacteria; phylum Bacillota; class Bacilli; order Lactobacillales; family Lactobacillaceae; genus Lactiplantibacillus; species Lactiplantibacillus plajomi. The sequence goes on from NZ_BJDZ01000008.1 coordinate 756, forward strand.
TTCAATGAGGCAAGCAATAAGCCCTTGGAACCAGGTTGGCTCCAAGGGCTTATTTTTGTCGTACTTAGGATTCTTCCGTGGGCGCTTCGGCTTGCTTATTGGCGTCCGAAAGACTCATCTGAATCGTTTTGGGACGGTCTTTAATAATCACGATAGTGCCTTTACCGAGAAAGTCCTTAGGACCGCTGTACGCCATCTCGTATTCCTTTGCGAACGAACCGGCCTTTTGCAAGGTCATAAAGAAGATCTTGTCGTCTTCGTAATCATCGCTAAACATGACGGCGATGGTGGCGTCGATCAGAATCTTTTCCTGCCGCATGGCTTTCAACCGGTCCCATAAACCGGCAATCACGGCTTGGGGAACCCGGGCTTTGACGTCGTCACCGACGCGTAATTTCTTGGTCATTTCATACATAATTAGTGGACCTACTTTTCTAGAGATTTGTCACGTCATTCATAAATAATACCATAGAACCCCCCATTAGCGGTAAAGAGCTGTTTTAACGTTATCTAGTTTACAAGACTAGTTTATCTGTATATAATGATGGTAATAAGTTAGGAGGGATTTAGATGACGGAACGAACATACGAAGCGTGGCGTCAACGGATGCGCAAGGTCGTGTTACCGAAATGGACGGAGCTCCCGAATTTCGACCTGTACATGGATCAGGTGTTACTGCTCATTAACGAAACCTTGCAACCGCTGGGGGTTGATCCCGTGACCGCCGCCATGATCAATAATTACGTCAAGCATAAAGTGATTTTGTCACCGGTGAAAAAGAAGTATCAAATCATGCAGCTCGCCGACATTATTGTCATCAGTCTCCTCAAATCAAGTTACCCGTTGGATCAGATTCGCCGGGGGATTGACCAGGTCACGGCGACCGGGTACCCGAAGCGGGCGTACGATAACTTCATCGAAGCCTTAACTGGCCAATTAAAAGATCCCGATGCACCGGTAAGCGTTTCCGACGCTAACCCAAGCGAAAGCCTGACCGCGGCGGCGGCACAGTTGATCGTGACCAAGTTGCGGACGGATGAATTGCTACGAATCAACCAGGCGATGGTCACCCCGAAACAAATTGAAAAGTAGCGGATTTAACGGGAAGGCGTGGCCGGAAGCGGTGATCAATTCCCGTTTTTAGTTGCCGTTAACGAACAGCTCTAGTATCATTTAAACGAGGAAAAGATAATTGCAACCAACTAAAATGACGATTAAGATGAACCAAAAACTTCCCGTTAGTTTATTTGGGAACTATCTTAACGATTAGGAAGAGTGATTGACATGAAGGTGTTTATCAGCGACGATCAGGAACCGCAACGTCTCTGGTTAACGGACATCATTACGGCCCAGTTAGACGCGCTGCATTTTGACTATCAAATGGCGAGCGTTTGGCAACCCAACGACGTTTTAGCAGCCGTTAAAGAAAGTAGCGGTCCCAATATTTATTTCTTAGACATTGTTTTACAGCGCGAAATTAATGGGATTCAACTGGCGTCTAAAATCAGGGACTACGATCCGGACGGCTTTATCGTTTACGTCACGGTTCGTGATGATATGATGCCGGCAACGCTGAGTGCGATGACCACACCAACCGGTTTTATTTCAAAGACCCACATGTTTGATAAAGCGGCTTTTATTCCGGAAGTACGCGCAGTCTTACAGGTGATCCAAAAGCGGTTCGTTAAATACCAACAACGTCCCGAGCCGTCGTTAACGGTTCGCAGCGGGGCGTTGTTATTAACCTTGCACTTGAAAGACATCGTTTACTGCGAAAAAGTTCACGGCTTGCGGACGACCCGCATCGTGACGACCGACCAGGCTTACGTGGTTCGTAAAAATTTGAGTACCATTAAGGCTCAGTTGACCAACGGCCGGTTTTTTAACGAGTTTCAAAGTTACGCGTTAAACTTAGAACAAGTGGTGACCGTGGACTTCAATAAGGGACGGGTTCGGATGCAAAATGGTGACCGGCTGTCCTTTAGTCGCGGGACCATCAAAAAATTACGGCGGGTCTATCAGACTCAGGAATAGGGCGAACAAAATGATTTCAAATGAACAACTAGCAACGATTAAAACGTTTGCGTTGGCGCGGTTAGCTAACGACCATAGTGGCCACGGTAGCGACCACTTGCAACGGGTCAACCGGCTTGCTAACCGGCTCGCAACGGCGGAGGGTGCCGACCTGAACTTGACGCTAGCGGCGGCTTGGTTGCACGACGTGATCGATGATAAGTTGGTGACGGATGCCAGCGCTGCGCACCAAGAATTGGCGCAGCGGTTGACGACTTGGCGGGTGCCGGAAGCCGACCAGGCGGCCATTTTCGATATTATCGACCACATGTCGTTTAGCAAGTCGTTTAACGGCCCACAGAACTTGAGCTTGGAAGGACAGATCGTTCAGGACGCCGACCGTTTAGACGCTATCGGGGCGATTGGCATTGCGCGGGCCCTGTATTATTCCGGCCACGTCGGTGAAACGATTTATGATCCGGCCATCGCACCGCGGGAGCACCTAACGAAAGCGCAGTACCGACAGCAGCCGGGGACGGCCATTAACCATTTTTACGAAAAATTGTTTAAGTTGGAAGGGTTAATGAATACGGCGGCAGCCAAGCAGTTAGCGGCGCACCGAACGGCGGTCATGCGCGAGTTTGTTGCTCAGTTTAAAGCGGAGTGGCAAGCGGACGATCAGTATTAACGTATTAAAATGGCGACTGGGACGCTCCGAATTCGGAGTCCCAGTCGCCATTTTGAGTTAACGGGTCATAAATCCTTGGTGGTGCAAGTAATCGCGCATGTGTTGACGCGGGTGTGCGACGTAGCTATTCAGGGCCGTTTTTGACCAACTACGGTTCACCGGGTGGCCGCTTCGCTGGTCATAGTAGGCCGCGGTCGCCCGGTCGTAGTCGTTCACTAAGCTGAGTTTGTCTGCTTGGTAGTGGTTCTCGTGGTAGACGGCTGCTTGTGGCAGGCGTGGTTTGGGCGCGTTACGCGTCTTCGGATGACCGATCACCAGCCCGAAGACCGGGTAGACCCCCTTGGGCAGTTCGAGTAGTTCGGAAATCGCACTGATCCCGTCGCGGATACCACCGACGTAACAGGCGCCCAAGCCCTTGGATTCGGCCGCAATTACCATGTTTTGGGCGGCTAGGGCGGCGTCAACCGTCGCAACGATCATGGCATCACTTCCGGCTAGCGCGTCCGCCACGTCAACGCCGCTTTGTTCAGCTAACTGGTGGTTACGGTACTGGTCGGCACAGAAAATGAAGAGACTTTCGCCGCCCGCGACGAATGGCTGGTCACCAGCAAGCTTGGCAATTTTTGCTTTGAGTGCCGGGGTGGTCACCCCGATAATACTGTAAGCTTGTTGGTAGCTGGAGGTCGAAGCCATTTGGGCGGCAGCAACTAATTGGCTGGTTTCTTTTGCGGTCAACGGCGTGGCTTCAAAGTCACGGACCGAGACGTGATTCATTAAAGTTTGAATTGTTGGGTTCATAGGGTGCTCCTTTGGTAAGATTAATGGTCGGTAAAGCTGAACGTCAGGACCATGACGAGAATTGAAACGATCAGCGATGAGCCTAAAATGATGGCAACGGTTAGCCCCCAAGCGATGAGCGGCGCCATCCAGCCGGTCCAACCGATGAGGGTCGCCAGGCTGGTCAACACGACTAATCCCCCGCAGGTGCTGTATAAGCCGAGCGCACTATTTTCGTAATCGGCGGGGCTGAGGTCAAAGCCCCCGAGAATGATCGAGAGGCTGAGTAGCAATAGCAGTCCCAGCTGCCACCAATTCGTTGGACTGGTCATGAGCAGTTGTAAGCTTCCTTGCCAGTCGAGTTGTTCCGGGGTGGCTGCTAGGTGGACAATTGCCCGACCGATGCCGGGCGCCAACCAGAAGTCCAACCCAAGTAGGGCGGCGGTACAACCAAAAATTGGGGCGACGCCGATGAATAAGTTACCGATAACTTGGTACGGACTGTTGCGGTTCCAGGTGTGGTTGACGTAGCCCAGCGCCAAGTCGTCCGTTTGGTCGGCGTGCAGGTGCGGTAACTTGATCAGCCGAACCGATTGAATACCGTGGCGGAAAATCAGTGCGACGAATAAGTGGCTAATTTCGTGGAGCATGATGCCTAAAAAGCCGCAGTACACCTGACTGTTAATACCGAAGCGGTTGACCAGGTTGGCCTTGCTCCGCCGGTTGACCAGCGTCAGTAACCAGGCAAATACCGCCGGCACACCAATGACGATCGTTAGTACGATTAAGTTGTTCGTCAGCAGGTTGCCCACGTCATCACTCCATTATTTCGCCGAACGTTCCGTGAACGAGTTTACGTAAGTCGGACGCGTCGATTTCGATCGACCGGCCGATTTTACCGGATGAAACTAAAATTTTACCTTGTTGCTTGGCAATTTCATCAATGTAGATGGGGAACTTCTTAGTTTCCCAAATCCCGACCGGTGTATTGGCACCGTGTTGGTAGCCGGTCGTTTTCTCAAGGTCCTTGAGCGGAATCATACCGACCTTTTTATTTCCCGAAAGCTTGGCGAGTTTCTTATAACTTAAGTGTTCGTCAATCGGGAGGACGCCGACGAGCGGGCCGGTCTTATTGCCGATTAGGGCTAACGTTTTATAAATATGGTGTTCATCCACACCGAGGTGGTCAACTTGCAACTGTTCGACGTCGCCTTCGACCTGGGTCGGAAATTCGTATTGTTGGTAGCTAACGTTGGCTTTATCCAGAATCTTTTCGACCAGCGTTTTACCTAAAGCAGCGTTTTTTTTCTTTTTCTTTGACATTTAAATCCCTCACAAACATAAAATACGTTCCAATTTTTAAAATGGACCGGTTCAATTAACCGGAAGTGCTCAAAATCTGCTATACTGAAGGCAACCAATAATAACTTAAGGGGGGAGTCGCATGGCAGATTTAGTCTACCAACAGGTCATCACCGACCTCAACAAACGCATTATGGCTGATGAGTTTGCCAATAAAAAGTTGCCGGACGAGCGCAGCCTCAGCGAGCAGTATCAAGTGAGCCGTAGTTCCATTAAGCGGGCCCTTAACGTGTTAGCGAACCAGGGCTTAATTTTCAAAAAGCGTGGTTCGGGAACGTTTATCAATCCATTATATCTCAAAAACCAGTCCTCATTTAAATACGAGGGTACCAACTTGGGAATTACGGATAGTTTGAACACGGAAGGTGCCAAGCCCAGTATTCAATTATTAGACTTTAAGGTGGTTCCTGCAAGTCAAGAGTTGCAACAGGACCTATTTTTAACAGCGGACGAGTTTGTATACGAAATAAAGCGCTTACGCTTGCTGGACGACCAGCCGTTCATGATTGAATCGGGTTACATTCCAATTAAGCTGGTACCAGAATTGAACCGCCAAGTGGTCAGTGGTTCGATTTTTAACTACGTTCAGGAAACGCTTAACGCGGCGGTCACTAAATCGTTCCTATCAATCTCGGCGGATAGTTCTAACGACAACGATCAACAGTTATTGCAACTAAAGCCAACGGAACCGGTCGGGGTCATGAGCGGGATCTTTTTCTTGGACGACGGCACGCCGTTCGAGGTCTCAAATATGCGCTTACATTATCAGTATATGAAGTATACGACCTTCGTTTCAACCAACAGTTAGATGCCAAGTGTTGATTGTTTTTGCAAAAATATTGCCAAATTTATAAAGTTTTAGAAGTGCTGAAAAGTGGGATTTAACAAGAGTTAAAGCCTATTTTTTATTTTCCGGTCGTTTAATTGGACCGTTCCAATTAACAAAAAGGTTGACTTTTAAAGTTGAGTTGTTAGAATAGTACCTATAAACGATATCAATTACTCAATGAAAATCGTCAATCGCAAATTAAGGAGTGTTTTGAAATGGCAACAGATTACTCATCACCAGCATATTTGCAAGAAGTTGATAAATACTGGCGGGCAGCAAACTACCTCTCAGTGGGTCAACTCTATTTGAAAGATAATCCATTATTACAACAGCCGTTAAAGGCTAGCGACGTTAAGGTCCACCCAATCGGCCACTGGGGCACGATTGCCGGCCAAAACTTTATTTACGCCCATTTAAACCGGGTCATTAATAAGTACAATTTAAAGATGTTCTACGTTGAAGGTCCCGGTCACGGTGGTCAAGTGATGGTTTCCAACTCATATTTGGATGGTACTTACACTGATATTTATCCAGAAATCACGCAGGACGTCGAAGGGATGCAAAAGCTCTTCAAGCAATTCTCATTCCCAGGCGGGGTTGCTTCCCACGCGGCACCCGAAACACCGGGGTCAATTCACGAAGGTGGCGAATTAGGCTACTCGATTTCGCACGGTACCGGTGCAATCTTGGATAACCCGGATGAAATTGCGGCCGTAGTTGTTGGCGACGGCGAATCCGAAACGGGTCCGTTAGCCACTTCTTGGCAGTCGACTAAGTTCATCAACCCGATTAACGACGGGGCGGTATTACCGATTTTGAACGTCAACGGTTTCAAGATTTCTAACCCAACGATTTTTGGTCGGACGCCCGATGATAAGATCAAGCAATACTTTGAAAGCATGAACTGGGAACCGATTTTTGTTGAAGGTGACGATCCTGAGAAGGTTCACCCAGCAATGGCTAAGGCCATGGACGAAGCGGTCGAAAAGATCAAGGCCATTCAAAAGAATGCCCGCGAAAATAACGATGCCAGCTTACCAACTTGGCCAATGATCGTCTTCCGTGCACCTAAGGGCTGGACTGGTCCGAAGTCGTGGGACGGCGACAAGATCGAAGGCTCCTTCCGTGCGCACCAAATTCCGATTCCCGTTGACCAAAATGACATGGAACATTCCGATGCCTTAGTTGACTGGTTGAAGTCGTACAAGCCGGAAGAATTATTTAATGATGATGGGACTTTGAAGGACGATATTAAAGCAATCATCCCCGAAGGCCAACTCCGGATGGCGGCTAACTCAATCACCAATGGTGGGGTCGATCCGAAGGCCTTGAACTTACCGGACTTCCGCGACTACGCTGTGGATACCAAGGACCGTGGCGCTAACGTAAAGCAGGACATGATCGTTTGGTCAGACTACTTGCGTGACGTCATCAAGAAGAACCCGGATAACTTCCGGTTGTTCGGTCCGGACGAAACGATGTCAAACCGCCTCTACGGTATTTTTGAAGCAACTAACCGGCAGTGGATGGAAGATATTCACCCCGATAGTGACCAATTTGAAGCCCCAGCAGGTCGAATTTTAGATGCTCAGTTATCTGAACACCAAGCTGAAGGCTGGCTAGAAGGTTACGTCCTGACTGGTCGTCACGGGTTGTTCGCTAGTTACGAAGCCTTCTTACGGGTCGTCGACTCGATGTTAACCCAACACTTCAAGTGGTTACGCAAAGCCAACGAACTTGATTGGCGTAAGAAGTACCCGTCACTGAACATCATTGCGGCCTCGACCGTTTTCCAACAAGACCATAACGGTTACACCCACCAAGATCCGGGTGCCTTGACCCATTTAGCTGAAAAGAAGCCGGAATACATCCGTGAATACTTGCCAGCCGATGCAAACAGTTTGTTAGCCGTTGGCGACGTTGTTTTACGGAGTCAGGAAAAGATCAACTACGTGGTTACTTCCAAGCATCCGCGGCAACAATGGTTCAGTATTGATGAAGCTAAGCAGTTAGTTGATAACGGCCTCGGCATTATTGACTGGGCAAGTACCGACCAAGGTAGCGAACCAGATATCGTCTTTGCCGCTGCCGGGACGGAACCAACGCTGGAAACCTTAGCGGCGATTCAGCTGTTACACGACAACTTCCCAGCGATGAAGATCCGGTTTATTAACGTGATCGACATCTTGAAGTTACGGAACCCTGAAAAGGATCCCCGTGGGTTGTCCGATGCTGAATTTGACCACTACTTCACCAAGGATAAGCCGGTTGTCTTTGCTTTCCACGGCTACGAAGACATGGTTCGGGACATCTTCTTTGACCGTCATAACCATAATCTTTACGTTCATGGTTACCGTGAAAACGGCGATATCACCACACCATTTGACGTGCGGGTCATGAACCAAATGGACCGTTTCGACTTAGCCAAGACGGCGATTGCCGCTCAACCAGCAATGCTCGAAACTGGGGCGGCCTTCGTTCAAGACATGGACAACATGCTAGCTAAACACCATGCGTACATTCGTGACGCCGGGACCGATTTACCGGAAGTTAACGATTGGCAATGGAAAGGTTTAAAGTAATTTACAAGAATTAAGTTAAAAAGTCACCCCAACAGCGGCAAGTGTGCCGGCGCTGTTGGGGTGACTTTTCTAATTAGTACGTTTTCAACCGTTCTAGGTCGTTAAAAATAGCGGGGAGCGGGGCGTTGACACGTACGCTTTCGCCCGTGAAGGGAATGATTAACTGCAATTCGATTGCGTGTAAGAGCAACCGGGGTGCCCGCTTCGCCAGCGGGTCGTAAAGCGGATCACCGATGATCGGGTGCCGGCTGGCGGCCAGGTGCACCCGTAGTTGGTGGGTACGACCAGTGTGTAGGTGTAATTCAACGAGGCTGTGATCCCCAGCCGTGGTTAGGACTTGGTAGTCGGTAACGGCGGGTTGGGCGTCCGCCGTATTGACCCAACGCTTCCGTTTATCCAGCGGGTCACGGCCAATCGGGGCGGTGAACTGCCCGCGGTCGGTCGCAAACCGACCGCGGACCCAGGCGCGGTATGTGCGCCGGATGGCTTTACTACTAATGAGCCGGTCTAAAATTGGGACGACAACCGGATTTAAAGCCACCAGCATTGCACCGGAAGTCATTTGATCGAGGCGGTGGACCATGTAAGGCGCCCCGGCTTGGGCTGCCGTTTGGGCTGCTAAAAAATTAAGCAGGGTGCCGGTCTCGCCCGGCTGGTTGGGGTGGGATTTAACGCCCGCCGGCTTATTCACCACTAGTAAATCAGCGTTTTGATACAAAATCGGTACCGTCTGGGTCGAATCGGGAAGGTACGCGGACTTTGGTGTTCGAAAATCGGTTGGCACAAAAACTAGCGTTAATTGGTCATTCGTGTGGACAATGGTCGCAACCGAGGCCGGTCGCTGGTTGACGATGATTCGGCGGCCCTGACGAAGTTGGCCCTGAATTCGTTTAGGAATCAGCCACGCTTTGAGGCAGGCCCGCACCGTTTGCTGATCAAGGGTCGCGGGAATGGGTAACGAGTAGGTCCAGTGCATGGTGGGGCTCCTTTCATGGTTAATGAAAAACGAGTGGGGCCAAAAGTCGGCTGACTTTTGGTGCCCGTTTTAATTACGGTTGTTCAGAGACGAAAGGAGGCCGTGACGTTTGTCACGGCCTCGCCTAGTCACTTACTTAGTTGCTGGTTTGACGATCAAAACGTCACAGACGGCATTACGACTCACGTAAGTCGTAACCGAGCCGACAACCAGTCGTTCAACGGCGGATAGCCCGGTTGAACCGATTAGAATCAGCTGGTTATGGTGGTCTGCCGGAAATTCACGGGCGATGACCGTCTTTGGGTTACCGAAGCGCACGTGAATGTCGACGTCGGTTACCCCGGCGTCTTCCGCCTCCTGCTTGAGTTCTTTCAAGCGTTCCTGGACGTCTTCCGATAATTTATAGATGACGTCGCCGCTAACGGCCCCGCCGTAAGTATCGCTAAATTGGTTGATTTCTAAGACGTTGAGGATATCTAAATGGGTTTGGTTACGTTTTGCAACTTCAATGCCCCGTTTTAAGACTTCTTCGGTGGCTTTTGAGCCATCAACTGGTACTAAAATATTTTGATATTGTTGTAACATAATGCGTACCCCCGTATGATGTGGCTGATAAATATGTTCATTTTATCATTAATTAGCGTCAGTGTAAGCGATTTTGACGGCCTTTTCAGAAAAAAGTCATTACTGTTTTGAAATTCGACCAACATTTTTTTAATTCAAACTGATTTTTGCTAACTTTTTTGTTACAAATAGCGGCGGGTATCCGCGGATGATGAAAACCTCTGTAATATTTGCAACGCTCATTATATTTTAATTATTATATCTGACGGGAATTGTAAAACGGGTAAACTATTGGTATTTTAGGCATCCGTACAAACCGGAGAAAATATAAGTGATTTATATATAATTTTTTTAATATACACAATACACATAACTGTAAAAAAATGTAATATAAATAAATCAATATTCCGTTATTTGATTTGAAGCACCATTCTGATAATGGTACGATAACCGTGTAGTTGAGGGGTTGTACAGCGTTTTTGGAAGTAAGATTTTGGAAATTAAGTTGTTGGTAGGATTGTTAAAAATCACAGAAAGTTTGGGGACTTACAATTGAAAATGGAAATGACAAAAATTGTTGCATCTTTAATGCTAAGTACAGCTTTATTGCCGATGATCAGTAGTAAAGCCACCACGACTAAAGACAGTGCAACGAGCACGACTGAACGAGTTCAACCCGTTGCGTCGTCAACTAGCGAACAGATGACAACGTTAAAAACCAATAGTACAAGTGCGGCTGCGTCAGTAGGTGCCGTTTCCGCAACTAGTACGGCGCCCACCAGTGCCGAATCAACCAGCACATCAGCGACGAGTGCCGTTGCGGCTGATTCAGTCGGTGCGACGCAAGCACCAGTTTCAGCTGAATCAGTGGCACCGACCGTTTCTGCGGCGCCGGTAACGAGCACGACGGCTTCAACCGCCCCCGCGGCCACTGAAACGACAAGTTCAGTAGTGGCTTCGACGGCACCAGCTAAGGATATTAGTTCAGCAGCGGCATCGACGGCACCAGCTAAGGATGATGGTTCAACGGCGGCATCGACAGCACCAGCTAAGGATGCTAGTTCGACAGCGGCATCGACGACACCAGCCAAGGATGTTAGTTCAACGGCGGTCTCAACGGCACCAGCCAAGGATGCTAGTTCAGCAGCGGCATCGACGGCACCAGCTAAGGATGCTAGTTCAACGGCGGCATCGACGGCACCAGCTAACGCGACAAGTACTGCACCTGTAAAAACGCCGACGAGTGTCGCGGGGACCCCAGCGCCTAAGCCTGCTAGTACAATCCAGAATAGTGTTGGTAAGGCCGTTAGCTCAACGCAACAGTTGAAACCGGTGATGGAATCGGCTCAGACGACTAATGCCGTCAATTATTACATGGTTCGCACGACCACCGGGGCAACCCGGGTCGTTTCCGAACAAGAATTTTTGAACGCCATTAAGGCGGGAGCTATTGAAACTTGGCGTAAGTACCGGGTGTTACCGTCAGTGACGGCGGCGCAAGCCATTCTTGAAAGTGGCTGGGGCAAGTCCCAGTTAGCGCAAAGTGGTCACAACTTATTCGGGATTAAAGGCAGTTATAACGGTCAGTCAGTTTACTTTAAGACCAATGAATGGAATGGGTCACAGTACATTACGGTGACGGCGGCATTTCGGAAGTATCCAAGTTGGGCGGCCAGTTTGGAAGACCACGGGGCGTTTTTAGTTGAAAATTCGCGTTATGCGAACCTACTCGGTCTTACGGATTACCGCCGGGTCGCAACGTTGATGCAACAGGATGGTTACGCAACTTCGCCGACTTACGCTAGTTCACTGATTAACCTGATTCAACAATACGGTTTACAAGCTTGGGATCAAGAAGCCCTTAGTGGTCAGCCTAGTGATTACCACGTGACTGCAGAAAACGGGCGTTACAAATTCACTAAGCCAACGAGTATCCACGTTGCAGCGGACAAGAACTCCGCGGTCGTTGGGACGTACGAAAGCGGTCAAACGGTTTATTACAATGCTAAGGTCCAAGTTGGTGGCCAGACTTGGTTGCAATATTTGGCCTATTCAGGTGGCTTACACTACGTTTTGATCAACGAAGTTGCGACGCCGGCACCAAGTAAGCCAGCGCCAGCACCAACGACCCCGGCGGATGGGTTACCTAACTCGGGGACGTTCAAGTTTAGTCGCGAAACCAATATTCGTAACGGCGCGTCTAAGTCCGCGGGAATTGTCGGGACGTACGGTGCCGGCCAAACGGTTCGTTATAACGGGAAGGTTCAGGCTGGTGGCTTAACTTGGTTACGGTACGTCGCCTATTCTGGTGCGACCCATTACGTTGCCGTTAGCGGTGATTTTGTCGCGGCGGCGCCTAAACCACAAATTCAGAAGGTCAGCGGGGCTTACCGCTTTAACCGGACGACGGCAATTAAGACCGCTGCTAACAGCGGTGCCCAAACGGTCGGCACGTACGGCGCTGGCGAAACGGTTTACTATAACGCCAAGGTAACGGTGGGAAATCAAACCTGGTTACGCTATAAGGCATATTCCGGCGCCACGCACTACGTTTTGGTGAGCGATGTTGCATCGACGAATAACGTTGCTAAGCCGCACGTTACCGCAACTAAGGGTGCTTACCGCTTTACTAAACCAACGGCAATTAAGGCGGCCGCGGATCGCAATGCCCGGACGGTTGGGACTTACTACACGGGTAATACGGTTTATTACAATGCAAAAGTAACCGTCAATGGACAAACTTGGCTCCGTTACCAGTCTTATTCTGGTGCGACCCACTACGTTGAAATTGACGGTGGTGCGCCAACCGCCACGACAACCAGTCCGGTAACCGCAACCCGTGGTAGTTTCCGTTTTTCCACCACCACCAATATTCGGACGGCACCAAGTACGCATGCAGCCCGGGTCGGTGAATACTACCCTGGTGACGTCGTTTATTACGACGGCAAGGTACGGGCGGAAGGCTACACTTGGCTCCGGTACCTAAGCCGCAGTGGGGCAGTCCACTACGTTGCGGCGATCCGTTAGGTCGTTAGTGAAAGAACCACTGTTATTTGACAATTGAATTATTTAAGCGCGATTGATGCGGACAACCTGGGTTTGTGATTGTGACCCAGGTTGTTTTTGGGACGTTGCAATCGCTTACATGGTGTGCTATATTGAATTTATCGGAAGAATCTAAGGTCAGTATTACCGTTACCCAATTGTTGTAACAAACCCGTCAAGTGATAGCTAGTGCAGTATACAGCGTTTCCGCTAATTTCGGATAACTGGCTGGCCAAAACTCCATCTATATGATGGCACGGATTATCCGCGGAGAACGGGTTGCCGCCAATCAGACCGTTCTGGGATGTGGATTGTGATTCAATGGTATTTGCGGAATGAAGAATTCCACGCGAAATTTTTTGAATGGTTCTTCCTAAAAAAGGCTCACGTTGTGGGTCCTTTTTTAATCTTAACTGATACTGGTCATAACTAAAATCTGAGGAGCTGAGTACTGATGTATTACGTTGCAATGAAAGATCACGAAATTGGTCGGAACCTCGCCACCGAACAATATTTAATGAATAATGTGGATTTTGACGAACCGTTAGTTTTGTTTTATTACGAAGAACCGTGCATTATTGTTGGCCGTAATCAGAATACTTTGGAAGAAATCAATGCCGATTATGTCCGCGAACACAACATTACGGTAACGCGGCGGTTATCCGGTGGTGGCGCGGTCTACCAAGACTTAGGAAATCTTTGCTTTAGTTTTGTGGTCGACAGCGATAGCCAAGAGTTTGGTGATTTTAAAACCTTTACTAAGCCAATCATTGATGCGCTCCATGACATGGGGGCAACGACCGCGACGGTCAGTGGTCGGAACGACTTGTTAGTTGATGGTAAGAAGTTCTCTGGGAACGCCATGTATTCGAAGAACGGCAAGACGTTCTCCCACGGAACTTTAATGTTGAACGTAGACTTAGGGGTCGTCCCACAAGCGTTGACGGTGCCAACCGATAAAATCGCGTCGAAGGGGATTAAGTCGGTTCGAAGTCGGGTCACCAATTTACGGCCATTTCTTGCGCCAGAATATCAAAATATTACCGTACCGGAATTCCAAGACGCGTTACTAAAGGAACTGTTCCACGTCAAGTCATTGGACGAAATTGCGGATAAAGCGTACCACGTGACCCCCGAACAACAAAAAGCCATTGATAAAATTTACGAAGACTATTATGCTAATTGGGATTGGGTTTACGGAAAATCACCAGAATTTTCCGTAAAGCGCCGCAAGCACTTTGATATGGGAACGATTGATGCTCGTTTAGACGTGAACGGTGGCCATATTAAAAATGTGAAATTTTACGGTGATTTCTTCGGTAGTGGTGACGTTCATGACGTTGAACAAGCGCTGACTGGAATTCGTTATGATCATGAAGTGATTGATGAACAGTTAGCTGGACTTGATTTAAACAAGTACTTTACCGGTATCCCACGGACGGATATTATCGATTTGATCGCCCAGTAATGGGAGTGATTTATTGAAGTTGACCCGCTTGGTTGCATTTGCGTTTGTTTCTTTTTTTTGTTACGGTATCGTCAATTGGATGATGTCCACCAGCCATTTTCACCTGCAGGCCAAGGCAATCTCAACGCCAGAAATGTGGCAGGGATTACTTATTGCGTTAGTCCTGTATTTTGTGGGAATTTTGGCCGTTTACGTAAACCGGATGCTTGGTTTTTACGTATTAGGTCTCGTACTCGTCATTTATTCACTGGGAATGATCAGTGCCCTGATTTCGGGGTATCAAAGTACGGCTGGCATGACGATCAAGTTATTATTAGAAATAGTTGGCGTTATTGGACTCGGATTGAACTTTTACACGCTAGTTCTACTAACACGCTGGCGACATAATAAGGAATAAGACGAGGGGAAATTATGCAACGAAATGTACAAACATTTATAGATGATGTTAAAGCCGAAAATGTCACGCAGACGTCCGTAACGGGCACCTACGAACATTTAACGGAGCAGGTCGGCGCTTGGCTGACTGCGTTTACAAAGACGGTTGCGACTGACCAGTTAACGCAGACGACCTTGACGGTAACCCACGAGCCCGTTATTAGCTTTCGCCTAGAGACCGGACTGATTAACCTACCATGGGCCAATCTAACGGAAATCGGCAAAGTAACGGCTGCTGAGGACACGTTACCGTTGAACGTTTATATGATTGCGGAATCCGAGGCGTTGCCTTCCGGATTGCGAATTGATGAGTTGGGCAGTGTGGCGGACGTATTGGCTGATCAGAATAGTGCGGAAAAGTTGTTAACGACTTGGTTAACTAATCAGCAGGCTCGCCTAGATCAGATTATGACGGCGGATAAAGCCTAAATTTTTACCTCAAATCAATCATATCTTTACAATGGTTTTGTATGATTAACTTGTGATATGGAGCCAAGCCAAATCATTGTGCCAAGTAATCACTTCTCGAGCTGTTTTCAGCGGGGAAGTGATTTTTGGTTGTAATTTAAACGAAAAAATGGTACCTTTTGAAGTGCGATGAGTCGATAGAGTCAGACTTCCAGTAATGGGGGTTCCGCGCGAGCGGCTAGTGACTAATATTGATAGCGGGGCACGTTACTCTGGCGGATTCAGAGTGCTTGGGTCACTGATATTGTGGAATGTCACCCCCACCGGTTGAACCGGTGCCGTGATGAGCGTTCGAATTTCGATTCGAACGCTTTTTTTGTATATAAAGTGTTAAGATTATGTTTAATACCGGTAATCGTTGGCAAATTTAGTCAATGTGGCGTATGGTTAAGTTAGCATCAGAACGATTAATTTTTGGGGAGTTGATTAGTTATGAAAAAGATGTTAATTAGCACCGCAATGGTGGCAGGTATCTTAGTGCTCGGGGGCGGCTTTTATCTGTGGCCAAAGGGTGATCCGGTCACGAGTAACCAAACCGCGAGTTCTTCGGTGGTTAAGCATAAAACGACGAAAAAAGCGGTCGCTAAGCAGGTTGCACCAGCTGAAGAAAACACGACGACGGCTAGTAAGGTGGAATCGACCAGTAGCAGTCGTACCGATGCCAGCGGCAGTAGTGACGCTTCGACGACTAGTTCAACCGGTAGTTTGAGTAGCAGTGAAGTGGGCAGTTCTTCCAGTAGTGAAGTTAGTCAAGCCCTTAGCAAATCGAACTTAACGACCGCCCAAGTTAATGACTGGGCCTGGACCCAGGTTAAACGGCAGTACAGTGGCGCGGACGTGACTAAACAAGATTTTCAATTTAACCAGTACCAACGGAACGGTCTTGTCTACGTGGATGTCTACGAAAACCAAAATGATCAGGTTGCGCACTTAGCGGGGCGTTTCCGGGTCAATGCGGCTGGAAACCTAGAACAACAGTCGCTTTCGAACGGGAGTAGCTGGCACGTGGTTGCATCCGCACCAGCGGAATAATCGATAAAAACAGCAAGTTAGTCGGGTCACTGGATTGCGTGACCCGGCTTATTTTTTAGGAAAAGTAAGCGCCTTCTTGAAAATGGGGTGCAACTACGGCATACTAGAACTTAATAAAACTCGGGTTGGACCCTAGGAATGGCGCTGGTATCTCGTGGCAACCGAAAAATCAGGAAAGTACGAAATCTATGATGAAAAAGATAAGCAACGGGGGCGGACCCTACTGATTGTCGCCAAGTGGGCTGCAGTGGTCGCCATGTTAATCAGCCCGTTCGTTTATCAAGTTAGCCGCAGTTTGGGCCTGGATTTAGCAACCTTGGCGGTGATTGCCGGGGGCGCTCGCTTTTAGTTAGGCCTGCTTATCGGCTTGGTAGACTTCGTGTTGGACACTTTCTTCCATATTGGACGGTACGATACTATCAACTTTATGGTTGATCAGGATGTCCGCGTAATGGTCAACTTTGTGGTTGATCGTTTTTAAATGGTTTTGGAGTTCATTAATTTCGGCAAGTGTTCGCTGCTGTTGGACCTTCATCATTTCGTAGCGTTCGGGCACGGTCTGTTCACCTTCCTGAACCAGGTGAAGGTAATGTTGAATTCGTTCGACTGGCATCCCAGTTGAGCGCAAGCAAATGATGAGGTGCAGCCATTCGAGGTCGACGTCTTCGAACACGCGGTTGTTATTAGCGTCCCGCTTAACGAACGGCAACATGCCGTGATCATGGTAGTAGCGGATGCTGTAAGTTGAAATGGCCATTTTTTTGGCGACTTCTTGAATGGTGTATGACAAAGTAAACCCTCCCGATTAGTGTTATTGTCAGTCTAAGCTTTAGCCAATGATTTGTAAACTGAAGAGTTGCCAGAACGGGCTTAGTGCGTGCAGAGGAAAAGCTTGCATTCTAGTTAGACGAAGGTGTTAGGGTGGGACCAAAGGAAGTGAGCTGAGGTGATCAAGTATGCAATTCAAGTCAGTGGTGCGCCGTTTGTCCCAATTAACGGTTGGTCGACCGATCCCGAAGCGGCGATTGCGGCGGTTCACCAAACGTCGGACTACGACTTGTTGGTTTGGGAACCGGTGACGGATCAGTGTCGAATTTATGCGCAACGGGACCTCGCAGATTTGGGAGAGCGGGTCGAACATACGGCGTACGCCAAGTTGTTAGCTCGGCTGATGACGATCGCGACCGACCCGCAATTAACGCATCAATTGAAGTCGACCTGGTACTTGGTCATCGACTTAGCTTTGTTGGAACGCCAGTCCTTGCTGAATACGGCTGCGGCGTTGGTTACCGTGACCGTTCAAGCCCAGTTGCCAGGTATTACTAGCCGGGAACTCCGTGGGTTGGCGGATCAGGCCCGCTGTTGGTTGGTGGCGGCCGCGGTTACGCCACTACAATTGGTGGCGACGCCGCAACCGTTGAAAAATCTGTTGACCTATTTAAGCGAGCAACCGCGCAAACTGGCGGTCTGTCAATCGGAACGGGCTACTAAGGCGTGGCGACTGGCCAACGACGCCCTCGTGCTGAATCAAACACCGATTTTACCACAGCGCCTACAATTTACGAGTGCTTGGACGCTGTTTAAAATTGCTGATTTTGAGCAAAAAAATAACTAAAAATATGACTTTTTTTGCTTGACGGTCTGGTGATGATTAGAGTACGATGATAGCAACATTAAAAGACATGTTAATGAGAAGAGTAGGCGTGAACGGACCGTGCAGGGAGCCGTGGAAAGTGCAAAACGGTCGGTCGGGAAACGCTGAAGATGAGCTCGGAATGCCCGTGCGTGGTCGTGAGGCTACCGCGGCGGCACTGGCCGATATCCCAGAAAGTTTAATGAACTTATTGAGTTTAGCGGGGTGACCCGCTATTGAACTTGGGTGGTAACACGCAACCGTCGTCCCAAATTGGATGGCGGTTTTTTTGTGTTTTCCGCGCTTTTCTCGCAGCAATGTCAAATAAGAGTGAAAGAGGTTTAAAATCATGACAACCAATTCAAAGCAAGTACATGTTGAAACGTTATTAGCACAGGCGGGCAACCGTACGGATGATCAAAAAACGGGGGCGATTTCCGCACCGATTTATTTATCGACGGCTTACCGACACGCTGGCCTAGGCCAATCAACAGGTTTTGATTACCCCCGCGAAGCCCAACCGACCCGATGTATTTTGGAAGAAACGCTGGCGCGGCTCGAACACGGGGTGGCGGCCTTCGCGTTGACGTCTGGAATGGCGGCCATTCAGCTGGTTTTCACGCTTTTCCATAGTGGTGATAAGATTATCGTGTCCGACGACTTGTACGGTGGTTCGTACCGTTTTTTTGACTTGTTACACGAGCACTATCACCTCGACTTTGCCGTTTGGAATGGCCAGGACCAACAACAGCTGGCGGCTTTGATCGATGCACAGACCGTGGCGTTGTGGTTGGAGACACCGTCTAACCCGACGATGAAGGTGATTGATATCAAGCAAACTGCTGCGACGACCCGGACCCACGGCATTAAACTGATTGTCGACAACACGTTTTACACACCGCTGATTCAAAAACCGCTCGACTTAGGTGCCGACATCGTGGTGCATTCGGCAACTAAGTACTTGGCGGGGCATAACGATGTCTTAGCTGGGGCGGTGGTGGCGAAATATCAAGCCGATGCCGACCAGTTGAACTTTAACCTGGTCACGACCGGGGCCGTGTTGGATCCGTTTGACGCCTGGTTATTATTGAGGAGTTTAAAGACGTTACCGTTACGAATTCACCAGCACGAAACCAACGCCCAAATCCTAGTTGCCGCGCTGGCGCATGATCCGCACGTCCAACGGGTGCTGTACCCCGGCCGGGGCGGGATGATCAGTTTTTACTTAGCGGACAACGTTGACGTTGACCACTTTTTACGGGCACTCAACATTATTTCGTTTGCGGAAAGCCTGGGGGGCGTCGAGAGTCTGGTCACCGTGCCGGCTGTTCAGACCCATGCGGATTTAAGTGAAGCTGAACGGCAAGCAAAGGGGATTACGGCGAACTTAATCCGCTTATCTACCGGGATTGAAAATGCTGATGATTTACGAGCTGACTTAGTTCAAGCGTTAGCCGCGGCGGCCGACTAGGGCAAAAGACTTTACTTACTTAAAGTATGTGTTAAACTTAAATTAACTTATTAAATTGGAGGCATTTTAATGGCAACTGCAACTTTAAGCGACGCGGAAATCCGTGATCGCATCAAAACAGGTAAGCACATGTTATTCTTTACGGCGGATTGGTGCCCGGATTGCGCGTTCATCAAACCAGTGATGCCCCAGATCGAAGCCAAGTACGACCAATACGATTGGATCACGGTCGACCGTGATGCCAACATTGAAATTGCTCAAGAGATGGGTGTCATGGGAATCCCAAGTTTCGTTGGGATTGAAGACGGTAAGGAAATCGGCCGTTACGTGGATAAGTTCCGCAAGACCCAAAAACAAGTGGAAGATTTCTTAGATACGTTATAATTAAAGTCCAAAAGTCGGTCACGGGGAAACGCCAATGACCGGCTTTTTTGACGCGGTGATAAATTTTTTAACCTGATTTCCTACACCTAATCAAGCCATTTGAGCCCGGAACTTTCGGCGTTCGTGCCGTTAATGGACACGCGCTTTTTGGAATTTACGCGCTTTTTTGGTAAACTGTTAACTATTAATTCTGGAAACGGTGATCAATCATGACAAGCAATCAATTTGAAGACGTGGTCGTACGAACCACAAAAATCGCGGATTTACCCGTATTACACGTGTTTGCGGCCAGCCAGGCGCAGACCGAGCTACCAACCATCATTGATTATCACGGCTGGACGACGCAGACCTCGTCGGAACTAGTGGCCAGTTACGACCTGGTTCGCCAAGGGTTCCGGGTCATTTTACCGACCGCCTATTTGCACGGTAGTCGCAATGACGGCACTGACCTTGACCGCCACCCGGAGCATTTTTGGTCAATCGTGGGCCATTCCGTGGCGGAGTTCCCTCAGCTAGTTGACGCCTTGGTGACCGCGGGGATTAGCAACCCCGAAAAAATCGGCGTTATGGGGACCTCGATGGGCGGCATTACCGCCGCGGGAATCATGGCGACCCAGCCAACGGTCAAGGCCGGGGTTTCCCTGATTGGGTCGCCGGAGCCGCTGGCGTTTGCAAAGGATCAGGTCGCCAAGCTACCCGCAGCCTTAGCGGCTAAGTTACCGGAGCAGCTCTTAACGGCGACTTACGAGCAGATTAGCCGCTTCGACCTAGCACAACACGTTGACCAGTTGGCGGGGCGGCCAATGTTCTTCTTTAACGGCACCGCTGATCAGATGGTGCCGTACCAGTACGTTGCCGACTTCGAGCAACGTTTCGCCAACCAACCCGCGTTGGCCGGAACGGTCTTTAAGCACGCGGACGGTGGCGTGCACCACGTGCCACACCGGATGCACGAAGCGGCCGTTAAGTTTTTAGCAACGCATATTAATGAATAGACCAAAAGACGTGCTTCCCAACAATGGGGAGCACGTCTTTATTTTTACCGAATGACGTAAACTTGATCATGGATCAAATCAAACGGGTGGTAGTGCTGGTTCAATTGGTCGACCAGCGCGCCGGTTTGATAATCGGCGTGGTCCCAGAACGCTTTGGAGCCGGTCGCACCGTATTTTTCACCGATACAAATCAGGGGCACGTCGACATCACTGGCGCGCATCGCTTGCAGTAAGTCCCAGTCAATTGTGAGCTTATCGGGTGACCAGGCCATGATGACGAACTTGATTTGGTCGGCGTAGCGGTTAAAGGCGCTTACCGCGTCGAGTTGCTCGATCGCGGTGACCGGTTGACGACCGGTTTGGTTATCGCTTTCGTGGGTCCAGGCCTTGGAATCGGTCGTATAAATGGTTTGGTTCGGGTGTAACCGCCGCAGCCCCTTGGAAATGTAGCCGTTGCCGGCCATGACCTCCAAAACGGGGGCTTGGCCGACCACGTCAGCGAGGTCCTTTAAGAAGGGGGCGCTAATGTAAGCCCACATCCCGTATTTATCTTCCACGTAATCGCGAAAGTCCCGCAGCAGTTGGTCGACCTTTGGCAAGGCAGCGGAAAGTTGGTTCCATTCAGCATCGCCGGCCGGATCGCCCATTGGGTAAGTTTGGTTGATGCGTTCGAACAAGTCGTCCTGAAAGTCGTCGGGGACTTGAAGAACCGGCAGTTGTTGCGGTGGCAACCCGGCGGCCAATAAACGGTCACTTTCCAGGACGTTGTTGATCATGACCAGGATTTTCGGGTCGTCTTTAAACAGTTCGCGGTAACGCGTCATCTGGGTGATGTAGGGGGGCGTCGCCTGCTTTTTGGCGCGTTTTTTTAGTTGTTTTAATTTCTTGGGATTCATGCAATGCTCCTAGTTATCAAAGTGTAGGTCGAGTTCTTCTTGACCGAACGCGTCCGGGGTACTGCGCTGTTGGCGCCCGTGCAAGTAGCCGTTCATTAGTTGGAAGAGCTCGTAACGGTCTTCACTACTGAGCTGTTCGCCATTGAAGGTCAACGGCTTACCGGACAAGAAGATGCGGCCCAAGTCGTATTCTTCCTGTTCAGCGCGACCGGATAAATAGTCGGTCGTGACGTTGAAAAATTCGGCGAGTTTGCGGACTTCCAAATAGGAGGGGGTCCGTAAATTACGCTCCCAATTACCGATTTGGGCGGGCGTATTTTTGCGGGTCGTTAAGTCGGCGTCGGGTTGTGCGTTCAGTGCGTCGGCCAATTCAGCTAGGGTCATTTTTTGCCCACGTCGCAGGGCTCTTAATCGTTCTGGAAACATGTGATCACTTCCGTTTCTCATAGTAAGGGGGCGGATAACGCCATAAATTCATCCACGTCCCGTTTAATTAGGTTAACGCCAGCTTGCCAGAAGGCCGGCTTCGTCAGGTCAACGCCGAGGTGCTTTTGAGCTAGCTCCTCGGTGGTCATGTTGGCGGTGTCGCGTAGTAGCGCTACGTAACGGTCTTCGAAGTCCGGTTGCCGTTTTGCCTGGGCGTAAATGCCGAGACTGAAAAGGTAGCCAAACGTGTAGGGAAAGTTGTAGAACGGCACGTCGTCAATGTAAAAGTGTAACTTGCTGGCCCAAAACATTGGGTGGTAAGTTGTCAGCAGGTGGCCGTACGCGTCTTCCTGTGCCGTCTTCATCATGGTTGAAAGTTTGGCTGGGGTGACGATGCCACCTTGCCGTGCCTCGTAAAAGCGGCTTTCAAATAAAAACCGCGCCCGGATGTCCAGGAACATGGCCAGCGGGTTTTGCAACTTATTATCTAGCAGTTGTAGTTTGGTCTTAGCGTCCGGCGCGGCTTTGACGCTGGCATCAGCAACGATCAGCTCCGCAAAGGTGGAGGCCGTTTCGGCCACGTTCATCGCGTAATCCTGACGCCACAGTGGTAAGTCCTTGATGACGTCGGCGTGAAAGGCGTGCCCTAACTCGTGTGCTAAGGTCGCGGTATCGTTCGGTGAACCAGTGAAGGTCATAAAGATGCGCGATTCGTGCGTTTCTGGTAGGTTATCCATGTAGCCGCCCGGGCGCTTGTTCGGCCGGTTTTCGGCCTCGACCCAGCGGTGTTCCAACGCGTACTGGGCTAAGTGGCCCATTTTGGGACTGAATTTACTGAAATTTTGAATGACAAATGCCGCGGCCTGGTCATAGGTTTGGCTGGTCGGCTGATTACCAAGGTCTAACGGGGCTTCGATGTCCTGCCAGTCAACGGTCGTTTTACCTAATAAAGCGGCTTTGCGCTTGAGGTAACTCAGTAAAATCGATTTATCAGTATCAACGACCCGGTACATCGCGTCGAGGGTCGCCTTACTCATGCGGTTTAGTTCCAATGGCTTTTGCAAGAAGTCACGGGTGCCGTGGGCGCGGTAGTTTGTTAATCGAAAGCCGGCCAAGTGGTTTAAGGTGTCCGCAAATGCCGGTGCTTGAGCCTGCCAGGCAGTTTCCCAGTTGTGCATCAAGTTAGCACGTTGCTGGTTGGACATGGCGGCAGCCAGCATGTTCTGGGCCTGTCCCGCCGACAGCGTTTGGACGTGACCATCGCCGTCGGTAAACTTGATTTTTAGTTGGTTGACCAACGTGTCGTAGTGGTCGCTCCAGCCCTGAAAACCGTCCAGCGCCAAGTTATTGATCAACGCCTCCGTTTGATCATCCAGTAGGGCCAGTCCTTGGTGGCGCATTTCGGTTAAGTTGAAGGCCACCGCCTGGAGTCCCGGCTGAGCGATAATGGTTTGAAACGTCTGGTCGTCCAACTTAACCAGTTGTTTTTTAAAGCGGTTAAGTAGGTCGTCTAACTGGTTGTCGAATTGGTAGAGGCGGTTGAGGAGCGGACCGGCTTGCGTATTACTAGCATCGGCGGATTGGACGGCGACAACGAAGACTTCGCACTGGGCGAGGCCCGCCTGAATGGCTTGTAAGTCGTTGACTAGTTCGGTGAACCAGTCGTAATCCGGTGTGTCACTAGCGGCGCGCCAATTGGCAATTTTATCCTGGGTCGCGGTTAGCTGGTGCGCGAGGGTCGTTAGTTTGGCCCGTAATTGTGGCGAGGTGATACCGCCCGGGAAGATGTTGTCTAAGTCCCAAGTTTCTGAATAATGCATCTGTGGGGAACCTCCTAATCTGGTCTAGTTATCTTTAATTATAAACGTTATTATTATGGGTGTGGCAAAATTCAACTGATTATCACGGGGATTTTTTGAACGAGTAAGCTAAGAGAAAACGGGGCGTTTCAATGAAAAAATTATGGATAACATTAGGTGTGTTGGTCGTGTTGATTGGGGGCGGCCTGCTTGGTGCCGGGAGCTACTTTTACCACGTGGCGATTGCACGTGGAGATAAGGCGTTTGTGACCCAGAGTACTAAGCTATCCAAGAAGAGTCAGGTTTATCACCAAAAGTATTGGTACCAGCACGTCAAAAAGCAAACTTGGACGATTCAATCCGCGGACGGGTTGAAACTGGTGGCGTGGTACGTCCCCAAGCGGGGGTCCGCTAAAACGGTGGTCTTAGCGCACGGCTTTGCCGGTAATAAGGCACTGATGGGCGCCTGGGCCGGGATGTACCATGAATTAGGCTATAACGTCTTAGTTCCGGATGCGCGCGCGGCCGGTGCCAGTCAGGGCCAAGCCGTGGGTTACGGTTGGCTGGAACGCAAGGACGATTTAAAGTGGGCGCAAACGGTTGTTCAGCGGACCAAAACGACCAAGATCGTCATGAGTGGAATCAGTATGGGGGCGGCCGGAATGACGATGGCCAGCGGTGAACGGCAGCTGCCCCAAATTAAAGCGTACGTTGTTGACAGTCCCTTCACTAGCGCGCAGGCAATTATTAGTTACCAGGCCAAGGAGATGTACCACTTGCCGGCCTTTCCGCTCGTTAACGTGACCAGTGCGATTACCCGGGTACGAGCCGGTTACAGCTTTAAAACGGCGGATGCCCAGGCGGCAATCGAACGCAATCACCGGCCGATCATGATTATTAGTGGGACTAAGGATGACTTTGTCCCGACCTGGATGGGCAAGGCCCTGTACCGCCACGCTAATCAGCCCAAACGGTTATGGCTGGTCAAAGGAGCCGGTCACACGACGGCCATCACCCAAAATTATCAGGAGTATAAACGGCGAGTCGCACAATTTTTAAAACAGTACGTTGACTAGTTCGACTCCAAAAAGGCAAGTGCTCGCGCATGAGCACTTGCCTTTTTGTCCGAACAAGCTTGAATAATTGCGATTCCTAGTCCCGTTGTTGATAAGGTAGGTGGTAGTCGATTCCGGTACCGTCCTTGAGGGTTTCTAAATAAAGCGCGTTGAGTGCCGCCGGACCGGTGGTGTGTGCCTGACTCCAAACCGTTAAATCACGGTTTAAATCAGCCGCCACTTGGTGGTGATCCGCTACGCAATCAAGCTTTTGCAGCGCGGCGACCAGTAACTGGGTCAGTTCAGGAATTGCCTGGACCGCCGGATCATTATAGGCGGTGTCGATTGCCGCAACTAGTGCAATCGCGTTTTCGTTTTTGAGCATGTTATCATCCCCTTATTGTTAGTATAACGCTGTGATGGTAACAAGCAAGTTGAAAATGAAAGCGGTTGCACTTGTGAAAAATAAAAGCGAGCGTCCAAAGTTAGTCAGCTTTTGACGCACGCTTCGATGATTATCAATTGGAAACATAGAAATACCAAGCATGTCTTAAATAAGGGTGGCCCCTAGACTGTTTTGGAAGTGCCGCAGCGCCCAGGCGTGACCTTCGGCGTCAAAGCTGGCCACACCATCCTGATGAATGACGAGCTGGTAGCCTAAATTATAGGCGTCGACCGCGGTATGCAATACGCAAATATCGGTACAAACGCCAACTAGGTGCAGGGTCGTCACGTGCCGTTCACGGAGGCGTAAGTCGAGGTCGGTACCGGCAAAGGAGCTGTAACGCGTTTTGTCGAACTGCCACACGGTGGGGTCCTCTTGGTGCTGGTCGAACCAGTCTTTGAGTGGGCCGTATAGTTCGCGGCCCCAGGACCCGCGGACGTTGTGGGGTGGGAAAAGCTTACTTTCCGGATGGTACGGGTCGTGTGGGGTGTGCACGTCGGTTGGGAGTAACACCCAGTCGCCGTTAGCCCGCATCTTTTCGGCTAACGCGGTAATTACCGGAGCCAGTTGTTGGCCCGGATAACCACAAGTTAAGGCCCCGTTATCGGCTACGAAGTCGTTGGTGTAATCAATAATGAGCAGTGCTTGATCAGTTGGCATAATTTTCCCCCTAAGTGTTTTTGAAAATAATGATTAACTTAGGTATAAATGTATCCAGTTAAGGGGCGACTGTCAATGAAAAACCAAGCTAATTATTTGGGGTGGTGGTTGTTGAGGCTGTTATCAAGCGCGACGATACATTAAAACCGCCTGCAGCGGGCAATTTAGCACGGTGCAGGCGGTTAATGTTGGGATGATTTAAAGTTTACTTGGCCAAGTTAGCCGTCACTTCGGCAACGACTTGTTCCGGTGTTAGCTTGAATTCGTGGTGCAGTTCAGCGGTGGTTTCGTGGTGATTAAAACGTTTAGCCGCCCCTAGGCTGATGACCCGCATTGTGGTGTTGCCATAGAAGCGGGCCACTTTTTCGCCAAAACCGCCACTTAGACTGGCTTCTTCCAAGGTGACGACTAATTGGTGGTCGGCCTGAAGCGCCGTCAAGGTGGTCGCGTCTAAGTTGGAAATATCGCGGGGATCAATCAGGGTGGCATCGATGCCCTGCGTTGCAAGTTGTTGCTGAGCCCGTTCTGCCAGTCCGCGCAAACTACCAACGGCTAGTAAAGCAACGGTTTTACCGGCGTGAATCGTATTCATTCGGTGCGCGTCAAAGTTAGTCAACGGTGCACATTCCAACGGACTGCTTGGGACACGGATGGCAACCGGACCGGTCGTTTGGTGCAGTGACCAGCGCAGCATGGCGGCCAGTTCTTCCTTGGTCGTTGGTGCGAGGTAGGTCAGGTTCGGAATATTACTTAGCATCGCGATGTCGAAGACCCCTTGGTGGGTCGGGTCACCGGCGCTGATGCGACCACCGGAAACCATCACCGTGACTGGCAGCTGGTTGATACCCAAATCGTGGGACAGTTGGTCGTAGGCTCGTTGCAGGAAGGTTCCCGAGTGGAAGACGACCGGACGGAGTCCCTGTTGGGCTTGACCAGCAGCAAAGGTAATTGATTCTTGTTCGGCAATGCCAACATCAAAGTAGCGGTCGGGGTGTTTACGCCCAAAGCGCTTTAAGTCGTAGGAACCAGGAATGGCGGCCGTAATCGCTGTTAATGGCGTATGCTGGGTCGTCAGTTCGTCCTCTAAGACGGCGTGAATGACGTCGTTATAGCTTTCACCGCTGGCGGGAGCTAGGGTTTCCCCAGTTTTGAGGTCAAACGGCACGTGCCAGTGGAAGGCTTCCTTATTTGCAATTGCCGGTGCATAGCCGTGGCCCTTTTCGGTGTGGACATGGAGCACGATGGGGTGGTCGACGTCCTTAACGTCCTTGAAGGCGGCCAACATGGTGGTCAAGTCGTTACCATCCGCGACGTAGCGGTAATCGAGACCCATTGCCTTGAACAAATTATTGGCACTCTGCCCGTTAGTTTCGCGAAGCTCTTTTAAGTTGCGGTAGAGGCCGCCGTGGTCTTCAGCAATCGACATCCCGTTATCGTTGACCAGAATAATTAGGTTCGATTTCAGGGTGGCGGCGTTATTTAAGCCTTCGAGCGCCAAGCCGCCGGAAAGCGAGCCGTCGCCAATCACGGCCATGACGTTGCCCGTCTTTTCAGTTAAGTCGCGGGCGACCGCCATCCCGGTTGCGAGGGCGATCGAAGTGGAGGTGTGCCCAATATTGAAGTAGTCGTGCGGGCTTTCTTCCGGTTCGGTGTAGCCGCTAACGTCGTCGTAATGGGCCGGGTCTAACCAGGCCTGCTTACGTCCCGTCAAAATTTTATGGGTATAGGATTGGTGTGAGACGTCCCAAACCACTTTATCGATTGGCGAATTAAAGACCGTGTGAAAGGCAATTGTTAATTCAACGACGCCCAGGTTCGGGCCAACGTGGCCGCCAGTCTGGCTAACTTTGTTGAGTAATAGGTAGCGAATTTCGCTCGCCAACGCGGTTAGGTCGGCTAAGCTCAGTTGTTTTAAATCAGCTGGCTGATTGATTTTATTTAAAATGGGAGTTTCCATATCAGTTATCGCTCACTTTCTGCGTTAATCTTGAACATTAACTAGCTTAGCACCTTCTAGTAGCACGAAGGCAAGCTGCTTGATAAAAAAAGTTATTCCGGGTCGAAGGATTGCAAGTAAACGAGTTGGTCGGTCGAAATTTGCGTATACAGTTGGTTGCTGAGTTCGGCGGGGTAAGCTTGTTGTTGAATGAAGTTATACTCTAGTTGAAAGGCTTCAATTAACAGGTTATTTTGACCAGGCAAGTCATCACGCGCCCCGGATAAGCGCCGGTGCCGTTCGTCATAGGCCCGGCGAACGATGGCAACGGCCTGTTGGTTGTCAGCGGTTGTCGTTGTCCGTAAAAATTCAAGGACGGCCCGGTAAGGTGGCTTTTCGACCGTACGGAGTTCGGACCAGCCACTGGCGTGCTCAAAAGCTGAATGGGAAGCAGCTTGCTTACGGTACTGGTGAAAGGCTCGGCGCCGCTGCCGAGCCCGCTTGCTGAGTGAAAACTTTCCTAACAGTAAAAATTTTAAGAATAATCGGAGTCGCTGCGACAAGGACTGTTGATTGCGAATCCTAGTTTCACTAGCAATTCGAAGGTAGCGTTCGGCTAAGTTAGCGTCGAGTTCGGCGTGTGCAACCATTTCTTCAATGACTTGTGCCTCAACCGCGTAGGCTTGATCAAAGAGATTACTTAATTGGGCTTTATCGGGGCGCCCTGCTAACGTGCGTTGGCTATCTAAGAGCATGACCACCTGACTAGTTAGCGGGTTATTCCCGTGACAGGCCTGAATAAGCGTCATGGCGTAGTTGACCATGGCCGCCTTGGCGTCCGTTAGCTGGGTGTCACTAATTGTTTGTTGGTTGCTAGGTAAGGCCAACGGTAAGATGAACGTCGGGATGATTAGGCTGATCAAGATGACGACGGCGGCAATAAAAATAACGTCGTTACGGTAGGGAAAGGCTTGCCCGTTTAACGTGAGCGGCAGGGAGAAAGCCATGGCGAGTGTAATGGTCCCGTGAACCCCACTAAGTGCCATGATAAGTGCGTTAGTGGTTTTCTCGCAGGGGTTCCAAGCGCGAATCGGCGCTAAGTCAAAGCGGGTCCACAAGAACCGGGCAACGGTCATTAACAGGTAAAGTATCGCACCGACACCGACGAGTAACTCGATTGAATGGGTATTACGCTGACTTAAACGCTCAACGACGCGCGGCAGCGAAACGCCGAGTAAGACGAAAACAATCCCGTTCAGGATGCTTGCCAGGACGGACCAGGTCGTGGTTGTCACAATTTGTAAGCGCGACGTGGTCAACCGGAGCCGGTCAGCCTGAATACCGTGTAATAGGCCGGTCGCGACTACTGCTAGAATTCCCGAAACACCAATGGCTTCGGCTAATAAGTAAACGACGAAGGGGGTGAGTAAGGTATAGGGGACGATGACGGACGGGGCGTCGACGTGCATGTTGATCAAAGAAATGCGGCCGGCGACGATAAGAAAGCCTAAAACTAGTCCGAATAAGATACCGCCGAAAAAGACGTAGCCAAAATTACCGATCCCGTGTAACAGGGAGAACCTGCCCGTCATGACGGTTGCAATTGCTAGGTTAAACGCCACGATTCCGGAGGCGTCGTTAAACAGCGACTCGTTTTCGAGCGTTTCCATGACCACCGTCGGCACCTTAACGTTTTTAGTGATGGAAGACACCGCGACGGCGTCGGTGGGCGTGATGATCGCCCCCAGTGCTAAGGCGAGGGCCAGCGAGAATTGGGGAAGCAGGTAATGGGTCAGGCTGCCGACCAGTAGAATGGTGATTAGCGCTAGGGCAACGGCAAGTGACAGGGTCGTTTTGAAATGGCGACCAAGTTTGCGGCTATTCGTATTTTGACCATCGTTAAACATTAATACTGAAATAATGACGAATAAAAATACTTCTGGTTCTAATTCAAAATTATGGTACAACGGTGTGAAAGCCAGCGCTAAGCCAGCCGCGATTTGTAAAAAGGCGGCTGGAATTTTGTTAAAGCGGGCGTACACGGCGTTGGCCGCGACAACCGCTGCAATGAGTAATAGGACTAAGAAAACGGTTTGCACTTGCAAGTGCCCCCTTAATAAGTTAATTGATTTATTTTACGCTTAAAAATACGTGACGCCCACTATCTGCGCTCAAGTTGCGAATTATGGTGGGTAAAAACGTTTAGTTTCACTCGGCTGACCGGTATAATTAAGCTATTAACGCGTACTGGAGGAACCGCCATGCTCACAATTGCTTACATTGGTAATGGAAAAAGTGCCAACCGCTACCACCTACCGTTTGCATTGAAGTTAAAGGATAAGATCAAGGTCAAAACGATTTATTCACGCTCGGGACGGCAAGCCTGGACACCAATTGACGGGGTGCACTACACGACGAATTTAGACGATATTTATCACGATCCGGAAATTCAGTTAGTCGTCGTTTCGACACCGAGTCCGACCCATTTTCAGGTGGCCAAGGATGTCTTGATGCATGATAAGAACGTTTTGGTGGAGAAACCCTTCACCGAAACGGTCGCGGAAGCCGAAGCGCTCTTTGAACTCGCTCGTTCACGGGGCTTATTCATTCAGTGCTATCAAAACCGCCGTTATGATTCCGACTACTTAACGGTTAAAAATGTCTTGGCAAGTGGAAAAATCGGCGACCCGTTGGAAATGGAGATGCATTTTGATTATTTCCGACCGGAAGTCCCAACCAGCGTCGAGCACTTTTCAATTGCGACCAGTTACTTGTACGGCCACGCCTGCCACACGCTGGACCAGGTGATTGCCCTGTTCGGCCGGCCGGATGCGACCCATTACGACGTTCGGCAATTATTGGGACCCGACCGGATGAACGATTATTTTGACATCGACCTGTACTACGACGCACTGAAAGTTTCGGTCAAGTCGAGTTATTTTCGGATTAAGCCACGACCAAGTTTCGTCGTCTACGGTAAAAAGGGCATGTTCATTAAGGCCGATAAGGATCGCCAGGAAACGGACCTTAAACACTTTTACTTGCCGGATCACGCCGATTTTGGCCTCGACCAGCCGGAAAATTACGGCACGTTGACTTATATTGATGACAACGGGCAGTACCACGAAGAAAGGGTGGTCTCCGAAGTGGGCGATTACAGCCGGGTTTACGAGGACGTTTACCAGACCATCGTTAACGGTCGGCCGAAGGTGGTTAAGGACGAAGAAACGCTGTTACAAATTCAGATGTTGGAAAAGGGCATTCAGGCTTGTCACTAGCAAGCTAGCGGGCGCGGGGGAACCCCCGCGTTTTTTTGCGCAGTTTTGGGGGCCAATTTAGTGGTAAACTTAAAAAGTGCTTGACCTGGGACCGGTTTCATAAACTATGGTAATTTTGTGAAACATCCCAGAAAGGGTACCAGAGGAGGGACAGGTGTGACCAATATTCATGATATTGCCCGTTTAGCGGGTTGTTCCGTATCAACGGTGTCACGGGTCATTAACCACCAGAAGTACGTGGCGGATGATAAGCGCGCTAAAATCGAAGCGATTATGCGCGAACTCGATTACGTGCCTAACCGGATGGCCCGTGATCTCAGCAACGGCCAAACTAAGACGGTTGGGGTGGTCCTGCCGTACGCCAACCACCCGTACTTTGCCCGCATCATTGACGGTATTGTCAGCGCCGGGTTTGCGGCTGGTTATAAAATTACCATGTTGCCGACCAATTACGACGTGACGGTGGAGCGCCGCTACTTGGATCAACTCCGGAGTAAGGCTTACGACGCGTTGATCTTTACGTCGCGTAGTAGTTCGCTGGCGACTTTAGAGCGGTACCGCAAGTACGGACAGATTGTTTGTTGCGAGGATCCGGGCGATGAACGGCCGTTAGCCGCTGCCTTTACGGACCGCTTAGCATCCTACATCAACGCGCTCGCCTGGGCCAAACGGCAGGGCTACCAGACGATGGGGGTCGTCCTCAGTCGCAATAACCTAATCAGCGCCAGTACCCGGACGACCCGCGCGGCCTACGAACAAGTCTATGGTGACCTGGCGCCGGAAAAGTTGTTTACCGGGGCGGTTACTTACGACGATGGTTACCGGGCGGGGGCCTACTTTGCGAACTTAACGCCGCCGGTCGAAGCCATTTTTGTAAACGGTGACAACATCGCGGCCGGGGTTCACCAGTTCTTTGTGGACCATGATTGCCAGCCGCTACCAGTCATTGGTCAGGAAAATTTACTGACGAGTCGAATTCTAAAGTTTTCCACCATTGACCATCATTTGGAAGCACTTGGCGAGGCGGCCTTTCGCTTAGCAATCGGGTCGTCGACCACCCATGAATTGATTAAATCTGAATTTATTAAGCGTTAGCTGGAGGAGCGAAAAAACGATATGGTAGCTAGATTAGCAGTTTTTGATATTGACGATACGTTGTTGAACAGTAAGAAACGGTTGTTACCAAGTACGGTCGCTAGTGTTAAGCAGTTACGGGCGAACGGCGTGCACGTGGCGATTGCCACCGGGCGTAATTACGCGATGGCCAAACCAGTCATTGACGCGTTGCAGCTTCAAGATTACGTGCTGTGTAACGGCTCGGCGGCCTTTGCCGGCGGTCAGCAGGTCCATCAGCACACCCTGAGCCGGACAAACGTGGCGAAATTAGTAGAAGCGGCCGACCATCAGGGCATCGACGTGGTAGTTGAATCACTGGACCGCTTATACTGCCACACCCGTCCGTCGAAATTGACGGATAGTGTCCTGAGTAACTTTAAGGCCCCGGACCTGGCTTATGATCCCGACTATTACCGCAATAACGACGTTTATCAGGCAATGATGTTTTATCCCGATGAACAGGACCACTTGTTACCGCACCCCGACGAGTTCTCCTTCGTTCGCTTCCACGATTGTGGCGTCGACATTATTCCGAAGGTCGGGTCAAAAGCACTGGGAATCGATAAATTAGCGGCGCAACTCAACGTGACGCCGGAAAACGTCGCGGCGTTTGGTGATAATCAAAACGACCGTGAGATGTTGCAACATGCTGGTATTGGGGTTGCGATGGGCAACGCCACTCCAGATATTCAAGCGCTTGCCGACCAGGTGACGACTGATTGTGACCACGACGGGATTGCCAACGGGCTCCGTCAAATCGGGTGGCTGTAAATAAACGCAAAAATAGGCTGACGAAATTTTTTCGTCAGCCTATTTTTAGGCTACGCTAAGGCGTGGTTAATCGTTGTTAAGCCCGGCGTCCTTCAGCATTTGGCGGATCGCGGCGACTGATTTTTCGGCGACTTGTGGGTCGGCCGGTTGGGGTGTGGTTTTCGGCTTTGGTTGCGATCGCGGTGCGACGGTCACTGGCTTGCTCGCCGTCGTCGTGGGTGCCGGTTGGCCGGGCACCATGCGGTCCATTGTCTGGTTCAGTAACTGGTCAACGAACACGTTGCCCTGATTAGTAGCGTGGCCCTTGGTCCAGTTAAAGTGGAGGTGTTTGAATTTTGGGAGTACTCGGTCAACGGCCTGCCAGAGCTCGGCGTTGACTAACGGGCCGGCGCTGCGTTTCCAGCCGCGCCGCTTCCAGCCAGCTAACCAGCCCTTGGTGACGGCGTTCAAAACGTATTGTGAATCCAACACAAATAAGATCTGAGCGTTAGTTTGTTCCAACGCCACTAACTTTTTCAGGGCATTCAAAAAGGCCATGATCTCCATCCGGTTGTTGGTTGCACCCCATTCGCCACCCGAATCGGTGACGAGCTGGTCGGGTAGTTCGATTCGGTAAGCCCAAGCGGCACGGTCGACTTGTTTGACGTGGCCTCCCGCAACGTTCCCAGTATTACGCGAGCCGCCGTCAGTGTAAACGGTAATATCGGCTTTGCTTGGGACTAAGGCTGGGCGTGCGGGCTGCGGTGTACTCGTCTTCTTAGGGGCACCCGTTGCGTGCATAAAGGCCTCAGCCGCCGCTTCGGTGGTAAAGCTCTTGTACTGAGCCTGCGAAAAGCCACTGACTTGTTGTTGCGTTTCTGCCCAGGTCCGGTAGATCCCCGGTTGTTTGCCTTTACGGACGGCGTAGTATTTTTGTGCCACGATGATTCCCACTTTCTATTTGGTAATAGCTTAAATGTACCACGTTTTAAGGCTGGGCACCAAAAATGAGCGGGTGATAAAAGCGGAGCCAGCTGACTTTTGGCGCACGTTTCGACTATCAATATTCGGAGAAACACAAGGGGCTGTGACTAATGTCACAGCCCCACGCTTGATTAATGTTGTTTAAAAAGGGTGGTTAAATAAGTCATGAACGTTTGTAAGTACCGTTGTCGCTCAACGTTAACGGCGACTTTTACGTTGGTTGGGTCGTTTAAGCGGGCCGGATCACCAATCGTGCGGCCGTAATCCACGTCCTCAGCTTGGACGAACATGTTCAAGTCAATCGTTGAGACAAAGCTGGGATCGAGGGCAACCCCAACCGCTAGTGGGTCGTGCAGGGCGCAACCGTGCAAGTGCGGGCTGGTAATTTCGTAAGCCCCGATGTAGTAATCCACGATGTCGGCAAACTTGGCGCCGGCGGTCGTCTTTAAGTCCCGCCACTGCTGCGTTTCTGTCTTAGTCAGCAGCGTCCGTAGTGTGACGTCCAAACCGACCATGGTTAAGGGGAGGTTACTGGTGAAAACGGCGTTGGCTGCTTCGGCATCCTGATTGATGTTGGCTTCGGCAAAGTGGCTGACGTTCCCAGGAACCGTCAGCGCGCCGCCCATCAGTGTCACGTTACCAATGGTAGTGGCGATGTCTGGCGCTTTTTTAAGTGCGGCTGCTAAGTTAGTTAATGGACCAGTTGGCACTAAGGTTAAATCATTGCCGTACTGGTGAACGGCGTCGATTAAAAAGTCGACCCCGGATTGACTTTCGACCTGACGTTGAGGTTCGGGTAAGTCAACGTCACCGATACCATTGGCACCGTGAATTTGTTCTGAAATGGCCATCACTTCAAAGTGTTCGGTCGTGCTAGAGTGGGGTTCGCCCAAAAAGACCGGCACGTCGGTCGCACCGAGCAATTCCAAAATTCGTAAACTGTTGTCAGCCGCTTTCGGCATCAGTACGTTGCCGTAAGAACTAATAATCCCGATCAAATCTACGTCGGGGGCCCCAACGGCGTAGGCGATTGCCATTGCGTCGTCAATCCCGGTGTCTAGGTCTAAAATCATTTTACGTTTTGCCATAAGTAACATCCTCCTAAATAGGTGTTCACCCGTTTGGTGACCGCGAGAACTATGGTTTAATTGTAACCGTTTAACGCGGTACTGACAACGGCTGTCCGCGAATTACCAGCCCGAATCACTAATCATTGTTCGGATTACGTTGGACTAAATCTAAACTGGTCAAAATGTAATCGCTGCCTTATACTAACAAACAAAGGTGGTTAGTTGAATGAACTGGCCATAGATGAAGAGGGCGATGACACTGAATTTTGAAAAAGAGTACCGCTATACCGGTAAGCACCCGTTGAACTTAACTAAACGGGCAACGGCACCGGATAAGCCGGACTGGGACGAAAAACGGATCAAAGCACGGATTGCAAAAAATATTAAGCAATTAACGGAACTGCAAGGAAAGTTATACGCGCAGGACCGCTACGGCGTGCTGATCATCTTTCAAGCCATGGACGCGGCCGGCAAGGATAGCATGATCGCCCACATTATGAGTGGCATTAATCCGCAGGGTTGCGACGTCACGTCGTTTAAGCAACCTAGTCAGCAGGACTTGGCCCACGACTACTTGTGGCGAATTCACCAGCAAGTTCCAGCGCGGGGGAAAATTGGTATTTTTAACCGGTCTTATTACGAGGACGTATTGGTCAGTCGGGTTCACCCGGAATTGATTTTAAACGCCCATATTGGCGCGATAACTGACAAACACCAGGTCGGTGACGAATTCTTTACGCAGCGTTGTCAAGATCTGCGTTTCTTTGAACACTACTTACAGCGTAACGGCTACTTGGTCTTGAAGTTTTTCTTACACATGTCCAAGGACGAGCAAAAGCAACGCTTTATTCGCCGGATTGAAATTCCGAGTCATAATTGGAAGTTTTCGGCGGCCGACGTGGCGGAACGGCAGTACTGGAACGACTATCAGCGGGTCTACGATCAGGCTATCAGTGCGACCGCGTCCAAGACGGTGCCGTGGTACGTCATTCCGGCGGATAGTAAGTGGTATTCACGACTATGCGTGTCGGAAATTATTAATCAGCGTTTACGGGAATTGCCACTGGCCTACCCGTCGCTGGATGATCAGGCGCAGGCCCAGCTTAAACGGGCACTGAACGCGTTAGACCACGAAAAGCATTAAAAAAGTTGCCAATTCCAAGTAATGGGAATTGGCAACTTTCGTCGTGCGTAGTGGGGGTTGCAACGTTAGCCATTGTGGGACCGACTGAGCACCACCGTCCGCCGAGTGCGGAGGACGTGTTGCTGACGCCGACTAAGGACAACGGTGTGCTGTTGGCGCAAGACTTGACGTTTTTGATCGGATTGCGCTAAATCACTAGCGGCAACCTGATTGTGACGCACATGCGCGTAGGCAGACTGGGCGAACCGTTGTGCTTGCCGACTAAGAATCGGTTTTGACTGACGCGTCATGGTTATCACCGTCTTTTTTGAGGAAATCGTTCAGGTAAGGGCGACCGGGAATTGGGCACTCCCGCTTGAACAATGTTAACGGTACCACGTTAGCCGTGAGCGGTCGTGGGGAATGAATTGTTTGTCAGGATGGCGAACGTCAGCACTGCTGGCAAAAATAGAACTAATATAAAAATAATTATTTAGAGGCTGAATAGGCTTTAAATGGCGAAGTGGATTGAGTTGTTTAATCAGTTCTGTCAAGTTTAATAATGATTATTAAACGATTGATATTGGCGGAGCTTAGCTGGGAACGTTTTTGCAAATCTGCACGCAATCCACTAAAATTAAGCCAAGTTATCAACAAGAAGAAAGTAGTGAAACGATGAGTTCAGAATACGATTTAACAATTATTGGTGGTGGCCCGGTCGGCATGTTTGCGGCGTTTTACGCCGGCATGCGTAACGCACGGGTCCAGTTATTAGAAAGCTTACCGACATTGGGTGGCCAGGTTCAAGCGATGTACCCGGAAAAAATGATCCACGACATTGCCGGTTATTCCGCTATTAAGGGAAGTGACCTGGTTAAGCAGCTGGAAAAGCAGATGGGTGAATTTCCAATCGACGTTTCGTTAAGCAGTGCGGTCACTAACGTCAGTGGTCAAATGGGTGATTTTACGGTGACAACGGCTCAGGGCGCGACGTCGCACACAAAGGCGATTATTATTGCGACCGGGAGCGGCGCGTTTGAACCCCGCCGGTTGGCGGTTGAAAACGCCGCTGACTTCGAAGGTCGGCAGCTATTTTATCACATTCCCAGCCTCGAGCAGTTTAAGGATCAAACGGTCCTGGTTGCGGGTGGTGGTGATTCGGCGATCGACATGGCGCTAATGTTGGAACCGGTCGCAAAGCAGGTCTACATCATGCACCGTCGTAACCGATTCCGCGGTATGGAACACAGCGTTGATTTGTTGAAAGCGTCGACGGTCACCATTAAAACGCCGTACCTCATCAAGGCGCTGGCACCAACGGCGGATGGTCAACTGGGATTAACGATGAAGGAAGTGCGCGGGACGGCTGAAGAACAGCTCGCGGTCGATGCCTTGATCGTGAACTACGGTTTCATTGCGGATAATAAGGTGATTCGTGGCTGGGACGTTGCCCCGACGATGAGCAATCAGTGCTTTGCCGTTGATACCGAAATGAATACCGACGTTGCCGGCATTACGGCCATCGGTGATACGGTTACCTATCCGGGGAAACTGGGACTGATTGCCAGTGGCTTTGGGGAAGCCCCGAACGCGGTCAACCAGCTAATGATGCGCTTGTACCCAGAACGGCGCAGTCCGTTGCATAGTACCACTTTGTTTGAAAAAAACGGCCGTTAAGCGGAGCCAACTGACTTTAGGCGCACGTTTTGGCTATCAATATTCGGAGAAACACAAAAGGCTGTGACTAATGTCACAGCCTTTTGTGTTCATGCGGGCAACTTGGTTAAGTGTCACTCCCAGTCAGGCTTAATTCGTTCATGAACGTCAGGAGCAGCTTGGCATAACTCGGCTGGTCGGTATTGGTCCGGGCCTCGTTCTGCATCTCGTGCAAATTATCGGTGATCACGGCCGTCACGCCCATGAACATCATTCGGTCCATCTGATCAGTGTCGTCGATGTCCCACGCGTAAACCGCCTTGTTCAAGCGGTCGGCGCGGTCCACGAACTGTTCGTTGAGGGTCGTGACTTCCATGGTATAACCGTTAGCGTTCGTGTGTGGGAACGTCAAGTTGTAAGGCATGATGTAACTCACGAACTGGCGGTCATCGTGGCGACGAATGTCCCGCATCACCTGGTAGCTTAGGGATTGAATCTGGGCGTGTTGCTTAAGTAACTGGTCGCCGTAACGGTCTAAAAAGCGTTGGGTATCGGCGCGGGTATACCCGCCACTGGTTTTGATTTCCACCAGCAGCTTCTGGTGGGACCGTTTAGCCGCGGCTAGGTAGTCGTCAAAGCTCGGAATTTTTGCTTGGTAGCCGTTTTCGCGCACCGTTAGTTTTTGAAGCTGTTTCAACGTTAGCTGGTAAGGCTTTTGCGGTCGGCCGGCTAGCGTTTTTAAGGACGTATCGTGGAACACCACGAACTGGTGATCCTTGGTGACCTGGACGTCCATTTCAACGTAGTCGGGCCGTTCCTTCGCCGTTTTAACCAGCGCCGGAATCGTGTTTTGCACGCCGTTTTCGTCGTCGACCCCGCGGTGGGAAATAATCAGTGGCGAGCTGATGGCTAAACCGTTCAAGTAAATCAAATTAAAAATAACGAGCAGCCCGCTAACCAAGACCATGCCGAGCGTGACGCTCACGCGGGTCCAGCGCCGCAGTTGGCGCCCTTCGTTATAGTGTGCGGGTCGCTGGTTTACGATGGAAAAGTCCTGCTGGTAGTAAGCAAAAATCAGCATCATGAAGACCGCCGTCGTGTAGCAAATGACGACTTCCGACAAGATTTCCATTAAGAAAAGGTTGACGGTGGCGGCCGCGATGGCGACACCGGTCTGGTCCCACGCCAACTGCGCAACGTAAATAACGCCGTAACTAAGCGAGACCGTCAGCCCGGTCATCAATAGAATCACTAGGATGAACCAGAGGTCACGTAACACGTGGTGGCGGGTTTGCTGCCAACTGATTTTAACGGCCTTACGCCAGTGGTGGTGGTCCAAAATCATCAGTGGTAACAGGTTAATTAGCCGAATCCCGAGGTAGCC
The DNA here is from genome assembly GCF_005405405.1 of Lactiplantibacillus plajomi. Classification (GTDB taxonomy): domain Bacteria; phylum Bacillota; class Bacilli; order Lactobacillales; family Lactobacillaceae; genus Lactiplantibacillus; species Lactiplantibacillus plajomi. The sequence goes on from NZ_BJDZ01000008.1 coordinate 40,056, forward strand.
AACGATTAAGTAGAAGGCCGCTAGGAGTACCGTCAACCACGGCTTGTCCAGAAGAAAGCTTACGATAAAGGCCGGAATCTTCGCTTTATTTAGTAACGGAGTGGTAAAAATCATGCTCCCGAACGGTAAAATTACGATGAAGTAGCCAACGAAGAAAATGAAAGTTCGAAGCGACGTATCGTGCAAACTTTGCACCGTTTGTTTGAGAACTTGGCGAATCGTCTGCGGTCGGCCGTGGAAGATGTTACGCACGCCGAGCAACAAGAAGGCGAATTGCCAATAAATCAGGACAATAACGGCAAAGAGTAGCGCCACCATCCCGACCACCGCCAGCGGATGGTGCACCAGAATTGCGGCGGCGTTAGTGTAGGAAACGTAACTAATACCTTGCCACTTCAATAATAATTCAAGTGCCCAAGAAAAAATGGGAATGGCTAGGTAGCTGATCACCAAGTTGGTCCCAAAAATTAACGCCACGTAACTGCCCCAGTTGCGGCAAAACCGGCGGGTCGCTGCCCACCAAAATCGCCATGCACCCATCGGCGACACCCCCTAAATAGTCTAAATTACTTAACGTTAAGTTTATCACGAATAACCGCTGAGTAACGGCCAATTCGCTAGAAAATACGTGTTTGCCAAAAACTGGCTGTTTTTTGGCAAACGTTTCGACGCTGATTGTTCGGCGACGAAAAAAGGGGCTGCGACATTAGTCACAGCCCCTTCCTACGATTCGTCAAGCTGGGCTACTTACTGCTGCTCGAAGCCGACGTCGACGTCGTGTTATTGTCATTATCGTCCGGGTTGGTAATCTTGATCCGGGTCGAATCGGTCTTTTGGTGGGTATCTTCCGGTGCATCGGTCTTGTAGAGCGACGCGGTTGATTTATCGCCGTTCTTCGAGTACAGGCTGGTCAAATCCCCCTTGAGCCGTTTTTGTAAATCAATTTCTTTTTGCAGGGCGTCGGCGTAATTATACTTCGAGGCGTCGACGGCCTTAAAGCCCTTCGGTGTGTAGAAACGCAGGAGGTTCTTGGAGTTGAGCGAATCGGATAGGCTCAGCTCCTTGTTAACCTTCTTTTGCAGTTTATCGATCTTCTTCTGCAACGCGCCGGTCATTTCAACTTCCTGACCGGTTTCGTTACTGTACACCGTGTCCTTTAAAACGGTGTACTTGGGAGTCACGAAGTCGCGGTTCCGAAATGCCACGGTCTGGTCGTGTTGACTAGAGAAGAGGTCGGTCCCGAACTGAATGTAACGTTTGCTAGAAATCCCGAGGAGGTGGAGTAACGTCGGTAAGACGTCAATTTCACCACCATAGGTCGAGGAAATCTTACCACCGGTCGTCCCCGGAAGGTTGACCATGAATGGCACCCGTTGTAGTTGGGCGGTATCGAAATCGGTCCAGTCTTCAGCGGTGCGTCCCAGAATCGGGGCTAAGGTGATGTTTTCGCCGTTCGATAGACCATAGTGGTCACCGTAGAGGACGATCATCGAGTTTTTCAACAAGCCCGATTTGTCTAGGTAGCTATAAAATTCCTTGATCGACTGGTCCAGGTAGTGGGCGGTCTGGAAATAACCGTTGATGGCCGAATCACTGGTCTCGGTCGTCTTAAAGTCGGTATCTTCCTTATCCATGTTGAACGGGAAGTGGTTCGTCACGGTGATGTACTTGACGTAAAACGGTTGTTGAAGCCGTTCCAAGTAGTCGACCGAGTGCTTGAAGAGTAACTTATCCTTCAAACCGTAACCGGTCGACTTATCACCGGAAGTATCAAAGTAACTGGCATCGAAGAAGTATTGGTAGCCCATGTTCTTATAGGTATTGTTCCGGTTCCAAAAGCTGGCGACGTTACCGTGGAAAACCGCGGATGAGTAGTGACCACGCTGGTTTAAAATCGCGGGGGCCGCTTGGAAAGTGTTATCCGATCCCAGCTGCGAGAACAATGAACCGGTTGACAGACCGTAAGTACTGGTTTCCAGCATGTTTTCGGCGTCACTGGTCTTTCCTTGGCCGACTTGGTGGAAGAAGTTCTTGAACGCGTAGGTCGAATTACTGTGGTACAGCTTGTTCAAGAACGGGGTAACTTCCTTACCGTTGATTTTTTTATCAATTAGGAACTGTTGGAAACTTTCCAAGTGGATCACAATCACGTTGCGGCCCTTCGCAATGCCGTACATTTTGCTATCGGGGCTGGCGTAATGCGCCTTGGTAAAGTCCTGGACGGTGTCCAATTCTGACTTTTTCGCACTGGCCCGTTGGTGGTTAGTTTGTTCGTCCTTGATACCGTCATAGACGGTGAACGCGTCTAACCCGAGGTACTTGACGATGTAGTTACGGTCAAAAGCGCGGGTCAATAATTGCGGCCGGTTAGCTTCAGCGAGTGTTAGATTTAGACCGAAGCCGGCGAGCGCTACTGACGTATAGGCAAAGGCCGTGCGCTTGGCAAGTGGCCGGTCGTCGTGCTTGATTTTATGGAAAATAAACAGGGCGAGCACGATAATTAAGTCGATCCAGTAAATAAAATCGTACCAATTAGTTAATGCCAGCGACGAACCGGTCAGCCCCTGGTTAACCTTGGAGTAGCCGGTCATGGTGCTGACGGTCATGAAATCGGTAAATTCGCGGTGATAAATCACGTTAGCGTATAATAAAACGGTGTTCAGTGCGTCAATTAGGAGTAAGATGTAATAAAAATAACCGGTCTTACGGATGTAAAAGGCGAGGCTGAACAGGAATACGGTCGTGGCGACCGGGTTGACGAGTAGCAGAAAAACTTGCAAGATATCCGAAACGCCTAAACTAAATTCTGTGAAGTAGGCGAACAAGGTTTTGGCCCAAAATAAAATGACGAGCAGCCAGAAAAAACCAATTCGCGTATCGAGGTGTTGACGGAGTTTGGTAAGCATTGGTAAAGACCTCATTTGCGACATATTTGACAATCTTTTGAATTGTCGTCATCAAATCATTTTAACATAAGATTGTCAGCCGTAATCGCTAACATTTTTAAGAATGGGTTAAAGCGCGCAAAAGCCGCGGTTACCTTGGGATGGGAATGAGTTAATTGGAAATTAAAAAAAGTAATCAGAGCAGTTCGGCCGTTTACGCCGACGCTATCAAAATTCGTCAGGCAGTCTTCATCGGTGAACAGGGCATCGCGCCCGCCGATGAATTGGACACCGTGACAAGTGCGACGTGGCATTACGTGGCCTATGATGAGCAGCAACGACCGGTCGCAACTGCCCGGATGACCCCCGAATCGGCGCAAACGCTGCACGTTCAGCGGGTGGCAACGTTAAAAGCCGCACGCGGTCTCGGCTACGCCCGCAAGTTGTTGCGTCAAATGAGCGTTGATGGCCGGCAACGGGGGTATCAGCGGCTGGTACTCGGCGCCCAGGTTACCGCCCAATCGTTTTATCAGCAGTTAGGTTTTGAAGCCATTGGTGCGGTTTTTATGGAAGCCGGGTTGCGACACCAGCAGATGCAATTAGCCCTTTAATGGGGAGACGAAGCTGTGACAAGGGTTATGGCTCGATTCCTACGATCAATCAAGCCCAAATCGTGGCAGCTTTCGGCCTTGCCGGTTGGGCATGACTTTCACCATGACTAACAGACATTTATCGGTTTTATTCATGCTAAACACCACTACGGCCTTATCCTGTTTGGGATAGGGCCTTTTTTACCGGTAATTGGCATTAAGTCTACGATTGTTGAAATGTGTGCCAAAAAGTCCGGCGACTCCGTTTAAACTTAGTCCCATAACTAGGCCCGAGATTATTCGCCATACGCTGTTAGTGAGCACCAACTACCTGGTTTAGCGCACACGTTATTTGTTAACCGGCGAATTTGTTCGCTAAATTTCCGTTTAAAGCTTTTCAGTATACGCCTGATATTAGTTGGATTTAAAGTTTAAGTAGTTAGAACGGATTGTTGGGCTGAATAACTTACGGATGAACGGATTCGTTTTAACGGCAAGGTTTGGTTTAAGTATCAAAGAATGGGGGGATTACTATTATGCGAAGAAAATTGTTTGCGAGCTTGCTCAGTCTGCTAACAGTTTTGACGATGGGGTTACTATTAACTTCCGTGGCTAAGGCGGATGAAATTCCCACGCTGGGTTTGACCAGCGGGGATGCCGCGGTGACGGATCAAAATGGTAACGTTGTCAATGATACCACGACGATGAGCAAGTGGGAAAGTTACACGGTCAAGTATAACTGGTCGATTCGCGATGGCCAACCAATCGCGGCTGGCGACACGGCAACGGTTCAATTACCGACAGGCGCGGTGGCACCAAACGATTTATCAATCGGCTTAAAGGATAACAATGGTCAGGTCGTTGGGACCTTCACCATTAAGGCCGGACAGTCGGCCGGAACGATTACCTTTAACGACGTTTTATCACAAACCGGGACGAACCGGATCGGGACCCTACAGTTTTATGCGAAGGGGACCAGTGATACGGAAGTTCATTTTAACTGGACCATTAACAAGATTGGTTGGATCGGTAGTTACGATGCCAACGGCTTACCGGACCGTCTAACTTGGAACGTTGCCTTTAACCCGACTGGTCAAGCGCTCGGAACGGTGGTGGTCACCGATACGTTGGGACCGAACCAGACGTTTATTCCTGGCACCATTTCAGCACAAACCGGTCACTACGATGAGGCCGGTAACTTTGTTGGCAGTGGCAGTATCACACCGACCGTTCAGGTTAGCGGCAGTCAAATCACGTTTACCTTTAGTAACGTGACGACGGCCGTTAACATGACCTACGGAGCTAAGCTTGCGAACGTCACGGAAGGCGCTAATAATTGGTCGAATACCGCGGCGATGAACGGTGATTCGGTCAGCGGTAACGTCAGCTACGGTGGTGACGGGACCGGGAATGGTGATAACCAACTCGGGAGCGTTACGTTGACGAAGACCGATGCCGAAAGTGGTGCTAAGTTGAGTGGCGCGGAATACAAGTTAGTCGATGCGACTGGTACGGTCATCCGCACCAGTTTGACTACCGATGAATACGGCCAACTTAGCGTTAACGGGTTGCAGGCCGGAGACTATCAACTGGTTGAAACTAAAGCACCGGAAGGCTATCAACTGGATACCACACCAGTGCCGTTTACGATCGACGCCCAAAACATCACGACCCCGGTACTGGTTTCACAAACCAACCATAAGTTGGCGCCCGTCACGACGGGTTCAGTGGTACTATCCAAGACCGATGCCAAGACCGGCGAAGCGTTGGCCGGTGCCACCTTTGATTTGCAAGATGCTAACGGCAACGTGTTGATGAGTGACCTGACTACTGATGCGAACGGGAAAATCACGCTGAACGACTTACAAGCCGGCGATTACCAGTTCGTGGAAGTGAAGGCACCAACTGATTATCAATTGAATAAGACTCCGATTAAGTTCACGATTACGGCTGGTCAAACGGCGCCGATTGTGGTCAGCGCCACGAACCAACCGATTGAAGCTGACGAAACACCGGGTGAACCAACGCCAGGTGAACCGACACCGGGCGAACCAACGCCGGGCGAACCAACGCCGGGCGAACCGACACCAGGTGAACCAACGCCGGGCGAACCGACACCAGGTGAACCAACGCCAGGTGAACCGACACCGGGCGAACCAACGCCAGGTGAACCAACACCGGGCGAACCAACGCCAGGTGAACCAACACCAGGTGAACCAACACCAGGCGAACCAACACCGGGTGAACCAACGCCAGGCGAACCGACACCAGGTGAACCGACACCGGGTGAACCAACGCCGGGTGCTAACGGTGACACCAGCACGTCGCAACCGGGCACTGGTAGCACCGGTACTCCCACGACGGGTTCAACAGCTGGTCAGTCACCAGCAACGACTGGTAGCCAATCGGGTGCGGACACTGCCGCAACCGCGGGGTCAGCAACCGGGACAACTGGTGGTACCAATCGTCCGCAGGGAGCACCGTCAACTGGAACAACGTTACCACAGACGAACGAATTAGAAGACCGGCCAGAGCTGGTTACGATTGGCTTAGCCGTCTTAGTCGTATTATTTGGAATTGGCTTGATTGATTACCGCCGGCGTCAAGATTGACGTTGGTTAGTTAAGAAAGGTGCCGTTGACTCGCAATTTTACGAGTCAACGGCACCTTTTTGGGTTGGGATTATTTTTTTAAGGGGTGCAACGACCACTTGGGCGGCCGGACCCGCCAAGTTAAACTGGCGGGGAATAGCAGTGGGACGGTTAAGTTGGTTAGCAGTAACCCCGCGCTGGCCATCAGCGCCCACGCGTAGCCGCTAGTATCGCCGGTTACGGCGAGTGGTAGTAAGTAAGCTAGCGCGAGCAGCGTGGGTGGCCAAATGGTTTGCCCACCCCGATAAAATTTAGCGAGGAGCGTGCGGGTGGTTGCTGCGCCGTGGAGCTGGTGGCGAATGACCGGAACGGTTGCAATTAACCAATGCCCACCGATCACCGCGGCACCCCACACGAAGGTCGTGCTGGCTAAAGTACCACTGTGGGCCCAGTTGACCATGACGAGTTGGGTTAGCCCCCAGCTACTGATTGTTACGGCCGCTAAACCTCCCGTGACGAGTAGGGCGGCGGTAAGCGACCGCATGATCAACCAGAACCCTAGGGTCAGTAAGCCTAAGACTAGCAAACACCAAACAGTGGCGTGCCTGCTGATCAGTGCGTGGTGGCGCTGTTGTTGGTTAACCACGCCACTGACTTGCAAGCTAGCGTGACTAAGTGCGGTTGCGCTAAAGCTGTCCTTGGTGACCCGTCGAATCGTTTGCATCGTTTTCAAACTTTGCGGGTCGTTTGGACCAGTTGCTAGCGTGATGGTCAGTCGAGTGCTGTGCTGACTGCTGCTAACGTTAGTAAATAAGCTACTTTGGTAACGTTGGTTTTTCTGACCGTTAGCGGGGAGGTAGAAACTATCACCGATTTGGCTGTTGGCCAAGCCGGTTAAATAGCTTTGCGTGACTTTCAAACTTGCTAGGACGGTGGCTAACGACTGACGGGACTTTTTCAGCGAGCGGTTGACTTGGCGGACCCGTTTAGAGACGTGTTTGGCCTGTTCGGCAACCGTTGTTTGGCGATCAACCAGGTCGTTTAGCCCGCTCATTAAATCGTCGGTAGTCTGGTCAAGTGCGCTAAACTGCTGGTTGATTCGGCCAACGTGGTGGCGGACGGTGCTGGGTTCGGCTAGTGTCGTGTTCAGGGCGCTCAGTTGGGTCAACAACTGGTCGTTAGTGTCGGCAACCTGGTTCAGGCTGTCGGAAAGCCGGTCGACCGCTTCGGTGTGGGCGGTGATCTTAGCCTGATCGAGGTGTTGCCGGTCGGTAGCGAGCGCTTTTTGTAAGTTGGTTACGGTTGTTTGTTTACCGACTAGGTCTGCGTTGATCAAGTTGACTTGTTGCTTGACGTAAAAGGTGTTCAGGCGGTGACCAGTTGGCTGCGTGACCGAAACGACCCGGTCAACGTTGGGCAAAACCTGGAGCTTGGTCGTCAGTGTATCGATAGCCTGCAGCGACTTTTGTTCGGTGAGCGGCTGCGCGGTGTGCAAAGTCAACGTAACCGGGTTCGCGGCGCCGGCGCCAAAGTGGGCGGTCAGCAGTTGTTGTCCGTACTCGGCGTTACTTAACGGCCCGCTGGGTTGTAATTGAGTATCATCATAAGTGGGACGGGCCAGTAATAGGCCGGGCAAAACCAGTAGGCCGGCTAAAACGCAGCCCCAAAATGGCCGCCAGTGACCAAACCGGCTTAGTTGACCCCAAGTGTTTTTGGGACGGGCGGTCCACAGTTGGGTTCCCGGCCAAAAGGTGACGTCACCGAGTAAACTGGTTAAAACGAAATTTAGGGTTGGGGTCGCTAAGCCGGTCATCAGGATGGCCACGCCGAGTGCCCACCCACTGGCTAGTAGTGGGGATGAGGTCCAGCTGAGGACGATTAAAACGAGAACCAGTGGCACCGTGATTACCGGCCAGCGGTGGTATTGGCGTTGTAAACTGACCAAACTAGCGGCGACGTTGTCGTCTTTTTCAACGGTTTGTTGCCAATAGTCGCGCATGTATGACCAGGTTAAGAAACTGGTACCGGCGAGTGTGATCCAGCCGATTAAGGTCAGGGCGGTGACGTCGATCGGCAATTGCCAAGCTTGTTGCGCGTTAATCACTAGGCTGGTGGTAATCAAGGTCACCACGGCTTGAATGGTGAGGTTGATGAGCGGGACCGCCAGTGAGCGAAAAATCAGCCCCAAAACGAGCAGTAACGCGGCGGTTCCGATGAGAAAACTGCTAATAACCGCTTCGCGGTGCCGTTGTTGGTGGTCGCTGACTACCAATTGTGGGCTGGTGACAGCGGTATTAACGCCGGCATCGGCCATGGCGTTATTTAATTCGTTGGCGATAATCGGTAAGTCGGCGGTCTTACTTTTGACCGCGGCAATCGCGAGTTCGGTCGAACCGTCCGCGGCGGACAGCAGGTCGCGGTCGTTGGCCAGTAGGGTGGTTGTCCGTAGTTGACGAATGCCGTACTGGTCAGCCTGAGAACGGATGGTGGCGAGCGTATCGGTAATCCGCATTTTTTGGCTGGCAGTCAACTTACCGCTAGGATTATTGAAGACCAAGGTTAACTGCTTCGTGCCGTCCAACCCGTGCTCCCAGCGGTAAGTTTGTGAGCTGGTTTGGCTAGAATTAGCGGCCGTCGATTGGCGGGTCAGCCACTGAGAGACGTTTGGTAAAGCGGCGATACTGGCGACAACCATAATGATCCAAAATAATAGAAAATAAAACTTTGGTTTTAAGACTTTTCGCATGGTGATAAACTCCTGATTTTGATTGCAATTATTAGCATTATCTTACCATACAATTTCGGGTCTTTTACGGTTCAGAGGAGCAGAAAAGTCAATCTCAGCTTTTTGCTAACGGGTATGTTAAACTACGACGTTAGTTAAATTAATGATGGAATCGTTTCCATTAATACTCAAAAAAGGGGGCATCTCGATGGATTATTCAGCATTACTCGGACCGGACCGCTATGACTTGGCCGTCGCCCTGGCAGCTCAGTACCACTTAGACCCGAGCCAGGTCTTATTCGGGTACTTACAAGTCGTTAGTCAGGTGAGTGGCACCGACCAGCAAGCGGATCTCAAGGACCCGCATGTGGTTCAGCAAATCAACACCAATTTTGAGCATTTCTTGAAGCGGCGCCATTAAACGACCGGATAAATCACCGGCTGTTGCCAATTGGTTGCCATCGTGGCGGTTAACTGGATTGTCCGTGGTGCCGAGGCTTGGCGGGCGATGAACGTGTAGGCGCGTTGACGCAGGTCGATGACGGCGCGGTAGTGGGTGTAGTTATGGCTTAGCTGTTCATGGTCAGGCTGGTAGGGGAGTTGGACGCCCGCCAGCCAGGCTAACAAGGTTGGTACAACGGTTGCCGGTGATAATTGGGGTTGTCCCAAGCGTTGCAGGGCCATGTGAATAAAACGGCGCGTCGGCACCGGACCGCTGGGTAACGGTCGGCTCGCCGCAATCCAGGTTCGGGCGGCGGCAGCCGTTTCACTTGAGAAGGACGATCCGGGCACGTTCAAAAATTGATTGAGGTTGGCGATATGGGTTGCCAAAATCGGGGTGTTGGTCAGCACGCCGACCGGATTGGGTTGTGCTTGTAAAACGGCGGTCGTCGGCTCGACCACGATGCTGGCGCCACTTTGATCACTGATTAGCCAGTGAAACGGGTAGACTTGGTCGGCATCACCCCAATTTGCGGCGATAATCCGAACCCGCTGCAGGTCGGCAATCACCGCGGCGACGTCGGTATGTTCACCGAGCACCCAGTTGATAAAGCCCTGCGGTGTTAAGTTGATGGCTCCGGCCACCGGTTGCGCTTGATAATTAACGGCGTGGGGTAAGTAGAGTTCGGCACAGCTTAAACCAGCTTCGTTAATACCATCGGCCATCAGACAACTATCGAAGTTGACGGGTAGGCGGCCACCACCTAAAATGGCGTAACGCGTCTGGCGGGTCGTGTCTAGACCGGTCGGCCAAGCGTAATGGCGGGGCAAAAAAATCGGCCGCCACGGGGTGGTCGTCGGAAAGTCCATGGTGCGCGCAAAGTAGGGCTGGTTAGCGGTGTCGGTGTAAGTTAGACTAGTACACATTGGTAGGCCTCCTGTCTTTATCGTTAGTATACCGCAGGTGGTTGGCGGACTGTTAAGTGACGGTAACAATGTTTAAATTAATTACCTCATTGTTTTCTAATTTTTAAAATCGTGCTATAATTATGTTTCAATAACTATCAAAGCGAGGTCTTCATAGTGAGTGGATATAACGTCGCGATCGTCGGTGCAACCGGTGCAGTCGGTGCCCGGATGATCAAAATGGTGGAACAAACGAGTTTGCCGGTTAATTCGGTTAAGCTGTTAGCATCAAGTCGTTCAGCAGGGAAACAGTTACAATATAACGGTCAACCGATGACCGTTGAAGAAACGGTTCCCGAATCATTTGAAGGAATTGATCTGGCACTCTTCTCAGCGGGGGGTTCCGTATCGAAAAAATTTGCACCGGAAGCGGTCAAGCGGGGTGCGGTAGTTGTTGACAACACCAGTGCTTTCCGGATGGAACCGGACATTCCGTTAGTCGTACCGGAAGTTAATCCGGAAGCCCTAAAGAACCATCACGGCATCGTGGCAAACCCCAACTGTTCAACGATTCAGATGGTGGTTGCCTTGGAACCGATCCGGAAAGCCTTCGGGTTGAAGCGGGTCATCGTGTCAACTTACCAAGCCGTTAGTGGTGCCGGTAACCGGGCTTTAAAGGAACTGCGGGACGAAACCCAAGCCTACTTAGATGGCAAGGAAATGGACGCCCACATTTTACCAACGGCCGGGGATAAGAAACACTACCCAATTGCCTTCAACGCGTTACCACAAATCGACGTGTTCGAGGAAGATGGCTACACCCACGAAGAGTGGAAGATGATTCATGAAACTAAGAAAATTATGTTAAACGACATGGATAGCAAGGATATCAAGGTAACCGCAACCTGTGTGCGGATTCCGGTACCAGTTGCGCATTCAGAATCGATTTACTTTGAAGTTGAAGATCCGAAGGCCACCGTTAAGGGCATTCAAGACGTTATCGCTAAGGCGCCTGGGTTGGTCTTACAAGATGACCCGGATCACCAAATTTATCCACAAGCGCACAACGCTGAAGGGTCACGCGATACGTTCGTTGGCCGGATTCGTCCGGACCAAGAAACGCCGCAAGCTTTCCAGATGTGGGATGTTTCGGATAACATGCTGAAGGGTGCCGCTTGGAACTCGGTTCAGATTGCTGAAACGATGCACAAGATGGGCTTACTACACATGCAATAAACCTTAATGAATGTTGTTAGGGTCTAAAAGGCACCGACTAGGTTACTTAGTCGGTGCTTTTTTGCAGGCTAATTAAGCGAAGACGCGTAGCTGCTGGCTGATTGCAAGACCGCTGAACGCGCTATTAGTACCGCTAACGAGTTGAAAGTGACCACTGCCCAGCTACGTACCAGGTCGGGCGGTGAAGCGTGGTAATATTTATCGTGAAAGGAGGTCTGAAACGATGAAAGTGGATTTGCACATTGATTCCAAGTTAGACGTTGAACGGGCTGACTTTTGGTTACGCCAAATGACGACGCGCATGACAGCCATTATTGCGCAGTTAAACCAGGAACAAGAAGCGTTGTGGTGCTATCAGGATGATCAAGTAAAACCCGTTGCTTACCGCGATATCATCGTGCTTAGAACCGTTGGCAGTCAGATTCAGATTACCACGGCTGATAATCGCTATTACTACAGTGCGCGCATGGCCAAGTTGGCGGCGCAACTTCCCGCTCAGTTTATTGAGTCGGCGCGCGGGACGATGATTAATTATCAAAAAATCGATCACCTTGAATTATTGGGAAACGGGAAAATCGATGTCTTAATGGTCAACCAAGAACGGGTTCAAATGGCACGGCGTAAAATAAAAAATTTGAAGGAGAAATTAGGCCTATGAAAAGAATCGTAAAAAAAGCTGTTTATGGGGTACAAACGGGCGTCGTTTTAGGCTTAGTGATATCATTGATTTTTAATTATTTAGCGGGAGCTAAGCGCTATTATCCTTCGTCACCGCAATTTTCAACACGTTTTGCCACGTCGCTAGACGCCGTCTTAGTATCGGTTATTTTGTGGGCGGTGATGGGGTTAGTCTTTAGCTTGGGGGCGGTCATTTTTGGCGTCGAAGATTGGTCACTCTTCAAACGGACCGTCGTCAACTTTTTCATCTACTACCTAGGATTTACCCCGTTAGCCATTCTTGCCGGCTGGTTTCCGGTCACACCAGCGTATTTAATCTCGTTTACGGTGATCTTTATGATTATTTACGTCTTGATGTGGGTAATCAACGTTGCCATTGTCCGTCATCAGATTGACAAGATTAATCGGCGACTTAAGCGGGGCTAACGCTGGTGAGTTAAGGAAAGGCCGGACCCAACAAATAGCGTGTTGCGGCTCGGAATCAACTAGTTTTGCTTGTATCAGTCACGTCTAAGTAATCAACGTTGACATAAATAAGTTTTAAAAGACGTTTACTGAGCGAACTGCTTAATTTTTTGTTTAGCACGGTAATTTAGTTTAGAATGCCAAGCTACTGTCATAATCCGCTGAATCGTCGGATAAGTCCGCTTGATAAGCTAAAAGGAAACTAAAGACTATCGGATACTAGCAATCAATCCAGTCTGATAGTGAGCCAACATAAAATAGTATTGTTTTTAGCAGTTGTCACTAAACGGCCGCTGCCCATTTGAATCAGGATGAGAGCAGTTGGTGAAGATTCTTGGGACACTTTTTTGAAGATGTTTGTCACTATACTTATCATCGTCATTAGAACTGAAAGCTATTGCGCAAGAATTGATCGAATTCCCTGCGCCAACGTTGTGGTTTTAAAGTTAGGAAAACGGTGGTTAAACTTAGCGGCGCTAAAATAATTATCAAATCGGTAACGGGGCAGCAACTCGTTTAATTCGCGTACTGGCTGGCTGAAGTGGCTCCCCAACTTAAATACGCTCATGGGAATGACCGTGGCTTTGACGGCTTTACCCCGTATTTGGCTGGTTAGCCGCAATAGTTCTTGATACGAAAGGCTTTGGTCGACGGGCAGGTGCCAAGTTTGTCCGTAACAGTCGGGCGTGTTGCCAATTAAGACCATCGCACGACTGGCATCCGGTGTCCAAATGAGGGTACGTTTCTTTCTCCGGCTAACCGGGATTTTCGCACGTTGACCATTGCGAATGGCTTTGAAAAAAAGTGTGTTTGTAATACTTTTGGTGGATAAGGGGCCGTAGAATTCAGGTGCCCGGCAGATTACGGCGGTAATTCGGTTTGCGGCCATTTCTCTGAGTAGCATGGTTGCCATGTTCGCCCGCACTGTTGACTTACGGCCTACAGGTTCAAACGGCGTTTTTTCCGTTTGCATTGCGGCAGTTTTTGGATACATGTAGGTATTATCAAAGAAGACGAGTTTGGCGTGGTGCGCTTTACAAGCCTGAATAACGTTTGCCATCATGGTCGGAAATTGGTTTTCCCACATTTGGCTGTTCATCGGCAGTCCTAACGTGAAGTAGACGATGTCACTGCCAGCAATGGCGGCATCAGTTGCTTCGTGATCAAGCATGTTCGCTGCGATTACTTCGTCTCCGGGATTGATTTGAGTGGGGTGGCGGCTGACTAACCGAATTTTATCCGTATAGTGTCGCCGTAGTTCTAAGGCCAATTCGTGGCCGATTGGGCCGTTACTACCAAGAATCGTTTGCATCATTTTGAGACCTCCGTAATGAACTTTTGCGCGACCGAACGGACTGAAAAGGGGTTCTGACCAGTGATCAGGTGACCATCCTGAACGGTGTAGTCCTTATAAAACCGCTTTTTTTGAAAATTAGCACCGTGGTCAGTCGCAACGTCCTGGTTTAGAAACGGGACCACCTTCTTTTTGCCCGCCAAAATTTCTTCGGCGGTGGTAAAGTCGGTAATGGTTTTACCCTTAATCACGTAATCACCCTGAGTATTTTTTAAATTCAGGAGTCCGGCAATTCCGTGGCAAACGGAAAGAAGGTAACCACCGTGAGCGTAAATGGCGCTGGCAATGGCTTGAATTTCCGGGTTATCGGGGAAGTCCCACATTACCCCATGACCGCCCGTATAGTAGATTGCCGAGTAAGTCGTTGGGTCGATCGTGCCGGGAGCTAAGGTGTTTTTAAGCCCCCGTTCAATGAAATCGCGATCCCGATAGATGCCCATAATTGCGGCATCGGTATACTTCATGCTGCGCGGATCAAGTGGTACAAACCCGCCTTTGGGACTCACGTAATCCACAGCAATACCGGCTCGCTGCATTTCATCAACAAATTCAGCACTTTCGCCTAGCCATAATCCGGTCGGGTCGGTGGTACCCTGATAATTTTGAACGTTGGTTTCGACAATTAAGACTTTAATCATTTGCGGGGACTCCGTTTCATAATTTCTTTTGCTTCGGTCAGAAAAGCCAGTAACTTATCAATTTCAGTGGTTACGTGTGTCAGGTAGTAAAAGTTTTTGGTTCCTTCGCGGTGATAGCTCACAATATGGGCGTCCTTTAATACTTTTAAGTGGTGTGAGACGGCGGGGCGTGATAGCCTAGTCGCGTCCATAAGTTGGCTGACTTGCAACCCGGTACAATCGGCGTTTTCTAAAAGCTTGATGATGATGGCTTGGCGCTTATCGTCACCGAGGGCAATTAAAAAATCACTGATGTCGGTTAAATTTTTTTGTAGTTCAGTATAATCTGACAAATGAATTCCTCCAAACATTGGTTTAATGGTTTAAACAATTAAACTATCGTGCCGGATAATTGTCAATTAAAAGGTTTCTTAGCGTGGGTTAGCACACGAAGTAGGCAATCAGTAACCGACGTTAACGCTGGCAATATGTAAAAAAGACTAGCACGGTAAAACTTGGATTAGTTTTACCGTGCTAGTCTTTAATTCGAGTATCAGTGGTGAAAAGATTAGTTGTAAACCGCCTTGCTCCTGTTTTGCTGGTCCCGGGCCTTTTGATCATTTTCGAAATGAATTCCGGCGTAACAGCCATAGGGTCAGGGCACAGAACCCAATGGCGATCACAATCGTGATTTCCCAGCCAAACGGACTTTTCATGAACGGTAAGTCAACGTTTTGGCCGAAGAACCCGAAAACGATGTTCGGCATCGTGAGGACGATTGAAAAGATGGTCAGCAGCCACATCGTGTTGTTCAAGCTGTTATCCAGAATGTTCGAGTAGGCGTTGGACACCCGCCCGATAATGTCGGAAGCAATGTTGGCCATTTCCAACCCCTGTTGGGCTTCGACGATGATGTCATCCAGCCGTTCCTTCTGGGCGGTTGAGAACTTAACCGGTGCAAAGCGCTTTAGCGATTGTAACAAGTCGTTATTACTTTTTAACGAGGTCAAAAAGTAAACCAGCGTCGTTTCGAGGTCCATCAGTTGTAAAATGACGGAGCGTTGAATTTGGCGCTTCATTTTGAGCTGAATGTTTTGGCGTTCCTTATTGATCTTGTTAATGGCGGAAAAGTACTGGCGCGATAATTTATAGAGGACGTTAAAAATGTAGTCGAACGGGTGGAGCACCTTTTCCCAGTCGGCGTCGATCTCGTCGGCCAGCATGTCCTCGACAAACATCGTGTTATCGGTGGTAAAGGTGATCAGGGTGTGGTCGATCATCATAAAACTGACCTGGGCCGTGTAAGTCCCCTCGGCTTTACTATTCGTGACCACGTCAAAAATAATGGTCGTAATGGCGCTCTTGGCATCGTACTCTAAGCGCCCCCGTTCGTGTTGGTCGGTGGCGTAGCCGAGCATTTCGTCGGTGACCTGTTCGTCATTGACCAGTTGGTTGTAATCATTATCAGTATAGTTGTTAACCGCGACCCACCGGAAATCGTCGCTTAAATCTTGTACTTTTATCATAGTTTTAACTTCCAAAAATTTGATTTACCTTCAATTTAACACGACTAACCAGTTAGCGTAAAGGTAGATTTCAATAATCAGGCGATTCGAGGTCAAGCGACCCGGGTGGCACTCAGTCGTTCACACCATAAGTGATGCTCACGATTAAATAAGGCTAATAACAGGTCGTAACTGATCAGTAATAGCAGCAGTGAAACGACGACCAGGTAAATGTCTAGCCGGTTCAGTGCCGCGCTCGGCATGTCTCCCAAGCGGTTAAATAGCCATAGGTCGAGAAAGAGCAGCGGTAGGCTGACTAAATACAGGCCACCGTAGTGAATGAGTAGCTGAATTAAGTTGGCCCGCTGGCCGCTGGTGGCGGTGACCCGGCTGTTAAACAGCCAACCGCCCAGCGTTTTGCCGGTCAAGAAAGCGGAAAGTAAGAAGAAAATCAGGATGTCGGCCACGTATAGCCAGCGAAAGTCGTGCGGTAACTGCCAACCAAAGTGTTTGACTAAAACGAAGTAGCCGGTGTCGAACGCCGCAATCAACAGCCAATCGGTGAGGAGGGCGAAAATCCGCCGCCAGTTGATCGGGTGGTGGTCCGCCCGCAAGACGGTTGAGTTATCACGTTCCTTGATACTTTTAGGGATAAAGAGTAAGCACCAGGCACCAACGATGCCGCCGAGCGTGTTGGTGAGCAGGTCGTCGACGTCGAACATTCGGTAGGCCCGCGGGTAGTAGCCGTAAAGCCCGGTTAATTGGGTCGTTTCAAAAAATAATGAGCCGGCGAAACTGGTCAGGGTGATCAACCACAGTGGCCAGTGGTGGCGCCATTTTAAGTAAGCGCCAATCGGCATAAATAGTAGCACGTTGAAGAACGGCTGGAAGAAGCTGGACGCCTTGAATGCGTTGAGCCAAGTACTAGTGTCGTGGAGTTCGAACGGGGTGGCACTAACGAATTGGGTTAGGAAGTAAAACGGGCGTAGGTTGTATTCTGCGGACGTTAAGGTTGCCACGGATGTGCGCGTGGGCAACGGTAAAATGATTAGTAAGTAAGCGGCGGCGAGGTACCAAATAAATGTGTAGGTTGCGATTAAATTTTGTTGCGTCAAGGTTTTACGCAGTCGCAATTGACTGGCTAGGACGATAATTGCAAAAAATAACGTGGCTAGCGGTAAAACTAAGATTAAGATGTGGGCGGGTTCTAGTAGCGCGCTGACAACGTTACTGGATTGCGCTAAGTGATAAAGTTTGGTAATGATGTCGACCATGGACAGTCCCCCGTTTCCGAAAAGCGACAATTAATAAACCTAGCATAGCGGATAAATGCGGATTAAGTTAGTATTTTGGCCACTAAATTAGTGAAATGTTAATGAATCGGCGACTGGGTGCGCTTGCAGCCGGTGTCAGAATATGGTTGAATAGTCCTAAAACATTAAAGGAGCATGAGAAAAATGTTAGTAGACGGCCATACCCACACGGAACTTTGTCCCCACGGTAGCGGTGAAGCCACCGCCAAGATGATTGAGCGGGCGATTCAGCTTGGCTTCAAGCGGTACTGCATTACCGAACACGCCCCGTTACCACCGGCCTTTAAGGCGCAGTATGCCGGTAGCCCGGCCGGCTTTACGGAAGCGTCGTTGCGTTTAGACCAAGTTGACGAGTATTTAGAATTAGCCCACCAACTGCAACGGGATTACGCTGACCAAATCGAGGTCTCGGTCGGCTTTGAAGTGGATTTCTTACCGGATTACGTTGACTGGACCCGGGCCTTTTTGGACGAGTACGGTCCGCAAACTCAGGAAAGTATTTTGTCGGTCCACTTCATGGTCGGTGCGACCGGGAAGACTTGGCCAATCGACATGTCGCCAGCCGATTTTAAGGCCGGCTTTGGGCAGTGGTTAGCGGCGCCCCAGCGGCTGTTTCAGCAGTATTACCAAACCGTATTGGCGTCGGTTCAAGCCGACCTCGGTAACTACGCGCCGCAGCGGATCGGCCACATGAGCTTAGTGCGTAAGTATCAAGACTACTTTGGCATTACCGAACCACTTGCGGCGTCCAACCTCGCCTTGGTTGACCAAATTTTAGCACTAATCAAGGCACAGAACCGGCAACTTGATCTCAATTTAGCTG
Source organism: Lactiplantibacillus plajomi (assembly GCF_005405405.1). Classification (GTDB taxonomy): domain Bacteria; phylum Bacillota; class Bacilli; order Lactobacillales; family Lactobacillaceae; genus Lactiplantibacillus; species Lactiplantibacillus plajomi. The sequence goes on from NZ_BJDZ01000008.1 coordinate 58,185, forward strand.
GTTTGTTCAAACCATTTTGTAATGATTTTTATCCCGGCGCGCAGATTTTAACGCGGGCCCAAAAGCTTGATATTCCGCTGGTTTATGGCTCGGATGCTCACGATATTGCCAGCGTCGGTCACGGTTTTCACCTAATAAAAAAATTAATTAATGGTTGACAGCCGTGATTTTAGTGCCTATAATGAGCATTAAATTAAACAACTAATCAAATTTTAATAAACGGTTGTGATTAGAAAAAGTAATTAACCATTCCTCATCCAGAGAGTCCGGGTAGCTGAGAACCGGGCAGACATGGTTAACGAACCCACATCTATGAACTGCTAGGGTGAACCCGTACTATTAGCCCCAGCCGAATTGGTTTCGTTATCCAAGTTGACTTGATCAACATGAGGTCGGTAGTGTGAACTACCGACGAAATAAGGTGGAACCACGTGGAAACGTCCTTTTAGCAAATTGCTAAAGGGACGTTTTTTTATATCATAATCGTTCAATTCAAGGAGGCGTTAGCATGTTACAACACTTATTACCATTGGGTACCCGGGATGAATTCGGCCGGCGGGCCCGTAGAAAGCAACAACTAATTTCGGTGATCCAGGCCCATTTTAAGCGCCGCGGGCTAGCGCCGATCGCGACGCCACTGTTGGAAAATGAGGCGGTCTTCGATCCTTACCAGATGGGCAATTATCAGTTATACCGCTTGCTGGGAACCGATGGCCAGACGTTGGTGTTACGGCCCGACTTAACGTTACCGATTGCACGCTTCATCAGTGCAACCAAGGTGCCGTTACCACGTAAGTTTAGTTACGTAGGCGATATATTCCGGGTCAGCCGCCAGTTGTCGGGGTCCTATAATCAGATTACCCAAGCCGGGGTTGAGCTAATCGGCTACGGTTCACTAAAAGCCGAGTTGGAATGCTTAACGATTGCTAACCAGTTAAGTGCCGAGCTGATTGAGGACGCCGTGGAAATCGAATTAGGTGACGCCCGCTTTGCACAACGGGTGGTTGCAAGCCTGACCGATAACGCATCGACCCAACAAGCAATCTTACGGGCGCTTTTTGACAAACGGGTGCCGAAGTATCAGGCGCTGATCGCCCCGTATCGTGACCAGCCCCTGTACGACTTTTTAAAAGGGTGGCCACGCTTATTCGGGCGACCAACCGATGTGCTGGCCCAGTTAACGGCCGCACCGCTTCCCGCCACCGTTCAACCAAGTATCGACCGCTTGAAGCGGGTGGTCGCCTGGATGAAGACCACGATGCCCAAGCAGGCGGTCTCACTGGATTTAAGCAGTCAGGCACCGCAGAAGTATTACACCGGCCTGACCTTTCGGGGCTATTCACAAGCCGGTGCCGGCTACCTGTTTAGCGGCGGACGTTACGACCAGCTGTTAGCAAACTTTCAGGCCGAGGCCGAACCGGCCGTTGGCATGGGCATCAACGTTGATTTATTGACGACGCTAGCCGCTGATCAGCCCGAGGCGCAACCGCGCGAACTGATCTATTGTGAACCGGACCAGTGGCAACAAGCTGAGGCGTACTTAGCACAGCAACCCAATGCCAGCATTAGTTTGGCGCCGGACTTGGCCGCAGCCCGCATGGAAGCACAACGGGCGGGGGCCCGCTTAGTGGATTTAACAGGAGGTGGCGTCAATGCCTGAAGAACGAATTAAAATCGCCCTGACCAAGGGGCGCGTCGAACAACAGGTCGTCCCGTTACTGGAAGCAGCCGGCATCGACTGTCAGCAGTTACGTAATAAACAGCGCCGTTTGATTTTTGATTCGGATACCCAGCCGTACCAATTTATTTTAGCCAAGGGTCCGGACGTCACGACGTTCCTAGAACGCGGGGCTGCTGATATCGGCATCGTGGGCAGCGATATTTTGACCGAGCACCAGAGCAGCCAGTACGAATTGATGGATTTAGGCGTCGGCGTGTGTCAGTTCGTCCTCGCCTCGACCGCCGACTTTGATCCGCAGGCGCCCCGTCGTAAAATTATTGGCACTAAGTACCCACGGATAACCCAGCGCTACTTTGATCAGCTGGGACGCGACGTTGAAATCATTAAAATTGAAGGTTCGGTCGAATTGGCGCCGCTGACCGGGTTGGCGGACGCAATCGTCGACATTACCGAAACCGGCACGACGCTGCGGGAGAACCACTTGAAAATTTATGATTATTTACAGCCGGTCTCGACACGGCTCGTGGTCAACCGGCTGGCGTTGAAGCAACATCAACGGTTGATTTACCAGTTTGTTGACCAGTTAGCAGAAGTCGTGAGCAAGTCGTCAAAGGAGTTAGCAAAATGAAAATTATTAATGAAGATTTAGCCAGTTTGAAACGGTTAGTGCAAACCAAGACCCAGCAACTGACCGACTTAAAAGTTGAGGCGGCGGTGCGTGACATCATCAGTGACGTGATTGCCCGCGGTGATCAAGCCGTTAGGGCGTATGAAAGCAAATTTGATCACGTTGATCTGACTGAATTTAAGTTATCCCAGCAGGCGATCGACGCGGCTTACGATAATTTGGACGCCGATGTTAAGCGGGCGTTGCTGCTTGCAAAGCGCAACATTACCAGCTTCCACGAAAAGGAAAAGGCGACCGGTTTTATTGACGCCGAACAACCGGGAGTTCTACGGGGACAAAAGTTGTTGCCGTTACAACGGGTCGGCTTATACGTACCCGGTGGGACCGCGGCTTACCCGTCGACCCTGTTGATGAGTGCTTTGCCGGCCAAAATCGCCGGCGTCGCGGAAGTCGTGATGGTGACGCCACCCCAAAAGGACGGTATTAACCCGGCGGTGCTCGCCGCCGCCAAGATTGCCGGTGTTGACGCCATTTACCAGGTTGGTGGCGCCCAGGCAATCGCCGCCTTGGCTTACGGAACTGAAAGCATTCCGGCGGTCGATAAGATCATCGGTCCCGGGAACGTCTTCGTGGCGACCGCCAAGAAGCAGGTGTTCGGGCAGGTTGCCATCGACATGGTCGCGGGTCCGTCCGAAATTGGCATCATCGCCGATGACAGCGCCGACCCGCGCCGGTTAGCGGCCGATTTATTAAGTCAGGCGGAACACGACCGCCGGGCCCGGCCAATTCTAATTACCGATAGCCAACCGTTAGCGCAAGCTGTTAGTGATAACGTCACCAAGCAACTGCAAGTGTTACCCCGAACGGCGATCGCCACCGCCGCGGTCAACGAGAAGGGCTTTATCGCGGTCGTTGACCGGGTCGAGGACATGTTTGCCTTAATGAACACCGTTGCGCCGGAACACTTGGAAATCCAATTACGGAACCCAACCCAGTACTTGAACCTGATTAAAAATGCCGGTTCGGTCTTCTTAGGCAAGTACGCTTCGGAACCGTTGGGCGATTACGTTGCCGGTCCGAACCACATCTTACCGACTAGCGGCACGGCCCGCTTCTCGTCGCCGCTGGGCGTCTACGACTTCGTTAAGAGGACGTCGTTTATTCAGTACACCAAGGACGCGTTAGCGAAGGAAGCCCCGGCGATTACCACCCTAGCCCGAGTTGAGGGGTTGGAGGGGCACGCCCGCGCCATCGAATCACGGTTTGACAAGTATTACGACTAAGGAGGGGATTACCATGCGTGAAGCAACCATTAAGCGGGTGACTAAGGAAACCCAAATTGAAATCAGTTTAAACCTAGACCAACAGAGTGGTATCGAAATTGATACCGGAATCGGCTTTTTGAATCACATGCTGACCCTGTTCGCAAAGCACGGTCGCTTCGGCCTGAAAGTGAAGTGCCTCGGCGACCTCGACGTCGACCCGCACCACACGACCGAAGACACCGGCATCGTGCTCGGCGAATGTTTCAAGCAGGCGCTGGGTAATAAGGAAGGTATTGAACGTTACGGCACCGCCTTTGTTCCGATGGATGAAACCTTGGGGCAGGTCAGCGTTGACTTAAGCGGGCGCTCCTACCTCGTCTTTGACGCTGAATTGACCAACCCCCGGCTGGGCGGGTTGGATACCGAAACGGTGGAGGACTTCTTTCAGGCCTGTGCGTTTGCCGCCGAAATGAACTTACACGCCCGCATTTTATACGGGCGCAATACTCACCACAAAGTTGAAAGTTTGTTTAAGGCCTTTGGTCGCGCAATGCGGACGGCCGTGACGATTAATCCGGAGATTATTGGCGTGAACTCCACGAAGGGTGTGATCTAAATGTTTGCCATCGTCGATTACGATACCGGGAATACCCGTAATTTAAAAAAAGCCTTTGATTACTTGCAAGTCCCGACGACCCTGACCGCTGACCCGGCGCTCCTAGCGCGGGCTGACGCGGTAGTCCTGCCAGGCGTGGGGGCCTTTGCCGCGGCGATGGCCGCGTTGCGCGAACGCGCGCTGGTCGCTCCGCTTCAGCAATTGGCCCGACAAGGCAAACCGATGCTTGGCATTTGCCTGGGCATGCAACTGCTATTTGAGAGTAGTGACGAGTACGGTCCGCACCCCGGTTTGGGGTTGCTGCGTGGCAACGTGGCGGCGCTGCCGACCGACTTGGGCGTGAAGGTGCCACAAATGGGCTGGAATCAAAATCAGCTTCAACGCAGCGGTAGTCCGTTTAGTGCCATCGACGGGGCCTTTACCTACTTTGTTCATTCCTACTACGCGGATTGTCCGCGCCAGGAAGTCGTGGCAACCGTCGAACACGGCGTGACGGTTCCCAGCATCGTACAGCAAGCTAACGTCGTCGGCATGCAGTTCCACCCGGAAAAGAGTGGCCGGGTCGGGCTCGCCCAGTTAGCAACTTTTAAGGATATGGTGAGTGCAAATGATTTTTCCAGCAATTGATTTAAAAGCCGGTCAAAGTGTCCGCCTTTATCAGGGCGACTTCGACCAGGCAACCCTAATTAACAATGATCCGGTCGAGCAAGCCAAGGCGGTCAACGCGGCCGGGCTCCACCAACTGCACGTGGTCGACCTCGACGGCGCTAAGGCCGGTCAACCGGAGAACTTCGCGACGGTGGCGGCGATTCGGGCCGCCTTCGACGGGACCGTTGAAATCGGTGGTGGCATTCGTAGTCGGGAGCTGGCGGAACTTTACTTAAAGCTCGGTATCGACCGAATCATCCTCGGTTCGGTGGCGTTGAGTGACCCCACACTAGTCAAGCAACTACTGGCAACTTACGGTGGTGAGCGGATCGTCATCGGCATTGATGGCCAAAACGGGCTGGTCGTGACGGATGGCTGGTTGAAGCAGTCGCAAGTCAAGATGAGCCAGTTAATGACCGAGATGTTGGCAGCGGGGGCCCGCCACTTCATCGTGACCGACGTCGCCCGCGACGGGACGTTGCAGGGCCCAAACGTTGGACTTTACAGCACGTTACTGGCCCAGTGCCCGCAGGCCAACCTAGTTGCCGGTGGTGGGGTCCGGACGTTAGCCGACGTCCAAACGTTACAGGCAATCGGCTGTCAAGACGTCATCATTGGTAAGGCGCTGGCGGCCGGAACCGTCACGCTTGAAGAATTAGCGGGGGTGGTCGGATGATTGCAAAACGGATTATTCCGTGCTTGGACGTTGCCGACGGGCGGGTTAAAAAGGGCGTGCACTTCGTTAACCTAACCGACGTTGGTGATCCGGTTGCGATTGCGGCGGCTTACCAACAACAGGGAGCCGACGAACTGGTCTTCCTGGACATCGCCGCGACCAACCAACACCGCCAGACGATGGCAGCGATGGTTGAGCAGGTGTCCGCCCAGGTTTTCATGCCGTTGACAATCGGCGGCGGGATTAGCAGTGTCGCTGATATGCAACGAATTTTACGGGCCGGAGCTGACAAAACGGCCATTAATTCGGCGGCGGTTGCCAATCCGCAACTGATCCGGGCGGGCGCCGAGAAGTTCGGCAACCAGTGCATTGTGGTCGCCATTGATGCGGCGTGGGACGAAGACGCCCAGCTTTACCGGGTGTACACTCACGGCGGTCAGCAGGCTACCGAGCTGGACGCAATTGCGTGGGCTAAACGGGCGGTTGAACTGGGCGCCGGCGAACTACTGGTGACCAGTATGGACCGTGACGGCACCAAGGACGGCTTTGACGAACGCTTGTACCAGGCGTTGGGCGCCGCGGTCAACGTGCCAATCATTGCGTCGGGTGGCGCCGGCAAGTTAGCCGATTTTACCAGTGTCTTTAAAAACACCCCGGTCGACGGGGCGTTAGCAGCCTCGGTCTTCCACTACGGTGAACTGACGGTGGCGGACGTTAAACGGGCGTTACGAACGGAAGGGGTCGTGGTACGATGAAACCCGATTTTGATCAGGGCAACGGCCTATTAACGACGGTGGTCACCGATGCTGATACCAAGGACGTGCTAATGGTGGCGTGGATGAACGCCGAAAGTTACCGGCGAACGTTAACGAGTGGTCAGACCTGGTTCTGGTCACGGTCGCGCCAGGAGTTATGGCATAAGGGGGCCATGAGCGGTAACGTTCAGGACGTCATCGCGATGACCCTAGATTGTGATCAGGATACGCTGCTGGTCAGCGTGCACCCCCACGGTCCGGCTTGTCATACCGGTCACCAAAGTTGTTTTTTCAATCCAATTAAATGAAAGTGGGTCATACAATGCAAAATATGGAAGAACTATACGAAATGATTGCGGAACGCCAAAAGAACCCGAAGAAGGGCTCCTATACCGATTACCTATTTACTAAGGGACTCGATAAAATCTTGAAAAAGGTCGGTGAGGAATCGACCGAAGTTATCGTGGCGGCTAAGAACCCCGGTGACGATGAATTAGTTTACGAAACCGCCGATTTGTTGTACCACGTCTTGGTGTTACTAGTTGAACGTGGGGTCAGCTTTGACCAGATTAAGACCGAGCTCGCTAAACGTGAGGGTAAGATGAGTGATTACAAGGATCGCCCGGAAATTAAGAACTTATAGGAGGGACGCCCATGAAGGCCAGTGTCAAAAATTTAAAACCATACGTGCCGGAGCAGCCGCTGGCAAGTTTGCAACGCGAACTCGGGTTACCAAAACTAGTCCGTTTGTCGGCGAACGAAAATCCCTACGGTAGTTCGCCGCAAGTCAAAGCGGCCATTCAAGCCTGGGACTTCGACCAGGCGAACCGTTATCCGGATGCCGATGCCCGTGCGTTGCGGTCCGCGGTAGCCGCCAAAGAGGGGGTCGGACCCGAGCAGCTGGTCTTTAGCGTTGGCCTGGACGAAATGATCGTGATGGTTTCGCGGACGTTTCTGGCACCGGGCGACGCGGTGTTGGTTTCCGGGCCGACCTTTTCAGAATACGGGTTGCACGCCCAAATTGAGGGCGCTTCGTTGGTGACCGTCCCGACGCTTGCCAATGATCACGTGGATTTTCAGGCCATGGCGGCCGCGTTAACCCCGCAAGTTAAAATGGTTTGGCTGTGTAACCCGAATAACCCAACCGGTACGGTGGAGTCGTTGGCGGACATTGAGGCCTTTATTCAGCAGGTCCCCACGGATACGATGGTCATGATCGATGAAGCCTACTTGGACTTTGCGCCGAACGCCGCCGCGTTAACGGCAATGCAACTACCGACACGCTACGCCAACGTGGTCGTGATGCGGACCTTTTCCAAGGCGTACGGCCTCGCTAATTTCCGCATCGGCTACGCGGTCTTTGCGCCCAAGTTAGCGCCAACCATGCAGGCGGTGCGTTTGCCGTATAACGTCAATTCACTGACCCAGGTGGCGGCGTTGGCCGCGTTAAATGACCAGCAATTTTTACAAACCACTGTCAGTCAAAACGCGCAGCAGCGCGCCAACTGGTTAGCGTACCTGGCGAAGAACGGCTATCAATTTGATGACTCGGCCGCCAACTTTATCTTCTTTGCTCACCCGCGGGCGGCCGAACTGGCCGAATATTTGCGCCAACATGGTTACCTGATTCGGACCGGGTTACGGCCCGGTTGGTTACGCTTGACGGTCGGGACGGCCGTCAAGCGTAACCAACCGGGCGATACAACGATTAATGACCGCGTTTAAGTAAAATAATGAAATTTGTGAAATAAAATGATAAGGGTCATTCGAGTTTGCGAATGATCCTTTTTGTTTGACGGGGGTCAAAGCTTGGTATATCAATGATATTTTGGTCGGCACACGGGTGGCACTAATGACGCGTCGTGAAAAAAAGAATTATTTGTGAAAATAATATTTAATTGACCAAAAAGCGACCAATAACCGGTATATTATATAGTAGAGTTTGATACCGAAAAGAAAGAGGTGATCACGTGTTACACTTACTCGCACAATTATACGGGCCCTTCTTCAGTGCGACTAACTGGGGCAATGTGATTACGTCCGCAAATGACTGGTTAATCATCTTGTCATTGGCCGTAATCGAATGTTTACTGTCGGTGGATAATGCCGTGGTACTGGCGGCACAAACCCAAAGCCTAGATACCGAGATTGAAAAGGAGAAGTCGTTGTTCTACGGCCTTTGGGGGGCATACTTATTCCGTTTCATTATTATCGGGATCGGAACCTACATGATTGGTTTTTGGGAGATCAAGGTTCTGGGAGCCGGATACTTATTTTACTTAGTCGTACGGTTCTTTATGGATCCGCACGTACCAACCGCCGATTCCGGTAAGCCGAAAAAGACCCGCCGGCTATTCGGCATGAGCAAGTTTTGGTCGGTTGTTTGCCAAATCGAGCTGATGGACATCGTCTTTTCAGTCGATTCAGTGTTAGCGTCACTGGCAATTTCGGAAAATCCGGTGATTGTTTTAATCGGTGGGATGATTGGGATTGCTTGCATGCGGGGAATCGCTGAGTTTATTATGAAGTTAATGGAAAAGATTCCCGAATTGGAAACGATGGCTTACTGCTTGATCGTTGTCATCGCCTTTAAGCTGTTCCTTTCAATTCCGATGATTGATATTGAAATTCCCGCGACCGCCTTTGCCGGCATCGTGCTGGCGGCCTTCATCATCACGATGGTCGTCCACTTCTGGCGTCGGCGGCGGGCACACGAGCAAAATTAACATGGAAAGGTGTCGATAGCATGAGAATTGGTTGGATTGGAACGGGTGTCATGGGCGCTGCCATGGCGCAACATTTAATGACAGCGGGGCACCAGTTAGTGGTTTATAACCGCACGAAGGCCAAAACGGACGGCTTAGTTGCCAACGGGGCGACCTGGGCGGCTGATCCGCAGGCCGTTGCGCAGCAAAGTGACGTCGTCTTTACGATGGTCGGCTTTCCAAAAGACGTGGAAGAAGTCTACTTTGGTGAACACGGTATTTTTAAGGGCTTAGCTGAAGGTAAGACGGTCATCGACATGACGACGAGTCAACCGAAGTTAGCGGCTAAGATTGCGGCTTACGCCGAAGAACACGGCCGCCATGCCTTGGACGCCCCAGTTTCGGGTGGCGACATCGGGGCCAAGAACGCGACGCTGACGATCATGGTCGGTGGTGACGACGCCACGTACGCGGCAATGTTGCCACTGTTGAACGTTTTGGGCCATAAGGTCAACCACTTCGGTGCGGCTGGCACTGGTCAACACGCCAAGATGGCCAATCAGATTATGATTGCGGGCACGATGACCGGGCTGACGGAAATGTTGTTATACACCAAGGCGGCCGGGCTGGATCCCGAAAAGGTACTCGCGACGCTTTCAAGCGGTGGTGCCGATAACTGGAGTATGGATAACTACGTCCCGCGGATTTTAAAGGACGACTACACGCCGGGGTTCTTTGCCCGCCACTTCTTAAAGGACTTACGAATCGCGCTCAGTGAGGCCGATTCCATGGGGCTCGACCTCGTTGCCACGGCTCAGGCCAAGCGCTTATACGAAGTGATGGTCGACGTTAAGGGCTTAGGCGACCAGGGGACCCAGGGGCTCATCAATATTTACTAAGTACTACTAACATGACCTTATCCTGTTTGGGATAGGGTCTTTTTTGTCCGCTAATATTACGACTGTCACGATAAGCAAAAAAAGCGCTGCCAAGCCAATTAGGTTTGACAGCGCTAGGTTTTAGTATGTCGAGATTAACTTAAATTAATTTAAACTGGCAACGGCCTTTTGAGCGGCAACGTTGATGATGTTCCAAGGCCGGTCGAAACCAGGCTGGAAGAAGAAGTCAGCGTATGCGAGGTCGGCCACCGTCATCTTGGCTTGGATTGCAACCGAGATGGCGTTGATGTTGGCCGTGACGTCCGCCTTGGACATGATTTGAGCACCTAAGACGCGCCCGTCCGTCGGGTCAAAGGTCAACTTGAACCAAACCTTAGTGTTGCCGTCGGATTCGGGCACGAAGGCTGGCCGCATTGTATCGGTCACCATGACCGACGCGCTCTTAACGCCCAACTTGGCACTGGTACCTTCCTTAACACCGGTTGAAGCAAAGTGGTAGTCGAAGACGGAAAGGGCGGAGGACCCGGAAACCGGGATCATTGGTAAATCGTTGCCCAGTAGGTTTTGAGCGGCGATGCGTCCTTGACGACGGGCCACCGTTGCTAACGCGATCCGGTTCAACTTATCAGTTGGCGCAAATGGGACTAAGGTTGCGTCCCCAACGGCGTAAATGTCGGGTTGGCTGGTTTGCAGGTGGTCGTTGATCTTGATCAGACCGTGGTCGTCGAGGTCAACAACGTCTTTCAAGAAGCCGGTTGCTGGTCGAATCCCAGCGGCGGAGACCACTAAGTCGGCGGCGTATTCGCCTTGGTCGGTCACCACTTTGGTCACCACGCCGTTTTCACCTTCAAAGGACTTGATCCCTTGACCAACGGCTGGATAAATATCGTGCGCCTTCATCGTGTCCGTCAAAATATCGGTGAATTCTTGGTCGAGGTAGAGGCTTAATAAGCGTGGCAACATGTCGATGACGGTGACGTGCTTGCCGGCCTTAGCAAAGACTTCGGCGGCTTCAATACCGATGTATCCGGAACCGATAACGACAACGTTCTTAACGTCCGGATCAACCGTCTTAGCCTTTAACTTGATGGCCCAGTCGCGACCGCGCATCGCGTAAATGTTCTTCAAGTCGTGTCCGGGTACTGGCAAGATGTTTGGTACGGCACCAACACTTAAGACCAGCTTATCGTAACTTTCATCGCGTTCCTGACCGCTGGCGTGATCAATGACGTGTACGGAGTGGTTGTCGGCGTCGACCTTGGCGACTTCGGAATTCAGGAAGACGTGAACCCCTTGCGCCTGCATGCCAGCTGGGGTCGCGTAGCTGACGTTGTTGACGTCCTTAACGACACCTTCTAAGTATAATTGCATCCCGCAGGATAGGAAGGACAGGAAATCGCCCTTTTCGTACCACTGGATTTCAGTATCCGGTTGCGCGGCTAAAATACCACGAACTGTTTCATAACCACCATGGGAAGAACCAACGACAATAACTTTCATTATGATGAACCTCCAATAATTAGTTTAGAATTATTCTAATTTGAATATAACACTGAATCAGGACGTGTGCAATTAAAACGCTTACGGAATTGTTTGGCGTCCCTTAACTAAACCGTACCACCACGATAAAAAGCCTGTCAACCGCGATTAGTTGACAGGCTTTAGCGTTACTGATTATTCGATGGTGTCGAAGAAACTGAGTAATTTTTCTTTCGTCAGGGCGGCTTTTTCGGCGCCGCGGACGTCGTACTTAATCTGCCCCTGGTCGAGGACGATCAACCGGTTGCCGTACTTCAAGGCGTCGTCCAAGTGGTGGGTGATCATCAGGCAGGTCAACTTTTCTTGGGTGACCCGCTGATTAGTTTGCGCCATCAGTTGCTCACTGGTTTTGGGATCGAGGGCGGCGGTGTGTTCGTCCAACAGCAGTAGGTCGGGGCGTTGCTCGGTTGCCATTAAGAAGCTTAAGGCCTGGCGTTGGCCACCGGAAAGGTTTTCGGTCGCGGTGTTCAGCCGGTCGGACAAGCCGTTATTATCCATTGACGCGGTTAACTGCTTGAAGTGCGCCATGTGCTGCTTTAAGTGTCGTAGCCGCAACGTCCGCCGTTTGCCACGTTGGCTGGCAAGGAGCAGGTTTTCGGCGACCGTCATCCGTGGCGCAGTCCCCATCTTCGGATCTTGGAAGACCCGGGCGAGAAAGGCGGTCCGCTTCTCCACGGAGAGGTGGGTAATGTCTTTCTCGCGCAGCTTGATTTGCCCACTAGCAACTGGTAATTCACCACTAATGGTGTTGAAAAGGGTCGACTTGCCGGCCCCGTTGGAACCCAGAACGGTAATAAAGTCACCATCGTAAATCGTTAAGTTGAGGTGCTTTAAAATCATCACTTCGTTCGGGGTGCCACCGTTGACCTTGGTGACAATGTCGTTGAGTGCTAGTAACGGTTGGTTAGTTTTCGTCATAACGCGCCACTCCTTTCTTTAATACGTGGTTGAGGTGCAGGGCCTTGCTGAACTGTGGCAGCATTAAGCAGATGGCTAAGATCAACGCGGATAGTAGGTTCATGTCGTTGGTGTTGAAGCCGAGTTGTAAGACGAGTAAGCGCACGAACTGGTAAAGGATACTACCGAGGGTGACCGCAACGAGCCGCTGATTTAGCGTTAGTTCGCCGAAAACCACTTCGCCGATAATGATCGAAGCCAGGGCAATTACGATGATCCCGATTCCCATGCTGACGTCGGCGTAACCGTTGTTTTGGGCGATCAGGGCGCCACCGAGGCCAATGATACCGTTAGAAACCATCAGGCCCATCATGGTCATGTTATCGGTGTTGATCCCGATTGAACGCGCCATTTCGCGGTTGTCGCCGGTCACGATGAAGGCTTGGCCGAGGTTAGTTTGTAAGAAGACGATCAGTAAGACGGTAATGACGGTAATTACCACTAAGCCAATCAGCACGCTGTCAAAGTACTTCGGCAGGGTTTGCAGAAAATGGTTCGAGAAAATCGTGGTCTTACCTAATAAGGAAACGTTGGAACTGCCGCCCATGATCCGTAAGTTGATTGAGAGGCAGGCGGTCATGACCAAAATTCCGGCTAACAGGATCGGCACTTTGCCCTTGGTGTAGAGCAGCCCGGTCACTAACCCGGTGGCAGCGCCGGCCACGAAGGCTAATAACGACGCGGTCAGTGGACCAGCCCCGTGTGCAATGGCGGTGACCGCAACGGCGGCGCCTAACGGGAAGGTGCCTTCAACCGTCATGTCGGGGAAATCTAAAATGCGGAACGTTAGGAAGAGGGCGACCCCCAGTGTGGCCCACAACAGGCCTTGCCCGATACTAGATACGATCATACTCATTTGTAAATAACCCCTTTCGTTTTAGCTTCTTTTAGGACGTCCGCTGGGAAGGTGATGCCCAGCTTTTTAGCGGCGGATAAGTTCAACGTCATCTTACCCTTGGAAATGACCTTGATTGGGTAGTTAGCGGTTGACTTGCCCTTTAAGACCCGCGCTGCCATTTCACCGGATAACTTACCTAATTGGTACTGGTCAACGGAGAGGGTGGCTAAGCCGCCCGCTTTGACCATCGTATCAACGGCCGGAATGACCGGGACGTTGGCCTTGTTGGTTACGGAAACCAAGGTCTTCATTGCGCTGGCCACGCCGTTATCTTGGGGGGCGTAAACCGCGTCAACTTGTGACGCCATCGTTTCAGCCACTTGTTGCATGTCGTTAGTATTGGCAATCGTGTAAAGCTTGTAGGCCACGCCTTCCTGCTTACAAATGCGGGCAAATTTTTTGGCGTTATATTCGCCACCGTGATCGGAAGTCGTGTAAATGATGCCGATTTTTTTAGCGTTTGGCACTAACTTTTTCAGAAAATCCAAGTGTGATTTCAACGGTGATTCACCGGAAGTCCCGGTAATGTTGCCGCCGGGGTGCTGGTCGCTCTTGATCAACCCGCTACCGGACGGGTCGGTGATGCCGGCCAGAATGACCGGGGTTTCGTCCTTGGCCGCCGTAGCTAAAGCTTGTGCGGCGGGGGTGGCGATGGCAACCGTTTCGTCGGCGCCTTCGTTAACGAACTTTTGACTCATCGTCTTTAAGTTGCTTTGATCACCCTGGGCATTTTGGTAGTCGATCTTAACCGTCTTACCCGGAACGTAACCGTATTCCTTCAGACCAGCCAGGACGCCGCGGTGAATCGCGTCTAGGGCGGGGTGGGTTTGTAGTTGTAAGATGCCGACGGTCGGCACCTTCTTGGTCGTGGCGCCGGATGTGCTTTTGGGTCCCCCGGTCGCGAAGAAGGCGACCCCCAGGAAGACGACTAACGCGCTAATAAATGCAATCATTCTTTTCAATACATTTCACCTCAAATTAGTTTTGCGCGGGCATTTTTGCAAATAAAAAAGGGCAAACCAGTAAGCTCTGGTTTGCCCTTTACGGAACCGAAGCCTGCTGTGTTTAAAACCCATGCAGACTCCTTTGGATATCAAAGTTAAGCCGGCACAGATACAAACTGTTTGCCAGATTGTATCCATGCAACGGAATTACAATCTGAACGGCCGGCTTTGCCACGAACTGTTCAAGTTATGTACAAACTTTGTCATCCTTGGTCCCTCGCTTTCGTTTATTAATTGCACTCAGTATAGGCAAAGATGAAATTGCTGTCAAGCAGTTTTCTTATTTTTTTCAAAGAAAAGTCGGGATCCGGTTATTTTTTAAAAGGCGGATTACCGTTTATTTAATTTGAAGTTAGCCGATAATCGTTGATATGACAACAATGCTGCCGGTATCTGCATAAAAAGGTGAGAAAATGAGTTGACAGCGATAAAAGCTGGTGTTAAATTAGCTTTAAATTAAAAAACGATTAAGACGTTGAAGAGAAGAGTAACGACGTGACCGATTTTCAGAGAGCTTCGGGTGGTGAGAGAAGTAATCGGGAACGTTGTGAAGATGAGCTTGGAGTCATGACCCGGGTCGCAAGGCTACGGGTGCGGTTGCAACCGATATATTGCGGAGTATCCCCCGGGGTACTTGTCGAGGTCGTCATTGCGAGGTGGCGACGAATTACGGTGGTAACGCGAAAGCTTTCGTCCGTTAGTTTTGATATCAAGACTAACGGACGAAAGCTTTTTTTGTCGCTAAAAGAAAGGAAGATTATGATGACGGTCACAGTAAAAAATGGCTTATTAAAGGCACAACGGCAGTGGGTGAACGGTCTTGAACCGGACCACGCCTTACAATTATTAATTTTGAACCTGATGCCGACGAAGGTAACCACTGAGCGGCAGTTTATTCAACGTTTCGCGGCGTTGGATACCGACGTGGCCGTCACCTTCATGTACCCGGAGACCCACCAGTTCAAGAGTGTGCCGCGTGAGTTGGTGGCTGAAAATTACGTGACGCTTGGCCAGGTCGTTGACCGTTACTTTGACGGTTTGATCATCACCGGGGCGCCGGTGGAGAAGTTAGCCTTTGAGGACGTTGATTATTGGTCGGAGTTGGAGGGAATCATTAGTTGGGCCCAGCGCCACGCCAGCCAGACGTTATTTGAATGTTGGGCGGCGCAGGCCGGTTTGTATGAACAGTTTAACGTTCAGAAGCGCCTAGTTGATCACAAGGTGTTCGGCATCTATTCGGCGGACCACGTTGACGAGCACTCCCAGTTGGTTAGCGGCTTTGCGGCGGGGGGGCAATTGAAGATGCCGCAATCGCGCCACACGGAATTGGTGCTGCCAACCAGCTTACCGGACGGGTTACGGGTCGTGGCGGACAGTGATCAGGTCGGACCGTTGGTTCTGGCCGCGCCGGCGTTGCGCGCGGTTTACGTGACGGGCCATCCCGAGTACGAAGCCGAGACGCTGGCCAACGAGTACGAACGCGACTTACGGAAACGGCTGCCGATTCAAGCGCCGCAACACTACTTCAAGGCTGGTCAGCCACGGGAAGTTGATTACAGTTGGTCAACGGCCAGCTGCCGACTGTACGCCAATTGGTTAAAAACATTGAATTTAACGAAAGTGGGTCTTTAATATGACAAAAACAAATCCAGAAAATTACCATTTTGAAACGTTACAAGTGCACGCGGGGCAAACGGTCGATGAGACCGGCTCGCGGGCAGTCCCGATTTACCAGACAACCTCCTACGTGTTTAAGGACGCTAAGGAAGCCGCCGGCCGCTTTGCATTGACCGATCCGGGCAATATTTACACCCGCTTGACCAACCCGACGACCGCCGTTGTGGATCAACGGGTCGCGGCCTTAGAACACGGGACCGCCGGCGTGACGTTAGCGACCGGTTCGGCGGCCATCAACGCGGCCATTTTGACGATTGCCCAACAGGGGGACGAAATCGTGGCGGCCAACACCTTGTATGGTGGGACTTACGACTTATTCGCGGTCACGTTAAAAAAGTTGGGGATCACGACCCACTTCGTTGACCCGGATGATCCGGCGAACTTTGAGGCGGCAATTACCGAGCACACTAAGGCCCTTTACGTAGAAAGCATTGGCAACCCCGGCATTAACCTGGTCGACTTTGAAGCCATTGCTGAAATTGCTCACCGCCACAAGATCATCTTTATTGTGGATAACACTTTTGGGACCCCGTACCTTGTAAGACCAATCGAACACGGCGCCGACGTCGTTATTCATTCGGCAACCAAGTTTATTGGCGGCCATGGTACGACGATGGGCGGTGTCGTGGTCGCAGGCGGTCAGTTCGACTGGCGTGCGAGTGGTCGTTACCCGGGCTTTACAACCCCCGACCCGCAGTATAACGGCCTAGTTTTTGCCGATTTAGGCGGGGCGGCTTTCACCACCAAGTTACGGGCGGAGAATTTACGTGACATGGGCGCGGCCATCAGCCCGTTCAACTCGTTCCTACTATTACAAGGACTAGAATCGTTATCGTTGCGGGTCGAACGCCACGTCGCCAACACCCGTAAAATCGTGGCCTTTTTGAAGGATCACCCGAAAGTAGCGTGGATCAATTACCCGGAATTAGCGGATAGTAAGTACCACGCGTTAGCCGAAAAGTACTTTCCAAACGGCGTCGGTTCGATCTTTACGCTCGGTTTGACCGGCGGCGAAGCGGCGGGAAAGGCCTTGATTGAACATTTGAAATTATTCTCGTTACTTGCTAACGTGGCCGACGCGAAGTCGCTGATCATTCACCCGGCATCGACGACCCACGCCCAGCTAAATGAACAGGAGTTACTGGCCGCCGGGGTAACGCCAGATTTGATTCGGATCTCAGTCGGGGTCGAAAATGCGGATGACTTGATTGCTGATTTAGATCAAGCTTTGGCTCAAGTTTAGGACCTAATTAGGAGGGGATTAAAATGACAACGACGATTGAAATCGGGATGTTAGGATTCGGCACGGTCGGTAGCGGGGTGATCGACCGCTTGACCCGGGCAGCGGATCAGATTGAACAAATGCAGGGACTGCGGCTACACCTCGCCAAGGTCGCCGTTAGTCACTTAAACGCGCCGCGGCAGGTGCCGTTACCAATTGGCACCCGGCTGACCGATTCAATCGAAGCGGTCGTGACCGACCCCCAAATTCAGGTTGTTATCGAGGTCATGGGGACGTTAAAACCGGCCGAAGCGGCCATTACGACCGCCCTACGTCACGGTAAGTCGGTCGTCACCGCCAATAAGGACCTAATTGCAACGGCCGGCCACCGGTTAGTGGCACTCGCCAAGGAACGGAGCTGTGACTTATTATACGAAGCCAGTGTCGCCGGGGGAATCCCAATTTTGCGGACGTTAGCGGATAGCTACGCGACCGATTCGATTCAGGGCGTTAGCGGCATTATTAACGGGACGGCCAATTACATTCTCAGTGCGATGACGAACGGGCGCTCGTACCAACAGGCGCTTAGTTTAGCGCAGGAAGCTGGTTACGCTGAAGCCGACCCGACCAATGACGTCGCCGGACTAGACGCGACTTATAAGTTAATGATTCTCAGCCAATTCGCCTTTGGTCAGCCGTTGACGGTGGCCCAGGTCGCGCCGGTCGGGATTACGACGATTGACGCAACAGTTTGTCAAACGGCCGCCGAAAATGGCTGGCAGATCAAATTACTGGCCCAGGCGCAACGCCATGACCACCAACTTTACTGCCGGGTCGCCCCGGTGGCGGTGGCAACGGGGCGGGCGTTAAGTCGCGTCGACGGGGTTCAAAACGCGGTTGCGTTGCGGAGCGCCGCCGTTGGTGAAAGCTGTTATACGGGACCGGGGGCCGGCAGTACCGCCACGGCGAACAGCGTCCTGAACGACGTGATCGTGGCCGCACAGCGCCTCGTACGCGGGACCCGCGGGCCGGCCTTTAATCATAACCATCAGTATTTGACCGTGCACCACTTAGATACGGTGGCCCAAGCGTACTTGCTATTTAGCGACCAACCGCGCAACCGGATCGTTGAAACGGTCGAAACGTTGGGCGCCAACGTAAAGTCCCTGGCGCAAGGGTGTTATCAAACGGGGACGCTGTTGCCGGCGCAACGTGACCAGTTACGGGCACTAGGAACCCTGACCCTCATTCCAATTGAAAATTCAGTGACTTGGCCACTGGTGGCGTCCGCGCAAGCAATCGCCACCCACGTTGCCATTTGAAAAAGCGCACTGCCGTACAGTATACTGTATGGGAGTGCCTTTTTTAGGCTAGTTTCCTGACCGGGGGTTCCCGGTGAACCGCGCGGATCTCCCGCGTGTGCATAATTGGAGTGAAATAATAGATGAAAATAGCGGTAGTAACGGATAGTTCTGCAAACTTATCCCCCCAAGCTGCGGCCGATTACCACGTGACGGTGGTTAACGACCCGATCATGTTTGGCAACCACGTTTATCACGAAAACATTGATATTACCACCGACCAGTTTTACCGGTTATTAAAAGTTGAGAAGGATATCCCGACGATTTCACAAATTTCGATGGCCGAGATGCAGGTGGTCTTTGATCAACTACTTGCCGCGGGGATCGAACAAGTTTTGATCGTCGGACTGAGTAGCGGTGTCAGTGGTTGGGTCAATAACTTGAAAGCCTACGCCCCGTCCGTGAAGGGGTTGACCGTCGAAGTGTTTGATTCGCGCACGACCTGTGCGGGAACGGCCAACATGGTTAAGCTAGCGGCTGCCATGGCGTTGGCCGACTTCTCGATGACGGACATTTTGACGCAATTGACCCGCTTGCGGGCGGCCACGGCGACAATGTTGATTGTTAACAGCATGCGGCACCTCGTTAAGAATGGTCGGATTTATAATAATAGTAGTTTGGCCGGGACGATGGTGTTACGTAACAAGCCAATCATTACGTTTAACGACCACGGCAAGTTACAGGTGTTAGGAAAGGAACGAACGCTGAAAAATGCGCAACAGGCCTTGCAGGAGCAGTTTGCCCGCTTTGAACGGGCCAGTCAATTGCCGGTAAGGTTGGACGTCCTCAGCGCCAATGATCCGGAAATTGCGGAGGACTGGGCCAGTGAGTTACGTTACCAGTTTCCAGCGGTGCGGGTCAAAACCGGCGAAATTGGTCCCCTGATGGGCGTCTTAACGGGCGACCACGCGCTGGGGTTGATTTGGTCGCTGGATTGGAAACCGCTATTAACGAGTTTGACACGCGACGTTCCCGAATAAGTTAATAATCTTTAGTTGCCACGGCTGGTTCTGTACTAGCGGTGGCTTTTGTTATTAATAAAAAATAGTTTGGGCGGTTTTTGCTGATGGAAGGTTGACTTTTTGGATTAATAATATTATGGTTAAAACATTAAAAGTTGATGAGCGAAGCCGTAAGCCATATCGGAGTCGTTAACTTGACCCGTCCAGAAAGCACCGGTTGTTGGGAAGGTGCCCCGTCAAGTTGATTAAAGGGTGTGGCCAGGCGCGAACTTTTCGAGGTTCGCTGGGGGCACCCATTATTGTGCACGCGTTTAGTTGTTTTGAACGCGCTGAGGAATAACGTGTGAGCGTTATTTGAATAAAGGTGGTAACCCGTGAAAACGTCCTTTGGATAATTATTATCCAAAGGGCGTTTTTTGTCGGCTTTTAACACATAGATTGATGTACCGCGGTTTTAACACATAGCAACAACACATAGTTTGATTCACATAGTAGTAACACATAGGGTCACATAGCTTAATTCACATAGGTAGTCACACAGACACACATAGTTTGAAAGGATGGTTTTGATATGAAATATGGAATGATTGGTGCGGGCGCAATGGGTTATCGGTACGGCGTGATGTTACAAGAAAATGCGGGCGTGAGCGTTGATTTTATCGACACGTGGGAACCAAACGTTGAGAAGGTTCGCCAACAGGGGGGCGTTGAAGTTGCCCGCGACCACGCTGACCGGCGGATCGTACCGATTAACATTTATCACCCCGAAGAGTATCAGGGGCATCCGGACGTTTGGATTATTTTTAAGAAACAGATGCAGCTTGCGGACGAACTCAAACGCGATGCGCCGCTCTTTCACGATGATCAGTACGCCTTTGCCGCGATGAACGGGATGGGGCACTTTGAAAAAATCGCCGACTATTTCCCGGAGGACCACATTATTGGTGGTACCGCGATGATCGCGACCGTCCTCAACGGGCCCGGTTCGGTTGACTTTATGGGACCCAAGGGCAGCGAAGCGATGCACATGAGTAAGTACGCCGGTGACATGGATGCCACTACCAAGCAGGTAATGGCGGACTTTCAAGCCGCCGACCTCAACCCGGCCTGGTCCGATAACTTCATGGGCATGTGTATGTCGAAGGTCGTCTTCAACGCCGTAACTAACAGCCTTTGCACGATGTTCCAGATTCAAATGGGCCAGTTCATTCAATATCCGGGCGTTCGCGACATGGCCACCCAGATGTTCAATGAAGCTTACGACGCCTGTGAACGGGCCGGGATTAAATTAATTGAGACCCGCCAGGAAGAAATCGATTCGGTTGAAACGGTCAGTCACGCTTATAAGTACCATTACCCGTCAATGTACCAGGACTTCTCCAAGAGGCGGCCGACCGAAGTGGATTACATAAACGGCTACATTGCCAAAATCGGGCGTGAACACGACTACGTTTGCCGGGTTCATGAATTTGTCACCCACGAAGTTCACTTAGCAGAAATGATGCGGCAGTACCAAGCGCAACCACAAACTGTTAGTGTTGACTAACTGAAATAGTGGACGCGAACTGAGCTAACCACGGTGAAAATCACTGTTGTACTTGCGTTTAAATTTGATAATAGTCAAAACGTGCGCCCAAAGTCAGCCGACTTTGGGCGCACGTTTGTTTTTGGCATATTAATGATAGTTACTGATTTCAATCAGGTTATTGTCGGGGTCGCGCACGTAGAGTGACAGCAACTTGCCGTGCGCCCCGGTACGTTCGACCGGGCCGGCTACGATGTCGACGAAGTAACTCTTCAGGTGGTGTTCGATTGCATCGAGCGGGTCTTTAGCAATGAGGCACAGGTCGGCACTCCCCGGGGTCGGTTTAGCCGCAATTGGCGCGTGGGGGTGGTCGATCGTTTGAAAGTTAATTTTCTGTTTACCAACCAGCACGGCTTGGCGGTCGCCTTCAAAGGTGATGATCGGCAGGTCGAATACTTCGTGGTAGAAGCGTAAAGACCGTGGAATGTCAGTCACGGTCAGGGTAATGTGGTCAATGTCGCGAATGTTCAAACGCTCAAATCCCTTCAAAATAATTTCGCCTTTCAGTATACCACGCCACGGCGCATATTTTGACAAGTTCTCGTATTCAGTGTAAGGTATAACATACTAAAGAAGGAGGGCTATTCGTGATAACAATTCGACCAGCCGATCAAGACGACGCGGGCCAGATAGCACCGCTAATTAATATGATTTTTGATGAAATGCAACTTGAGGAACTAGACGACATTCCTGAACCTGACTTAGAGCAGGCCATTACTGCCGCTTACCGGACACCCGATTATTTGTCCGGTAAGGCAACGACGGTGGTGGCCGAGGCCGATGGTCAAGTAGTCGGGGTCGCGTTTGGTTACCCCGACAAAAATGAGGACGCGGTCGACGACGTGTTAGCACGGGTCACCGCGGACAACGATGCGTTTGGTTCAGCATTTGAAGCTGAAGCAGAAAGTTATGAGCACGAATGGTACTTGGATTCGATCGCAGTTGACCCGGATTATCAGGGTCATGGGATTGGCGGTAAGTTGTTAGCCGCGTTACCTCGCTACGCACGCGCGGACGGCATGCAGCGAATCGGTTTGAACGTGGATATGGCCAACTTAGGGGCCAAGAAGCTGTACGACCGCTACCATTATGAAACCGTTGGGATTAAGCCCATCGGGGACCGGATGTACTTCCACATGCAATACGAACTCGGTAAGGACTTAGTTATGGCGTAACGCCGGTCCTGCCAGACAGGCCTCGTGATGAACGGGGCCTGTTTTATCACGTTATAAAATGAAAGTGTAGGTTGAAAACACAATGGCTTTATTAGAAGTAACAGATTTATCGCAAAGCTTTGCGGACCGCAAACTTTATGAGGATGCTAACTTTACCCTGGAAAAGGCCGATCACATGGGAATTGTTGGCCAAAACGGGGCGGGGAAAAGTACCCTGATCAAGATTTTGACCGGCCAAATTTTGCCGCTTTCGGGGGAAATTAAGTGGCAACGCAACGTCCGGACCGGCTATTTAGACCAATACGCCGATATTCCCAAGGGGATGACGTTGTACGCTTTTCTGAAAACGGCCTTTAAATGGCTATACGATTTAGACGCCCAGATGCAACAGTATTATGCGGACTACGCTGAGAATATGGACGACAAGTTGCTTGAACGGGCTGGGCGGATTCAGGAAACGCTGGAAGCCAATAACTTTTACGATATTGAAACCGAAATGGAACGGGTCATCACTGGGCTAGGTCTGGATGCAATCGGTCGCGACCACGTGATCAGTGAAATGTCGGGGGGCCAACGCTCGAAGATTATCTTAGCCAAGTTATTGCTAGAAAATCCGGACGTCATTATTTTAGACGAACCGACCAACTACTTGGATACGACCCATATCGAATGGTTGGAAGACTACCTGAATAGTTTTCAGGGCGCCGTAATGGTGATTTCTCACGACTACGATTTCTTACAGCAGGTGACGAACTGTATTTGTGACGTGGCGTTCGGTAAGATTATTAAGTACCGTGGCGATTTCAAAGCGGCCATGCGCCAAAAAGAAGCCCGTAAGGAAGCCCAGTTGAAGGCCTTCGAAAAGCAACAAGTGGTGATTGATAAGGCGGAAAAGTTTATTCGTAAAAACAAGGCTGGGTCGAAGTCGACGATGGCCAAGTCGCGGGAAAAGATGCTGTCGCATATGGAACGGGTCGACCCGCCGTCGGAAAACGTCCACGCGAGTTTTAACTTCCCGTACTTAGATACCGGGTCGCAAAACGCGTTGACGGTCAAGAAGCTATCGGTCGGCTACGGGAAGCCACTGCTGGAACCGGTGACCTTTACCATGACGACGGGCGAAAAGCTGGCCTTCAAAGGGTTCAACGGGGTCGGTAAGTCGACGTTGATCAAGTCGATTTTGGGTGTGATTCCAGCGATTGACGGGACGTCGAACTTCTCCCCATCGGCTAAAATCAACTATTTCAATCAAGATTTGGAATGGGATAACCCGCAGTTGACCCCGTTACAGACGATTCAAAATGAATACCCGACGATGTTGCCGAAAACGATTCGGACGAAGTTAGCGAAGTGCGGGATCAACGCGGCCAACGCAATGAAGCCGATGCACTTGTTGAGTGGTGGCGAACAGACTAAGGTCAAGCTCGCCTTGCTGGAACTGGTTCCAAGTAACTTCCTAATCATGGACGAGCCGACCAACCACTTGGATGATGAGACTAAGGACGGCTTGAAGCGCGCGCTGCAAGCATTCCCTGGTAATTTGATCTTAGTGAGTCATGAAAGCAGCTTCGTCGAGGGCTGGGTCGATAAAGCGTTGAACGTTGAAAAGCTGAGTTTGAAAAAATAATTATCATTAACGTTAGTTTGGCAAAAGACTGCTAAAC
The DNA here is from genome assembly GCF_005405405.1 of Lactiplantibacillus plajomi. Taxonomy (GTDB): domain Bacteria; phylum Bacillota; class Bacilli; order Lactobacillales; family Lactobacillaceae; genus Lactiplantibacillus; species Lactiplantibacillus plajomi. Next base: position 82,102 of record NZ_BJDZ01000008.1, read on the forward strand.
TAACGTTTTTTAGTAGTTGGACCTGATTTACTGAAAGATAACGGCATATTTACAAAAAATTGATAACTTAATCGCGATGAAGGTGGCATGATAGGGATAACTTAAAAATACAAAAAAGGGGCGGTTAGCAATGGCACACGGGTTGTTTTATAGTGTAATTTTGATTGGCTTTTTTGCAAGCATGATTATCCACTGGATCTACCGGGCGTACTTTGATTTTTTGATCACGCTACACACGGTCGAAGTCTTATTTTTAGGCGTGGTTGGTTGGTACGGCTTCGGCCCGTTAGTCGTCGTACCGCTGGCCATTCTCTGGTTATTAGGAATTGGGCTCATCTACACGATGAACCAATTTGCGAAGGTGGGCTAATGGGAGGAAACTTACAGCGCCAATTCATTGGATTCACCGGTGGCATCCTAATCGGGGTATTAGCGGTTCTAGCCGCCCTGTGCCTAGCGTTACCCATAAATAGCCGGGTCGCTTTGGGGCTCGCCGGCATGGGATTACTGGTCGGCTCGGAAGTGTGCTTAGAACAGTTGAAGACCAAGTACCGGCTAACGACCGCGGCCGCCGTTCGGCAAGCTTTGCGCCGCCCCGACCATTTAACAAACTAAGCTTAAAACAGCACCGTTAACGTTTTTGCGTTAACGGTGCTGTTTGGGGCTTACAGGCATTATTCTTTGATTTGGCTAGTATCGTGGTCAACCGGCAGGGTCAAGCCACGGTTGGCTACGCTAGTTGAAAAGACGATTTGGGTACTGGTCTTACCGAAAGTTTGTAACTGGTTCACGAATTCGTCTAAGGCCTGGGTCGACTCAAAAATGACTTTTAAGATTTGAGAATATTCACCGGTCACGCAGTCGCACTCCAAAATGTTAGGAATCCGCTCAACGAACGGGTAGAACCGTTCCTTTTGGGTCGGTTCCAGCTGGAGTTGAATGTAGGCTTTAATGTGGTAATTAAGCTTTTCATAGTTTAAGTTGGCCTGGTAATCACGAATGATACCGCTCTTTTTCAACCGCGAGATCCGGGCTGAAATCGCTGGTGACGAAATAAAGCATTGGTCCGCCAGTGCTTTCAGTGAGATCCGGGCGTCCGCCTGTAAGGCGTTCAGAATTTTCAAATCGGTTTTATCCATCTTTTAAAACGCCTCCTAAGTGATTATTAGTATCATAGCATACTTTCACAGTAGTTTTTAATTTTGAACCCAAAGTTTCCCTAGAAAGGATACCGACCTAACTGCGTTGCGGGGTATGGTCGCCGTTTACGGTATGGTAGACTTAGGACAAAGGGGTGGTGATCAATATGCAAACAGCACGGATTATTGCAACGGTTGCCAACGTTTGGCGGCAACCCCAAGTCACAACTTTAGACCGCTTAGCACTAAACAACGGTGGTTTAAATCAATGGATTGAGGCCCTGAGTGACGCCGATAGTGTCGCAATTGAGCGTTACGACCGGGTGGTGACCCAGGTACTTTTTAATGATCCATTCGTGATTGACCGGATCGTAGATGGTTGGGCGTACGGCTTCGTGACTAACCAGGCTGACACGCACCATCCGCGCGGTTATCCCGGCTGGGTTTGGGCGGCGCAGCTATCCTTAGCCCCGCTACCGTTACAGACGGGACCGACCGTAACGGTTAAACGGGCGGTAACGCCGCTACTGCGACCGGATGGTAGTACCTTACGCCAGCTGGTGTTGGGGACCGAGTTACCGGTCGTTTCTGGTAAGGACGCCCACTATGACTTGGTTCAGACGCCGTTGGGAGTTGGAAAAGTGGCCAAGCGGGCGACCCAGATGATGGTTCGTAGTCAAAGCCAATCAAGTGGTGCCCAACTCGTGGCACTCGCAACTAACTTTCTGGACTTGCGCTACTTGTGGGGCGGTATCAGCCCGTACGGCTTCGACTGTTCCGGGCTAGCTTACGGCTTGCACCGGGCGATTGGCGTGCAACTTCCACGCGACGCGGCGGATCAAGCCCTAGTTGGGACCGCCGTCGACTTGGCCGACGCCCAACCTGGCGACCTGTGCTTTTTTGCGCACGACCATGGTCGCGGTGACGTCCACCACGTCGCCCTGTATGCGGGTAACGGCTGGCTATTACATTCACCTAAGCCGGGCAAGCACGTTACCTACTTACGCCTGGCCACGAGCGTTCTCGCGGATGAATTGGTCGTGATTCGGCGGAACTGGGAATGATTTTGAATATTAATGAGGCGAAATTGCGTGAATAAACGAAGTTATCAGTGGTGGCTACTTTTGGGATTGGTACTAACGGTTGGCCTGGCGGGTTGTAAAAAAGCAACGCCGACAGCTAAGCCGGAGACGACTAATAAGCCTAAGTCGGCGTACGTCACAAGTCATACGCCAACTTTTTACGTACACGGCTTTCAGGGCAGTGCGAACTCAACCAATACGTTGATCAAGGCGGCCACTAAGACGGCCCACGCTAAGCGGGTCTTTGTCGCCACGGTTCAGACCGATGGCACCGTCAGCTTAGCTGGAAAATGGTCGCGGCGGACGCGCAACCCGATTATTCAAGTTGTTTTTAAGAATAACTTGGCGCAGTATGATCAACAGACTGCCTGGTTGGCCAAGGTGATTAAGGCCGTGCGGGCGCGACAATCGTTTGACCAATATAATATCGTTGCCCATTCGGCCGGGTGCGTTGCCAGCGTCAACTTATTGATGACGCCACAAGCCGGAAACTTCCCAACGCTAAAAAAACTGGTGACGATTGCGGGGCCCTTTGACGGCGTGATTGGCGAAGACGACGTTGCTAATCAAAATTCATTTTTGAAGTCGGGCCAGCCCCGTTACCAACACGCGGCCTATCAACTGTTGGCGGCTAAGAAGCCCCACTTCCCAACCGGAATCCGGGTACTCAACATCGTGGGGAACCTTGATGATGGCACCCACTCGGACGGCTTGGTCACCAACGTTTCGGCCCGCTCGTTGAATAGCTTACTAAAGGGCCGTGACGCGACGATTACGACGAAGACGTTTCACGGCGCCCACGCTCAGCATAGTCAGTTACATGAAAATCCAAAGGTGGCGCAAGCGGTTAACCGCTACTTGTGGCACCGTTAAAAAAGCAAGCTGGTGATGGTCACCAGCTTGCTTTTTTGGCCTTGTGAATCGAAACTATAAAAAGAACAACGTGTAAGCGAGGCGGATTAAGTGAATCAGCGCGTACAGTGCGCCTAAATAAACCACCGTAATGCCGCCATAGGCTAAATATTTATATTGACGCATAACCGCACCTCCAGTTTTATGATTAAATCAATTGTAAAACGCTTCCATTTGGAATACAACGAGCAGGTCTTGCTGGTAAAAAGGATTGCCGATTAAGACAATTTATTCGCTTTTAAATTTAAAGTATGATAAAATGCTTACTTAGCTTGAGGGTTCAAGACTCAGCCAGAAAGATTCTCAGATTTTGGATAAATATATTTTTAGTATCACGTACTTGCCCCAGTATCAAATACACAGAATTATTTACAAATTTCCTGAGCATTAGGAAAGGATGTAATGTAATGCGCGTTACGATTAATCGAGGCCAAGAGGTTGTTCATAATATTCCTCTCATGGCAGCCCGACAACGCTATATCAAAGCGGACGTTTGGGAAATTAAAAAAGCGATCATTGAAAAATCCGCTATTAATGGCTGGACAGTTCAAGCGCTTCAACAAATGAACTAATAACGATGCAGCCACGACAATTAAGTCGTGGCTTTTTTGACGAGAAGGGAGGCCGTCAATATGGCGGAAATTATCAGTCGACCACGGGTCAGCATAACGAACGTGATTTTTAGTTTTGATCAGACAACCAAGCAACTCGTCCTGCTATTATTACAGCGGACCACGGCACCGGATGCGGGGTCGTGGGGCTTACCGACGACCTGGCTACGGGCCGATGAAAGCGCGGAGGATGCGGCCATTCGGCTAGTTCGCGAAAAAATTGGCGTCCACTTGGCAGCTACCCAGGTCGAACAACTCGGGACCTTTACTAACGTTAGTCGAGTTGCCGGTGAACGGACTTTGGCGTTAACTTACATGGTCTACTTGCCGGGCATGCCGACGTTAACGCCCGGATACGGCGCGAAGGCGGCGGCCTGGTTTGCCGTACAGCCAAGGGTACACCGCGACGATCTCGCTACGCCAAGCCGAATTTTTCAGGGAATCAACGACGACCTAACCGCGACTAATTTTTACGCCCATCGAGCGGGAGAACTGACGGCTGATCACGGCTTGATTATTCGCACGGCTCTCAAACGGGTCCGTAACCGCTTGGATTACGCCCCAACGATTCTGAACGTGTTGGGTGCGACCTTCACGTTGAAGCAGGCCCGTGAAGTCTACGCGATTTTATGGCGGGTACCGGTAACCAAAATTGATAATTCGAATTTTCGGAAGACCCACGGGCAACTTTTTCAAGAAGTGGGCGAGGTTCGACCGGGTGGTTCCGGGCGGCCAGCAAAACTTTATCGGCTCAGTTGACACGCTGGAAAGTGCGTGGTAACCTTGGTCACATTAAAGGTAAAAAGTACCTTTAATGACTAACGTTATTTTAACGGTATGGGGGAGAAAAAAGATGGGTTCAAAGGGTAATCGGCTTTTATTATTAATTGGGACGGCGTGGCTGTTTGACGCGTTGGACGTGGCATTGCTATCGTTTATTATGCCGGTGATCAAACAAAGTTGGCACCTGAGTGCGGGAAGTTTAGGCGCGGTCAGTGCGATTACGTCACTCGGAATGATGGTGGGGGCCGTCGTTTGCGGGTACTTAGCGGATAAAATCGGTCGTAAACCGGTTTTGATCGGGACGTTGTTATTATTCTCAGTCGGGAATTTATTGTTAACAATCACGCCGAGCGTTGGCTGGTTCATCGCGGTCCGCTTCCTGACCGGGGTCGGGCTTGGGGGCGAATTGCCGGTCGCTGCAACGATTATTGCCGACCATTTTAGTGGCACTCAGCGGGCCCGGATGCTCGTGTTAGTTGACAGTTTTTGGGCGTTTGGCTGGATTTTGGCGTCGTTACTGTCCTTCTTGGTGATGCCAAAGTTCGGCTGGCGAATCACCGTCTTGATCACGGCACTGATGGGCTTTTACGCCTTGTTGATTCGGCGGCACTTGCCGGATAAGACACCGGCGGAAAAGCCTAATCAGCGACCGTTTGGCGCAGCTTTACGCCAAGTCTGGTCGGCGGAGTACCGGCGGGCAACCGCTTGTTTGAGCATTTTATGGTTTGTTATCATGTTTGCTTATTATGGCATGTTCTTATGGTTACCAAGTGTGTTGGTGTTACGCGGCTTTTCATTGGTGCACGGTTTCGGCTATACCGTGTTAATGAGTTTAGCGCAGTTACCGGGTTATTACTTAGCGGCCTGGTTGATTGGAAAGGTCCAACGTAAATTAGTGTTGGCCGTTTACTTATTTGGGACGATGTTAAGCGCCGCGGCCTTTGGGTTAGCCAATAGCAGTCTAATGATTATTATTAGTGGTGCCTGGTTATCCTTCTTCACGCTCGGGGCGTGGGGCATCATGATTGCCTTTACTCCTGGACAATTTGCCATCGATGCTCGTGGTATGGGGATGGGCTTTGCCCAGTCAATCGGGCGCATTGGCGCTACCATTGGACCGTTTTTAGTTGGGGCCTTAATGGGCGTTGGCTTTAAAATTCCGGCGATTTTCATGGTCTTTGTGGGCGCGTTGATTCTTGGCATCTTAGTGTTACTATTCGGATTACGTGATCAAGACCGGCAGTGAGCCTTAGCATAAGTAAATTTATGTTAAAAATTAATTTGGATTGACCAAGATTGTTAGTTGAACTGTCAAAGTACGGAGCGGCGCAGATTGAGCGAATAAACTTATTTGTAATAGTACGACAAACGTTAATAGACCGCCGTTTTACGGGGTGTGTTCCGTTGCGAATACCCAGTGAAACTCCTATGATATAGCCGAGGAAATGATCGGAGTTGAGTAAAATGGTTAAGGCGGATTTCTGGGCGAATCAGCAGGAGGCGACCCAGTTGAAAAACCAATTAATATTAACGGGCAATCACGCAACGGTGCGGCGTGATCCGGTGATGCGCGGCCTGGTGATCCGGGCTGGGCAGCGGTTAAAGCTAACTGGTAACGGCGCAACGGTGGCCCACCAAGTGGTGATTGATTTAGGATACTACTTGTTTTGTCATCATTACCAAATGCCACGCGCTGCCTTTGACTTATTAGTGGTTGCGCAGGGGATTGACGCCGCACACCAAGATGATGTCCAGATGATCGAATAAGGAAAAATCGCCCGTAGCTCTTCTATTTTGACCGTAATTAGCTTAAAATGGGAATTACATTAAAAAATAATGATAGGCATTTGGGAAAGGAAGTTGAGCGACCCTATGGGAAAGTCAGAACAATTGAAAAAAATCGTGTTTGCCGGTTTATTTGCGGCGATTATTTTTGTTGGTATTAGTATGTTACGGATTCCGTTACCAGCCATCGTCGGGCGACCGTTTATTCATTTTGGCAATATTTTAACCGTTTTAGCGGTGATGTTTTTAGGTTTCGGCTACGGTGCTGCGGCTGGCGCCATCGGTCTGGGATTGTTTGATATTCTGAACGGTTACGCGGCGACGTCCTGGTTAACGATTATTGAAGCGATTATTTTAGCGGCGATGGTCAGTTGGAGTTACAAGTCGATTCATTACGAAGAAGACGAGCTGGGCAAATTATACTGGGTGTCATTAGTCGCAGGATTGACCAAAATCGTGACGTCGTGGTGTACCGGTGTGATTGAAGCGTTAATGGTCGGGACGGCGTTGAACGTTGCCGTCATTGGGGCCTTTACCAGCTTACTAGCAGCAACTATCAATTCGATTGCCTGCTTTGTGCTGGTACCGCTGATCTACCGGGTACTGGTCGGTGTCGGGTTTAGTCGCCAACGCTTATTTACCGCATAATTAGAACATGCAGAAAAATGGTCTTACTGGTAAACGCCGGTAAGACCATTTTTGACTTAAAAAAACGACCAAGCGGGTGGCTTGGTCGCGTGGTGCGCGGTTTGGTGAAAACTGTTGGGAATGTACGAAAATCTGCGGAGTGAATATCAATGTTTGATATTCACCTACAGCTTAGCACCGGGCCGCTAGTTTGTCGTGGCAGTCCGCTTGGTTGGAAAGGTCAACTGACAGCATTAAAAAAACGACCCGTTAAGGTCGCCATACCAACTCAGTGTTCTGGAGCTAAGCTGGTCAAATTCAATAATGGAGGTGGCGAGAGTCGAACTCGCGTCCAAGCATATTGCCCTCCGAACCTCTACGCTCATAGTCATACTACTTGAATTTCGCCATTACAAACGCCGCATGACAGGGCACCCAGTAATGACTAACCTGATTAATCTCTTCTCGCGACTCCAGGTGGAAGCGTTGAGCGTGAGTCCACTAAATTTAGGACCCAGATCCAGAACATGGACGATTCTGGGAGGATCTACGTTAAGCGCTTATTAGGCAGCTAAAGCGTAAGAATTGTTATTATTTTTTGCAGTTATAATTTAAACTGAGCGTTTTTACGTAGACGCAACCTACGAAGCGCAATCCGAACTCAAACTATACCTGTCGAATCCAGAACACCCCCAGATTCAACATTACTAGTCTAGCATAACTCCCCGTAGCTGCCAACTTATCTGTTTACGCGTTGGTGCGCCAACGCCGGAACCGTAAGACTAACTTATGCATGTTAAGCGACAACGCCATGACGGCCAGAATGATCAGTAAGCCGCCGCTAAGGTCGAAGCCGGTTAATTGCACGTGCAGGAACAGCACCGAGAAGACCGTTGCGGCGAGGGGTTCGAAGGCGTCCAGCAGGCTGGCAGTTGTTGGTAAGATGTCGTTCAAGGCGTGAGCAAACATCAAAAACGGTGCGACGGTTCCAAGCAACACGATGACCACGAGCAAGAGGAGTTGGAAACTGGTGATGGTCAGGTGGGCTAACCACATTGGGTGCAGCACCATTAAAAAGCCGCCTGCTACCAGTAGGCCCCAGCCGGTGACGGCTAACGGCCCGTATTTGGGCAGGATGGCGCGCGGCAACAACGTGTTGGTGGCGACCCCGACCGCTGAAAGGCCGCCCCAGAAAAGCACGGCCGGGGAAATGGCGAGTTGGTTCAATTGTCCGTGGGTCACGATCAGTAACGTCCCCGCAAAGGCCATCACCATTCCGACAACTTCGATCCGTTTAGGCAGGATGTGTTTAAACAGTAAGAAGTATAGCGTGATGATGAACGGTCCTAAAAACTGAATAAATGTCGCAATTGGGGCGTTACCCGCCCGGACGGCCTCGAAGTAGCAAAGTTGGACCGGAATCAAGCCCAGTAACCCGTAACTAACGATCCGGCCGGCGGAACGCCGTTGGTGCCAAATGGCAAACGGTTGTTGACCGACTAACTGGCACCAGACCAGTAAAATGAGGCCGGCGCTAATCATTCGGACCTGGGTCAGCCAGTTTGCCGTCAGGTCCGGGTTACTGAGAAAGAGCGTACTCGCTGCTACCCCGGAAAGCCCCCATAAGATGCCGGCGGTACTCGCGAGGAGCACCCCGCGTAAATGATGTTGTTGTGTCAAGTTCTCCATCCCTTTGTCTGAATTAATAAGCGGTTTACATTATAACAAACTAACCGAACGAAACCCGCCAATTTCAGCAATCTTTCATTATTTTCAGAAAGGATTTAGGTTAGCTTGCGGATGCGTTTTCACGCGGGGAATGCTATGATATGAGCATTGAAAGTGAAGGCTATTTTATGGGAGGTTATACAGGATGAAAGCAATTATTACGGTCGTTGGTCAGGATCAAGTCGGCATTGTGGCGCGAGTGGCCACCGAACTAGCACGGTTGAAGATCAACATTGTCGACATGTCGCAGACGTTGATGGCCGATAACTTTACGATGATGCTGTCAGGTGTCTGGGATGACCAGCAGTTGAGCTTTGCGGACGCCCAGGCGGCGTTGGAAGAACTCGGTGCGGCTTCCGGTTTGACGATTCGGATTCAACGTCAGGCCGTTTTTGACGCCATTCAGAAGTTGTAGGGGGTGCGGCATGGAAAGTCGACCAATATTAGACACGATTCAAATGATTGCCGAGGAGAACCTCGATATTCGGACGATTACGATGGGCATTTCGTTATTTGACTGCATTGACAGTGACGGTGCTAAGGCCCGCCAGAAAATTTATGATAAAATCACGCACAGTGCGCGTGACCTGGTGAAAGTTGCGGAACAGATTCAGACGGAATACGGTGTGCCAATTATTAATAAGCGCATTGCGGTCACACCAATTGCGCTGGTCGCGGCGGCCAGTGCGGATCAGGACTACGTCGCCTACGCGTTAACGATGGAAAAGGCGGCCAGCGAACTCGGTGTCGACTTGATCGGTGGCTTTTCAGCCTTGGTCCAGAAAGGCTACCAAAGTGGTGACCGCAAGTTGATCGCCTCGATTCCGCAAGCCTTAGCTGAAACCAGCCGGGTCTGCAGCTCGGTCAACGTTGGGTCAACCCGTGCCGGTATCAACTTAGACGCGGTCGGTGAACTTGGTCACACCATCAAGACGATTGCGGCTGACGACCCGGTCAACTGCATGAGCCTGGTGGTCTTTGCTAACGCGGTTGACGATAACCCGTTCATGGCCGGCGCCTTTCACGGTGTTGGTGAAGCCGACCGGGTGATCAACGTCGGGATTAGTGGGCCGGGCGTCGTCAAGCGGGCGTTGGAACAAGTCCGCGGCCAATCAATTGACGTGGTTTCTGAACAAATCAAGAAGACGGCCTTTAAAGTTACCCGAATGGGCCAGTTCGTCGGTTCGATTGCGGCCGAACGGCTCAACGTACCGTTCGGGATCGTTGATTTATCGCTGGCACCGACCCCGAACGAGGGCGATTCGGTGGCCGAAATTCTGGAAGAAATTGGGCTCGAACGGGTCGGCGCACCCGGGACGACCGCCGCGCTGGCGTTACTGAACGACGCGGTCAAAAAAGGCGGCGTTATGGTCTGTGAACACGTTGGTGGCCTTTCCGGGGCGTTTATCCCGGTCTCGGAGGACGCCGAGATGATCCGGGCCGTCCGCGCTGGTCACCTGAGCATTGAAAAGCTGGAAGCGATGACGGCGGTTTGTTCGGTCGGCCTAGATATGATCGCCGTGCCGGGGAACACGAGTGCCGCTAGCATTAGTGGCATGATTGCCGACGAAGCGGCGATCGGGATGATCAACAATAAGCCGACCGCGGTGCGGGTGATTCCGGCGACCGGTCAGGACGTTGGCGACGAGGTTGAATTCGGGGGCTTGTTTGGTCGGGCACCGGTGATGCGGGTCAACCCGAACCAACCGCAAGCGTTCATCAAGCGCGGCGGTCACATTCCGGCACCAATTCATTCGTTTAAAAACTAATTCAGACTAAGTAATGCGGGCGTTGGACTTTCTGGTAACGCCCGCATTTTTGTCCGCTTTTGGCTGGCCAAGCCCCAATTTAATTTGTTATTATCTACTATTAATATATAAGATTAGTTGACGGGTAAAACCACACACTTCTTTCACAAATCCGGCAAGGTTTGTTAGTAAATTGTTGTTATACTTATTTCGAATACTGGACGAAAGTGGCGTATGATAAGACTAGGTTCGGGTTTCAACTAATCATACCCGCACGAGCTACTTAAAAAATCCATGAATTAGCAAGCGACTTGGAGGAACTGTTTAATGAAATTATTGATGATTGAAGATAATAAATCCGTTTCAGAAATGATGGCGATGTTTTTTAAAAAGGAAAAGTGGGATGCCCACTTTGCATACGACGGTAACGAAGCCGTTGAGATGTTCAACGAAGACGCGAACGGCTGGGACATGGTCACCCTGGACTTAAATTTACCCGGTAAGGACGGCATGCAAGTTAGTGCAGAAATTCGCAAGGCTTCTCCGACCGTACCAATTATTATGTTGACCGCTCGCGATTCGGAAAGTGACCAGGTGTTGGGCTTGGAAATGGGGGCCGATGATTACGTGACCAAGCCGTTCTCACCAATTACCCTAATCGCACGGATCAAGGCCTTACACCGACGCGCGGACTTAGGCAAAACGGTGCCGACGACGAAGCCGGCCGACGCGGTCAGTGACTTCGACGTCCAGACCGATCACTTTAAGCTCAACACCAAGACCCGCGAGGCCTACCTGGGTGGCGAACAGATTCAGGACTTAACGCCGAAGGAATTCGACCTGTTGAAGACGCTTGCGCAAAAGCCGCGCCAAGTCTTTTCCCGTGAACAGTTACTCCAGTTAGTCTGGGACTACGAGTACTATGGCGATGAACGGACGGTTGACGCCCACATTAAGAAGTTACGCCAAAAAATCGAAAAGGCCGGTCCACAGGTAATTCAGACGGTGTGGGGCGTTGGCTACAAGTTCGATGATAGTGAAGTGGCGGCTAAATGAAGCTGATCTACCAACAAATGCTGTCGTTCTTTGCGGTGATCATCACGGTCGTCGTGGTGTTAGGCTTTGCCTTTATCCGGACGACTAAAACGATGATTTACCAAAACTCGTGGCAACAGTTGCAACAGTACGCGGCGAGTATTGAAAAAGAAGCGATTCGCTATAATACCCAGACGCACCAGGTGGTCGGCTTTAACCAGCAGTTTTTAAACGATGGCACGGTAATTTTACGTGACCAGCACATTCACTTTTCGGTCTACGACGCGAAGAAACGGGTCGTTCACCCGAACTCGATGGGCGTCAGCAGTGGTACCCCGGACGGCTCGATTTACGAACCGCGGATTTCGGCCAGCGACTGGAAGAAGCTGAAACAAAATAAGACGATCACCCAGTCGCCACACGTGACGTTCCGCTCACGGCGCCATGACCGGCCGGTCAATACGCCGGCGTTACGGACGATTGACGTCTTAGTCCCGCTATTTTATAAGCACGGCAATGTTAAAACGTTTGTCGGCGCGATTTCGATTGGTTCCTTTGAACAAACCTTGCAGGCGAACGAACAACAAATCGAGAAGAACCTGTTCATTGCCTTACTAGTCTCGGGGATGGCAGCGCTACTGCTCAGTTACATTTTAGCCCGCTATTCCGTCCGCCGAATCAACCGCTTGCGGCACGCGACCCACTCGGTTGCTAACGGCGACTTTGATATTCAAGTTGATAGTAGTCATAAGGATGAAATCGATGACTTGGCGGATGACTTTAACGGCATGGTCAGTTCGTTGAAGGCTTCTAATGAAGAAATTCGGCGTCAGGAAAAACGGCGCCGTGAATTCATGGCGGACGCTGCCCACGAAATGCGGACACCGTTAACGACCATCAATGGTATTCTCGAAGGCTTGGCCTATGACGCCATTCCGGAAGAGGACAAGGCCCATTCAATCGAGCTGATGCAAAATGAGACCCGCCGTTTGATCCGGTTGGTTAACGAAAATCTGGATTACGAAAAGATTCGAACCGGTCAGATTGCGCTGAATAAGACAAACTTTGACGGGGCCGAAGTGCTGCATAACCTGGTTGAACAATTGACGAAAAAGGCCGACGCCGCTAAGGACCGCTTTAAGCTGACCGTTCCGGATGAACTACCCGTTTGGGCGGACTATGACCGCTTCGTTCAGGTACTGTTCAACATCATGCAAAACGCGATCCAGTTCTCACAGGATAACGTGATTGAAGTCAGCGCGACCCGTAGCGACCACGCGGCGGTGATTGCCGTTCGCGACCACGGAATTGGGATGACCCCCGACCAGGTGAAGAACATTTGGGAACGCTACTACAAGGCCGACCCGTCGCGGAAAAACACCAAGTACGGTGAGTCCGGACTGGGGTTAGCCATTTCACACCAACTTGTTCAGCAACACGGTGGGTCGATCCAGGTCGATAGTGCCGAGAACGAGGGGACCTGCTTTACGGTCACGTTCCCGGATGAGGGACACGACCAACCAATCGTTGAGGACTAGACCAATTCGATAAAATAACGTTATGACCAAAAGTTTGTGAACTGCCACACGGTTGGTGGTACAAGGGTCATAGTAAGGGCGTCGACACGGGTGGTCGGCGCCCTTAATTGGTCAGTGCTCCGGCTTTCAATAGCGTTAGACCGGTAAGTATGGTAACCTTAGTACGGCTATCGACAGCGGTTTTAGACGTTTTTTAGATTATTTTTTAGATGAATAGGAGCAAATGCTGAATGCAAAGAGTACAAATTACTGGTAATTCCCAACGAAAGGTCAAGGACGGGTACCCGTTATTAGTGGCGGACGACCTCAAGGATCCCGCGATGAAGTTGACGGACGGTTCGTTCGTGGCTTTAATGGCCAGCTCGCAGTTTATGGGCTACGCGCTGATTGCCAAGCACCGACGCCAATTAGGGTGGTTATTAAGTCGCGACGAGAGTGACACGCCAACGATGGACTATTTCCGTAAATTATTTAAGCAAGCCCTAGTCCGGCGCACGACTAGTCTTGATCCGAAACTGCCACAGCGGGTGTTTAACGCGGACGGCGACGGCCTCGGGAGTGTTACGATTGACCGCTACCAAGACTACTACGTCTTCACTTGGTACGCGCAGGGCGTCTACCAACAACGCGAGATGTTATACGCGGCGTTCGAAGCGGCGACTGATCACCAGTTCAAGGGAATCTACGAAAAGCCGCGGTTCAACGTGGAAGAAGTCAACTTAAAGAGTCGCTTGGTTACCGGTGAAGCCGCGCCCGACCCGTTACTGGTTACGGAAGGTGAAGTGACTTATCCGCTACACTTAGCAGACGATTTAACGACCGGTTTGTTACTGGATATGCGCCCAATTCGGCAGTGGTTAGCTGGTGCGGAATTACCGGGCAAGACCGTCCTGAACTTATTTAGTCAGGAAAACGGGGTGACGGCGGCCGCCGCAGTCGCTGGCGCGGCCAAAACCATCTCAATCGAAAGTACCAAGAAGGCGGCCAGTGCAACGGCCGACCAACTTGCTGTCAATAACATTGATCCCAGCAAGCACGAAATTCGGGCCATTGAAGCTAACAGCTACCTGGATTACGCGACGAAGCACCGGTTGAGTTACGACGTGGTGGTGGTTACCGCCCCAACGTTTGCCCGCATTAAGAAGCAGAAGTTCCAAGTAGCGACCGACTTAACGGCGTTGCTTGCAAACACGCTGCCGGTCGTTCGCCGTAACGGTCAGTTAGTGGTTGCCACCACGGCCAATAACTTCTCATTGAAGAAGTTCAAAGAAGCGGTCAGCGCGGCGTTTGCCGGTAGTGACCGGCACTTTACGGTCAGTGAGACGTTCCGATTACCAGCCGACTTTGTGACCCGTAAGGCTTACGTGGCCAGTGACTACTTGAAGGTCTTAGTCTTAACGTTGGACGACTAATCCGGCGTTTGGGTCGCATCAAATAAAAAAATTTTAGGCGTCATTTAGGGGACCGTTTTCATTAATTGAAAACGGTCCCTATCACTAAGAAAACGAATTCATGAAAATATAAAAATAATTATATTTACGTTCAAACCGCGTTTTATCGCTGGTAAAACGGTTACGTTCCTGTTAAAATTATTTTTTGTCGTTAAGCATGAGAGAAAAATAGAAATGAGGATTAATTATAATGGGAATTCTAATTGCACTGATTCCTGCAATCGCGTGGGGTAGTATTGGCTTAATTAGTGGCCGGATGGGCGGAACTGCCCGGCAACAAACCCTCGGGATGACCATGGGGGCCTTAGTCTTCGGACTAGCCCTCTGGGTCGTGGAACAACCAGCGCTCAGTTCAAAAGTTTGGTTGATCGGGGTCGTTTCCGGATTATTCTGGAGTATCGGTCAGGGTCAACAATTTACATCAATGAAAGCCGTGGGGATCTCACGGACCACACCAATTTCAACCGGGATGCAACTGGTTGCAAACGCGTTGGCCGGGGTGCTCCTATTTAATGAATGGCACGGTAACATGTACTGGATCGGCTCAATTTCAGTCATTGTGTTGATCGCCGGGGCTGTCCTGACGTCGCTGACTGACCGGACCGACCCCAACCGCAGTACGTCTGAAAACTGGTCGGCAGGGATTCGGGCGCTGATCATCTCAACCATTGGTTACGCCGGCTACACGATTGTCGTTAACTACGGCAACGTCGACGCGCACGCCGTGGTAATGCCACAAGCCGTCGTAATGCCACAAGCCGTCGGGATGCTTTTAGGAGCGCTGATCTGGTCATTTAAAGACCGGCCGTGGGTTGAAAAGGCCACTTACCGCAACATTGTCACCGGACTGGTTTGGGGGATTGGGAATCTATTCATGTTCATGGCAATGGCTCAAATCGGGCAGGCCGTGGCGTACTCACTCTCACAAATGGGGATCGTTATTTCGACCTTCGGGAGCATCTTCCTACTGGGCGAACGCAAGACCAAGCGCGAAATGGTTTACGTGATTATTGGTTCGATTCTCGTCATTGTTGGTGGGATCGCACTGTCCTTAATGAAAGCCTAGTAAAAACTTTACCTTTACACGTTTTTAAACCTTAAATACTAGTATGACGCGGATAGATAACGCTATCTGCGTCTTTTTTTACATCAATTTTGACTAATATTTACATAATTTACGAAAATAAACGAAAAAAGTTGGCATCTGCTTTTCATTATGATTGCTCCTATTGTATAATGTGAATTGTAAATACGTATAGAAAGAGGTAATAATAAATGGCACACATTTCATTTGACAGCTCTAACTTATCCGAGTTCGTTCATGACAACGAACTTGGTGAACTGCAAGCAATGGTCACTGCTGCTGACAAAGAGCTGCGTGAAGGAACCGGCGCCGGTAACGATTTCCGCGGCTGGTTAGATTTACCAGTAGACTACGATAAGGACGAATTTGCCCGGATTAAAGCCGCTGCAAAGAAGATTCAAAACGATTCAGACGTCCTCGTGGTTATCGGTATCGGTGGTTCCTACTTAGGTGCTCGCGCTGCCGTTGAATTCTTACACGAAACTTTCTGGTCATCACTTTCACGTGAAGACCGTAAATTCCCACAAGTTGTCTTTGCTGGGAACTCAATCTCATCTTCATACGTCAACGATTTGATTCACTTGATCGGCGACCGCGACTTCTCCGTTAACATCATTTCGAAGTCCGGGACCACGACTGAACCTTCAATCGCTTTCCGGGTATTCAAGGAACGTTTGATTGCCAAGTATGGTGAAGAAGGCGCTAAGGACCGGATCTACGCAACGACTGACCGCAAGCGCGGTGCGTTGAAGCAAGAAGCCGACGCCGAAGGCTACGAAACGTTCGTTATTCCGGATGACGTTGGTGGCCGGTTCACCGTCTTAACGCCAGTTGGGTTATTACCAATTGCCGTTTCTGGTGGCGACATCGATGCCATGATGAAGGGTGCTGCCGATGGGCGTGCCGAATACTCAGACGCCGACTTAACTAAGAACGAAGCTTACCAATACGCTGCTTACCGGAACATTTTATACCGGAAGGGCTACACCACTGAAATTCTTGAAAACTACGAACCAAACATGGCGATGTTCTCAGAATGGTGGAAGCAATTAATGGGCGAATCAGAAGGTAAGGACCAAAAGGGGATTTACCCATCATCCGCTAACTTCACGACCGACTTACACTCCTTGGGTCAATACATCCAAGAAGGTCGTCGTAACTTGATGGAAACCGTTGTTAAGGTTGAAAACGCCACGAGTGACGTTGACATTCCTAAGGAAACTGAAAACCTTGACGGCTTGAAGTACCTTGAAGGTAAGACGATGGCCCAAGTTAACACCAAGGCTTTCGAAGGGGTTATTATGGCCCACGTTGATGGCGGTGTGCCTAACATGGTCGTTAACATTCCTTCCCAAGATGCTTACACCTTAGGTTACATGATCTACTTCTTCGAAGCTGCCGTTGCAATTTCTGGTTACTTGAACGGGATCAACCCATTCAACCAACCAGGGGTGGAAGCTTACAAGAACAACATGTTTGCCTTATTAGGTAAGCCTGGTTACGAAGAATTAACTAAGAAATTAACGGCCCGTTTAAACAACTAGTGCCAAATTATTTCTAAATAAAGCCCCAAAACAGTGTCCGGTAATGATCCGGCCTGTTTTGGGGCTTTTGTATGCTTAAAAAGTGTGCTGACGGTGCGTCAGCATTTTTTGATGGCGTCGCCGTACGCAATTAGGCTGGATGGTCCGGCACTATTTTCGGCGAGAACCACTTTAAAGTTGGCGATGGCAGTCCCGCCCAGTTGGTTAGCCGCGGCTTGCAATTCATCCTGGGCTTTACTTAGGGCCTTCTTGTAGCCACCCCCAATTTGAACGCTGGTGATCAGACCACAAGATTGGTAGCCGGCCGGAACGTCGCCAGCGGTTATGAAAAGTGCTGGGGTGGTGTCTTTTGTGAAAAGTCCCATCTAAAAGTCTCATCTAAAAGTCTCCGTTCTTAGCTTGATTGATGAGTCGCTTGAATTGTTCATCCTTATTTTTAAATCGTTCCGGCATCGCTTCACCCGGATGCAGCTTCCGCCAGATTAAAATGATGATGATTGACCATAGGCCGGCCCGGATCAAATCCTTGAGCTTGAGGTGACCGGCAGTCATGAATTTTACAAACTTATTCAGTACCCAATAAATAATGCCGAAAATGACAATAAACCACGCAATGATCATCGACATGTTGACACCTCCAGATATGGCGTGTATTAGCTACCGGAACGGTAACAAAATGTTGCACCGTTCCGCAGCCATCCTTTACACCTATTTTAACAGCACGCCGCGATTTACCCTAGCCGTAATTCTGATGTATTACATGAACCTAGGCGCCGTTTTGATATACTATATAGGATAACTAAAACAACGAGGCGAGGAATCCACATGCGTAAATTGAACATTATTGAAAGTCTGATCATCGTGGCCGGGCTAATTATTTTTGGAATCGGTAATCAAGTGGCGGTGGTTCAGCAAAACTATCCGTGGGTTGAGTACCTTGGACTGGTGATCGTGTTTATAACCGGTCTTAGCGATGCCATCTACCGGATTGTCACGAAGAAAAGTTTTTTTAAATAACGAGTTTGTAGAACGGGCGGTAACCAGAAAAAGGTGAGCGCACGTTTTTTGCTAGTAGCGGTAAAGCGGGACCAAGCCCTTGCCAGGAGTGGCCTAACGGGTGGTCGTTATATTAATTAAATAATACATGATATGAATTAAGTCTAGTGGTATTCAATAACGCTTTACATCATTCACTAAAACCCCCAATGTTAATGTAGTAATGGAAAATCGGGGCAGACTCGATTCAGAAGAGGAGGTACATAGATGAGCTTTCTTGAATTACGTGACATTCGCAAAGCTTATACTTTGAATCATCAAGAAAATGTGATTTTAAAGGGTATTAATTTAAATTTTGACCGCGGTGAATTTATTTCGATTCTCGGGGAATCTGGTGGTGGGAAATCCACACTGATGAACATTATTGGTGGCTTGGATCAGCATTACGACGGTGACGTGGTGTTGGACGGGCACTCGTTACGCGACATGAACGAAAAGGAAATGGATAATTACCGCCGAGAAACGGTCGGGTTCATCTTCCAAAACTTCAATTTAGTAAGTTATTTAAATGTACTCGATAACGTGATGCTGTCATTGAAGATGACCAAGCAATCGCACGCTGATCAGGTGCAGGCCGCGCGCGATCTGTTAGCGCGGGTGGGGTTGACCGACCAAGCGCGCCAGTATCCCGGTGAACTTTCCGGTGGGCAAAAGCAGCGGGTCGCAATTGCGCGGGCGTTGGCTAGTGATCCGGACATCATCATTGCCGATGAACCGACCGGGGCGTTGGATAGCGATAACACCAAGGACGTCATGGACATCCTATATTCAATCGCGTCGGAAGGTAAGTTAGTCATCACCGTCACCCATTCACAGGAAGTGGCGGATTACGGGACCCGCATCGTTCACCTAGACGATGGTCAGATTCATGATGAGCTTACGATTGGCAAGCCGTTTGACGTTAAACCCAAAGAAAAGCAACGTTACCGGACGCTCGGGTTCTTCCAAATGTTTAAGATGTCGTTACAGCACATGCGGCGAATGTGGTTGCGCTACTTCCTAATCATCTTTGGTTCCTCGATTGGGATCAGTAGTATCGTCGTGATGCTCGGGCTCGGTTCGGGGATTCAAGACTATATGAACCACCAGATTACGTCACAGGTCAACCCGACCGACGTGCAGGTGACGAAGAAGGTCAAGGCGGTCAGCACCAAGGCCCGTAAAAGTGCTTACACCGCCGAACAGTACACCGCGGCCGTGAATAACGAACAGTTAACGGCGGAAAAGCGCGCCCACGTGACTGATGCCAACGCGAAGCAGTTGACGGAAATCAAGCATGTGACCAACGTTAAGCGCGGCTATTACGGCAACGTCAAGGCGAAGGCTAAGAGCAAGAGCTATAACGTCGCCTTACAGACGGATAACCCGACGATTTTGAAGAAAATTATCAAGCAGGGGACCCGGCCGGCTCAGAACGAGGCGTTGATTGGCCGTAAACTAGCTAAGAAGATTGCCGGTACCAAGACTTATAAGAAAGCGCTGGGGCAAACCATTACCGTTTCGACCAAGATGGTGAACAAGAAGAAGACGTCGGTAACGGTTAAACAAAAGTTGAAGATCGTCGGCATTACTAAGAATAGTGATACCACCGTTGTCACGACGGCTGGCACCGTTTCGGCCATGTTGGCCAAACAATCAGTTGTTTACCGGCCGAACTTTGCCGTCATCCAAATCGATAAGTTAGCGAACGTTAAGCAGGTCGAACGCCAAATCAAGGCCATTCAAACCAGCAACAAAAAAGCCGTTTACAATTATTCGGGAATTGGCGACTTAATTGATTCATTAAATACGTACATTCGCTTAGCAACCAACGTCTTGACCGGGGTTGCCGGAATTGCCTTACTCGTTTCGGCCATCATGATCATCGTGGTGCTTTACGTCAGCGTTTCGGAACGGACCCGCGAAATCGGAATCTTACGGGCGCTCGGTGCTCGTAAGCGCGACATCAGTCACCTGTTTTTCGCCGAAGCACTGACCATCGGGGTACTGGCTGCCATTATGGGGCTACTATTCGGTCAGGCTTGGCAATTACTGGGGAACTCGATGATTGCTAATTTGATCCACTACCCAATCGTCCACATCTCCGCAGCCGCCATGGTTGGTGGTGCCGCGGTCAGTGTCATTATTAGTTTGCTGGCTGCCTTGGCTCCGGCCCACATGGCTGCGCGGTTGGATCCGGTTGAGAGTTTGTCACACGAATAAGTTGATGAGGAGTTATTAGCATGTACTTTTTTGTTACGACGAAAATTGATTCAACGCCGTCCGCCATTGAGTTAGCAATGATTCAGCGCCAACGCCTATTCAAAAAAAATGGTGTTAGCTCGCTGCTTGTGACGAGAAATTACGTCCGTGATCATCACGCCAACATGGCAAAGGTGGGGGTGGCGGATACTCAGACTGTTAATATGTACGACTTTTTCCAGCGGGCAACCGACTGTCCTAATCAACCGCTGAACGTCAAGGACTTTCCGCTTGCGGCTGATGAGACGATGCAAAAGGTCGCACCGACTCAGTACGACGTCATCTGGCACGAACAACACCGCAAGTTAATTATCGTCAATGCTTTTGATAACGTTGATTTTGTTGACCTGCATAATCCGGCGGGGCAGTTGACGCGGCGAGATTACTACGATACCCGTGGCTTTTTATCCTGTGCGCAGTACTTTGATAATAATCAGGATATTATGCTGGAACAGCACTATTGCCCGGAACAACGACCGGTATTAGAAACGTATTTTCGAAAAAACGCGACGGGTCAAGTCGCGGCAACCCACCAACGCCTATTGAATTACCATGGCACCGACCGGCAGTTTGATAATTGGGACCAACTGACTGCGTTCTTTTTCGATGAATTGAACCGCCAGTACGAAGGTCTAAATACCTTTATTGTTGACCGGAGTGATGCCGGGATGAACCCGATGGTGGCGATGACCACTACTGCCCAAAAATACGAGTTCCTGCACAGCAACTTCACGTTAGATCCGCTTGACGTTAAAGCGTCACCAATCGTTCCATTTACGCAAATTGGGTTGGATCATGCTGACCAAATGAACGGGTTCATTATGTCGACCCCGGAAGAAGCCCAGGATATGGCGCAGCGAATTGGTCCTGCGGTGGCAACAATTCCGATTCCGGTTGGCAGTGTGGGCGATGAGTTGATGGCCGAACCCGAAGTGGCTTTTAAGGATCGTCAACCAGGAAAAATCATCACGATTGCACGATTATCGGTCGAAAAGCAATTGGACCATGTCATTAAGGCGGTGGCGGCTGCGCACGCAGCGGTGCCGACCGTTAGTCTGGATATTTACGGTTACGGCGATGCCTGGACCGGTTTTAAAGAATCCAAGCGTCTACACGCCCTGGTAAACGATAACGGCTGGGACACGTTTATTACCTTCAAAGGCTTTGTTCACGATTTAACGCCGATTTACAATTCGGCGCAGGCGATGGTACTTACAAGTCAGTACGAAGGCTTTAATTTAGGCCTACTGGAAGGCCTCAGCCACGGAGTTCCGGCACTAGCTTACGACATTAAGTATGGTCCG
Organism: Lactiplantibacillus plajomi; assembly: GCF_005405405.1. Taxonomy (GTDB): domain Bacteria; phylum Bacillota; class Bacilli; order Lactobacillales; family Lactobacillaceae; genus Lactiplantibacillus; species Lactiplantibacillus plajomi. Next base: position 103,770 of record NZ_BJDZ01000008.1, read on the forward strand.
GCTAACATGATTCACAGTGGTGAAAACGGCGTTCTGATTACGCCTAACGATTACAAACAACTTGGTCGGACACTGACAACGTTGATGCAACGGCCGGAACGATTAGCTGCGATGAGTCGTGCAGCTTACGATTTACGAGCAGAATTTTCAGAGCAAGCCGTTTGGCAAAAATGGAAGGCGGCGGTCGTGGAACCCGACCAAGCTGTCACAAGGGGGAAATCATAGTATGGCGACACGGGCAAGTGACGTTACCGCGAAAGAAAAAAAGCGGTACGGCACCAAGGATTTATTAAATTTAATTACGACCAACGCTGAGCCGAAGAAGGGCCTGTTCGTACTAGGACTGGTGCTCTCACTGGTCGCGACGGTCTGCAGCTTAGCGATTACGCTGATGTTAAAGGAGTTTATTGACGCGTTCAATCACGGGACTTCTGGTAGCCTAGTCTTGAACCTGGCACTGGTGATCCTCATCGAACTAGCTGCGGGGGTGAGCTCAAGTTTCTTACTGAGCTATACCGGGGTCGACGCCGTCACCAAGCTGCGGGCAGCCTTGTGGCGGCACATCGTTGATTTGCCGATTCCGTACTTTGACCGTAACCGGACCGGCGAACTCTCCAGCCGGGTGGTAAACGATACCTCGACGATTTTTGAACTGATTTCCAGTCAATTTTCGAACGCCATTACCGGTGTGATTTCGATCGTGGGTTCGTTAGTGTTAATGTTAATGTTGAATTTTAAGTTGACGATCATCATCTTGATCGTTGTCCCGGTGATGGCGCTGATCATCGTGCCAATGGGACAGGTCTTGGCCCGGATTTCCAAGTCAATTCAAAAGGAAACCGCCAACTTGAACAGTGCTTCCGTTCAGATGATTTCGCAAAACCGCTTGATCAAAGCGATGGACGCGGAAGACGACCTTAAACAGCAGGGGGAAGACCAGGTTAACCGTATTAAGCACTTTAGTATTAGCCAAATTAAGCTGATTTCAGTCCTAAACCCAATTTTGAACATCATTTTACTGGCGGCAATCTTCGTCATCATTGCCTACGGTGGGATTTTGGTACAAACCGGTGCGTTGACGATTGGGAGTCTGGTGGCATTCTTAATGTACGCCGTCCAGATGATTTCACCGCTCAGTAGCGTGACTGGGCTGGTCACGGCCGTTCAACAAACCGTCGGGGCCACGGAACGGATCGACGATATTTTAAACAGCCCAATTGAAGACAAGCGCTTGGATGGGCAACCGTTAGAGACGATCCAAACCATTAACTTTGACCACGTTGATTTCGACTACGTGCCGGGTAAGACCGTCTTAAAGGACATTAACTTGCAAATTAAGCAGGGCGAACGGATTGCCTTGATTGGTGAGAGTGGTAGTGGGAAGACGACGCTGGTCTCATTATTAGAGGCCTATTACGACCCGACCCGCGGTCAACTGGACGTTAACGGCCAACCAATGGCCGACTACGCCATTCCGGCCGTCCGGAGTCAGATTGGCTACGTTAGCCAGGAAGTTGACCTGATGCCGGGAACGATGCGTGACAACCTCCTATTAGGAGCGACGGCACCGGTTGACGACGCCACCTTAGTGAACTTACTACAAGAAGTCGGGCTCGGGGACTGGTTAAACGAGCTCTCACAAGGATTAGATACCGACGTTGGTGAACGGGGTCTGAACGTTTCCGGCGGTCAACGCCAACGGATTGCCATCGTGCGGGCACTGGTCCGTAAACCGTCGTTGTTGATTCTAGACGAAGCCACGGCTAGTCTGGATAATCAGAACCAGGAACGGGTTAGTCAACTCTTAGACGACCTACCAGCGGATTTAACGACGATCACGATTGTCCACCGGCTCAACCAGATTGAGGCCTACCCGCGGATTCTCTTCATGGAGGACGGGCGGATTACCGGTGACGGAAACCATGCCGAACTGATTAAGACTCACGCCCGTTACGGCGAATTTTATCGTTTGCAATATCAACATGGTTAACCGGAAATGGTCTGCCTGCTGCGAATAGTTTCTATGTAAACCATAAAAAGAGGTTACTATTGTCAATTCGAAATAGTAACCTCTTTTTATGACTAATTTCCTGTACTTTACTGGAACCGGTTGGATAAAGAGGGTTCTAGGCGGCATTAAAAATAGTAACAGTTATAACATTTATTAATATTTTTTGTGACGAAATTATGACGAAAACATTATGAAAAAATTACAAAGCATCGATAGAGAAGGGGGGTAACGGTAGCGGTTTCAGCGATTTTGAAACACGTGAAAAAATTGGTCTATATTTAAAAATGTAGATATACCAAGGGGTTAGCTTGTGTCCGATTAGGTTAATCACGTTATAAGTAAAACGAAAACCGGTGCTGATTCTGACCCCCGTTATCCATTTATCAAACACATAACTATTATATACAGTGTAAGATTACCCACCGAATTCAATACCGGCCTGTATTTATTCAAATATTAGATATTTTATTGACGGTGCGGGTGTTGGTTAGTTAAGATTTACTCGTAATCAAGGTTAAGTGTTTCACGTGCAGTCCTAAAACTAACCCGGTTTACCGGTTGAGTTTTACGAACAGCATGCATCTTTATCTAAGAGGGGAGGCAAAAATCATGGGATTCTTTACTGACATTCATGTCTTACCAGGTACGCATACTGCTTCACATACTTCAAGCGTTACTAATGATATTTTTGGTGGTTTACATTCATTCATCTTAAACATCATTGCTTTGTTCAAATAGTTTAGGGGACTGATGATGAAAAGTGATGAACTTATTAATCATCGGTCAATTGGCTTGTCACGAGCTTTTTAGGGGAGGATATCATCATGGGCTTATTCTTTGATTTTCATATTTTGCCAGGGACGCACACTGCAAGTCATACGAGTTCAGTAACCAACGCGCCGTTTGGTGCATTTTACCAATTCGTACTCAACGTGATTTCTGCCGTTAAGGGCTAGCAACCTCGTTGAACCTACATGAACGTAGCTTAAAGTTAAATCATTTAAATTTTAAAGGGGGCAATTAATCATGAGTTTCTTTACTGACATTCACGTCTTACCAGGGACGCATACGTCATCACACACTTCAAGTGTTTCGAACGATGTCTTCGGTGGTTTACATTCATTCATCTTAAACTTGATCTCAGCTGTTAAAGGTTTCTTCTAAGTTGAAATAATACTTACTTAAATAAAAGGAGAGTTCTAACATGAGTTTCTTTAATGATTTTCATATCTTACCAGGTACGCATACTTCTTCATACACTTCAAGCGTTTCAAACGATATCTTTGGTGGTTTCCACTCATTCGTATTGAACGTCATCGAAGCAATCAAGGGTTTCTTCTAAAACCTAACAACTACTTATCTTAAAAGGAGAGTTCTAGCATGAGTTTCTTTAACGATTTTCACATTTTACCAGGTACACATACTTCTTCATACACTTCAAGTGTAACCAACGATATCTTCGGCGGTTTCCACTCATTTGTATTGAACGTTATTTCAGCTATCAAAGGTTTCTTCTAAAGAGATCAATCAATTAATTAAATAAAGGAGCGTTATTAAACATGAGTTTCTTCAATGATTTTCACATTTTACCAGGTACCCACACTTCATCACACACTTCAAGCGTTTCAAACGATATCTTCGGTGGTTTCCACTCATTCGTATTGAACGTTATCGAAGCAATCAAAGGCTTCTTCTAAAGCCAACCACTAAAAATTAAAAGGAGAGATTAATCATGGGATTCTTTACTGACATTCATGTCTTACCAGGTACTCACACTGCATCACATACTTCAAGTGTAACCAACGATATCTTCGGTGGCTTCCACTCATTCGTATTAAACCTGATCTCAGCTATCAAGGGCTTCTTCTAAAGCCGACTCAATAAAAAAGGAGAGCGTTAATCATGGGATTCTTTACTGACATTCACGTATTACCAGGTACTCACACTGCTTCACATACAAGTTCTGTAACTAATGCACCATTTGGCGCACTTTACTCATTCTTATTGAACCTTGTATCAGCTGTTAAGAGCTTCTTCTAAAGCTCACCAACAAATTTTAAAATTAAAGGAGAAAAACTAACATGAGTTTCTTTACTGACCTTCACGTATTACCAGGTACCCATACTTCTTCATACACTTCAAGCGTTTCAAACGATATCTTTGGTGGTTTCCATTCATTCGTTTTGAACTTGATCTCAGCAATCAAGGGCTTCTTCTAAAGCCAACCAATTAACTTTTAAAAATAAAGGAGAACTTAACATGAGCTTTTTCAATGATTTTCATATTTTACCGGGTACCCACACTTCTTCGTACACTTCAAGTGTAACCAACGATATCTTCGGTGGTTTCCACTCATTCGTATTGAACGTTATCTCAGCAATCAAAGGCTTCTTCTAAAGCCAATTGATGCAACTGCAATGATAGTGGATTGTTAGCGGCGACGACCGTTTGCTTACTGGCGTGACTGATTCAACGATTAAAACTGATAGGGGTAGGAGATTCGTCTATTGGATACAGCATTATCCGAATGCTTGAATCTGCTAATTAATTTAAATTAACGTTTAAATTATGTCTTGATATTAATTGTTTAATACGAGAAGATGGAACGTGGGATTTAACGGACGGTCTCGTTTCTGTAAGGTGATCTAGCTTAGCTCACTTTCCAAACGAACTGCAACAATTTAGATGGCATCCAGATGGGGTGCGAATGTACTTCAAGAAGTTCATTAATAAAATCTAACCAAACTACCACGATCATTATGGTGTTAACGTTACAACGCAATATACACGTAATCAGGACGGTGAGTTGGCGAGTAATTGGCAGCTCGCCGTTTTGATTTTCGGGGAAAATTAAGTTGTTTATTTTGGGGAGGATATCCAAATGTCAAAAGATAACAAAAAATTAACCGGCGACTCCGTATACCGGGTTAAATTATATAAGGATGGCAAGAAGTGGGTTGCTGCTGGTGCAACGACCTTAGCTTTAGCTGCCGGCTTAGTATTTGCAAACGTTAATGCGAATGCCGATACTACAAATGAAAATGACGTTAAGTCAGAACAAGTTGTTGATGGTGATGCCGGTTCTGCATTAACTAACAGCAATGATGGTAGTGCTGCTCCAGAAAAAACTGCTGATGTACAACAAAAGGCAGCCGAGAATCCTGAAAACGGTGCCGCTCAACCAGCTGCTACCGAAACCGGATCTGAAGTTAAGGGTGATACTGATACTACTCCTACTGATACCAACACAAACCCTGATGAAACCAAGGGCGATGTAGCTACGGAAAACCAGACCCCTACTTCGGCACAAGCTGATCCTGAAATTAATTCAGCTGCGCCCGTTTCGCAGGCTCCTGAAGAAACTAAGTCAGCTGCCGTAGAAACTACGGATTCGCGCGATCAAACGCATGAAAAAGGGTACACTGGTAACCTTCAGGATATTGATAGTGGTTCATTTATTGCGAAAAACGTAAGTGGGTCACGTGTTGAAAACATTAAGCCAGAACATACCTACGTTGTTGGTATTAAACTGACTAAGAACAGTAATTTGAATTGGAACGGGGCACACGGTCAAATTACTGTCACACCTGATGGTTCTGATTCAAACGGTACTTGGAAGGCTTTGTATTATGAAACTGAAAGCCAACAAAAGGCCAATGTTGAAAAGCCAGAGACAGAGGCAGAATACTATACGTTTGATCAGACCGGCAATACCGGAAATATTGATTTAACTAAGGTTGGCGTTGATGACACTTACGTCATGGCATATTTTGCATTTGTTGCAAACAAGGATGCCCAAGAAGGTGCTACTTCAAATACTTTGAAGTTCACTGGTACTGGAGCAGTTGATCCTCAAGCAACGGACGATAATGGTAACACTAATCGTAGTAAAGCTAACGATTTAATCGATGCTTGGAGTTATGAAACCCACATCATGGATGCTTCCGTTGAAAGTGGCCAAGTTGTCGTTAACATCGTTGATGAAGACGGTAACCAGATTTCCAATAGTGTTGGCAACATTGGTGACGTTGACAGTACCTACACGGTTACGCCTGCTGAGTTTTCAAACTACACCTTAGACACTGAAAAGTCAGATGCCTTAACTGGTAAGATTGTTAAAGACGGTAATACTGTTACATTAGTTTACAAAGCTAACGATAACAAGGTTGCTTCTCAACTTACGGTTCAATACCAAGATGAAGAAGGCAACACCGTTTCAGATTCAAACGTTTATGTAACGGGTGCTGACGGTACTGCTGCTGAAGTTGGTGGCAATTACAGTGTAACCGCCCCAACCATCGATGGTTATGAATACGTTGGCTACAGCGTAGACGGTGGCGAAGTACAAGATGGTGATGTTGCTAGTGGTGAATTTGTCGAAAATGGTAACGTTGTAACCTTTGTTTACAAGAAGACTACAACGCAACCAACAACTGAACCTACGACTGCACCAACTACGGCTCCAACAACCGCACCTACAACTGCACCAACTACGGCGCCTACTACCGCTCCAACAACTGCACCAACTACGGCGCCAACGACTGCACCAACTACGGCGCCTACTACCGCTCCAACAACTGCACCAACTACGGCGCCAACGACTGCACCAACAGCCGCACCTACGACTGCACCAACAGCCGCACCTACGACTGCACCAACAGCCGCACCTACGACTGCTCCTACTGCAGCGCCAACGACTGCACCAACAGCCGCACCTACGACTGTTCCTACTGCAGCGCCAACGACTGCACCATCAGTTGCACCTACGACTGCAGCTAAGGACGATAAGGTTGACACCGTTGTTACGCCAGCTGTTAAGGATGACAACAACAACGATGGTAACGGGACTGCCGGGGTTGTCGCTTCTGACAACTTGAAGTCCGTTGAAGCTGGTAAAGCAGCCGCAACGACTAAGGCAACCACCTTACCACAAACTGATGAAGCTAACGGGACTGCTTTAGCTGTCTTAGGCCTCAGCACGATGTTGATGGGTTCTGCGCTTTACTTTGGGACTTCTCGTCGTAAGCACGAAGCTTAATCGTTAAGTATTTAATGATTATTTGCTGAACGGATGGAACGGTCGGTTCGCTGACCGTTCCATTCTTTGAACAAACAATCATACTGAAAGGGAGGCGAATTTGTTGGGTTTATTTAGTCGACGAGGCCGGAAACGTGGGTCACAGGTCGTCGAAGCACCAACGACGACAACGGCACCACCGACTAGTGATCAACCGGGTCGCGGGGAGAACTTGGTGACGCAACGCCAAGTGAGTGATAGCCAGGCGATCGAACGGGAACTAACCGAACTAAAAGAACGCTATCAAACGTTAACGGTACGGTTAAAGCAACAGTTGCTGACCGATCAGGAGCGGCAACAAAAACAACTTGACGAGCTTGGTGACCGCCAAGCTGAACTCCAACAACAAATACGTGCCGTCCGGAGTGAACAGGAGACACAGTCGCAAGCTAAGTCTAATCAGGATCGTGATTTGGCCTTAGCGCAACGGTTGAATCAGCAAAAACTGACGCGACTGCAACACGATGACGAGCGGTTAACTGAAACGATTGCCACGCATCAACAGCAGCTTGACACGATTCGTGAAAAGCTCAAGACGGAATTTGGTACCGCTTTTATTGCCCATCCGGTTAAGTTTGATAAGGCGATGAGTTACTTCCTGTTTAGCGCTGACTTAGTCGCAAGTTTGTCAGACGACATGCGGCGTTCAATGCAGGCCATGATGGGCTTTGTCAGTGATCGCGCGCAGTCCGCGTTGAACGTGCTCACCGTTAACTATAACGACAATTTACCGCAAATTTGGGATGAATATCGGCGGCTTGGATTAGTTGATCAGAGTGCCGGGTTATTTAACCTGTATTACACCTTACAGGATAAGCACCCGGGTCATCCGGACGTACCGCGGGTCCCGAAAGTTGCGGGAACCCACGCACAACGGAACGCCGCTGGGCAGGTGGTTGCGCTGAAGAATGATCAGCAACAAGCCGTGGTCGAGATTCAGTACCGACCGAGTGGTGAAATCTGGTACGTGACATACTTAGACGATGGATTAGCGCATCACCGGGACGTTTACGACGTCGAGGGGCACTTATCCGTGACGCAATACTTAGATCAGGAGCGTCACGTACGGGTCGTACAGGAGCTGTTCTACCGCTCGGATGATACGGTTGCCATCAAGAAAGATTACGGCACCAATCAGTCACTGCAAATTCAATTGTTGAATCAAAGTGAACAGCCATTTAAGACCTTTACGTCGGAAATTGACTTTCTGATGTGGTGGTTGACGGCGGTGCTCGGTCGGCAACGTAGTGGGTTAATCATTGGAATCGATTCACCGTTATTTGCCAGCTGGTTAAAGCAAATCAACAGCGACCTCCAAGTGTTACCAATCGTAACGGCGGCCACGCTCGATTCACCGTTTGTCGCTCAGATTTTGGCGGGCGAGAGTCCCATCAAAGCACTGTTAGCGGCGGACGACGACGTCTACGCGACCTTGGAAAAGCGGTTGCAGGTTGATTTAGCCATTTCAGTCGTCCCTAGCGTTTAAGCATCATTCAGCGCCAAGCGGGTCAATGAGTCAAGGATGTAAAGAAAAGGGGGGCAACGCTTGAAAGCTGATGCCATGAAAAAGAAAGCCAAGTATAATGATGAGGAGTTGTTCGAAAAGCTACTCACCGGCATGTCCTGGCTGGAAAGTCATTTACGTGAAATTATCCAAACGATGGTTGAAGACGCGGATATTTCATTTGAACAATTTTTGATTTTATATTATTTAGATAAGCGGTCCAACCATAAGATTACCGTCAAGGAACTCGCGGCCGATCGCCACGTTTCTTCATCGGCAATCTCACGGAAGCTGACGTACTTGATCAATAACGATTTAATCGTTTTGAAGATTGATCCGTACGACCGCCGTTACCGTTACCTGACCTTAACGTCGAAGGGTGAAGCGATTGCCCATGAAATCGAGAAGGTCAACCAGGAACGGATGGCTAAGTTCTTGGATGAATTTGGTCGGATTCGGACTTCGGAATTAACCGATGAAGTCCGCCAGGTCAGCAAGGTTTTGATTGATAATAAAGAGATTAAGGGTTAAAAAAAGCTCGTCAACACGCTGGTGTCGACGAGCTTTTTGACTACAATGGTGCCTACAAACTGAGTGCCAACGAGTATAGGAAGAACCCACCGACAACCATGACAACGACGGCAACGATAATTAATAAAACGTTGCGTAAGACCCGTTGAACTTGCTTTTTATGGCTCGGCTGCCGGTGCGCCTGTTCGCGCTGAGCGTTGAACAGCGACGCGTTGGTATTCTTGATCCAGTCAGCCCCGCGTTGCCCGTAGAAGGGATTAGCGTGGTCCTGACTCGAATTGTGAACCCGGCCATCGGTTTTCGTTAACGGCTTGTATTGGCGCATGTTGAGCCTCTTTCTATAATTGACCTAGTGTTTCTGGGCTTTATAGGGAACTGCGTAGTTTTTAGGGGCGTCACTGGCCTTGGCGTATTTCCAATGACCGGACATCTTCTTTTCAAGGGGCGCATCCTTTTTGATGCAAGTAAACCGGGAGCCGACCTCATTTTCAATGATGAAGATCCGGTTGAATTCGTGACGTGTTTGGACGATGTGGCAATCATCGTGATCAATGCCAAAAACATCTTTGTATACCAAAAAACATTATCTCCTTTATAACGACGTTAAAATAGCTTATATTTTACACCGAACAGTTTATTAGCAGTACACACCGCTACACGTCTATTATAAACCTTAGACGCAAGTCGTAAAATAATATGCATGAATTAATATCGTTATTAAGGGTTCCTTAAGCACAGCCCGCTTCGGACGCGGGAGTTTCAACAATACTTTCAATTGGGACGACGGAAACGGCAGTCGGCTGCTTGGCGCGCTTTTCCGGGTGAATGATCACCGTATTATGCGTGGACCAGGTCGCAATCGTTTGCGGAACGTGGCCGAGCGCAGTCGCCTGCCGGCTAAGGTTATCGCGGCCGATGGCACCAACGACGGTCAGCGTCACGCTGTCCAAGTTCGACAACTGGGTGATGATCCGCGTGGGCGTACCGGTCGCCACCGTGGCAAGCGTGTGGACGACGTGTGCTTCGGTACATAGCTGGTTGAAGCGGCGCAGGTAGTATTTAGCCAGGGCAGCCTCAGTCGTCTGAATTGCGGGCGCCAAGCGCTGATCGACCACGTGTACTAGGTAGACGCTGGCAGCTAGGGCGCTGGCGATTTTAGCCGCGTTTTTAACGACTTCGTAGGAGACTTCGGAATTATCAACGGCAACGAGAACTACTTGATTAGGCATTTAACAACCCCCCATTGTAAAAAAAACCTAATAAAAAGAACTGGTAATGGTCCCAGTTCAGTTGTAATATTTGTTAATTAATAACGTGACAAACAATTATTTATATTACGTGGTTAGCATACCACCCAAACGAGCACTTGGCTGACTTAACGGAATATAAATTAGGTGAATCAACAGACCGCGGAAAATGGCAACAAAAAAGGGCTCAAACGTTGAATTAACAACGTTTGAGCCCTGCGTCGGTTCCCAGGTATCACCCGCACGGGGATCGAACCCGTAACTCCGCCTTGAGAGGGCGACGTCTTAACCAATTTGACCAGCGGGCACAAATTCATTTACAATCTTACCGAAACATAAGCGGGTTGTCAAACTAATTTGACGATTTCAACCGTAAAATCGTGACAATCACCAGTCCAATGAATAATAATAAGCAGTAGGCGACGCTGCACCAAAAAACGAACGTCAGCACTTTCGGCAGCAAAAAGTTGCGCAGGACGGCAAAACCGACCGCGGTCACCGCCCAGACAATCAGTTGCTGGCGTAAGTGGTTAAATAGCCGGGTTAATTCAGTAGTTGTCACGGACTCACTTCCTTACCCTTAGTTTGCCGAATGGCGCGCTAGTTTTCAAGGCATAAGAAAAAATTCACTTTTCATGTATAAAAATTGCTGAGAAACCTTGACAGTTTTCGTTCAAAAAGTTAGTATTAAATAGTTGTTATTGGGTATTCGCCAAATTGGTAAGGCAGCGGACTCTGAATCCGTAATTTACTGGTTCGAGCCCAGTATACCCAATTAGATTCAACCGGTAGCCGTTATCGAGGTGTTAAAGCCTTAGATAACGGCTTTTTTGTTTGACCTATAGGGTGGCTCCGGCTAGTATTAAATTACCATTAACGTTGAATGATTGTGATGCCGGGGAATCTGAATGACGTGAAACGGGTGGATAATTCAGAAAAAGATTTGCTTAATTGGAATCCGAACTGAACTATTAAGAAATCCTAGTCTTCCTTATAAAAGGCTCAAAGCGGTTAAGAAACCGTTGGGGTGGCTACCCAATGGTGACCGGGCTTGCTATGATATTTTTTGTAATATAAAAATATTTGTAGGGGGCACCAAGTATGAAGAAGTTGTTGTTAGGATTAGTCGCATTGATTGTGGTTGCGGGGGGCGCGTTGTTGTTTTCCAGTCACGCCACTAAGGACCAGGGGACGGAGTTAGCCATGGCGTTGGATAACGTCAACCCGATGGTCAAAGAATCAACGGTTTACGGGCTGACCAACGAAGCGGTCAGTCATACCAAGGGGCAGATGGGTGAAGACGTCTTTACCTATAAGATGCGGACGGTCGACGTCCATGGTAATGAACGGCAATTAACGTTTACGGCTGATCACCGGCTTAAGCTAAATCACTACCTTAAAATCGACACCAAGGGTCAAAACGTCAATTCTTGGGAGGCGGTGCAAGAAACGACCGTGCCAAGTATTATTCGGACCGGCCTTAATAAAAGTTAATTCGAACAACAGATTAGTTCCGGCGGAAACCCTTGTTTCCGCCGGATTTTTTGTGTTCAAAGGTAGGTGTGGGTTTGCTTGCTATTTTGCTCGGAACACGGTTAACTAACCATGAAAGATTTTATGAGATTTTAAAACATTTTTGGTGTCAAAGGCCGGCGAGTGCGTTACAATAGTTTGCGTGAGACTTGTAAAGAAAGTTGACAAGTAACTAATTATTAGTTGGATTAACAACTGAAAGCAGCAATAATAATGAAGAAGGAACGAAGGGGAGTTGTAAATGCTTAAAATAGCCAAGGGTCGAATTTCGTACGCCGCGGTCATTGGCGCGGTCTTATTCATGATCGTGCAAGTGATTGCGACCTTAAATCTACCTAGTTTAACGTCGAACATCGTGAATAACGGGGTGGCGACGGGCGATATTGATTATATTTGGAAAATCGGTTTTGAAATGATTGGCTTTTCCTTACTGTCAGTCGTTGCTGCGTTCGGGAACGTCTTTCTAGCGTCGCGTTCGTCGCAGCAGTTAGGGAAAAACTTACGGTCAGACATTTATCGTAAGGTTATTAATTTTTCCAACGATGAGTTTGATGAAGTCGAGACGTCGTCCTTGATTACGCGGACGACTAACGACGTGGTTCAAATTCAAAACGTGGCGATGATGGCCCTGCGGATGATGATCATGGCGCCAATTATGCTGATTGGGGCGAGCTTTTTAGCTTACACCAAGAGTCACGAATTGACCTGGATCTTCGTGGTGTCGATTCCAGTCTTGCTGATTTTCATTGCGCTGATCATGGCGTTTGCAATTCCGTTATTCCGGGCAATGCAAACTAAGACCGACCGGATTAACTTAGTCTTCCGCGAAGGCTTGACCGGGGTCCGGGTCATCCGGGCCTTCCGCCAAGATAAGTTTGAACAGGACCGTTTCGAAGCGGCCAACCAGGACTACACCGCTAACGCGATTAAGGTTAACACCATCGTGGCGTTGGCGTTTCCGGTCATGACCCTGATCATGAGTGGGACCAACGTGGCGATCGTCTGGTTTGGTGGTCAGCTGATCAGTAGCCAAACCATGCAAGTTGGGAACATGATTGCTTTCATGACTTACGCGATGCAAGTGTTGATGAGCTTCATGATGCTGGCAATGGTTTTTGCGTTTATTCCACGGGCGGCTGCTTCGGCTTCACGGATTCAGGAAGTGCTGAACATTCAACCGAAGATCACCGACCCCGAAACTAACCAGGCGCTGCCGGCTAACGGGCAACATCAACTGGAATTCGACCACGTCGATTACCGCTACCAGACCGCTGAACAGCTCGCGTTAAGCGATATTGATTTTAAAGCCCATTCGGGACAGACGGTCGCCATTATTGGCGGGACCGGTTCCGGCAAGACGACCTTAGTTAATCTGATTCCGCGCTTTTACGATATCGAAACATACTAAGATTAGCTCTGTAAAACCAAACCGGTTTTACAGAGCTTTTTGAATTACAGTGGAATATGTGGAGCTAAAGATCGAACATGCCCTTTGGACTTCAAGTCCGTATTACAAACCGATCACCGCCATTATTCTTAGTAATTCAGGTTTAAGTATGTTGGTCTTCGAGACCGTGTTTAGGA
>NZ_BJDZ01000009.1 GCF_005405405.1 Lactiplantibacillus plajomi
CAGTTTTAAAAATCAAAAGCGTAAGCAAATAGGACGAGAAACCAAAATTCGGTTTCTCGTCCTATTTGCTTATACAGAGGCTAGTTATGTCACAGCCCCATCTTAAGGACCGTTTGACTCAAGAACAGCTCGTGCATGAAGGCTTGGATTTAAATCAGCAATTTACTCAAACCTACCTTATCGCTCATGACTTAGTCAAAGCCTTTCAAAACCGCGATTATTCGGCCTTTATCACGATTCTTGGCAAGGTAGAAAACGTTAGTCCACAGCTCATGACCACCATCAAAACCTTTATTCATAACAAACAATTAATAGCAAACATGGCCAGTGGGAATTTGTCAAATGGTCCCATCGAAGGGGTTAATCGAAAAATCAAACAGATCAAACGAACTGCGTATGGTTATCGAAACTGGCAAAACTTTATCTATCGCATTCAAGTCTCATTTAAAATCAAAATCACAAAAAAGAACCCAATTCGTAAATGAATTGGATTCTCAAATTAGTCCTCATCAACACCGGTTGACAAAGAGCCTTTATTTCACAAAAGCTAGTGTTAACCGCTTGCATTTTTGGTATAGTGGTATTGCACGAAATTATTTTATGGGGGCGAAATAGTTGACAAACGAACCAACTTATCAACCGATGACGGTTAAAATTTTCTTACAATTCATCCGGTTGAATGCGAAGGCGGCTAGCGTGGTACCGTACTTCATTGGGATCCTTTTTTCAATTTATTATTTTCACGCGTTTAACTGGGTCAATTCATTGATCTACTTGATCGCACAGGTGGCGATTGCACTGTTTGTGACCGGGTTCAATAACGTTCAGGACTACTACCTGGCTAAGGATTTGCATTACCGGGATACCTATAACATCGTGGGACGTGAACACTTATCGCCGCGGCGGTCGATGGCGCTGGTACTGGTGATGTTAGCAACTGCAATTATTTTAGGCATCGTCTTGGTTTTTAAAACCAATTTTCTACTTTTATTCATGGGAGCCGCGGCAATTGGCGTGGCCATCTTTTATACCTACGGACCAGTACCGTTTTCACGCTTCCCGTTGGGTGAACTGTTATCGGGCTGTGTCGAAGGATTCGGAGTTTTCTTCCTCAGCGTTTACATGAACGTGGCCACCCCGGTTTTGGCCGGTTTTACGTTGGACTGGCCGCAGTTCGCGTTGGTCGGTAACTTGGAAAATATTTTGGTGATGGTCCTAGTCGGGCTGCCAGGAATCTTCTTAGTTGCCAACATCATGTTAGCCGATAACATTTCCGACTTGCAGCAAGATATTCGCAACGAACGCTACACCGTACCGTATTACATCGGCCACCGGCGGTCACTGCAAGTTTACGATACGCTGGCATTGCTCGGTTACGTACCGGTGATTATTAGTGTCATTTTGCAAATTTTGCCGATTTACCAATTATTGGTCTTACTAGTCTTACCGAAGATCATCAAGAACATCAAGGCGTTTAACGCGGTTCAAATTAAGGAAACTACTTTTAACACCGCACCGCAAAACTTGATGTTATTTCAGGGGATGCAGTTATTGGGGCTGATCTTAGGCATTATTTTTTAAGCTAAGGTCAAACTAAAAGCGCTTGAAGTCATTGGCTTCAAGCGCTTTGCTGTCTCTATTTAGTGATGGTGGTGACGTTGCTGTTTGCCAGCGTTACGGCCCTGACCCGGTTTACGGGCTGCCGTTGGTTGGGACGGTGTTTCACTAGCCTTGACCGGTTTCGGCTTAGGTGCGGCCGGTGTTGGCGTTTTAATTGGGTGTTTTTTCAATTCCGCTGCAACTTCGCGCCGAATCCGTGGGCGGAAGAAGTTGATGATCAACGTCTGTAAGCAGGCAAATAACCCACCGACGAAGAAGTACAGGCCTAGTCCGGCTGGTGCTGGTAGTGAAATGAACAGAATCATAATCGGACTAATAATCAGCATCATTCGCATTTGCTTCTTTTGGTCGTCCGGTAGCCCAATCATTGATAAGTAACCCTGAGCTAAGTAGGAAAGAAAGGCCAGAATCGCAATCAGCATACTTGATTTACCTAATTGCATTCCCATGAACACTGAATGTTTCATCTCATCTGAGTAAGCAATTGCCGAGTAGAGGGCTGAGAAAATTGGCAATTGAATTAGCAACGGCAAGCAACCGATGCCACCGGTCATACTGATGCCATTATCGCGGTACAGTTGCATTAATTCGCTGCTGACGGCCGCCTTTTCGTCGGGCGTTTGGGCCGCTTTTTGACGTTCCTGAATTTTCTGCATCTGCGGCTTAACCGCTGCCATTTTTTCCTGTTGGTAAGTTGATTTTCGTTGTTGGTTGATCATCATCGGTAATAGGACTAACCGGACGATCACCGTCAGCAAGATGATGGCCCATCCGTAGTTATTACCGAGCAGGCTGGCTAACCAATCCATGACGGCTTGGCCAGGTACGGCCAGGTAATGATAAACGGGGCCGGTGGGCCTACCATTCTTCGTCTGGACACAACCGCTTAAAAACAGTGCGAGCGTGGGCAGCGTTAGCATTAACGTGAGCCCTTTTTTAGATTTCAATAGCATATGATCCCCTTTAATTTAAACGTATATAAAGATGATGATACTAGACCTCAGGGGGGATTTCAATTAGTTATCCGAAAATTATGGTAGTTTTGTGGCTCGGTCTCGCGGACTAGTAGTTGGTCAACGCGGCCGTAGTCGGTCGGGGACTGACGAATCACGTCGATGAAGACTTGCACCCGTTGATCCTCGCCCTCGGCTTCGATAAAGACCGAACCGTCCATTAAGTTGCGGACGATGCCGTTGACGCCGCATTTATCCGCGGCGACTTTGGTGGCCCAGCGGAAACCGACGCCCTGAACGCGGCCACTGGCTTGTAAGGTTACTGCGCGCATAACTGTCACTTCCTTGTTAAAGATGGCGTTACGGACGACGAAGCATCCACTAATATAATAGCATTTCAGGGCGCTGCTCGCGATATGCTATACTTGAAAATAAACGAGCATGTTACGGAAAAGGAAGAGCACACAAACCATGGAAAAAATCAATTCATTACAAAACGCCCACGTGAAGGCGTGGAAAAAGTTACAAACCAAAAAGGGGCGCCGGCAACAGGGCCTATACTTGTTAGACGGTTGGCACCTCGTTAATGAGGCCTTAAAAGCCAAACAGCCAATCAAAGCGTTGTTGATCACGGCCAAACAGTTGGCGACCAAGCCAGACTTGACGGTTTTTCCAACGGTGATCGAAATTTCGGAGGAAGTGGCCGCCCACATCAGTGCGACCGTTACCCCCCAGGGGGTCTTTGCCCTGGTTCCGTTGGCAACTTCACAGGCCGATCCGCTGACTGACTTGGATCTGACTCGGCCGTGGTTGTTATTGGATAACGTGCAGGATCCCGGTAACATTGGCACGATGGTGCGGACCGCGGACGCCGCCGGCTTTGCCGGGGTCGCCTTTGGCCGTGGAACCGTCGACCTGCACCAACCCAAGGTGGAACGGTCGATGCAGGGGAGTCAGTTTCATTTGAAACTGATTAGTACCGACCTGGAAAGCTTGGTTGAGCGCTTGCACACAGCGGACGTTCCGGTTTACGGGTCGGAGTTGAACCCGCAAGCAGCCCAGTACTTAGACGTGCGGGCGCCGGCCTGTTTTGGCCTGATTATGGGCAATGAGGGTAACGGGATGCGGCGGGAGTTACTGGCGTTGACCGATAAAAATCTTTATATTCCAATTAAAGGCCAGGCCGAATCGTTGAACGTGGCGGTCGCTGCCGGTATCCTGATGTTCGGGCTTTACCGCTGAGTTGGAGGTTAGATTCCCGTTTAAATTGGGCAAAATACTTTCAAAGTTACTTACTTTTTAGTAGAATAGCGGTAGTTATTAACAAAGGGAGCTTTTAATGAAAACTAATGCGTGGAAACAAGATTCTGAATACGTGGCAGTTGTGGCCGATTTATTAGCTCAGCCAGCCGTGCAACGGCTCGCTGATTTTACCCAACACCACCATTCGAATCGCTTAGATCATTCGATTGCAGTCTCATATGATAGTTATGTGTTAGCTAAGAAGTGGCATCTGAATACCACGGCAGTTGCTCGTGGTGGATTATTACATGATTTGTTTTATTATGACTGGCGCGAAACGAAGTTTGATTTGGGTTCGCACGCGTTTATCCACCCACGGGTCGCGTTACGTAACGCGGAAAAGTTGACGAAGTTGACGCCAATGGAAAAGGATATCATTTTAAAGCACATGTTCGGGGCGACGCTAGCCGTGCCGAAATACCGTGAAAGTTTGCTCGTTTCCCTAGTCGATGATTTTGAAGCAGAACAAGAGTTTTTTGGCCCGCTCAAGTTAAAGTTGGCTAAACAGTTAGATCGGTTCCGAGGTAAGGTCTCCGCCGGTTAGTAGATTTTTGGAGGTCATGCAAATGTCAGAAATGATAGCAGCGACGGTTGAAGATTCGGCCGTAGACTTCGAACTGTGTCCGAAGTTTGAAAAGACGTTTTCCATTCTGGGTAAGAAATGGAACGGGTTGATTATTGACGTCTTACTGGAAGACGGCCCGCAACGGTTCAAAAACCTAGCGCGCCGAATTCCTAAGTGTAGCGACCGCGTCTTAGTTGTCCGGTTGAAAGAGTTAGAAGCTAACGGGATCGTTAGTCGGGTCACGCACCGTGATTCGGCCCTGATCGAGTACCGGTTAACAACTAAGGGTAAGGATTTACGCCAAGTGATGGATACCGTCCATGCATGGTCCGATAAGTGGTTTAGTCCGGCTCAGTGTAATTAGTGGGTTGACGTGGCGCACGCTTTGCCATAGACTTACAGTGTAGATTGAAAAAGCCTTGACGAGAAGTAGTAGTTAGTAGCGGCGTCATAGGGAAGGGTGTCACCGATTGAAAGCACCCGGACGCTTTAAGCTAATGAATTCACTCTCTGAGCTGAAATTGGGCGTTTGTACGAACAAA
Organism: Lactiplantibacillus plajomi; assembly: GCF_005405405.1. GTDB lineage: Bacteria > Bacillota > Bacilli > Lactobacillales > Lactobacillaceae > Lactiplantibacillus > Lactiplantibacillus plajomi. The sequence continues at coordinate 4,983 of NZ_BJDZ01000009.1, forward strand.
TAATTTTCCGGTACCCGACCGTTATCGACGGGAAAAGTGCACGGGGCTAGGCCAACTAGCGCCGTGAACAAGGGTGGTACCGCGATGACCTCGTCCCTTTTTGGACGGGGTCTTTTTTTGTGCCAACGTGACTTAAGAATATTGGAGGATGCATATGAGTTTACAAGATCGGTTAACTGAATTACGTGATCAAGGCTTGGCCGACATTCAAGCGGCTGACGTACTAAAAAAAGTCAACCAAGTGAAAGTTGACCTGCTAGGTAAAAAGGGTCCAATTACGGAAGTCCTACGTGGGATGCGCGACTTAGCGCCGGAAGAACGGCCTAAGGTTGGGGCGTACGCCAACGAAGTCCGCGACCGGCTACAACAAGCCATTGATAACCGGCGGGCGGAATTGGAACAAGCCGCCGTCAACAAGCAGTTGGTGGTTGAAAAATTGGACGTGACGTTACCAGGACGGGAAGTTCCCCAAGGGCAACCACACGTGATTACGCAGATTATTACGGAATTGGAAGACCTATTCATGGGGATGGGTTACCAAATCGTTGATGGTGACGAAGTTGAAGAAGATTACTATAACTTTGAACGCTTGAACTTACCAAAAGACCACCCGGCCCGCGATATGCAGGATACGTTCTACATTACCAAGGACGTCCTGTTACGGACCCAAACTTCGGCGGACCAACCGCGCTCACTAGAAAACCACGACTTTTCGAAGGGGCCGTTGAAGGTCTTATCACCAGGACGGGTTTACCGGCGGGACACCGATGACGCGACTCATTCCCACCAATTCCACCAAATCGAAGGGTTAGTCGTGGATAAGCACGTGACGATGGCCGACTTAAAGGGGACGTTGACGTTGGTCTCGAAGACGTTGTTCGGTGACCAGTTCGACGTTCGTTTACGGCCAAGTTACTTCCCGTTTACGGAACCTTCCGTTGAAGCGGACGTTACTTGCTTTAATTGTGGCGGTAAGGGCTGTGGCATTTGTAAACAAACTGGCTGGATCGAAGTTCTCGGTGCCGGTATGGTGCACCCACACGTCTTAGAAATGTCCGGAATCGATCCCGAAGTGTACGGTGGTTTTGCCTTTGGTTTAGGGCCAGACCGCTTTGCGATGTTGAAGTACGGGGTTGACGACATTCGGAACTTCTACCTTAACGACGTTCGGTTCTTATCACAGTTTTACAAGAAAGGCTAGGAGGAGTCCCCATGAGAATTTCTACACAATGGTTACAAGATTATTTAAAGCTGGACATTCCGGCCGATGAATTAGCAGAAAAGATTGAACGGACCGCCGTTGAAGTTGACGGCGTGATCCGGCCGAACGAAGGGCAAAAAAAGGTGGTCGTGGGCCACGTTGAAACTTGCGAACCCCATCCGGATTCCGACCACTTACACGTTTGCCAAGTCGACGTCGGTGAAGACGAACCGTTACAAATTGTCTGTGGAGCGCCAAACGTGGCCGCTGGTGAAAACGTCATCGTGGCGTTACCGAACTCCTGGATCGGGAACCATACAAAAATCAAAAAGAGCAAGATGCGCGGCGTAAAATCAAACGGGATGTTGTGCGCCCTTGATGAATTAGGCTTTGACGAAAAGTTGGTGCCAAAAGAAGTTGCGGATGGTATTTTTATTTTACCCGCCGACGCAACGCCCGGCGAACCCGTTTTTGGTTACCTCGGGATGGATGATGAAATCATCGACATGTCGGTGACACCGAACCGTGGTGACATGCTAAGTATGAACGGGACCGCGCACGAGTTGGCCGCCATTTACAATCAAACGCCGACGATGCCAACGGTTGACTTACATGAAGACGCTGCCGATGACGTGAACGGCCAGTTAACGGTACGGGTTGACGCCGACAAACACGACGTTCCGCAATACAAGATGCGCTTAATCAAGAACGTTCACGTGCAACCAAGTCCGCTCTGGTTACAAATTCGGATTTGGAACGCCGGCATGCGGCCAATCAATAACGTGGTCGATGCGACGAACTACGTCTTAATGCAATACGGGCAACCACTGCACGCTTTTGACTACGATCAATTGACGGACGGCCAAGTGAACGTACGCTTAGCTAAGGCGGGCGAACATTTAACTACGTTGGACGGTGAGGACCGGGAATTACTAGCGACCGACTTGCTGATTTGTAGTGACGACCAACCGATTTGCTTGGCCGGTACGATGGGTGGTTTGGACACCGAAGTGACCGCCAAGACAACGACGATTGCCTTGGAAGGTGCGGTCTTTGACGCCGTTAAAATTCGTAAGGCTGCCCATAACCACGACTTGCACAGTGAAGCCTCGATGCGCTACGAACGGGGCATCGACCACGGCATGACGGTGACCGCGTTGGATGCCGCCGCTGCCATGATTGCTGAATTAGGTCAGGGAACGGTTGCTAAGGGCGTTGCGGTTGGTCGCGACGAAGACGTTCAACCGTTTGAAGTGACCATCACCTTATCGAAAATCAACCACGTTTTAGGAACAACGTTAACCAGTGACACGGTACTGGACATCTTCAAGCGCTTGGACTTTCCAACTAAGCTGGATGGTGAAACCTATACCGTCACGGTACCATCACGACGGTGGGATATTCACCTGCCAGCCGATCTGATTGAAGAAGTCGCCCGGCTATACGGGTATGATAACTTGCCGGCAACCTTACCGGCGGGCCAACCAACCATCGGGAAACTCAACGAAACTCAGCGCGTGATCCGCGATTCTCGCAAAATGATGGAAAGTGCCGGCTTAACTCAGGCCATTAGTTACTCACTGACCACTGAGGAAAAGGCGAAGGCCTTTGCGTTAAGTGCTAGTGACGTAACCAAGTTGGACTTCCCAATGAGTTCTGAACGGACGACGTTACGGTTAAGCCTGGTTTCCGGATTATTGGACGACCTCGCTTATAATAACGCCCGCAAGGAACATAACGTGGCCTTATACGAACAGGGGCGGGTCTTCTATAGCCAACCCGACCAAGTTCGGCCGAAGGAAATCGAACACATTGCCGGTGCAATTACGGGTTCGATGGTCAAGAAGAGCTGGGGCGTTGCCGAACAACCGGTTGATTTTTACCAAATCAAGGGAATTGTTGCGGGCTACTTGAAACGCTTAGCCTTAGCCGGGACGGTCAGTTACGTGGCAACTAGTGATATGCCGGAGATGCACCCTGGCCGGACTGCTAATATTTTTGTTGATGAGACGTTGGTTGGGTTCGTCGGTGAAGTGCACCCAACAACCGCTAAGGCTTACAAGATCCGTGAAACTTACGTCTTTGAACTTGATTTATCGGCTTTGATTGCTTTACCAAAGGCTCAACAACAATATCAACCAATTTCTAAGTTCCCAAGTATTACCCGCGACGTGGCTATGCTGGTTGATGATACCGTTACTAACGCGGACGTGGTCGCCCTAATTACCGATAAGGGTGGCGCGCACTTGCAAAACGTGACGCTGTTTGACGTTTATAACGGCAAGCACGTCCCGGCGGGCAAGAAATCGCTGGCCTACACCTTAACTTATCGTGACCAAAACGCGACCCTGATCGACGATGACGTTACGGCAGCCTTCAACAAAGTCTTGGAAGCTCTGACTGAGAAATTAGGGGCAGAGATTCGTTAATCTTTTTAGAACAGTTCTCAACGGTGGTTGGGAGCTGTTTTTTTGTCAAAAGACGCTGAATTGGTCGATTTACTTTAAAAAATCGCTAAAACTCAGTGTGAACTAGTGCAAAGGCCAGCACAGTCTTGTATAATTGATAGGATTAATTAACAAATGGAGGGGCGAATCTTGAATAACGACCAGGATAACCAGGATCAAAAAAACAAGGCTTCCGTTCAACCGGAACGGTTAGAACGGACTGAACGTAAGTCATTTTCAAAGCACGTCATCGGTGGCGTTGTCGGTATTTTAATTGTTTTATTGATTATTGTCGGCTTCATGGGCTACCGTTACTTTGACAATGCGACCCAGCCTTACGACCGTAAAGATAACCAAGTCGTGCAGGTCAACATTCCCTACGGTGCTAACGGGAAAAAGATTGCGGATATTTTGCAATCGAATAAAGTCATTAAGAGTGGCTTTGTTTTTGAATATTGGACGAAAGCCCACAACCTCTCTAACTTTCACGCGGGTTATTACCAGCTGAAACCATCAATGAGCTTGGAAAAAATTGCTAAGACGCTGAATAAGGGTGGCTCGTCCGAACCGATTCAAAGTTCGACTGGCCGGGTGTTGGTCGTCGAGGGCAGCCAAATCAAGACGATTGCCAAGACGGTTGAAAAGCAGACCGACTTTACGGCCGCCGAATTTTTGGCCCTGATGAAGGATAAGACCTTTATTCAGTCGCTGGCCAAGAAGTACCCGCAATTGTTGGCGTCGTCGATGGCTGCTAAGAAGGTTCGTTACCACCTCGAAGGTTATTTGTACCCTGCAACTTACCAAGTGGGTAAAAAGATGACGTTGAAGCAGTTGGTTACCCAAATGGTTGCCAAGACGGATCAGGAACTGCAACCGTACTACACCGAAATCAAGAAGTCGAAGATGTCCGTTCAAGAGATTATGACGTTAGCGTCACTTGTTGAACGTGAAGGCAGTACCAAGAAGGACCGGCGCTTGATTGCCGGGGTCTTCTTAAACCGCTTGGAAGCTAAGTGGCGTTTGGATTCGGATATTTCAGTGTTCTACGCCATCAATTCGACTAAGTCGACGTTGACCGCGAAGGAATTGCAAACCGACTCGCCGTATAATTTACGTAAACACTTAGGTTACGGCCCCGGACCATTTAACAGCCCGAGCCTGACCTCGATTAAAGCCGTCTTAGAACCCGCCCAACGTAGTAAGAACTACATGTACTTCGTTGCCGACCTTAAGACCGGTAAAGTGTACTATGCAACCGATGCTGCTGGTCACGCAGCAAACATTGAAAAGGTATCAAAACACAACGAAGCAGCAGAAAATGGAAAATGAGGCTAAAGCAACTATGAGTGAAATTAAACGTCATCAGCGCCCAGTGGTTATTGGGGTCACCGGTGGTTCAGGTAGTGGTAAGACCACCGTTAGCAAGGCAATTTATAACCAATTATCCAGTCAGTCGCTACTGATTTTGCAACAAGATTCCTACTACAATGATCAAAGCGACATGACGATGGCTCAGCGCCACGCGGTCAATTATGACCACCCGTTAGCCTTTGATACCGACTTGATGATCAAGCAAATCAAGCAGTTGTTGGCTTACCAGTCGATTAAAAAGCCGGTTTATGATTACGAACAGTACACCCGGAGCGCGGAAACGATTCATCAGGAGCCCCGCGACGTAATCATCGTTGAAGGCGTGCTAATTTTGGATGATCAGCGGCTACGTGATTTAATGGACATTAAGGTCTTCGTTGATACCGACGACGATATTCGAATCATTCGCCGGATTCAGCGCGATATTAAGGAACGCGGCCGGACGTTGGACTCGGTGATCAACCAGTACTTAGCGACCGTCAAACCGATGTATCACCAGTTCGTTGAACCAACCAAGCGCTACGCCGACATCATCGTGCCTGAAGGTGGCGAAAACGAAGTGGCGATTGATTTGTTAACGACCAAAGTCCGGTCGATTTTATAGACCATTTGATCAGGATTCAGAATTTCGGAGTTTACATTTAAAATTCGAAATGGTAGTCTGTTCATTGATATTACAATTACAGGAATTAGAGGAGTGGAAACATTGGCAGAAGACAAAACGTATCCAATGACAGAAGAGGGTAAGGTTAAGCTTGAAAACGAGCTTGAAGATTTAAAAATCAACCAGCGCCCAGAAATTATTAACCGAATTAAAATTGCACGGAGCTACGGGGACTTATCCGAAAACTCCGAGTATGAATCAGCTAAGAACGAACAAAGCTTGTTGGAAAACCGAATCAAAACGGTGGAACACATGCTGCAATACGCTGAGATTATTGACAGTGATCAAATCGATGAAAACGAAGTTTCGGTTGGTAAAATCGTGACTTTCAAGGAATTACCCGATGAAGAGCCCGAAAGTTACACGATCGTTGGGGCGGCGGAAGCTGACCCGATGGCCGGTAAAATTTCGAATGACTCACCGATTGCAAAGGGCTTAATTGGTCACCACGTCGACGAAGAAATTTCAATCGACATCCCGGCCGGCTCAATGAAAGTCAAGATTTTGAAGGTTGAAAACGCCTAAGTTAACTGGTATATGAAAGTACGAAAGCGTTGCTTAACGATATTAATCGCGAAGCAACGCTTTTTTGTCACTAGCAAGTGAATTAATAGCGTCAGGAGGTAGTACCCGATGGGTTGTGAAAGGTCTAACGTGGCCAGCAATTTTGGCAGCGGGGCGGGTGACGCCCCGCTTAGCTAGTTGGATGACGGTGTTCAGCGGTTGCTCACTGCGTCTCAATGTTGCGTTTTTGATGCAAACAGGGGACAATAACTGTAAACGATTACAGGTGAGGTGCGACGATGAAAATTACGATTACGGATGCAGCAAGTCAGTGGTTCCACGATGATATGGGCGTGACGACCGGTAACGGGGTCCGCTTTTTCGGTAAGACCTACGGAAAGACCGCGGTCCACAGCGGCTTTTCAATTGGGTTGATGCGCGACGACCAGCCCCACAAACCGATTGTCGAGACGGTTAAGGACGGCGTTAACTACTATGTTAACGACCGTGATGAATGGTTTTTTAACGGTTACGATTTGAAGGTCGATTATGATCCGGAAAATGACGGGCCTAAGTACGATTATATTAAAAATAACGAGTAATTAACCCAACGTGGGACCAAAAGGTAACTGACTTTTGGTCCCACGTTTTGACAATCAATCAAGTCCGGATGGTGGGCACTTCCTAGTCCGCTTAGTCATCCCGTAATTGCGACCTTATTTGGTTTGGGAGGGGGTCCTTTTTAAGCGGTGATTATCAGCTTTAGTAAAGTTATTCCGGAATTACGCTTAGCGCTGGGGCTCTCCTAGTCACAACAGTCAGGTTCGCTGCAATTCAAAAAGCGCCGTAAAACCATTCCAGGTTTTACGACGCTAATTTTTATTTGGTTTCAGTACCTAAAAATGTAACTGGTCACGCCGCCGTTTCAGTGCGAACCAGCCGATGGTGCCAATCACGGCGCCCCCGGTAATCAGGCTACCGCTGAGTAGTAACGGTGGCCGGTAAGTCAACGTGACCGTATGGTGGCCCTTGCTGAGTGGCACGGTTACGAAAGTATTGATTGCTTTTTTGGTTTTAACGGCCTTGCCATCAACGGTGGCATGCCAGCCCTTGGAGTACGGAACGGTTGTCATCAAGACTTGGTTTTTCTTGGTGATGTTAATGGTTCCGCTCAACTTGCGACTAGAGTGCTTGGTTAAGTGCCAAGGCTGTTGCTGCAACTTTTTCGCGGATTGCTTGAATTCGGCATTATCCAACTTATACAGGGTAAAGTTTTGCAACCACAGCGACGTTTTCTTCATTTGGATTCCAAAGGTGACCGTCTTACCCTTACTGTTTGCGGCCACGTTGACCGCAATGGTGTGGCGGTAAGTTGGGTACTGCTTGAGTTCCTTGCCGTTAATGTAATAGCTGGCATTATCCGTATTGAGGTTAGACCCAAGTGTAATGTAGTAAGAATCGTTGGTCCGCGGTGTAAACTTAAAGTAAATCGAACCAGTTTTACCCAGGTTCTGTTTATTCAGCACTGATCCGGTCAACGTGGTGACCTTTTTAACGTTTTGGAAAACGACTTCGTCAAAGTTCTCGGCGCTGATCAGACCACTCGTTGACCGGCCGGCCAGTGTTTGGTAGATCAACTCTTGGCGGGCGATTGGATCCCCGGTCGTTTTGGAAACGTGCAGGTCGTTGATTGCGGCCGACGCGCCGAACCCTAATCCTAACGCGTACGGGTTCTTGTAGGTGGCAACTTTTTTAGTGCTGAGCCTAGATTGACCCCGGTAGTTGGTCAGGTCCGGTTTGGTGCTAGTGACCGGAATGTAACTACGGTAGTTCGTGTTGCTCTGCTGTGCCGTGGGAACCTTCTTATCCATGAAGTACTGCATGTCGAGCAGCGAATCACTGATCAAAGTCCCGTTAGTATAGGCGACCACGCCGTCACCGTCTGGTTGGCCAATCGAACCGAAGAAGTTCGGAATAATTTTTTCAAAGGTCGAACTGAAATGGTCGGCGCCGTTATAGGCGGCCTGCATCGGGTCGTCCTTAGTCCGGGTGAAGGTCTTACCAATTCGGTAGAAACTGCTGTCACTCGCTTTGATTTTAGCCACACTTTGGTTCAGCGCGCTGGTGTAATTACCGAACTCGGCTTGCGAGACGTACGACAGGTTATTTAATGAAGCGAAAGCGTTAATCCCCATATCGACTGTCACTAGCAAGAGGGCGATTACCTGGTAGATACGCCGGCGCTGTTTGCCAACTAGTAGGAAAATCAACGTCACGGCGGCTAAGCCAATCGTAATCATCAGGTTGGCCTTGGTGACAAAACTGACGTGTTTTAGGTTCAAGTAGACGGTAGTAAAGCCGCTAACGCTTAAGACTAACATGATCGCGGCTTGCCACCACTTGACCGTTAACTTGTCGGTTAAGGCCTGGGCACCCAGCCAGACAATCCAAAAGCAGAAGACGAACGAGAAGCGATAAGGGTACCAGACTGGGAACTGGTCGGCGTGCCAGAGTAAGTCGAGCGGCTCGTAACAAAATGAGAGTAGGAGGACGGCGGTAACCAGTAAGCTGCTTAGTTTGACCGTCCAATGGAATTTACGGCGTAGGAAGAACAGCATGAAGGCGAAGATCGCCAACCAAGCGACGTAAAAATTAGGTTGACCGGACGGCATTTGATCGAAATTAAACGTCCCGGTAACGAACTTGGCAATCATTTTCCACGGCGCGTACTCGAATTTCCAGTGAACCTTGGTGACGTTGTACTTGGCCTTACTCTGCATCAACGCCCAAAAGGTCGGTAGTAACAGCCAGGCGGATAGGGCGACGGCGAGTAAGCCCCCCCAGGCAAACTTGGCAACGTGCACGACCAACGTCTTGACGTTTTGCCAGTACTTCGTCGCGGCGTATAACCAGTATAAGCAACTAAAGAGGATCACCATGTAACCCATGTAGTAGTTATCGATTAACATGACCGCTAACCAACCGGCAAAGTAGCGGACCTTACCGGTTTTGAAGAGCCGCTCGAGCCCCAAGATGACCATTGGTAAGATGGCCGTTGTATCTAACCAAATCATGTTTAGTTGGTTGGCAATCATCCAGCCCATCATGGCGTAGGCGGTACTGAAAGTCGGGACTAGCCAGCCTTTCTGGGTCTTAGTTTTGGTGAGCAACCAAGCAAAGGATAGTCCGGCAAACCCGTACTTTAGGACGGTGACGATAAAAATGCCGGTCGTGATTGATTGACCAGGGAAGAATAAGTAGATTAAATTAAAGGGACTCATTAAATAGTAAGCCCACACCCCGACCATTTCACCACCAATGGTTTTGGAAAAGGAATAGAAAAATGCACTCGGGTCGTGTAACAGCGTGTGTCGAAAATAAGCAAATAAATCGACGTACTGTTGACCGAGGTCCACGGTGAGCAAGCTGCTGGAACCAAACGGGGCCATGCCGCGGTAAATGAAGTAACCGGTCATGGTCAGGAGTGGGAGCCAGAAGCTGACCCATAGCGGCCAGGTGCGTTTGTCAAAAAAACGACGGATCATTAGAAATGCCACCTCAATCTCTTTTACAATGCGTTTCAGCCGGCTTCAAAACTTCAAAAAAATATTAAAATACTGAATATCGGCTGAAATTTTCATGTCTATCGTATAGAATAGCATAGTAGTATTGCAATTATTAAGGATTGCTAGTCACATCTGGTAAAATTTCAAAAAATGTTTACCAAATTAAGAACGGGAGCCTGAGAATTGAAACTGTTTAAGAAAATTACTGCGAATCGGGATCCAAATAAGTCCCACATTCCGTTTCGACTAAACTTTTTATTCTTTATCGTCTTTTTGCTGTTTGCTGCGTTAATTGGGCAGTTAGCTTACTTACAGGTCGATTACGGACAAAAATTTCGAACGGAAGTCAACTCCGCTAACAACACAACGGCAACGGGGAAGGTTCAGCGGGGGTCGGTTTACGATTCTACCGGCCGGGTCTTAGTTGGTAATAAGTCCCACCAGGCGATTCAATACACCAAGGGCCTCAATGTGGCGGCAACTAAGATGTACGGGGTCGCAACTAAGTTAAGTCAATTCTTGACGATTCCGACCGACACCTTAACGGACCGTAACCTCGCGGACTATTACTTGGCCAGTGCCAGTAACTTAAAGGCGGTCGCTAAGAAGGTCAAGACTTCGACTGACGAGGACGTGATGTACGCCAGAGAAGTCGCCTACACCGAAAAACACCTGATCAATGATTTGACCGACCAGCAAAAGAAAGCGGCTGCCATCTACTATAAGATGAATTCGGCGTACTCGTTATCAACGGTCAACATTAAATCAACCGGCGTAACGAATACGGAGCTGGCCCAAATTGGGGAACACCAGTCGGAAATGCCCGGTGTGAAGGTCGGGACGAGTTGGACACGAAGTTACCCGAACGGGACTGACCTGAGCAGTGTGCTTGGGACGGTCACAACCGAAAAGCAGGGGTTGCCAAGTGATGACGTCAAGACGTTATTAGCTAAGGGTTACGCCCGTGACGATTCGGTCGGACAAAGTCAGTTGGAAAAGCAGTATGAAGACGTCCTGCGCGGAACGAAGTCGCAAACCGAAGTTAAGACGCAGGATGGTGTTATTCAAAAAGAAATTGAGAAGTACGGCGGCTCGAAGGGGGACAACCTTCAGTTAACGATCAATTCGAAATTTCAAAAGCAAGTTCAAAGTATCATTCGCTCGGTGGTCGGTTCCAACGTCGGTTCGAACCCGTACATGTCCGGTGCCTACGCCGTGGTTCTGAACCCGAATAACGGGTCGGTCTACGCGTTGGCCGGGGTTGACCGCAATACGTCGACCGGGAAGATTACGGAAAACGCCCTCGGGACGATCAACCAATCGATCGTTATGGGGTCGGTCGTTAAGGGCGCCACGGTCATGGGGGCTTTGCAGGACGGTGTCATTACGCCAACCAACAGTACGCTGACCGACGTGCCAATCAAGTTAGCCGGTACGGCAGCCAAGACGTCCTGGTTCAACAAGTCCGGGAATATGAACCTGGCATTGAACGCCTCAACGGCGATGGAAGTTTCCTCTAACTCGTATATGATGCAGCTGGCGATGAAGGAAGGTAACTTCAATTACGCGGCGGGCAAGGCCCTGACGATGTCGTCGAGCGTCTTCTCAAAGTTACGTGGTTACTTTAACGAATTTGGGTTAGGCGTGAAGACCGGGATTGACTTACCAGGCGAAGCCACTGGTTACCAAGGGGCGTCAACCCGCGCTAACATTGGTAAAGCGCTGGACTTGTCCTACGGGAACTACGATTCCTACACGACGATTCAAGTTGCCCAGTACATCGCAACGATGGCCAACGGTGGTCGGCGAATTGCCCCTCACGTGGTCGGTGCCGTCACTGGGACCAAGGCTAACGGGAAACAAGGCGCCGTTAAGACCAACGTCGGCGCCCGGGTGCTGAACACGATCGACGTGCCGTCATCGTACTTTGACGTGGTTCACCAAGGCTACTGGAACGTAGTCCACGGGAGCATGTCACAACGGACTGGGAGTGCGTTAGCCGACTTGTCACCAGCCGTAGCGGCTAAGTCTGGGACTGCCGAAACGTTCCACGGAACCGTTTCAACTGAAACCCTGAGTTTGGCTACTTACGCGCCGTATAAGAACCCGAAGGTTGCGATTGCAATCGTCTTTCCGGGGATGTCCGGCGGGAGCGCGAACATGACGGCGGCGACTCAGATTTACAAGGCATTCTGGAAGTATTATGGTAAATAGCGGGCGGGCGCGGTGCAACCGCGTTTTACACCCGGATTAAAATTTGTTAGAATCGGTACCAGTATCAGAATTGATACTGGTATTTTTAATTCATTAATGGTATAGTAGTTTGAGTTAAGGGCTATGGCCCTAGAATTTGCGAATGAGTTTGGAGGGTCAACAACATGCGGGTACACATTACACTTGAATGTACTGAATGCCACGAACGTAACTACTTATCTTCAAAGAACCGTCGGAACAATCCTGACCGGGTCGAATTTAAGAAGTACTGTCCTCGTGAACATAAAGTCACTTTACATCGCGAAACAAAATAACAACGGGGTGACCTGTTGTTTTTCAGCAACATTGTCATTAGACAATGGGTTTCTCATTTGTTGGCAACGACCGGAATCTTCCGGAGTGTTAATGAATGAGATTTTTTTGTATCGATAACTAAAAAATAGCTTGGTGGGGGTTACGACCGTGGAAAAAAAAGCCTTTCGAAAACAACAAATTAGTCAGCTCAGCAAAATGACCGCTGAACAACGGGTTGCGCAAAACTTGTCGCTGCAACAACAGCTCTTCGCTAGTGCCGCGTGGCAGCGGGCCCAGACGGTCGCGGTCACCATCAGCAGCCCGATTGAAGTCGATACCCGCCCGTTCGTTCAGCAAGCTTGGCAAGAGGGGAAAACGGTCTTGATTCCCAAGACGTTACCCCACCGTCAAATGGCCTTTTACCCGTACACGGCCAGCAGTCAGCTTGAACGGACCAAGTTTGGCATCTTGGAACCGGTTGATGGTGAAGCCGTCGCTAAAAAAGCGATTGATTTGATCATCGTGCCTGGCCTAGGGTATAGCTTGGATCAGCACGCCCGCATTGGTTTTGGTGGTGGCTATTACGACCGCTACTTGGCTGATTTTAAGGGAACCAAATTAACGGTCGCTTACCAGCAAATGGCATTTGCCACTGCCCAGTGGCCGGTCGATGCGTTTGATATTTTACTCGACGAGGTACTCGTCGCAAAGGAAGGTGAGCGTGATTAAACGATGGTGGCAAACGGAACCCGCAGTAACCCAGGTTATTTTAGCGGTCACGGTCGCGTTCTTCTTAATCCCGTGGCTCCTGATGGGCAGCCAGGGAATCTGGCTAGTCAACATGATGGGGCTCAAAAATAATCAGGCGATTATAGCCGGTGAGTGGTGGCGATTCATCACGCCGATGTTTCTGCACGCAAATTTGACCCACATCGCGTTGAACGCGGTGGTGATTTACTTTATGGGGGTCCAGATCGAAGCAATGTTTGGGCACTGGCGGATGCTGGTCATTTACTTGATTGGTGGCATCAGTGGCAACATCCTGAGTTTTGCGTTATCGAATAACCAGTCGCTGGGCGCTAGTACCGCCTGCTTCGCGTTATTCGGGGCCTTCCTGATGGTCGGTGAGTCGTTCTGGGAGAACCCGGTGATTCGGCAGCTGGCGAGCCGCTTCTTACTCTTAACGGTGATCAACCTGGTCTTTGACCTGTTTTCGACCGGCATTGATATTTGGGGGCACGTCGGCGGTGCCATTGGTGGCTTTTTAATCGCCTACACGCTGGGCGTCCCCCGAATCGGTAAAATTTCGAATTTAAAGCGAATTTTAGCGACGGTCGTCCTTGTGATTGCTTGGGTAGCGCTGCTAAAAATGGGTTTTACAAATGGTGAATTAACTGTATAATAAATCGAGGATATGCACATGAAAACACTCTACGACGTCCAACAATTACTGAAAAAGTTTGGTGTGTACGTTTACGTGGGCAAACGTATTTGGGATATCGAACTGATGGCCATCGAGGTGGATCACCTCTATCAGGCCGGGGTGATCGATGCCAAAATGTATTCCCGCGTAAAACTCGTATTGAGTCATGAGCACCGGCTAGAAGCAGAACATGAGCGCGCAAAAGGCGCGCCGCATTAATGGAGGGATTTAGCAACATGGAGCGCAAATTAATTGGGGTCGACCTTGGTGGTACGACGACAAAGTTCGCTATTTTAACTGAAAATGGTGACATCCAACAAAAATGGAGTATCGATACGACGATTTTAGATGAAGGATCCCACATCGTTCCTAACATCATCGATTCGATCAACCACCACATCGATCTTTACAAGATGGACCGTTCCCAATTTATCGGTATCGGGATGGGAACTCCCGGGACCGTTGATTTGGACAAGGGGACCGTTATTGGGGCGTACAACTTAAACTGGAAGACCTTACAACCAGTTAAGAAACAAATTGAAGAAGGTACCGGGATCAAGTTTACGCTCGATAACGACGCCAACGTTGCCGCACTTGGCGAACGCTGGAAGGGTGCCGGTGAAAACGGCAGTGACGTGGTGTTCGTTACCCTTGGTACGGGGGTTGGCGGTGGCGTCATCGCTGACGGTCGCCTCTTACACGGTACGGCTGGTGCGGCTGGTGAAATCGGCCACGTGACGGTTGAACCAAACGGCTACATGTGTACTTGTGGCAAGAAGGGTTGCTTGGAACAATACGCTTCGGCAACCGGGGTGGTTCACGTTGCACGGGATATGGCGGAAGAATTCTCCGGTAACTCTAAGTTAAAGCAACTTTTAGATAACGGTGAAGAAATCAGTTCTAAGATCACGTTCGACCTTGCTAAGGAAGGCGACATTTTAGCGAAGAGCGTCGTTGACCGGGTTTCATACTACTTAGGCTTAGCCTTGGGTAACGTTGGTAACACGATGAACCCGTCGTCCATCATTATTGGTGGGGGCGTTTCCGCTGCCGGTGACTTCTTGTTACAACAAGTTATCGCCTACTTCAAGCAGTTTACTTTCCCAACGGTTCGGAACACGACCGTTTTGAAGTTAGCCGTCTTGGGTAACGATGCCGGGGTCATTGGTGCCGGCTCATTAGCACAACGTTTCATCTAGCGAGAATAACTTGGGGGTGCCGGCACGCGTGTCGGCGCCTTTTTTGTTGGCAAGGGGATAATTACCGCTTGCCCCTAGTCAAAGTAAGCGGTTTTGTGTAAAATAGTAAGGTAGAAAATAGGAGGGATATCGTGGTTTTAGGTGCACTTACCGGTTGGGGGTACGTCAACGTTGTTTTGTTGATCCTCATCGCGGCTTACGTTATTTATGAGTTATATAGTTATATTCGGCGCAAGCAGGTTTCCACCATGCTGGAAGAAGACGATTTTCAAGCGGGTATGCGGAAAGCGCAAGTCATTGATTTACGGGAAAAGAAAGAATTTGATGCGGGTCATATTTTGGGTGCCCGCAACATTCCGTTTAATCAATTGAAAGTCCGGATGGCGGAACTACGGACGGATATGCCGGTATACTTATATGATCAAACCCATAGTTTGAGTACCCGGGCCGTTGTGACGTTGCATAAAAACGGTTTTAAAGAGTTGTATATTTTAAAGCCCGGTTACGCACGCTGGGAAGGCAAGACGAAAAAAGCCAAGTATTAAAAAATGGCGGCAAGAACAAAATAATTTTGTTCGGGCCACCATTTTTTACGTTAATTAGCCGTTATGAGCGGAGCGACTCTTGCGCATTGCTTTTTTACGGCTTTCTTCGAATTTATTTTCTTGTTCTTCGATTGGATCCACAACCTGTTTCTTAAAGGATAAAACGGAACCAATCACGGCGCCGGCCGTTGCCACGACCCCGAATAAGAAGCCACGTGTAAATGATTTCATAGTTTGAACCTCCTAGCTGTTATTAGTTTTATTATGCTTGTTTTTTGCCGAGATATCAATGATTTAAAGCTTGAATTTCGAAAATGGGGATGGAAAAATGCGGACACAGATTATTGCACACCGTGGCAGTAAGGGGACCCGGCCGGAAAATACCCTAGTGGCGTTTCGCGCTGCAATTGCGGATGGGGCGGATGGCATCGAGACCGACGTTCACTTGTCACGGGACGGTCACCTGATCATCATGCACGACGAACGGGTTGACCGGACGACTGATGGGGAAGGCTTGATTCAGGACCTAACGTTAGCCCAGTTAAAACGGCTGGACGCTGGCAGCTACTTTGACCCGGCCTACACCAACACGCGGGTCCCAACGTTGGATGACGTTGTGCAGTTGCTAGTGGCGCAACATTTCACCGGAATCTTTAATTTAGAACTTAAGACCAATAAGATTCATTATGAGGGAATTGAAGATTTGGTGGCCGACTATTTTGACCAGCACTCGGTGCCTTTCAAACTGGTTTACTCCAGCTTTTATGCCAAATCGGTGGAACGCTTGCACCGCTTACAGCCAGAGGTTGAAACCGATAGTCTCTTTTCGGCCCGGCGCCGAATTGCGCGCCGGTTACACGCCCAGCACGTTGTTTTGGGCTACCACCCGGCCATGCGCTGGGTGCGCTTGAACTGGTTGTGGTTACCCAAGATTCAGTTGCGACCGTGGACCGTTAACAAACCGCGCGACATGCGCTTTTGTTTTCGGCACCGCTTTGCGGGTATTATTACGGATTATCCGGGACTGGCTTATCAAATACGACAAAATTATCGGGGTGAACATTAAGTGCAACAAAATAAAGTTTTATTGATAGCGGGACCGACCGCGGTCGGCAAAACGGCCCTATCGTTAGAGTTGGCCCACCAATTGAACGGTGAAATTATTTCTGGCGACTCGATGCAGGTGTATCAAAAATTAGACATTGGGACGGCTAAAGTGCTGCCGGAAGAACGGGCGGGAATCCCGCATTATCTGATTGATATTAAGACGGTTGACCAACGCTTTACGGTCGCTGAATTTGTGACCCGGACGACCGCGCTGATCACGGCCATCAACGCCCGTGGTAAGTTACCGATCGTGGTTGGTGGCACCGGCTTTTATTTGCAATCACTACTAGCGGGCTACCAGTTTGGGCCGAGTGATGGCGATCCCGACTGGGCGTTTCGTCAGCATTGGTTTGATCAAGCGGCCACGGCGGGTAATCAGGTGGCGTGGGACGCTTTGAACCAAGTGGACCCGGCTACCGCCGCAACGGTGGCACCCGCTAACCTGGTGCGGATAATCCGGGCGCTCGAGTATTATCACCAGACCGGTAAGCGTTTCTCGGAGCAGGCCGACGTACCGGACGTTCAGTTAGACGCACGCACGCTTTGTCTAACTACCGACCGCTCCCGGTTATACGACCGGATCAATCAACGGGTCGACCTGATGATGGCCGACGGGCTGGTTGATGAAGCCCGCTGGCTATTTGACCAGGGCGGGGCGGCTTTACCGGCCGGCAAGGGGATTGGTTACCACGAGCTCTTCGGCTACTTTGAGCACCAACGGAGCTTGGCTGACGCGGTTGACCTAATTAAGCGCGATTCGCGCCACTATGCCAAGCGACAGCTGACCTGGTTCCGAAATAAGATGACGGTGACGTGGTTTGATTTATTGGAACACCCCGAGCAACGGCGCGAAATCGACCAGCAACTGGCTAGTTGGTTAAGCTAAAATATAAATTGGTCTACCTAAATTTGCATATGTCATGTTTTCTTACATGAATTGTTGACTTTCACCATTCAGATTGCTACTATTAAGTCTGTATTAAAGGAGGAGGGTCGCTATGAAGGAGAAGGAGCTTCGTCGTTCGTTGGCTGTTTTGCCAATTGGTACGGTTATGAAGTTGACTGATTTGTCCGCTCGTCAGATTCGGTACTACGAAGAGCAGGGCCTGATCGTTCCCGAACGCAACGCCGGTAACCGGCGGATGTTCTCGTTGAACGATATTGATCGGTTGCTTGAAATCAAGGATTACCTAGCCGATGGCATTAATATGGCTGGCATTAAAGAAGTCTATGAACTACAAAAGCAACGGGCTAAGCAAAAGCAAGCCGCACTAGCCCGACCGCTGACCGACGACGACGTTCGCCGAATCCTCCATGACGAATTCCTGAATCTTGGGCGTTTGCAGTCTGATCCCGGGCCGCATTACCCCGCGCATTAAATGCGTCTGCATCCATTAGTCAATCATTTAAGGAGCGATTTTCATGGCAAAACAGCAGTACACCAAGGACGATATCCGTCGTATCGTTAAGGAAGAGAACGTTAACTTTTTACGGCTAATGTTCACCGACTTATTCGGGACGATCAAGAACGTTGAAGTTCCAGTTTCACAGCTCGATAAATTACTCGACAACAAGCTGATGTTTGATGGGTCATCCATCGACGGCTTCGTACGGATCGAAGAAAGTGATATGTACCTCTACCCAGACCTTTCAACTTGGTTGATCATGCCTTGGAACACGGAACATGGTAAAATTGCCCGGTTGATCTGTGAAGTTTACACGCCGGATAAGAAGCCGTTCGAAGGTGATCCGCGTAATAACTTGATCCGGGTCCTGAGTGACATGCGCGATGCGGGCTTCACTGCCTTTAACATCGGGACTGAACCTGAATTCTTCCTCTTTAAGATGAATGATAAGGGTGAACCAACGACGGAATTAAACGACAAGGGGAGTTACTTCGACCTTGCACCAATGGACTTGGGTGAAAACTGCCGCCGCGACATTGCGTTGGAATTAGAACGCTTAGGCTTTAACGTTGAAGCCAGCCACCACGAAGTTGCCCCTGGCCAACACGAAATCGACTTTAAATATGCGGATGCGCTGAGTGCTGCTGATCACATTCAAACCTTTAAGCTGGTTGTTAAGACGATTGCCCGTAAGTATAATTTGTGGGCAACTTTCATGCCAAAACCGCTGAACGGCGTGAACGGGTCCGGGATGCACGTTAACATGTCACTCTTCCACGATAAGGGGAACGCCTTTTATGATCCGGAAGAAAAGGACGAATTACAATTATCGACGGATGCCTACCACTTCTTGGGCGGCTTGATGAAACACGCCCGTAGTTACACGGCGGTTACCAACCCAACCGTCAACTCTTATAAGCGGTTAGTTCCGGGTTACGAAGCACCGGTTTACGTGGCTTGGTCCGCATCTAACCGGTCACCAATGATTCGGATTCCAAGTGCCCGTGGGTTATCGACCCGCTTGGAATTACGGAGCGTTGACGCGTCAACCAACCCTTACTTGGCCTTTGCGGCGGTCTTGGAAGCCGGACTGGACGGTATTAAGAATAATATCGAACCACCGAAGAGTGTTGACCGCAACATCTACGTGATGAACGAAGACGAACGGCACGCGGCGGGGATTGCCGACTTACCATCGACCTTGCACAACGCGTTAAAGGAATTCCAGACGGATCCAACGATGAAGAAGGCCTTAGGACCACACATTTATCAAAGCTTCCTGGAAGCTAAGCGGCTGGAATGGGCTTCTTACCGTCAGCAAGTCAGTGAATGGGAACGCGATCAATACATGGAACTGTATTAAAAACTAAACTGATTGATTCTAAAACGGTTAGGAAGCTTCGGCGACCTGACCGTTTTTTTATATTTTTGGAAAATTAGCGGTGTTAACCTTTATTAATTTAACAATTTTCGGTAACATTAACTTGTAGTGCAATTCACCAAGTTTCAAAGATTGAAAATGATTGCAAGGAGATTATTATGGAAAAACAAAATCAGCCTGATCTTGAAAATCAAGATCAACCAACGCGCGTGCTTACGGACCGCCTTCAACAAAAGTTGGACTACGTGACCACGCTGCGCCAAGCAATTACGGCTGGTGACGACCGGTTGATCTACGAATTGATCGATGGTGACCATTATCACCAAGCCTTATTAAACGAGGAACCGGATTCAACCCGTAACGCCCAAGTGGATTTAATTACGGACGTTCATCCGGCAATCAGTCATTACTTGAGCACGAAATTAATTGATTATTTGGCGCGCGAGTACCCATTTTTCTACTATGAAGAAACCCATCTCGGCGAGTTCCAAATTTACTTTGGTAACTGGTGGGACCGGCGGCGGTTTGGCAAACTAAATGTTTTGAAGGTTGCCTTTGAGTTTGATAGTGATGAATTTAATAAGCTGCAACAAACGTTTGCCTTAGCGGCGACCCACAAGCGTTTTAACACCGACCAAATTCAAAAAATTTCGGCGGCCAGTGACCAACTCCAAAAATTGATCGACGCCCAGAGTGACCGTGACGACCAAAAAGATACGTTACGGAAACAATTAAAAGAAAACGGGCAGCGGAACTCCTTATTCGATTCTGGTCGAATTAAGGAAGAGCGCCAACAAATCATTGACCAGTTAACTAAGTTGGCTGATCAAGACGAGCAGGCCAATAATGCGCACGCTGCAATGAAAGATAACGAAGCGAAGATCTTGACGTTGTCTAAAGAAGACACCATTTTAGCATACGAAAAGCAAGCCATTGAAAACGCCTTTAAGAGCTTCGAGAATTTTAATGAGCGTAATCGTAGTCTGTACGTAGATTACTTGACCACGCTGATTGGAAAGGCGCAGGTAGCGGACGATGAGCAATAATGAACAGCAAACAGAAACTGACGCGGCAACGCTGAGCACCCACGGCAAACTAACGATGTTTAACGAAGGCCTGAAAAACGGCCTGGCTAACGGTGAAAAGTTTACCGCGCTAATGGACCAGTTGATTGAAACGACCGATGGTGAAACTTTACTAGGGGCGGCACAGCAGTTAGCCAATTTTAAGTTGGATTCCGCGTACGTGACTTTTCCGCACCAGTATCAAAATGCGGATTACTACCTGATTTTTATGAGCCGCCTGTTAGCAATGCACCAAAACGAAAAGCCGGTCTTGAATTCGCAACGGCATAGTGAATCACTATTCCACGTCTTCGAAGACCTGAGCGATGATTATACGTTCCGTTTTGAAGTCGTTAGTGATGCGAACGGTGGCGCCTATTACCATGAGCAGACGACCGGTGAGAATCTCTTTTATATCCACCTGGAACGGCGGTTATTGCGGTTTAACAGTACGGCCTTTACCAATTTATTTATTAATAAGTTGTTGCTAAAGGGAACCGGGATCGACCAAATCAACGCGGTCTTAACCACGTTAATTGCGTTTGGACACTACTTGCGCAACGACTTTGGTTTTAACGTCGATTTCAATATTTTAGACGTGGACAACGCGGCGAAGTACGAACTGCGGGCTGCGGATCTGGACCGTTCGATCGTCGACAAGTTATTCGTGACGGCGGCCGAACACGACTACATGCTGCGCAACTCGCAGCATGGTAACGGCGCTGAAATTGAATTGCGAGACGGCCTTATTGTCGACTTGTTCAATAACACGCCGGACGGGCAGGCACGCTGGGTCTTAACGGTTCACGACCCGCAACAAGAGGTATCCTGGTTCGACGTCTTGCTCCACTTTGACTTCATGCGTGACTGGTACCTAGATAATATCGACGCCTTAGAAATTAAAGCGGATCCATTAGTTTTTGCTTAATGATAGGGGATTAGGATGTTAGACTTAACGACTTTACTACAACAATCCATCCGGTTGGACCGGGACATTACGGCTCACCAACAGATTCATTGGAAGCCGGCCGACCGGCTCCAAAACGCGATGGTGGCGTTGGACGTAGAATTAGCTGAAATGGCCAATACGGCCGAATGGTTTAAAGTTTGGAAGGTTCATAAGGGGAAGGCTGACGCGGGTAAGACCAAGCGTGAAACGTTACTGAACGAATACGTTGACGCGATGGACTTTTTCTTCCTGTTAGCTGCAATTCAGCAGTGGACCCACTTGGTACCACTAACTACTGACGACCTGACAAAGTTGGCCGAACAACGGTCGACGGATTTGAATAAGCAATATTTAGCCATTAAGCACCTGTTATACGATGCCTACTTTAATCACCGCCAAGTGAGCTACCAACACGCTTGGCACGTGTTTCTGAAATTAGGGTTAGTGGAATTTGGGTTTACTCAAGATGAGATTCAAACGGCCTTTACGGCTAAGAACCAAGTTAATGAACAGCGACAAGCTGATAATTACTAACAAAAAAATCTGCCAAACGGCAGATTTTTTTGTTTATTCGGTAGTTGAATCGTTATTGAGCAAGGTGGCGTCGTTATCTGGATCATCCGCAATCAACTGGTTGACTAAGTCAATTAGCGGCTGACGCTGATCCAAGTCGTCGTCACATTCGAAAAAGGCGCCAAGTTCCTCGGCCACCAACTGCGGATCGGCGTCCATGTAACGGTAATCGTAACTATTAATTGTGTAGTGCAAATGGTCCGGCATGTGGGCAATCACGCACCCGGTCGCCGATTTTCCCTTAGTGGCCTTATCGGTAAATTCCACGGATAAGTTGTAGGGGGCGTCGGTCGAGCGGTCCTTAATGGCGTGGGCAATGTTTCCGGCAATTGCTTCAAGTTTCATGTTTTCACCTCGTGGTCTATTATAGCGAGTTTGCGGGTGGTTGACTAGCTGGGAAAGCAGCGCGCTCGTTCTTAATAATTTAAAACCTGAATTAATGGTTAACAGTGGTCAACAGTGCTATATTGTGAATGAGTTTAATAATATCTGGAGAAAGGTCGCGTTTGGGACATGCAAAAGCGAAGGGTTAAGTTACGTACAATACCGGAGTCGTCTCATTTTTTGTACAATACAGGTAAAACACTGTTAATGTTAGGTTTAGGAAGTTCAATAGTTGTACTTGAACACCAGGTAGGAGCGGATGCTGCAGAAATAAAAACTGTGACTTCGGCATCACCGGCAATGGTAAGTCCAGCAAGTGCGGTTCAAACTGCTCGTTCTCAGGTGTTGAGAACGAGTCAAGGTTCGGTTGAGCCGTCGGTGGCACCAACAGTTGGGGCTGAAGCGCAGTCGGCTGATTCGGCATTGAGTGTCGAGAAAGCTAAAATGAACGCCAAGTCAACTGGCCAACTCAGCTCGCAACTGACTAAGGTGGCACAAAATTCGGCACAATCAGCAGCTCAACCGGCAACCGAGTCACAAGCGGCAATAATTGAACCGACCACTGCAAAAGCTAAGACTGCTAGTCCTCAGGCACAAACGAGTGCGGGGACCAAACCTGAAGCAACGGTTGCGGAAAGTAGCGTAACCGGTACTTCAAAGGTTGCAATTGATCGACAGACAGTGCAAGTGCCAGAAAAACGAGTAGTGCCGGAACCACAGCCAAATGTGGATTTAATTTACCATGGTTTGGTTGCCCAGTTTGATAAGCAAACTGGGCGGTTAACGTTGCACGGTGGTGAGCCAAAGCGGTCTGATACCACTGAGATGCTAAGCGGGGCGGATTTTGACTTGAGCCAGGTACGTGATGTCGTGGTTGATGGTATGGTGAAGGTTGCGGATGATTATGGTCGGGGGTTGTTTGAAAATCTAACGAACATGCGGACCTTGTCCGGTTTAGATAAGGTGGATGTACGGACCGCCGTTAACTTTGATGGGATGTTTAAAAATGACCAAGCCATCACCGAACTTGATTTGAGTCACTGGGATATGCGCCAAGCACGTTCGGCCACGAGCATGTTTGAGAATACCCGGTCACTGCGTAAAATGACGTTTGCCTTCAAGAGTCCCGATTTACGTACCGTGGACCGTATGTTTTTTAACATGGATGCGGACGTTACGGTAGCGGATAGTGCGGTGACGGTTAAAAACTGGGATGCCTACGGGATTCAAGCTTATGATCAACTTTTTAGAGGAGCTCACTTGCTAAGTGCGGATTTAGCAAACTTTGATTTTTCGGGGGGCACTAAGGCAACCGGGGTATTTCAGGACGTTTCACTTCAAAGGTTAGATTTGAGCAATAGTCGTTTGTCCCGGTAAGTCGCGTTAACGGACTGGTTAGCCGGAAGCCGGGTTCACGATTTACTGCTCAATGGGTGGACGGTTCAATCAGGGCAAAAAGCGGACCTATTATTTGATCAGACGGTTGTGGATCACTTGGAAATGAAAGACTGGTTGCTAAATTATCTAACAAGTGAGCAACTGACCAGCCTGGCGGAGCGGATAACTGCAAGCGTTGCGGCTGACAATCAATCGGGAAGTATTGATTTAAGTGGTTGGCAAATCACGCCCGAATCGTCGGTACCTCCCTTGTTCCAAAAGGTAAAAGTCCACCAGCTGATCCTCGATGGTTGGGGAACGAACGGCTTACAAAGCTTAGCCAATTGGTTTAGTGGCGCGCAAATCGATCAGTTAGCGATGAACGATTGGAACTTACCGACACAGGGGCTTACTAATTTATTCGAAGCAGCTACGATTGGTACGCTTAATGCGCAACGCTGGTGGTTTAGTGCTAAGCCATATGAGGATGACGCGTTGACCGAGACGCACCAGTCGCTAAGCGGATTATTTCAAAACGCACAAATTAAAACACCGTTGGATTTAAGTAGTTGGCGCACCGCGAACGTGGTCGATTTGAGTGAATTGTTCCAAAACTTTAAAGGTGCTCCAACGGTTAACCTAAATGGCTGGGACGTTACACACGTTCACGACTTTGACGCTGCCTTTAAAAGTGCAGATTTTCAGACGTTAGATTTATCGACTTGGGATTTCGCTGGTGCACAAAGTACGCAGGAAATGCTACAGACGCCGGGATTAAACCAGTTTAGCGTGAACGAGTCGCTGCGATTTAAGGGTACTAATGACGAGGCTTCATACCTGAATACACCACCAGTGACGATTGATTATCCGGGGTACTGGCAAAACCAAGCCACCGGTGCAATCTACACCGCGGCCCAACTCGCTAACTTGTACATGCATGATCAGGGAATTAGCGCGACTTACCGATGGCTTTCGAACCAGACAGCACTTCAGGTGACGGACTTGACGTTGCACGTTGGTGCACACTATGATCCGCACCAATTAGTCAGCCAACTGGTTGGACCATTGGGTGACCCGTTGACCCCAACGCAAACGGGACTTGAGTTTGAGGGCGCGGTTGATTCACGCCAAGCGGGGCAGTATCCAGTCACCGTTAGTTATCAAGACCGATATGGTAAACGGGTGACGGCAACCGCTACCGTCCGGGTCATTGCAAATGATAGTCAAGCTATTTTAGCGGGGCGGAATATGACGGTGGTCGCCGGTCCCCGAGTCACCTTAGCACAAGTTGCAGATTTGTTAGATGCTCGTGATGATCAGGGCCGGGTGATTTCATTAACGGATGCTTTGGAGCAACAACGGCAATCCGTTGGCGCTTTGACCGTTAAATTAACTAATGAACTTGGTGAAACGTTGCCAACCCTTGATTTAGCTCATGCTGGGCATTATTTCTTGGCTTTTAGTTACTTGACCAATAATTATGATTTGCTGACGCATACGAGTGAGTTAACGTTATTAGCGACCCGGGCAGCCGTCCATGTTGCTCCGGTTACCGTAATTCAGTACCACGTACCAACGGTTGACTGGCAAACGGGCGTTCAATTAGTTGACGCAAATGGTCAAACGGTTAACGAACCGTTGAAGGTACTTGCGGTCGACTGGTTGAACGGACCGGTTGATCCTAAACACGCCGGACGGTCCCAGTTGACGTTAACGTATACCGACCTTGCAGGTAACGTTGTGACGGGGCAAGCTTGGATGACGGTAGTGGCAAGCCAGGCCCAGCTAGCAGTTAAGGTACCCGCACCAATCGTAGTGGGAACGCTTAACAATTTCGACCCAACAACGGTTTTTGATTGGGCGGTCGACGAAGCCGGACAATTGATACCGGCCACACAAGTCCACTTTACCGATAACGTTGACCCCAATCGGGTCGGACAATATGCCGTGCGGGTACGCTATTCTGGGCCGTACGGGACCGAGTTGGCGCAGACGGTGTCGGTCCAGGTCGTTGCTGCGCCGGCCCCCGTTGATCCCAAACCGGGCAACCCGGCGCCAGTCACGCCGGAACCGGTTAATCCCGAACCAGGTAACCCGGCGCCAGTCACGCCGGCCCCCGTTGATCCCGAGCCAGGCAACCCGGCGCCGGTCACGCCGGAACCGGTCAATCCTAAACCAGTCAAGCCTGTGCCAGATATGGCAAAGCCGATTGAACCGCAACCTAACTGTCCGCAGCTAGTTGTATCAAAGTCTAATAATCAAAAGCAGCAATCAGCGAGTCGACAAGCCGATTCTTGGCCAAACTTAGTCACTGAAGTTAAGGGTGTCGGTCAACCAGAACGGCCAGTGTCGACCGGTGATTCTCAGCGGCTTCCGCAAACGGGGGAACTAAGTTCAAAAGGCAAACCTGCTGGCGTAATTTTACTGGCGTTAATGAGTTTTCTTGTCCTAGTAACCGGCCGGCGACCGCGGAATTAAGTCACTTTTGAATGGTCTTGGATTCAATTAAGGATTGAAATCGGTCGTCATGGTTAAAGTGATAAGTGACGGTGTGACCGTTAATGGTTACAGTCCAATCCTGAAAAGTGACTTGTCCGGCTGTCACGGTGTACGGAATCCGCCGGTGGTTATTTGCAATGATCAGGTGAGTTGCTGTAATTTGATAGGTCGTGCCCCAGGCTTGGTTGGTCGCCATACTACCGGTTTCACGGATAGTACTGGCATCTTTGAAGTAAAGGTATTGACCGCCATCGTGGACGGTATTAACGGGTGCCCGGCCGGCGTCCATAGCCTGTCCCACGTCTTCGCCATCGAACTTAACCGGAAAAATTGAGAAGCTTTTACCGATTAAATATTTTTGGATAGTTTGGCGGGTTGTACTGTTTGTCTGACTAGTCGAAGTCGAAGGTAACTTGGTATGTTGGTTGCTTTTGGTGCTTTGAGGTTTAATGGGTGCTGATTTTGGTGAACTGGAACAGGCGGTCAGTGGCAGACTAACTAGGCTAATAATGATTACTATTAAAACGTGACGGGTGCGCATGGTGAAAACCTCCTAAAATGATTTGTTTTAAATGAATGGCCTTACTGATTCAAGATTAATTTTACAACATCGGTAGTGATCTCGGTCGGCCGATTTCTACGGCATTATCGGCGCAATAAACGTGCACATTTAGTATGAACTATGTTTTTTAGAGTGAACCAAAAATAAGATTCCTTGTTAAACCAACGTTTACAAGGAATCTTATTTTTAATAAAGACGAATATCGTGTAATATATCTTGTTTGGAAGTAATCTCAAAACGTATCGGAAATCCAGTGCATTTTTAATTTTGGTAAAAATGTCAGTTTGCGGCATACCGCGGGTGGAAAACAATCTAAGCGTAATCATTTCTTCTATATGTGCATGATTTAATAGAAGCTCATTTAATGTATACGAAAACAAACGATAATTCACTGTCAAGCTTCTCCGTGGGACAAATCGGGACAAATTATTTCGTCACCCCGTCTAGTTTTGTCGAGAACTAAAAATAGAGAATCCCGCTAAATCAACGTTTAACGGGATTCTCTATTTTTAAAACTGTAACTGTGAAATTCTAATATGTCACCTGTGAGACTCGAACTCACAACCCTCCGCTTAGAAGGCGGATGCTCTATCCGGTTGAGCCAAGGTGACAACAACAGGATTTATTATAGATAAGAACGTTGAAGGTGTCAATTCTTATTTAAGTTTTTAACGGCGCCGGTACGCGCTTGCAATCGATAAAAAAGTTGGTCAAGGGGGTCGTTGAACGGTGACTTGGATGATTAAATGGTTGTCATAGTTTAAGAAAGTTTAAAGAAGAGTGTAGAAATTGTTAAACCTAGACTTTTAACTTGAAATATTCCTGTAACAAAACGATAATAAAAATGTAACAGGGAAGGAGAATCAGTTATGGGTCCAGTTTTAGCTATTATCGGTATTTTGACCATCGCAGGCGGTATTCAATATTATTCAAACATGGTTGCAAAAGAAAATGCAGCAAGCAAGCATTTCACTGCTTCCCGTAATGACCGTTAGCCTGCGGGCGATTCATCCGACATGCACACAGTGCCAATACAATCAATCAAAAAAAGAACTGATCACTAATGATCAGTTCTTTTTTTGATTACTTAATTTTTGGGGCTTTTTCAATGGTTTCAGTCTTACCGGCAGCCCAACGTTGGATAGCAGCGATTTGCTTTTCGCGACGAATGCGCTTTTGCTTACCAGCAACTGGCCGACGTGATGCCCAAGTGTTATATGGTTTTGCAACAACAGTCATAAGAGTATGTCCCTCCTTTGATTAGTCCAATAACGACTATATTAAAACAAGTATAGTGTCAATTGCAACCGAATTTTACGGAAAAGCAGGCTTTCCCTGAAAAAATTGCACTCCCATTATAACCAACTTGTCAATTAAATGTCAAGGAGTTATCCTTTACAGAGTGTGGCGAAATTCAAATCATTTTAGACGTTCATTTTAAAAATGTCTGGCAAATACAAACAATTAGACACCCATAGCGGATAATGCTATATTACTTTTAGAAAGTAGGGAACTAATTATGAGTCATGATATCGATCCGCGCGTGGATAAGACGCGGCGGCGGTTACGCCGAGCACTAATTACATTACTACAAACTGAAACGGTTGAAAATATTTCCGTTCAAAAATTGACCAGTACCGCATCGGTGACTCGTGGCACGTTTTACCTCCATTATAAGGACAAACCTGCGTTTATCGATCAGGCGCTGGAAGACCTGGTCACGGAGCTATTTGACGCGGCCATCGTTACGGTGGGAATTGGCGACGTGATGACCAATCCGGCGGCCCCGTTACGGCGGGTGCAAGTCCTCTCGCTGTCGCGGGCGTTAGGTTACATTGATGCTCACGCTGAAGCGTTCCAGACGTTACTGTTGGACCAGCGCCAACTCGCCGTTAGCCAGCGAATCAACCGTCAGCTAACGAGTTGGATGCAGCGGTTTTACCGGGACTTTCAAGATCAGTTTGCGGACCTCGAGGTGCCGATCAACGTTCAAATCGCTTACTACGTCTCCGCCACGGTGGGCTTGATCACCGACTGGTTGGCCAATGATATGATCTATACGCCGCATTATTTAACGAAATGCATTAAAAAGCTCCATCATTTAATGACAACGCGCAGTATTAGTTTTACGGACTTTTTTGTTCAATAAAACTAAAGCTTGACGACTAGGCAAAAATTTGATAGTATTTTCCTGTTGTATTTGTGGACTTCTACAGCTACAACCGCACGGGGTGAGTTTTAAGTTCAGCTTGACTGACGCTTAACTCGGCGAGTCTAAGTGATTCATAATTTAAGGAGGTGCACAAACGTGTACGCAATTATTGTAACTGGTGGCAAACAATATAAAGTTGAAGCAGGCCAAGCTATCTACGTTGAAAAGCTTGACGCCGCAGCCGGCGACAAGGTAACTTTTGATCAAGTTGTCTTTGTTGGTGGCGACTCAACCAAGATTGGTACCCCTACTGTTGATGGTGCGACGGTTGAAGGTACTGTTGAAAAGCAGGGCCGTGACCGTAAAGTGGTTACTTTCAAGTACAAGGCCAAGAAGGGTCAACATACTAAGAAGGGTCATCGCCAACCATATACCAAGGTAACGATCGACAAAATCAATGCATAATTAAGAAAGTAGGCATTGCTTATGATTCAGGCTACCATTTCTCGTAATTCCGACGGTCAGGTGACCGCCTTTAAAATGACGGGACATGCTGATTCAGGTGCTTATGGACAAGACATCGTGTGTGCGGCGGTCTCGGTGTTAGCAATTAGTACGGTCAATGGGATCGAACAAGTTGCCCACCTAAAGCCCACGATTCAAAGTGATGAGACTAACGGGGGATTGTTGATTGCAGATTTTTCCAAACTTGATTTGGCGAATGAACAATTACAAACACTTTTAGCTAGTTTCACGCTCGGATTAAACGATGTGGCCGCGAATTATGGTGATTTTATCACGGTTCGCGAGCAAACACGATAACTACATTCGGAGGTGGACTTTACTATGTTAATGAACTTGCAATTTTTCAGTCACCATAAAGGTGGCGGTTCAACTACCAACGGTCGTAACTCAGCTGGTCGTCGTTTAGGCGCCAAGCGGGCTGATGGCCAAACGGTTAAGAATGGGAACATTCTTTATCGTCAACGTGGGACGCACATTTACCCAGGTGTCAATGTTGGTCGCGGTGGTGACGATACGTTATTTGCAAAGGCAGACGGTGTCGTTCGTTACGAACGCATGGGTCGCGACAAGCGCCAAGTTTCTGTTTACCCAGCAAAATAATTATGAAAGAGCCTCTGCGGGGGCTCTTTTTTTTCGGGAGGATGCCGGCTAACCATCAGTACAAACGTAACTAACCAGCTCAAAGTTTGGTATAATGGGACGTAAAGCATGGATGGGAGTGACTCGATGTCTAATCGAATTGCACGGTTACAGCAAACTTTCGAAGAATTGAAGATCGATGCATTTTTAGTTTCTAGCGAAGCCAATCTGCATTATTTAACGGGAATGGCGGACATGGCTGGCGACGGCTACTTGTTAGTCTTGGCCGATGACGCTTACCTGATTACCGATGCACGTTATCAGACGGCCTTTGCGGGTCAGTACGATGACGAGCACCTAGTCATCACCCGTGACTATTTAGGCGCGGTGTGTCAGTTGATTGCGACCACGCAAACGGGCGTCATGGGCTTTGAAGACGACCTGCCTTACGTGGCTTATAGCTATTTGGATGAGAATCTTGTCAGTGACTTAGTGGCGTTACCCACAGTGGTGGATACGTTGCGGATCACCAAGTCCGCGGATGAAATTGAAAAGCTGCGGGCGTCGGCTAAATTGGCCGATGCGGGCTTTCAATACGTAACGAGTATTGTGCGTCCGGGCATGCGTGAAATTGACGTTAGTAACTTGTTAGACGCCTACATGCGTAGCCACGGTGCCAGCAAGGCGTCGTTTACCACCATCGTGGTTGGCGGGGCCCGGGCGGCGTTGCCCCACGGAACGGCGTCAACGGCGTTACTGGAAGCTGGACAGATGGTCACGTTAGACTTCGGTTACTTTTTGGACGATTATACGTCCGACATGACCCGGACCTTTGCGTTGGGGGAACCGGACGCGAAGCTCAAGGCGGCTTACCAAGCCGTTTTAACGGCGCAACAATTGGTGGTTGACCAGGTGCACGCCGGGGCCAACAGTGCTGAAGTTGACGCGGTCGGTCGCGACTACCTGACTAAGGCGGGCTACGGCGAAGCCTTTAACCACGGGATGGGTCACGGTATTGGGCTTGCCATTCATGAAGCACCCTTAATTTCCAAAAATACGGCTAACCGGCTCGTTGCCAATAGTGTGGTGACCGTTGAACCCGGGGTTTACTTCCCAGGGCTTGGCGGTATGCGCATCGAGGATGACGTGCTGGTGACGGCAACCGGGCACGAACGGTTAACGAAAGCGACCCGCGACTTGCTGATTTTATAACCAAGACAGTTGTCAGGATGGCGCTGGCTTGTTATAGTAATAAAGATATCTTCTAGGAGGACAATAATATGATTTCGACTGCAGATTTTAAGAATGGGTTAACCATTGAAGTGGACAACGCAATTTGGCGCATCGTGGAATTCCAGCACGTTAAGCCTGGTAAGGGTGGCGCGTTTGTACGTTCTAAGTTAAAGAACTTACGGACTGGTGCCGTTCAAGACAAGACTTTCCGTGCCGGTGCGCGGATGGAACAAGCCCCAATCGATAAGAGTACGATGCAGTACCTTTACGAAGATGGCGGCAACTACGTCTTCATGAACACTGAAACTTACGAACAAATTGAAATTCCTGGCGAACAAATCGAAAACGAACTGAAGTTTTTGAAGGAAAACATGGAAGTTCAAGTAACGATGTACAACAACGAAGTGTTAGGCATTGATTTACCAAACACCGTTACCTTGGAAGTTAAGGAAACGGAACCGGGCATCAAGGGTGACACTGCTTCTGGTGGTTCAAAGCCAGCAACGTTGGAAACCGGTGCGATTATTCAAGTGCCATTCTTTGTTAAGGCCGGCGATAAGTTGATCGTTAACACGGTTGATAGCACTTACGTTTCACGCGCGTAATCGTTCGTACCAAACCGACAAACATGGAATTGGAGGAATGTCGACATGGCTGAAAGTAGCAACATTACGTTACAAAGTAAAGAACCCAGCTTAGGACAGATTCAAATTGCACCAGAAGTGCTTGAAATAATCGTGGGGATCGCGGTTAGCCAAATTGATGGCGTTAACCGGATGCGGGGCACGATTTCTTCCAGTGTCAATGAGTTGTTCGGTCGCAAGAAGAGTCTTGGTAAGGGTGTTAAGCTGACGATCGTTGACGATCAAATCAGTGTTGACGTATACGCTTACCTGAACTACGGGGTTTCCGTACCGAAAGTTGCGTTAGAAATTCAGGATAAGGTCAAACAACAAATCCTGTTCATGACCGATTTGGCGCTCAGCGAAGTGAACGTCCACATTACGGGCATTGTAACTGAAAAGACGGAAAGCGCCATTGACCCAAACAATTTGTTTGGTGACGACGACCCCGAAACCGATCAAAGTGAAGATGGTGAAGAATCTTGAGTTTAACGCGTCATGAAATTCGGGAAAAGGCGTTTCAAGCGTTATTTGCGTTGAACGCCAACCCCGAAGCTGATGAAAATCAGCTTTTTGAACAGTTACTCAACCCTGATGAGAACGCGGAAGTTGAGCTTCCAGCCTATCTCAGTACGTTAGTGACTGGTGTTCGTGAACACCAATCCGAATTAGACGCCCTGATTCAACCGTATTTAAGTCGGACGTGGTCGTTAGATCGACTCGCCAAAGCCGATTTAATTATTTTGAGAATCGCATTCTTCGAATTGAAGTTTGTCGACGACGTACCCGCTAAGGTCGCGGTCAACGAAGCAATTGAGTTGACCAAGGCTTTCAGTGATGACCGTTCACGGAAATTCGTTAGCGGTGTTCTGGGTAAGGCCGTTAAGGACCAAACGGTTTAGTCTAAAACCGAACAATTGGATGTTCAACCCGAAAAGTCTGGCATTTTGCCAGACTTTTTTTAATAAGTTATCATCTTCCTCGCTACTTATTAGTGGTCCGTCTATGCTAAAATGTAAGCAGACAAGAGAGGGAGTGTGGCACGTG
Source organism: Lactiplantibacillus plajomi (assembly GCF_005405405.1). Classification (GTDB taxonomy): domain Bacteria; phylum Bacillota; class Bacilli; order Lactobacillales; family Lactobacillaceae; genus Lactiplantibacillus; species Lactiplantibacillus plajomi. Next base: position 37,872 of record NZ_BJDZ01000009.1, read on the forward strand.
TTGACAAAAATTATTGATGGTAAGGCGGTCGCCAAAAAGGTGAACGACCAAACGGCTGAGGCCGTTACTGAATTAGTTGCCCAGGGTGTGCAGCCCGGGATTGCTGTGATTATTGTTGGGGAAGACCCGGCTAGTCAAATTTATGTCCGTAATAAGAACCGTAAGGCACTCAAACTTGGGATGCATTCGGTTGTCCGGCAGTTGCCAGTAACGACCACGCAGGAAGAATTATTAGCAATTATCGCGGAATATAACGCAGATCGATCGATTCACGGTATTTTAGTTCAATCACCGTTGCCGAAGCAGATCAACGAACCGCTGATTACGCGGGCTATTGATCCGAAAAAGGACGTGGATGGTTTTCACCCCGAAAACGTGGGTAAGCTGATCACGAACTATCCGGGGCACTACCCGGTTGCGAATACGCCACGGGGCATTATGACGATGCTCAAGGAGTATAACGTTGAGCTAGCTGGTAAAACGGCGGTCGTCATTGGTCGCAGCACGATCGTTGGTAAACCCATGGCGGCGTTACTAACGAACGCAAACGCGACGGTAACGTTGGCCCACAGTCGGACCCGCCATTTAAAGGCGGTCGCCAAAACTGCGGATATTTTAGTGGTGGCGACCGGGATTACCCACTTGATCAACGGCGCGGACATTAAGCCCGGCGCAACGGTGATCGATGTTGGTATGGATCGCGATGAAAATGGCAAGTTGACCGGTGACGTGGACTTTGATTCGGCACAGGACGTGGCGGGCTTAATTACCCCGGTTCCCGGTGGCGTTGGTCCGATGACGATTGCGACTTTAATGCAAACGACGGTCGAACTTGCAAAATGGAGTGATGCTAAGTGAGTGACAGTCAACAATATTTGACAGTTTCCGCATTGACACAATATATCAAACGTAAATTTGAGGTTGATCCCTACCTAGGGACGGTGTACCTGACCGGCGAAATTTCGAACTACCGTTCCCGGCCGAACAGTCACCAGTACTTTAGCTTGAAAGATGACCGCGCTAAGATTTCGGCGATGATGTTTAAGTCGGCCTTTGCCAAGGTTAAATTTCAACCCGAAGAGGGCATGAAGGTCCTAGTGGTGGGCCGAATCGGTCTGTACGCGCCGAGTGGTCAGTATCAGATTTACGTTGAGCGCATGGAACCGGACGGGGTCGGTGCGCTCTACCAAGCGTATGAACAGTTAAAAAAGAAGTTAGCGGCTGAGGGCTTATTTAATGCGCCCAAAAAGCCGCTTCCGCGTTTTCCAAAACGGATCGCCGTCGTCACGAGTCGTAGCGGAGCCGTTATCCGTGATATTATCACGACGACCCGTCGTCGGTTCCCGATTGCACAAATCGTTTTGTTCCCGGCGCAGGTCCAAGGTGACGCCGCGGCCCCAGAAATTGCTCGCCAAATTGAGCGTGCTAACCAAACCGGGAATTTTGACACGCTGATTATCGGGCGGGGTGGTGGTTCCATCGAAGACCTCTGGCCGTTCAATGAAGAAGTCGTTGCTCGTGCAATTGCCGCCAGTACGCTACCAGTCATTTCTTCAGTCGGTCACGAAACCGATACGACGATTGCGGACTTGGTGGCAGACGTGCGGGCCGCAACCCCTACCGCGGCGGCTGAATTAGCGGTTCCCGTTTATAATGAAGTTTTGGTACAATTGAAGCAGGATCAGACCCGAGTCTTAAACGGGTTTCAAAATCTTGTGCGCCGCGACCGCCAGCAACTGGATAAACTGCGACAGTCGTACGTCTTCACCCAGCCGACCCGCTTATACGAAGGTTATTTACAAAAGTTAGACTTTTTAAATGAACGTCTAAAACAGGCCGAAGTGGCCAACGTCAATCGGGCTAGCCAACAGGCGCAACGCTTGACGCAACGCTTGATGCAACGGAACCCGGTTCACCAGGTCCGTCAAGTTGAAACTCAGGTGACCAACTTGACCAGTCGCTTACAGCGGGGGACCAACTTAGTGATGCGGCAAAAACGGCAACGGTTGGCCCAAGTAGTTCAATCATTGGACCTACTTAGTCCACTTAAAATTATGGGCCGGGGTTACGCGTTCGTGACGGCTGAGCAGCAGGTGGTCCATTCAATCAAGCAGTTGCAGCCGCATCAGAACGTGGCCGTGCATTTGGCGGACGGTGAAGCGCAGGCAGAAATTATGAGTACCGACGGAGGCAAACAAAATGGCTGAACAACCAACATTTGAACAAAATTTAACCCAATTAGAAACCATCGTGAACCAACTTGAACAGGGGGACGTACCGTTGGAAAAAGCGTTAGACCAATTTCAACGCGGCGTGGCCCTGGGCAAGCAGCTGCAAAGCACCCTGGAAGGCGCTGAAAAGACGTTGACCAAGATGATGGATGAAAATGGTCACGAAGTTCCGTTTGAGCGCGATACGGGCGATGACCAAAATGAGTGAGACGTTACTAAAAAGCTTTGAAACGACCTGGGTACCACGGATTAACACCTACCTCGACGAGAACTTGCGGGATTGCAGTGACCGTGAAATTTTAACCGCTGCCATCCGCTACTCGGTGTTGGCGGGCGGCAAGCGATTGCGGCCGTTATTGACGCTAGCCGTCTTAACCAGCTTTGACCAGCCGGTGACCGCGGCTAATTTACGGGCCAGCGTGGCGTTAGAGCTGATGCACACGTACTCGTTGATTCACGATGACTTACCGGCAATGGACAACGACCGGCTGCGACGGGGTGAACCAACTAGTCACGTCAAGTTCGGTGAGGACATTGCCATTTTAGCGGGCGATGCCCTCCAACCATTGAGCTTTCAATGGCTGGCGGACAGTGGCTTACCCGCAACGATGGTGGCCCACTTGACGTTGGGCTTGGCACAGGCGAGCGGCCCACGCGGCATGGTAGCCGGCCAGGTTGCCGACGTGAAAAATACGGGCCATCAATTGGCGTTACCCGCGCTACGTCAGTTACACCGCGAAAAGACCGGGGCGCTGATTCATTACGCGGTAGCCGCGGGTGTCATTCAGGCGCAGGTCGCCGATCCGGTGGCTCACGAACTACTGGCGTTTGCGGATGCCTTTGGCTTAGCCTTTCAAATTTACGATGATATTTTAGACGTTACTAGTACGCCCGCTGAGTTAGGAAAAGCGACCCACAAGGATGCGGACGAGCAAAAAAACACTTATCCCGAGTTACTGGGATTGGCGGGGGCCAAAGCGGCTTTGAAAACGGCGCTGGCTACCGCGACTAGCGCACTACAACGGGCGTCAAAGGATAGTCAGCGTGATTTTGAACTACTGGCGTCATTTTTAACGTACTTCACAGATTAAAGGACTTAAAATTAATGGAAAAAGAACGAGTTGACGTATTATTAGTACAACAGGGGTTATTTGATACCCGTGAAAAAGCCAAGCGTGCCGTGATGGCCGGTGAAATTTTAGGCGTAAACGAAGAACGGCTGGATAAGCCGGGAATGAAAATTCCGGTGACAACTGAACTCCACTTAAAAGGTAAGCCGATGCCCTACGTTTCGCGTGGGGGACTTAAGTTAGAAAAGGCCCTAAAAAGTTTTGCCATCGATGTGAGTGGTCGCACCGTTTTAGACATTGGTTCTTCAACCGGTGGTTTTACCGACGTGATGCTCCAAAACGGCGCGACGTTAAGTTACGCGCTCGATGTGGGGAGTAATCAGCTCGTTTGGAAACTGCGTTCGGATCCACGGGTCGTCGTGATGGAACATACCAATTTTCGTTACAGTAAACCCGCCGATTTTCAACACGGCCAACCGAGTTTTGCGTCAATTGACGTGTCGTTTATTTCTTTGCACCTCATTTTACCGCCGCTCCACGCGATTTTAGCGGATGGCGGTGAAGTGGTGGCGCTAATTAAGCCACAGTTTGAAGCTGGCCGGGAAAACGTCGGTAAGCACGGAATCGTGCGTGACCCGGCGGTGCATACCGGGGTGCTGACGGATATCGTCAACTTTGCGACAACTGCTGGCTATAACGTCCTGGGGTTGGATTATTCACCAATCAAAGGTGGCGAAGGCAACATCGAATTCCTGATTCACCTGCAAGCAACGGCGGCAACCGCAACGGTTGCGCCGACCGTTTCCATCGAAGCAACGCAAAAAGCGGCGTACGAACAATTGAATAACTAACGGATTTCAAATCCAGTCTTTCATATTTATGCAAAATGGCTTATGATGTGTTTAAATAGATATGACTAAGACGCCGGGGGTGATCAGGTGAAAAAGCAGGAGCGCCAGCGCTACATTAAACGGTTATTGAGTACCAACGAAATTGAACGCCAAGAAGATTTTGTCCGCCTATTACAAGCGGAAGATATTGACGTGACCCAAGCGACGATTTCGCGCGATATTAAGGATATGCAGCTCGTTAAGGTGCCCTCAGCAACGGGTGGTTACCATTACAGTCTGCCAGTCCAAAAGCAAATGGATACCGAAAAGAAGCTGAAGCGAACGTTAAGGGATGCCTACGTTTCGTACGCCACTCAAGACAAGTTCGTACTGGTTAAAGTTTTACCTGGTAACGGCCCGGCACTAGCAACGTTAGTCGAAGCGATGCACTATGATGAGGTTTTTGGCACGATCAGTGATGACGCGACGGTCCTCATTATTTGTAAGTCGTTAGACCAGACGTTAGAGTTACAGCAAAAGATTCAACGCCTGTTAAGCGGTCACTAACTGAGTGACGATCGACCTGTTCACGTTTGTGTCAGGTCGCTTTTTTTAGCCAATTCTGAATTTAGGTTCGGGGGTTTTGCAGTGTTACAGGAATTATCAATTACAAACTTTGCGATTATTGAACATTTGGATATCGCTTTTGAAAACGGAATGACGGTCCTAACCGGTGAGACCGGGGCCGGGAAATCAATCATTATTGACGCCGTCGGGTTGTTAGCTGGTGGCCGCGGTTCGCAAGAATTTATTCGCACGGGCGCCGACAAGGCCGTTTTACAAGGGATGTTTATTTTACCGGCAGACGGGGTCACCGCGCAGTTACTCGATGATGCCGGGATCGATCACGCTGATAATACCGTGATTTTACAACGGGAAATTGCGAAGAGCGGTCGCAACACTTGCCGGATCAACGGTATGCTGGTCAATACGACGACGCTGAAGCACATCGGTGAGACCATCGTGGATATTCACGGTCAAAATGAGCACCAGGAGCTGATGCAGCCCGAAAAGCACCTCGGATTGCTGGACGAATTTGCGGCTGTCAAAATCCAGCGCCTGAAGAGCCGTTATCAGGCACAGTACCAGCGCTATCAGCAGTTGAGTGCCCAATTACGGAAAAAGAACGCCAACGAGAAGGAATGGGCACAACGGTTAGACATGCTTAACTTCCAAGTGGAAGAGATTTCTGCGGCTCAGGTTAAAGTCGGTGAAGAAGCTGAACTAGCGGCCGAGCGGGACCGCTTGGATAATTACCAGACGATCAACCAGGCCTTACAGCATAGTTATACGTTGTTGGCCGCCGGGGAAGAAACCACCGGTGCCGTTGACATGGTCGGCACTGCGATGAACGCGTTGGAGCCGATTGCCAACCTCGACCCGGCGTTTAACGAGATTACTATGAGCGTTAAAAACGCGTTTTACGGGCTTCAGGATGCGGCCGGTCAAATTTCTAACCAGCTCGACTTACAGGAATTCGATGAGGGCCGCCTCGATGAGATTGAGCAACGGCTGGACGTTTTAAGTCAATTGAAACGTAAATACGGTGACTCGGAGCAGCAAATTTTAGATTATTACCAAAAAATTAGTACCGAGTTAGCCAAGATGACCGATTCCGAGGAGAACAGCGAGGACCTATCCCAACGGGTCGCTGATCAAAAGGCGGCGTTGTTGAAAACCGGCGAGGCGCTTTCGGATAAGCGGCGGACCGCGGCAAAGTTATTGCAACGCCAGATCCACCAAGAACTGAAAGACCTCTACATGGATAAGGCGGTTTTTGAAGTCCGCTTTAAGCCGACGAACGGCCAGATTTATCAAAGCGGCCTGGACCGGGTCGAGTTTTATATTCAGACCAACCCGGGTGAAAAGATGCGTCCGCTGGCTAAAATTGCGTCTGGTGGGGAACTCTCACGGATGATGCTAGCGCTTAAAACCATCTTTTCCGAGTCGCAGGGCATTACGAGTATTATTTTTGACGAAGTTGATACGGGGGTCAGTGGCCGGGTCGCCCAGGCAATTGCCGAGAAAATCAACGGTATTGCGAAGTTTTCGCAGGTCCTCTGCATTACCCACTTACCACAAGTGGCGGCGATGAGTGATCACCACTACTTCATTGCCAAGAAAATTACCGGGAAGCGGACTAAGACGAGCGTCACGAAACTGACGGCGGACGACCGGGTCGGTGAATTAGCGCGGATGCTGGCGGGTACCAAAGTCACGAAGCTATCACGGGAACACGCCCAGGAATTATTACGCTTAGCGGCCGAAGAAAAGTCGGCGAGCAAATCATGATACGTTGAGAGTGTGCCAAAAGTCGGTTAGATGTGAGCATGAACGGCGTAAGACGAAAAATCCTGGGCTTGGATTGTTTGGCTTACGGGGTTAAGCGGAGCCAGCTGACTTTTGGCGCACGTTTTGGCTATCAATATTTGGAGACACACAAGGGGTTGTGACTAATGTTACAGCCTCTTTTTTGACCGGCAGATTTAGTCTAAATATTAACAGTTTGGATTAGTTTTTACTTAATTGAATTTAGTTGATTAGAATTGAATTAAAGCTATTGGGTCAGGGGTTGTAACCGATGTCACTGCCCCTAATTCTGGATTTACGTGACGTGTTGTTTGCAATTTGCTTTCATAGTAAGTTATGCTTAATAGGGCACAGTTTATTAAGTGAACTAGGGTCCGTCTGAAAACTACTTAAGTAAGATGCAAATTGAGGCAATGTAGACCGTAGCCAGATAAACGTGAGCAAGCTTATCATAACGCGTTGCAATCCTACGAAAGTTCTTCAACTGATTGAAGAAGTTCTCAATCAAATGGCGCTCACAATAAACGTGGTAATCACAGGCCCACTTGTGTTTGGTATTTTCCTTAGGCGGAATGGTATAGACGCCTGCTTTATCTTCAATATACTGGCGAAGTTTCGCGGTACCATAGGCTTTATCCGCAATAATATTTGATTGAGAAATATCGAAGCTTTCCAGTAACTCACTGGCAACTTGGCTATCATGTACTTGGCCACCCGTTAGGCGAAACCCCAGAGGATTCCCTAATCCGTCAACGAGTGCGTGAATCTTGGTTGTTCGGCCACCTCGGCTTAGTCCAATAGCTTGATTTTCGACCAAACATTCGGCGTTTTTTTTGCCCCAGTGGCTTTTTGATGTGCTCGAACGATCGTTGAATCCAAGCTCAAGTTTTCCATATCAGGGTCGTCAATCAATTCGAGGAAAACCTGTTCGAATAAGCCCGAACTTACCCAAGCTCGGAAGCGACTATACACCGTTTTCCAAGAGCCATAGCGTTCAGGTAGATCACGCCAAGGCGCCCCACTGCGCATGAGCCAGAGGATAGCGTTGAGGGCGGTACGGTTGTCTAGGCTTGATGGACGGCCAGTCCGGTATGGCGGGAAGTATCCTTTGATTCGGTCCCACTGAGCATCTTCCAGTTCGTATCGTTTAGGTGTTGTCATCGGAATGCCTCGATTCGTTTTTCCTCAGATTATACCTGAATTTTTAGTTTTCAGACAGTCCCTAGATAAGCTGAATTTAGATTGGAGTGATGAGTTTGTTTCTCACAATGGAGCATTTAAACAAGACGTATCCCGGTGGCAAGGTCGCCGTTGATGATTTTAACTTGAATATCGAGAAGGGTGAGTTTGTCTGCTTTATCGGAACGTCTGGTTCGGGGAAAACCACCACGATGCGGATGATTAACCGGATGCTTAGCCAAACGTCGGGGACCATTAAGTTAAATGGTGAAGATATTGGCAAAATGGATCCGGTTAAGTTACGCCGCAAAATTGGTTACGTGATCCAAAACATCGGCTTGATGCCGCACATGACGATCCGTGACAATATCACCTTGGTACCACGCTTACTGAAGTGGCCACAAGATAAGATGGACGAACGCGCCAAGGAAATGATTAAACTGGTTGAACTTCCCGAAGATTACTTGGACCGCTACCCGTCCCAGTTATCCGGTGGTCAACAGCAACGGATCGGGGTTGTGCGGGCACTGGCAGCCGACCAAGACTTAGTTTTAATGGACGAACCGTTCGGGGCCTTGGATCCGATTACCCGTGAATCGTTACAAGACTTAGTTAAGGATTTGCAGGAACGCCTCGGTAAGACCTTCGTATTCGTAACCCACGATATGGACGAAGCCCTAAAGCTTTCCACGAAGATCGTCATCATGGACGGCGGCGAGATTATGCAAGTTGCCACGCCGGATGATATTTTACGCCACCCGGCTAACGAATTCGTTGAGAACCTAATTGGGAAGGACCGCTTGATTCAAGCCCGGCCAAGTATTACGACCGTTGGCCAAGTCATGTTGAAAGACCCAATTTCGACCACCCCGGGTAAGTCCTTGACCGACGCGCTGCGGCTTATGCATGACAAGCGGGTTGATAGTCTGCTAGTGACCGATGAAGCCGGCATTTTAAAGGGTGTGATCGGCATTGAAGACGTGGACTATAACTTTAATTCCGCAACTAGTGTCAGTGACATCATGAAGAAGGATATTTTCTACGTTCAATCCAATTCGCTGATTCGTGACACCGTTGAACGTATTTTGAAGCGCGGTTTGAAGAACATTCCGGTCGTTGACGACCAACACCGCCTAGTCGGAATCGTAACGCGGGCCACGCTGGTGGACATTGTTTATGACGCACTTTGGGGCGATGAAGCGGAAGACGAAGCTTCGAACAATATTCATCACGAGGAGGACGCAGCGAAGACCAGCACTAAGGGCGGTGATCTTAAATGATGAGTTTCTTCCAAACTTACGGGGCGCAGTTGCTGCTTAAAACTTGGCAACACTTTTATATTTCCGCGTTTTCACTCTTTTTAGGGGTCATCGTGGCCGTCCCGCTTGGTATCTTGTTAACGCGGGTCAAACCGATCGCGAACGTGGTGATGTCAATTGCCAGTATGCTGCAAACCATTCCGGCGATGGCGTTATTAGCTTTAATGATTCCATTCTTTGGGATCGGGGCGATTCCAGCAATCATTGCGTTATTCATTTACTCCCTGTTACCAATTTTGCGGAACACTTATTTAGGAATGGAAGACGTTGAACCAGCCCTGATTGATGCTGCAAAAGGGATGGGAATGACTGGTTGGCAGTCAATTATTAAAGTGGAAGTACCCATGGCTGCACCGGTGATCATGTCCGGGGTGCGCTTGTCCGCAACTTACGTTATCGCGTGGGCGGCGCTAGCTTCCTACATCGGTGCCGGTGGCTTAGGGGACTTCATCTTTAACGGTTTAAATTTGTACCGGACCGACTTGATTTTAGGTGGTTCGATTCCAGTCATTATTTTGGCCCTCATCGTGGATTGGCTCCTAGGTAAACTGGAAGCCGCTGTCACCCCACGAACAACGCAAGCGTAAGGGGGATGTAAATAATGAAAAAATTCAAAAAATGGCTGTTAGGCCTATTAATGACCATTGTCAGCGGGACGTTACTTGCCGGTTGCGGGTTCCCAGGGTTATCCGGAACTTCTAGCGGCACGGTTCGGATTGCGGCCCAAAATACGACCGAACAACAAATCATGGCTTACGTGATTCAGGATATGATTCAGCACTATTCCAACATGAACACGACGATCATCAACAACTTGGGTTCCGGGACGGTTAGTTTTAACGCCCTGAAGAACGACCAGGCCGATATTTCTTCCATCCGCTTTACCGGGACCGACTACTCGACCATTATGGGTAAAAAGGTTGACCGGTCAAAGATCAAAGAAACCGACCAGGATGTCTACAAAGCCTTTAATGATGATTATGACATGACGTACTTCCCAACGTACGGCTTTGCCGACACCTACGCTTTTATGGTGACGAAGCAAACGGCGAAGAAGTATCACTTGAAGACCGTTAGTGATATGAAAAAGGTCGCACCGAAGTTAGCGGTCGGCTTGGATCAAACCTGGCTTGAACGGAAGGGTGACGGTTATACCGCCTTCCAAAAATTGTACGGTTATAAGTTCGGGAAAACTTATCCGATGCAAATTGGGTTAGTCTACGACGCCCTGGAATCGGGTAAGATGGACGCTATCTTAGGGTACTCAACCGATGGCCGGATTGGTAGTTACGACTTGACGCTATTGAAGGATGACAAGAACTTCTTCCCACCATATAACGCGAGTGCGGTTGCCAATAACAAAGCCTTAAAGGAACACCCGAAGTTGAAGTCGATTCTGAACCGCTTGAATGGCAAGATTAGCTTGAAGACGATGCAAAACTTGAACTATCAAGTGGATAATAACTTAGTTGAACCGGAAACGGTCGCTAAGCAGTTCCTTGAAAAACACAACTACTTTGAAGGGAGTGACAAGTAATGGCAAATATGAACTTGTTTGAACAACTCGTTTATTATTACCAACAAAACGGTGCTTACGTTTTGAGCCAATTTATGCGCCACTTCCTGGTGTCGATTTACGGGGTCATCTTTGCGGCAATCATCGGGATTCCGATTGGGATTTTTATCGCGCACCACACGAAACTTAGTAGCGTCGTCATTGCGATTGCTAACGTGATTCAAACCGTGCCGTCGCTTGCGATGTTATCGATCATCATGATCGGTTTGGGACTCGGTGTGAACACGGTTATCGTCACGGTCTTTCTGTACGCGTTACTACCAATTATTAAAAACACCTATACTGGGATGTTGAACGTGAGTGATGACATTCTGGATTCTGGTAAGGGGATGGGGATGACCCGCTGGCAGATTTTACGGATGGTGGAATTACCGCTGTCGCTGTCAGTGATTATGGCCGGTCTCCGGAACGCGCTAGTGTTAGCTATCGGGATCACCGCCATTGGGACCTTCGTTGGTGCCGGTGGTTTAGGGGATATCATTATTCGTGGGACGAACGCCACGAACGGTGGGGCAATCATCCTTGCCGGGGCGTTACCAACGGCCCTAATGGCAATTATTTCCGATACGGTGCTCGCCTGGATTGAAAAGCGGGCGGATCCGACCCAGAAATAACGGTAAATAAAAAGATTGATTTACAGGTCAACTGGTACTCATTCAGGGAAGTAACGAGTTGCTGTAACATCAATCTTTTTTGTTTGCGGTAAAAACACCGCTAAGAATATGCAAGGTGGTTATTCTCAGCAATTTCATCTTTTACCGCAAGTTGATTTAATTTTGTTTTAGTGTCCCTGGCGCTGGACGTAACGGACTTGGTCAGCGTCAATCAGATGGGTCAAGTGTTGCTGCCGGTTGATTAAAACGAGCTGACCGCTCGCCAGTACCTTAAGTACGCCGTGAACGTTATACGGGTGGTGCTCAGATAATTGGGGCTGCATTTGCAACATCAGTGCGTAGTGCCGTTCGAGGGCTTGCTGTAAAAACAGCGTCCGTTGCGCGGCTGGCATTACCGGTAGCAACGGCACCTCAGCGCTCGGGGCGGCAATGAAATCATCCATAAATTGGCGGTAGGTTGCGTGTAAATTTTTTGAAATGAGTTTTAAATTGGATTGTTGATTTTGCATGATAGCCACCTCGAACATTTGTTTGTGTCTACATTATACGAACAAGCGTTCTGAAATGCAAGCATTAAATTTAACAATCGGGTCATGCGAACTTCAAAATGGGAAGAATCGTTTGATAAAGCTTGCAATCAAGGGATAAAAAGTGCAAAATAAACTTTAAAACATATTTAATAAGGGGAATTTGTGATCATGGCGAAACAAGGCATGTTAATCGTCTTATCAGGTCCTTCGGGTGTCGGTAAGGGTACTGTCCGTAAGGAAATTTTTGATTCAGATGATAACGATTTTCAATATTCAGTCTCGATGACGACCCGGAAAATGCGTCCGGGCGAAGTTGATGGGAAGGACTATTATTTTGTCTCCAAAGATGAGTTCGAGGATGAAATTAAAAGCGGCGGCATGCTTGAATATGCCAAGTATGTTGACAACTACTACGGGACGCCCTTAAAATATATCAAGCAGTCGCTGGCCGCTGGTAAGGATGTTTTCCTTGAAATCGAAGTTAACGGTGCCATGCAGGTTCGCGAAAAGATGCCCGACGGCGTGTTTATCTTTTTGACACCCCCGGATTTAATGGAATTGAAGCACCGGATCATCGGTCGTGGCACTGACGACATGGCGGTCATTAATAAGCGGATGGCGAAGGCCGTCGGTGAAATCAAAATGATGCGCAACTATGATTACGCGGTGGTTAACGACGAAGTGCCGTTAGCTGCCGAACGAATCAAGACGATTATCCGGAGTGAACGGTACAGTGTTAAGCGGGTCATGCCCGAGTATGAAGAAATGTTAGGAGATGCGGAATCATGATCTTATATCCATCAGTTGATGATTTATTAAAGCAGGTTAATTCGCGGTACTCATTGATTATGTTGGCCAGCAAACGGGCCCACGAATTAGATGCCGGGGCCACCCCAATGTTGACCGACTATAAGTCCGTTAAAACGATTGGTCGGGCTTTGGAAGAAATTGCGGCCGGTGACTTAATGATCGACCCCGACGAAACCGACGAAAACTAAGTTGATTTGGAAGTGCCGTTGCGTGTGCGCGGTGCTTTTTTTTACCCATTTTTTGCCTATTTGGGTAAAACGGGGTTCGAACTACAACTTCACCTGAATTCTTGATACAATTATGATGGTGTTTGGTGTGGTTCAGTACATCTAAACGGACGATTAAATTCACCGGTAAACCGGTGACAAGGGACGTGAAACAGTGGATATTTGGAATGAACGCCACGTAACGGTCGTAGTTAGTGGCGGTATTGCCAGTTATAAGGCGTTATTAGTGATTCGACAGTTAATGAAGCGCGGGGCAACGGTGCGCGTGGCGATGACCGCCCACGCAACTGAATTTGTTACGCCGCTGACTTTTCAAACCTTGACCGGTCAGCCGGTCGTAGTGGATGAGTTTACGACCAGTGACCCGCACCACGTGGTTCACGTGGCGCTGGCGGACTGGACGGAGACGCTGGTGATGGTCCCGGCGACTGCCAACCTGATTGCTAAAGTGGCAAACGGACTGGCCGACGATGCGGCCACGACGACGATTTTAGCGACGACTGCCCCTAAATTTGTAATTCCGGCGATGAATTCGCACATGTACGCCAACCCGGCGACCCAGCGCAACCTTGACCAGTTAACGACGGACGGGCTTCACGTAATGGCCCCGGCGACCGGGTTATTAGCGGAAGGCTACGCTGGTCGCGGCCGGCTACCGGAACCCGCGGAAATCGTCGCGTGGTTAACGGATCAGTTGATTCAATTAACGCCCGCGTTACCGCTGAGCGGACAAAACGTGCTGGTGACCGCTGGTGGTACCCGCGAAGCCATTGATCCGGTCCGTTACATTTCCAACCGTTCATCTGGCAAGATGGGGTACGCGGTTGCCCAGGCAGCGCGTGAAATGGGCGCGACCGTCACCTTGATCAGTACGCCGACCCACTTGCCGGTGCCGGCTGGTGTCCAGATGGTCACGGTCAACTCAGCCGCTGAGTTATTGACTGCGGTCAGCGCGCGGTTTAGTACGACGGATTTATTGGTGATGGCTGCGGCCGTGTCGGACTACCGGCCGGTCAATGCCGCTGATGAAAAAATCAAGAAACCGGCCAATCATGCCAATTTAACGATTGAATTGACCGAAACGCCGGATATTTTAAAAACGTTAGCGCCCCAAAAAACGACCCAGTACGTTGTCGGCTTTGCCGCTGAGACCCAGCATTTATTAGCCAACGCTCAGCGGAAGTTGACCAGTAAAAAGGTCGACTTACTGGTCGCCAACGACGTTTCGAAAGCCGGGGTCGGCTTTAACGGTGATACGAATCAGGTGACGTTACTACGTCCGGGGCAGGACTCCGTGAAAACGCCGCTGCAATCAAAATTGGCGGTAGCGCGAACCATTTTAGAGACGGTGGTTGCAGACCAGGCGTGGCGTCACTAAGGCATTATCATAAGAGAGGAAGACCAGTGTGGCCCAAATTGCACAAGTTATCGTAGACGTGCCGACGATGCAAACTAACCGGCCGTATACTTATTTAATTCCAGCGGCCTGGCAGTCGCAGGTACAACCCGGTATGCGGGTGATTGTCCCGTTCGGGCGGGGCAAGCGGCGCGTTCAGGGGTTTGTCGTGAACTTAACCAATCAATCAACGTTCGATGGTGATTTGAAGGCAATCGACACCGTCGTGGACTTGGCGCCGGTTTTGAATACCGAGGCACTGGCCATGACGGCGTGGTTGGCGCAGAGTACCTTTGCGTTTCAAATCACCTGTGCGCAGACGATGCTACCGGCGGTCATGCGGGCGAAGTACGAAAAGCAACTGCGGGCCACCGATAAGACCAGTCCCGCGGTTCGAGAAAAACTATTTGGCGATGCGTCCAGCGTCTCGTTTGAGACCGTGGCGACCGATTCGCAAATGGTCAGCCAACTCATGCGCTGGCAAAAAGCGGGGGAAGTCGACGTCTATTACCAAGTTAAAAATCAGGCGCGTCGGAAGACCCAACTAGCCGTCAAAGCGGCGTTAACACCGGCGGAACTCGCAACGGCACAAACCACGGTGCGCGCCGGGGCAACCCAGCAGCTGGCGTTACTGAAGGCCCTAGCGACCCTGAACGGGGAGACCTTGACGCAAAAAATCTTCAGCCGGCGCTTCAATGTGAGCGACGCCACGATTCGCAGTGGTGAAAAGAAGGGCTGGTTGACGCGGGTCGCCGAGGAAGTTTACCGCGACCCGTACGCCGACAGCGACATTCAGGCGACTAAGCCGTTAACCTTAAACGATGAACAGCGGGTCGCCGTGGATCAAATCGTGACCGCCATCGACGCGCCGGCCACGACCACCTTTTTATTGGAAGGGGTCACCGGTAGCGGGAAAACTGAAGTTTACTTACAAGCGATGGCGGCCGCGTTGAAGGCCGGTAAAACGGCATTAATGTTAGTACCCGAGATTTCGCTAACACCGCAAATGGTGCGGCGGGTCAAGGGGCGCTTCGGCCACGCCGTTGCGGTGTTACACAGTGGCTTGTCAAACGGTGAAAAGTACGATGAGTGGCGCCGGATTCAGCGTGGCGAAGCCCAGGTAGTTGTTGGGGCGCGTTCCGCGGTGTTCGCACCGTTAACGAACATCGGCTTAATCGTGATGGACGAAGAACATGAAAGCTCGTATAAACAAGACGACGCACCGCGTTACCACGCGCGCCAAGTTGCGTTGTGGCGGAGTCGCTACCACCACTGTCCGGTCGTTCTGGGTTCGGCCACGCCATCGCTCGAGACCCGGGCGCGGGCGGAAAAGGGCGTTTATTCGCGGTTGGTATTAAAAGACCGCGTTAACCAGCGGCCACTGCCGGCGGTGTCAATTATCGACATGAAAAAGGAAATGCAGCAACACGCCGAAAGTAACTTTTCGGCACCGTTACTGGTGGCGTTACAGGATCGCTTGGAGCGCCATGAACAGAGTGTCCTGATGCTGAATCGGCGGGGCTACTCTTCATTCGTGCTGTGTCGTGACTGCGGCTTTGTATTGAAGTGCCCGAATTGCGACATTTCATTGACATTACACATGGACACCCACACGATGAAGTGTCACTACTGTGGCCATGAAGAGGCGATTCCGCGGATCTGTCCGAACTGTCATAGTCGTCAGATTCGTTACTACGGTACCGGAACGGAAAAAGTTGAAGAAGAACTCCGCGACTTACTGCCCGACGCCCGCATCATTCGGATGGACAACGACACGACCCGTAAGAAGGGTGCGCACGAAAAGCTGTTAGCAACGTTTGGTCGCGGCGATGCCGATATTTTGATCGGTACCCAGATGATCGCCAAGGGGTTGGACTTTCCCAACGTTACCTTGGTTGGGGTGCTGAATGCCGACACCGCCCTGGGCTTACCCGATTTTCGGGCGAGTGAGTGGACCTTTCAACTGCTGACCCAGGTCAGTGGCCGGGCCGGTCGGGCGGAAAAGGCCGGGCACGTCTACATTCAGACGTTCAACCCCGACCATTACGCGATCCGCTTCGCACAGCACCACGATTACGAAGGCTTTTTTAAGTACGAGATGCGGATGCGTCATCAGGGCGGTTACCCACCGTATTACTTCACCGTCCAGATTACCGCTAGTGACCTGGACGAAGCGGTGGCGGCCAAACGGATGTACCAGTTATTGCAGTGGTTGCGACCACGACTGACGCCCAGCACGTTGATTTTAGGACCAACACCGAAGCCGATTGCGCGGGTCAACCGGCGCTACTACTACCAAATGGTGTTGAAGTATAAGCGCGAGCCCAACCTTGCCAGCACCTTGAGTACGTTATTACAAGAAACTCAGGTACAGCAGCGGCAGGGGCTCCAAATCAGTATCGACGTGGAGCCACTACACTTTATGTAACGAAAATTATTAGGAAATGTACGGAGGAAACTAATCAATGACATCAATCGTATTTATGGGGACCCCGCAGTTTGCGGCGCCCATTTTAGAAAGTTTGATCAAGGAACAGTACCAGGTACTTGCGGTGGTTACCCAACCCGACCGTAAAGTTGGCCGGAAGCACGTTTTAACGGCGTCACCGGTAAAAAAGGTGGCCGTTGAACACGGTATCGAAGTCTTACAACCAGAAAAAATCGGTGGTAGTGCCGAAATGCAACGGGTGATCGACTTACAACCGGACCTGATTGTAACGGCAGCGTTTGGCCAGTTCCTACCGACCAAGCTATTAAAGGCGGCTAAGCTTGCGGCCGTTAACGTTCACGGTTCACTGTTACCAAAATATCGTGGGGGTGCACCGGTTCAATATTCAATTATTAACGGTGAAGCCGGAACTGGCATCACCATCATTTACATGGTTAAGAAAATGGATGCCGGTGACATGTTGGCACAACGGGCGATCCCGATTGAAAAGGACGACGATACCGGGACGATGTTCACGAAACTGAGCGTGGTCGGCCGCGACTTACTACTAGAAACGTTGCCAAAATTAATTGCCGGTGAGGTGACCGCAACGCCTCAGAATGAAGCGGACGTGACCTTTGCGCCGAACATTCAGCCCGACCAGGAACAACTGGACTTCTTCACCCAGACGGCCAGCCAGATTGATGACCAGGTTCGCGGGATGCGCCCGGCTCCAATCGCCTACGCGATGATGGACGGTAAGCGGACCAAGTTCTGGGACGTGACCCCGTTGAGTGAAACCGTTAGTCAGCAACCAGGCCAAGTCGTCCGTAAGACGAAGCACGAACTGGTGATTGCCGCAGCTGACGGCACAGCCGTAGCAATTAATAAGTTGCAGCCGGCCGGCAAGCCACAAATGACGATCACGGACTTTTTAAATGGGGCGGCCGACAAGTTCGCCACCGGAGAGCAGGTTATTAATAAATGAGTACAGTTGGCAACAGCCCCCGCTGGTTAGCGGTTACGGCTTTAGCAAAAATTAAAAACGGCGCCTATTCAAACCTTCAACTGAACCAGTTGATCAATGATCACGAAATGGACCGGCGCGATATCAACTTATTGACGAACATGGTTTACGGGGTAATCCAGCACCGCTTAACGTTGGAATACTGGCTAACACCGTTTGTGCGCCACCCGGGGAAGTTAGATCCGTGGGTCCGCGAACTACTGCTGAGTGCGCTGTACCAGTGGCAGTACTTAGATAAAATTCCGCAACGGGCGGTTTTTAACGAAACGATTGAAATTGCGAAGGTTAAGGGCCACCCCGGGATTCGCCGCTTCGTGACCGGTGTCCTGCACCAGATGGACCGCAGTGGTTTACCGAAATTTGACGCGATCCAAGACGCTGATGAACGGCTTAGTGTGACTTACAGTATGCCGAAGTGGCTGATTGAAGAATTGCGCCGGCAGCTGGGTGCGGACAAGATGGTCAGTATTTTAGCGTCACTTAACCAACCGGCTAAGCAGTCGCTACGGGTCAACCCGGCGGTTTCAACGGTTGAAGACGTGACTAACGCGCTAGTTAACGCCGGGCTGACGGTCGAAGCCAGTGCGGTGTCGCCGTTAGGGTTAGTTGCTTCGGACGGTCAGGCCATCAATACCGAGGCGATGCGTTACGGCATGTTCACGGTGCAAGACGAAAGTGCCCAACTCGTCGTTCCCGCCATGGACCTGCGTCCTGGTGACCACGTGTTGGACGCCTGCGCCGCACCGGGTGGTAAAACGACGCAAATTGCCGCGGCGCTGGATCCTGAACAGGGCGGTGAAGTCGTTGCCCTCGATATTCATGATAAGAAGGTCAAGTTGATCAGCCAAAACGCGGCCCGCTTACACGTTGCGGACCGGGTAGCCGCAACGGCGTTAGATGCTCGGAAAGTGGCGACGGAATTTAAGCCGGCTTCGTTTGACCGCATCTTAGTCGACGCGCCGTGTTCCGGAATCGGCTTGATCCGGCGTAAACCGGAAATTCGGTACGAAAAACAATTGAGTGACAGCTTGAACCTCCAAAAGATTCAGCTGGCAATTTTGACCGCCTGCGCGCCAACGCTTAAAAAAGGTGGTATCATGACGTATAGCACTTGTACGATTTTGCAACAAGAAAATCAGGACGTGATCGACCAGTTCTTGGCCAGCCACCCCGATTTCGAGTTGTTGACAACGCCAACGGCAAATCACTTAAAAGCGGATCGCAAGACGCGGACGTTAACGATTTATCCAGATGATTACTTGTCCGATGGCTTTTTCATTGCTTGTTTACGAAAAAAATAACGGTGGAGTGGTTAACAGTGGATTTTGCATACCGGTCGGATATTGGCCAACAACGTGAAGAAAATGAAGACTATGTCGGCGTATTTCAAAATAAAGCGGGAATCAACTTTGCGATTGTCGCAGACGGTATCGGCGGCCACCAGGGTGGGGACGTCGCTTCCGAAATGGCGGTCTCGCACATGGGGTACCGCTTTGAAAACACCCACTTTGATCAGCCGGAAGACGCGGTCAAGTGGCTGTCCAACGAAGTTCAGGATGAAAACCAGCACATCATCGAAAAGGCCCGTGAATTTTCCGATTTGAACGGCATGGGAACCACGATGGTGGCGGCGTTACTTTTTGACGACCAGTTTTTAGTCGCTAACCTCGGTGACAGTCGTGGCTACCTATTCCGCAACGGCGCGTTGCACCAGTTAACGGAAGACCATTCACTGGTGAACGAACTGGTCAAGCGTGGTGAAATCTCGGAAGAACAGGCTCGCAAGCACCCGCAAAAAAATATTATTACCCGGACGGTGGGCATTTCTCCCGATGCGGATATCGATACCAGTTTATTTAAAATGGAACTTGGTGATCAGTTGCTGTTATGTTCAGATGGATTGACTAACATGGTTCCTGATGACCAACTTGCCAAGGTGTTAGCCGACCAGCACCAAACCGCCACCGAAAAGTGCGAAACGCTGATCAAGATGGCCAACACTGCCGGTGGTTTTGATAATATTACCGCACTGATCGTAGCGGTAGATGGCGAGGTGGCCGGTAAATGACACCCAACTATACCCTTAGCGGACGGTACCGAATCGTCCGGTCCTTAGGTGAAGGTGGGATGGCTAACGTTTACTTGGCGCACGACTTAATTTTAGACCGCGACGTTGCGGTCAAGCTCTTACGATTAGACTTGCGTGATGATCCACGAACAATCAAACGGTTCCAGCGGGAGGCTCTGGCCACCACGGAACTCGTGCACCCGCACATTGTGAGTTTGTACGATGTGGGTGAAGAAAATGGCATGCAGTACCTGGTGATGGAATACGTTAAGGGAATGGACCTTAAGAATTACATCAAGCAGCATTTTCCACTCCCATTGCAGCAAGTCATTGATATTATGGAGCAGATTTTAAGTGCGGTCGCCACCGCGCACGCGCATAACATCATTCATCGGGACTTAAAGCCCCAAAATATTTTAATCGATGAGGCCGGTAACGCTAAAATTACTGATTTTGGGATTGCCGTTGCCTTATCGGAACATTCGATGACCCAAACCAACACGATTTTGGGTTCGGTACATTACTTATCGCCGGAACAAGCCCGCGGTAGTATGGCAACCAAACAATCGGACATTTATTCCTTAGGGATCATTTTGTACGAAATGCTGACCGGTTCGGTTCCGTTTAAAGGTGAGACCGCGGTGTCGATTGCGTTGAAGCACTTTCAAAGTGAGATCCCGTCGGTTCGAGACTTTGACGCCGACATTCCCCAGGCTCTAGAAAACGTGGTCTTAAAGGCCACGGCTAAGGATCCGCGGGAACGGTACGCCATGGTGGAAGACATGGCGACGGATCTACTGACGACCTTGTCGACGACCCGGGCTGGCGAGCGCCGCTACGTGCCGGCAGACGTCGGTAACGATGAGACTAAGATCATGCCGAAAGCCGATATTCAGGCGGCGATTGCGGCCAATCAGGACGGCGCGACCCAAGCGTTGCCGCGGGATCCCGAGCCGGCAAAACCTGCCGAAACAACGACGGCCAGTGCGGATGATACGGTCACGCCGCTACCGAAACGCTCCTGGTCCAAGCGCCACCCGGTTAGGCGCCGGATCTTAATGATTTTTGGCGTTATTTTCTTGCTAGTGGCGGCGGTCTTGATTGGCTTAACCCTTAGCCGACCACAAATGACCTCGGTGCCTACCGTTACCGGGATGACCCACAACGCTGCGACTCAGGCACTGGCGAAGCACAGCTTAACCGTGGGAAAAATTTCGCGGCAAAAGAGTAACCGGGTGGCAAAAAACGAGGTCGTAAAAACGACGCCAGCGAAGAATGCCAAGGTGGCTAAACACTCACGCATTGACCTGGTGATTAGTAGTGGGGCCAAAAAGATGAGCTTTGGTAACTTTGTGAACGAAAACTACGGGGAAGTGCGTAAATCGCTGAAGGCACAAGGCTTTACGGTGCGTGAACGCTTCAGCACTTCCGACGTTGCGACCGGCCAGATTTTAAGTCAGGACGTGACTGCTGGCAGCACGGTGTTACCAACGGCCACGACGGTGACGTTCACGGTCAGTGCGGGTAACCAGTACGTGGATTTAAAGGATCTGACTGGTGAAAGTCAGTCGGATATTGAAACTTACGCGGCTGATAACGGCTTGAACGTGACTTTTAAACGCGGCTACTCGAGCGAGCAGAAAAAGGGTTACTCGTACGATCAGTCACCGGATGGTGGTAATAACGTTCGTGCCGGTAGTGGCATCACGATTATGATGTCGCAGGGTGACCGGCCGTTAGGAATCGGGACACCTAGTAACTTTTATGTTAAAATAACGTTGCCGTATAAAGCACTGGCTACGAGCGGTACTCAGGCGAATAACGTGAAGATTTATTTAGAGGACGACTCGCACGTGTTGACGACGGTTTACCGCGACCTGTCGATCAATCACGATACCCGGGTTAGTTTACCGTTCCAATTGACCGGTAAGGCGACCGGCCGCTACCGAATCGTCCGTAACGGGGTCACGATTAGTGAAAAAAGTAAAATTACGAGTGAAGACGCAACAAATTAAAGTAGTAAGTCATGCCTAGGCATGACTTTTTTGGTACAATAGGAACAGATATCCAAAAGCGGACCGTACCAAATTGAAAATAAGGTGGTGCTAATTTGAAAATTGGACAAATTCGACAATCATTAAGTGGCTTCTACGACGTTTACGCCGATGGCCAACTCTACCGGACTCGGGCTCGCGGCAACTTTCGGAAACGAAAGATTACGCCGCTGGTCGGTGACCAAGTGGAATTTGATAGTACAACGCCACAAGAGGGCTATCTACTGAAAGTATTATCACGAACGACGCAGCTGGTGCGACCACCAGTTGCTAACGTGGACCTCGCAATCGTGGTGACGGCGACGACCCCGCAAGAGTTCTCGACGAACTTGCTGGACCGCCAGTTAGTGGCCTTAGCGGTTGCGGGCATCGAACCGGTGATTTATTTCGCCAAGACCGACTTATTAACGGATGCGGATTACGCGCAACGTGCCAAGTTAGCGGCGGCTTACCGCCAAATCGGGTACCAGGTAATCATGGATCGGACCGCCTTTTCGGCCACGGCGTTGGACGCACTTCGCCAAGCGTTGGCCAACCACGTGGCGGTCGTCATGGGTCAGACCGGGGCGGGTAAATCGACGCTACTGAACCATTTGCAGCCGGGATTGGATCTCGCGACCGGTGAAATTTCGCAAGCGCTTAACCGTGGGAAACATACGACCCGTAAGGTTAGTTTGATTCCGATTGCTGACGGTTTAGTGGCCGACACACCAGGCTTTTCGTCCTACGAAGTTTTCAACATTGCTGCTAACGAATTAACACATTACTTTCCAGAATTCGTTGCGTTAGCCGCTGATTGCAAGTATCGTGGCTGTGTGCACATCAACGAACCGCAGTGCGCGGTCAAGGCCGCGTTAGCCGCGGGGACGTTACTTCAAAGTCGTTATGATAATTACTTACAATTCTATGAAACGATTAAAAATAAAAAAGTTATCTATAATAAGAAAAAGTGAGTGAGACATATGATTAAAGTTGCGCCTTCAATTTTAAGTGCTGATTTTGCTAATTTACAACGGGACGTTCAAATGGCTGAACAGGCGGGTGCGGACATGCTGCACATTGACGTCATGGACGGGCAGTTCGTCCCCAACTTGTCCTTTGGGATGAGTACCGTGGCGGATCTTCGGCCGGTGACTTCCTTACCGTTGGACTGCCATTTGATGATTGTGGAACCGGAACGCTTTGTGGAACGGTTTGCGAAGGCCGGTGCCGATTTGATCGGGATTCACGTTGAAAGTACCCAACACGTTTATCACGCCTTACAGTTGATCAAGGAGGCCGGAGTTAAGGCGGAAATCGTCATTAACCCTGGGACCCCGCTGAGCATGATCACCGAAGTGTTACCGCTCGTGGATCAGGTGTTAGTGATGACCGTCAACCCCGGCTTTGGTGGCCAACATTTCTTGCCGGCAATGGTCGATAAGATTAGTCGCTTAGCTGAAATTAAGCGGGAAAAGGGCTATCACTTTGATATCGAAGTTGACGGTGGAATCAACGCTAAAACGGTTAAGGCGTGCTACGATGCCGGTGCTACGGTTGCCGTTGCGGGTTCCTACGTTTACGACAGTCCTGAACCGGCTGCCAGAATTCAAGATTTAAAAGTGGCGACGAACTAATGGAGATTATTAATTTGCTGGTTGGTGGCCCGACCGCGGACTGGCCGGCGGACTTAGCCAAAATTCCCGGATCGTGGGTCGGTGCCGACCGTGGCGCACTGCGACTGGTTAAAATGGGGATTCAGCCGGTAATGGTGGTCGGTGATTTTGATTCGATTAACCAAGCCGAGTTAGCGACCGTTAAAGCAGCTTTAGCCGGTTCGGTGATCGTTAAGCCGGATCAGGACCACACCGACACCCAGTTAGCCATTAAATCGATTTTTGAACAGCTAGCCCCTGATGAAGTCCACGTCTACGGGGCGACTGGCGGACGGTTAGACCACTTACTGGCCAACGTGTGGCTAGTGCTCGACCCGTTTTTCCGCCAGTGGGCGCCTAAAATCAAGCTGATTGATAAGCAGAATAGCTTACGGTACTACTTACCGGGCGACTACCGGATTAAAAAGGAAGCCGATAAGCGCTACCTGGCGTTCGTTCCGCTAACGCCGATGCACCTGACGTTGCCGGATGAGAAGTATCGGCTGCAAGCTGACTACCACGACTACCCAATTTCGTGGGCCAGTAACGAATTTGTCGGGACTAGCGGGCACGTTAGTTTCGATCAGGGCGTGCTGGCGGTGATTCAAAGTAAAGATTAACTTGTTAAAAAAAGCCGATTTTCCCGTGCGGGGAGAATCGGCTTTTAGGGTGCCATTATAAAGTTTATAAAAAGTGGGGTGGTCAACCGGAAATTTGGGCATAAAAAAAACGCCACCCACAAAAAATGTAGTGACGAATTAGTGCGCTAAACGCGCGTTACTTTACCTGATTTCAAAGTCCGAGCTGAAACCCAAACCTTCTTTGGTTTACCATCAACTAAAATGCGAACTTTTTGCAAGTTAGCTTTCCAGCTGCGGCGGCTGTGGTTTAAGGCGTGGGAACGCGTGTTACCAAAGTGCGTCCGTTTGCCCGTAACGTAGTCTTTTGCCATGTTGATCTGCCTCCTTCGGTAATCATTGATAAAAGGTCGTTGCTTTATCATTCACTAGAATAATTTATCATAGTTCCCCACAGGTTGCAATACATTTCTATCAAGTAATTTTACTTTACTGCTAAATTCCCGTGTTACGGGCTTTAGAGCACTGGTCGCTTAATTTTTCTTTCAACCCGGGTTGTGCTATGATAAACTATCGTAAATGAACGCGTTAAAACAAGGAGGCTATTTTCATGGCTGTCAAAATCAAAACGCAATTCGGCACGATCGATATCGATAACGACGTGATTGCTACCGTCGTTGGTGGTGCCGCAACGGAAAACTTCGGGGTTGTCGGCATGGCTAGTCGCAATCAGATCCGTGATAACTTAAATGAAATTTTACGCCGCGAAAATTATGCGCGGGGCGTCGTCGTCCGTCAAGAAGATAACGGGGTGGCGATTGACGTCAACGTGATCGTCAGCTACGGCACGAAGATTTCAGAAGTCTCACGCAATGTCCAAGCCAAGGTCAAATACAATTTGCAAAACATGCTTGGCGTTACGGCCAATTCGGTCAACGTCATTGTCCAAGGTGTGCGGGTAATGAACGACTAATTGAAATTGGTGGAAGCCAAGGAGGAATTTTGAAATTGAAAATCACCACGATTACTAATCTTGAATTTGGCAAAATGGTGCAGGCTGCGTCGCAGAAACTGAACCAACGCGCCGAATTCATTAATTCTTTGAACGTTTTCCCGGTACCGGATGGCGATACGGGGACGAATATGAGCCTTTCGATGGCGAGTGGTGCTAAGTACGAGCGGGAAGAAACCAGTACCGCGGTTGGCGACTTAGCGTCAGCACTTGCCAAAGGGCTATTAATGGGAGCCCGTGGCAACTCGGGGGTTATTTTGTCGCAGATTTTCCGCGGCTTCTCTAAGAACGTTGCCGGTAAGGATACGTTGGATGCCAACGACCTTGCCGAAGCCTTTGCTGCCGGTGCGCAAACCGCGTATAAGGCAGTTATGAAGCCGACGGAAGGGACCATCTTAACGGTAATTCGTGAAGCAGCGGGTGCCGGTAAAAAGGCCGCCAAGACGACGGATGATATTGGTGTGGTCATGGATAAGGTCGTTACCGCTGCCGAAGCTGCGTTGAAGTCAACGCCGGACCTGTTGCCTGTTTTGAAACAGGTTGGGGTCGTTGATTCCGGTGGCCAGGGGTTAACCTTCGTATTAGAAGCCTTTAACGATTCATTAAACGGCCGGGTTGACGAGACCCAGGACTACGTTCCCGACGACGCCGAAATGGATTCGATGATTGACGCTGCCCACCACCAGAGTGTTCAGGGTAAGTTAGACCCGAACGACATTAAGTACGGTTACTGTACCGAAATTATGGTGCGCATCGGTGACGGTAAGTTAGTCGACCATCAATTCGATTATCAGACGTTTTACGACTACTTAGCTAAGTTAGGGGACTCCCTCTTGGTGATCAACGATGATGAGATCGTCAAGGTCCACGTGCACACCGAACATCCCGGTGACGTGATGACTTGGGGCCAACGCTTCGGGGCGTTGATCAAAGTTAAGGTCGACAACATGCGGTTACAACAAGAAACCATCATGGAACACGACCAGGAAGAAACGGCGCAAGCAACCCCGGTCGCGCCGGCCGAACCAGCGCAACCGAAGATCGACATGCACGGGTACGCTGTGATTTCCGTGTCTTCCGGTGACGGGATTGCCACTCTGTTCAAGGGTCTGGGCGTGACGAACATCATCGCGGGTGGTCAGACGATGAACCCTAGCACGGCGGACATTGTTGACGCCGTGAACGCGAGTGGTGCTGAAAAAGCGCTGGTGTTACCAAATAATAAGAACATCTTCTTGGCAGCGGAACAAGCAGCGGAAGTTGCCGATATCCCGGTCGAAATTGTTCATACTAAGACGATTTCGCAAGGCTTGACGGCAATGTTAGCTTTCAATCCGGAAGCGGATCCGGCTGCTAATCAAGCCGAGATGGAAGATACGCTCGATACGGTCATTAGTGGTCAGGTGACCCACGCCGTTCGTGATACGACCATCGATGGCTTGGAAATCAAAAAAGATGATTATATGGGCTTAGTTGATGGCAAGATCGTGATTACTGATCCGGACCGGGCAACGGCGACCTTAGACATGGTTAAAGCGATGCTCGACGAAGACAGTGAGTTAGTCACGATCATTTACGGCGCAGACGCTACCAAGGCGGACGCCGACGCCTTAGCAGCTAAGGTTCAAGACTTAGATAGTGAATTAGAAATTGAAATTCATGAAGGGGACCAACCGGTTTACCCATTCTTGATTTCGGTTGAATAAGCCTTAAATAGGCGCACAAAGTGGGGTTGGATGTCGTTCCAGTCCCTTTTTGTTGTCGTTAAAGTCGTCTGCTTTTTGGTCAGTTCTTAGTGACTTTGGTATAATAAGCACATAAGTTTTAGAAAGGGAGGTGCGGTGATGACCCACCAATTAAGTGACGCCGTTGCCAGCCTGAGCGGGGTTGGCCCGGCGAAGCAAAAAGGGTTGGCCGGTCTTGGAATCAATACGATTGCGGACCTGTTGACCTACTACCCCTTTCGCTACGATGATTTACAAGTTAAAGACGTTAACGAAATTGCGGATCAGGAAAAGGTGACGTTGAAGGGCACCGTGGCTTCGGAACCGGTCCTAGCGCGTTTTGGGCGTAAGAAGAATCGGTTGAATTTCCGGTTGCTGATCGAGCACGACGTCTACATGGTGACGTTTTTTAACCAGCCTTACCTGATGAAGCAAATTACAACGGGGCAGCCGATTGCCGTTTACGGTAAGTGGGATGCCAAGCGCAGCAGTTTGACCGGGATGAAGATCATTAACCCGAATAACGCCGACGAAGCGTTCGGATCAATTTATCCTGCCAGTAAGGCCGTAAAGCAGACGACGATTCGTAAGTTGATTAAGCAGGCCTATGACGACTACGCCGATGCGATTACGGATATCATGCCAGCGCCGTTGGTCGACAAGTACCGGTTATTGCCACGGCGCCAGATGATTCACGACATGCACTTCCCGCCGAGTCAGGAAGCATCGGCGGCGGCTCGGCGGTCGGCCACTTACGAGGAGTTCTTGCTGTTTCAAATGCAGATGCAGGCGCTTAAACAGGAGGACGCGGCCACTAACGGCATTGCGATTCATTACAACAACGACCGCTTAAAAGCGTTCATTAAAACGCTGCCCTTTGAACTGACTCACGCCCAAAAGCGGGTCGTTAACGAAATCTGTTTAGACTTAAAATCGCCGAAACACATGAACCGTTTGCTTCAAGGGGACGTGGGGTCTGGGAAGACAATCGTAGCGGCCATTGTGATGTACGCCGCCATTACCGCTGGTTATCAGGCGGCGTTAATGGCGCCAACCGAAATTTTGGCGGAGCAGCACGCTAATAATTTGGCAAAGGTCTTTGCTGCAACCGACGTTAACGTTGCTTTACTGACCGGTTCAACCAAGCCGGCTGCTCGGAAGACGTTGTTAGCCGCCCTAGCCGCTGGTGAGATCGACCTTTTGATTGGGACCCACGCGCTGATTCAGGAGGGGGTTAACTACCACCGGTTAGGGTTAGTAATCACCGATGAACAACACCGGTTTGGCGTTAACCAGCGGGCGGCGTTTCGACAAAAGGGCGGCCAACCGGATGCGTTAGCCATGACGGCGACCCCGATTCCACGGACGCTCGCGATCACGGCGTACGGCGAAATGGACGTGTCGGAAATCGATGAACTCCCCGCGGGGCGTCAGCCGATTCAAACGACCTGGGTGCGCAGTAATCAGGCCAATAATGCCCTGGATTTTGTTCGTCAGCAGATCAACGCGGGGTCGCAAGCCTACGTGGTAACGCCGCTGATCGAGGAATCCGAAACGTTGGACGTTAAAAACGCTGAGGCGTTATCGGCGAATTTACAGGACTACTTTGGCCCGCAAATCAAGGTCGGGTTACTGCACGGTCGGTTAAAACCCGAAGAAAAAGATGCCCAGATGGCGGCCTTTAAGGCGGGAGATATCCAGGTCCTCGTGTCCACGACGGTGATCGAAGTCGGGGTCGACGTTAAAAATGCGACCATTATGATGATTTACGATGCGGACCGCTTTGGTTTAGCACAGTTGCACCAGCTGCGCGGTCGGGTCGGCCGCGGTAGTAAAGCGTCGTTTTGTATCTTAGTGGCGGACCCGAAAAACCAACAGGGTATCGAACGGATGCAAATTATGACCCAGACGACCAACGGCTTCATCCTCGCACAAAAGGATCTGGAGTTACGGGGCGCCGGCGACGTGCTCGGCGTCAAGCAGTCCGGGATGCCTGAATTTAAAGTCGGTGATCCGATTGCCGATTTGACCGTCCTTCAAGTTGCTCAGCAAGATGCACACGCCATCGTGCAGCAACCCGATTGGCAAGCAAAACCGGAATACCAAGCGTTAGCACAATATTTAAAGGTGAAATTGGCGATGGTCGGTACCTTAGACTAGGCCGCTCACGAGAGGAAATGGTGACGAAATGATTAAGATTGCAATTGATGCTATGGGTGGCGACTACGCTCCCAATGCGGTGATTGAGGGGGTCGAAGCGGCCCGCGACCAGTTTGAAGACACGGTCTTCTTACTGTATGGACAACGCGACGTGATTAACGCTCAGTTGAAGAACCGCGATCGGATTCAAATTATCAATGCCGACGAAGTGATTACGATGGAGGATGAACCGGTCCGGGCGGTCCGCCGTAAGAAGCATTCGTCAATTGTGATGGCTGCTCAAGCGGTCAAGGACGGTCAAGCCGACGCGTTTTTCTCCGCCGGTAATTCCGGAGCCGTACTGGCGGCCGGACTGTTTGTGGTCGGCCGCATTAAGGGCATCGACCGGCCGGGGCTCGTGACGGCGTTGCCAGTTGTTCGCAATGCCAACCAGTCGAACTTTGTGATGATGGACATCGGTGCGAACGCTGATAGTAAGCCCCAGAACTTACAACAATACGGGATTCTTGGGACCTATTACGCCGAACGGATGATGCACGCAAACCATCCGCGGGTCGGTCTACTCAATAACGGGACCGAAGACGATAAGGGCAATAAGGTGCATAAAGCGGCTTTTGACCTGCTCTCACAAACGGCTGATATTAACTTTATTGGTAACGTGGAATCCCGTGACTTACTGAACGGCGTGGCGGACGTGGTCGTGACCGACGGCTTTACCGGTAACGCGGTCCTTAAAAGTATTGAGGGAACGGCTCGCTCGATGCTCGGTTTGGTCAAGGATGCCGTCTACCATACCGGTATTAGTGGTAAGTTAGGCGGATTATTATTGAAGGGCGGCTTCAACCAGATCCGTTCACAAATGGACTACTCCCAGTACGGCGGGGCCGTGCTATTGGGACTGAAAGCGCCGGTCGTGAAGGCCCACGGTTCCAGCAAAGCGCCAACGATTGTTAATACGATTCGTCAGATTCGTCAGATGGTCAGCACGGACCTCGTGCCCGGAGTTGCGGAATACTTTGCTAACCAGCAGGCTAATCAAGAAGCGGGTGTAGACAAGCCCGTAGAAAACGATTAAAATACTTGAGTGAATTAAAGTTAGCGAGGGATTTCAAAAATGACTAAAGACGAAATTTTTAATAAAATTGCGGCGATTATTGCGGACCGCTTCGAAGTTGACCAAAGCAAGGTAACCAACGAGATGAATTTACAAAAAGATCTCGATGCGGACTCCATTGATTTTGTGGAATTCGTTTTGGAACTTGAAGATACCTTTGGTAGTGAAATTTCCGACGAAGACGCTGAAAAGTTGTCAACGGTCGGTGAAGTGGTGGATTATGTCGCTGCCCACCAAGCTTAGGCTGGGTTCAAAATAAGGTAGGTCTGTCTCGAATGCGAGCAGGACCTACCTTATTTTGTGCCGGTGGCAAGTAGATTGTTATTGCGACGGTACTCATAGTATAATATTAACGTATAACGGATTTTAAGAAAGGAAGTTGCAGATGATAACAGAATTAGCCGCGATGCTTAAAGAACGGTTCGGCATCGTTTTTCATAATTCCGATTTACTGGCCGAAGCGTTTACCCAGGCGTCGTACGTCAATGAACATCAGGATCAGAAGTTAAAGTTTTACGAACGGGTCGAATTTTTGGGGGATGCCGTCTTGGAACTCGCCGTGTCCGAGTATTTATACAAACGCTATAAAGACATGCCCCAAGGCAAGTTGACCCGCCTCCGCGCCGCAATGGTCTGCGAAGAAAGTTTCGCTAGCTTTGCGCGCGAGTGCGGGTTTCCAAAGTATATCCGGTTAGGTAAGGGCGAACAAAAGGCCCGCGCCTGGGAGCGCGATTCATTATTATGTGATATTTTTGAATCGTTCGTTGGCGCCCTCTACTTGGATCAGGGCCGCGAACCGGTGTTGAAGTTTGTCCACCAGGTGATTTTTCCCAAATTGGACGAAGGTCGGTTTGACGGTGTTTTTGATTATAAGACGACGTTGCAAGAATACTTGCAACAAGACGGCGACGTGGATATCGAGTATCAATTATTGGAACAGGATGGTCCGGCTAACGAACGTTCTTACGACATTGCCGTTTTAGCGGATGGCAAGCGAATCGGTAGTGGCCGTGGTCATTCTAAGAAGGAAGCCGAACAAAGCGCTGCTCGGCAAGCGTATACGCAGTTACAACAGGACACCGATAAATAATTACAGGAAGTTTGTGGCGAATGCAACTCAAATCATTAGAAATTAGCGGCTTTAAATCTTTTGCCGATAAAACCAAAATTGATTTCCAATCCGGAATGACCGGGATTGTCGGCCCCAACGGCAGTGGTAAAAGTAACATTATTGAAGCCATTCGCTGGGTATTGGGTGAGCAGGCCGTTAAAAGTTTGCGGGGGACCAAAATGACCGACGTTATCTTCGCCGGTTCGGCCCACCGAAAGCCCCTCAACATGGCCAAGGTTACAATTACCTTTGATAATAGCGACCACTTCCTGCCGTTGGATTACGCGGAAGTTAGTATTACCCGGAAACTGTTTCGTAACGGTGACAGTGACTATTTAATTAATAACCAGAGTTGCCGGTTAAAGGACATTACGAATTTGATGATCGACACCGGGCTGGGGAAGGATTCGTTTTCGGTCATTTCTCAGGGGCGTGTTGAAGCGGTCTTCAATGCAAAACCAGAGGACCGGCGCAGTATCATTGAAGACGTTGCCGGGGTCTTAAAGTATAAAAAAGATAAGCAGACGACCGAAACTAAGTTGGCGGAAACCAGTGACTACTTGGACCGGGTCAAGGACATTATTGCGGAGTTATCGCAACAAAAGGGCCCGCTGGAACAACAGGCGAGCCTAGCCCGAGATTACCAGGATCAAAAGCAACGCTACGATTTCTTCGACCGTTCGCGGTTGGTTAAAAAAGTGACGATTGCCCACGATCAGCTGGTTACGGTCAATCAAAAATTGGCAACGGCCAAGCAACTGGTTAAAGACTACCAGCAGCAAGTTGACGCCGGTGCGACTAAGTTAAGCGACTTAAAGACGCAACAAGCCGCGCAGTTAAAGCGCAAGGACGAGTTGGCGGCGCAAACGCTGGCACTGACCAAGACGATTGAAAATGCGCAGGGACAGCAGGGCGTCGACGCAGAACGGCGGCAAAATCAACAAGCGACCCAGCAACGCCTGCAGCGCGAGCTGGATGCGGCGACCACCGCGATTACCGCGTTGGCAGACCGGCAGGCTAAGTTACAGCAGCAATTAAGTGACCAGCGCAAGCAGGTCAGTCAGTTGCAAGGCGTGGTCGATCAGCTAAAGGCGGCGACTAGTGAAGCCGGTCGGCAGCAGTTGGCAGACCGCTTAACCGCTTTACGCAACGCTTACGTGGATGAAAAGCAGGTTCAGGCGTCACTCAATAATGAAGCCAAACATTTACAAAAGCAACATCAACAGTCGGATAATCAGACCGATGCTTTGGCCCAGCGGTTGGCGCAGGCCCAGGCCCAGCTAAAACGGGCCGCTACCGCCGTTGACGTTGCGAACCGTGACCGGACCGAACGTCAAAATGACGTTGATCGGCAACGTGAGCAACTAAATGCTAAGCGGCAACAGTATAAGCAAACCGCCGAAAAAATCGATGATCAGCAACAACGCTGGTTTGACGCCGCCGGGCTGATGCAACGTGAACAGTCACGGCTAGAAGCCCTGCAATCGGTTCAGGAACGCTACACGAATTTTTATGCCGGCGTGCGGATGGTCCTACAACACCGCCAACAGTTCCCCGGGGTCGCGGGCGCGGTCTCGGAACTACTGACGGTGCCGGCCCAGTACGCCAAGGCCATCGAAGTTGCGTTGGGTGGTCAGCTCCAAAACGTGGTTTGTGATACTCAACAAACGGCTAAACAAGTCGTTAATTTTTTAAAGCAACACCACGCCGGCCGGGCGACCTTTTTACCGGTCGAGCGGATTCAAGCGCGCCAACTGGCAGTTAACGTTGAACGTGATTTGCAGTCACAACCGGGGGTGCTGGGAATCGCCAGTGAACTGGTGACTGGTGCTACGAAGTTAACGGCAATTAAGCGTTACCTACTCGGAACAACTGTGGTGGTCGATACGTTGGACCACGCGTTGGCCATTTCGCGCACCCGCCGCTTCCACTGCAAGTTAGTGACCGTTGGTGGTGAAACCATCGCGGCCAGTGGGGCGATTACCGGTGGGGCGACCCGCCACGATGATAACGGGTTATTACAACAGCAGGCCAACGCCGAAAAAATTGCGGCCAACGTGGAAAAGATGAAGGCCGAATTAGTAACTTACGAGCAGGAACTGGCCAACGCCAAGCAGGCTAACCAGGACCTTGCCCAACAAGTTGAAGACGGGCAGCAGCGCCTGAGCGACAGTCGAACGCAGCTTAACCAGGTTGAAGTGCAGTTACAGAGCGCTAAGCAAGACCACCAGCAGTGCCAGCGCCAGGTCAAAGCGTTGCAGTACGAACAACAACAGCGTGACCAAGCCGGCGACAGCTACGAGGAACAGGTTGGCCGTAACGAACAGGCCAAGGCGGCTAATACCGCGAAACTTGAGCAGTACCAAACTGAAATGGCCACCGTTGAACAACAACAGGCCGATTACGAGCATTACCAGGTCGAACAGCGTGAGCGACTGCAGGAACGGCGCGAACAACTCGTGACGTTGAAGGAACGGTGTCACCAAACGACCCAACAGTTGCAAGACTGTGACGGTCAGTTAGCGACGCAACGGCAAACGCAACGGGAGGCCCAGACGGCCCTGACGACCATTCAGGAACAGTTGGCCAGTCAACAACTGACGGTCAAGGAACGGACGACGATCTTAACCGAGGCGCGTGAAAAGCAAGCCCAGGTCACGGCGCAACAGCAAGCTTGTGATCAGCAGTTGACAACGTTGAACGACCAGGTGGACAGCTTGACGGCCCAACAAGTCCGCACTCAGCAGTTGGCCACGGCGGCGACCGATGACTACCGGCGGCTAGAACTGAGTCAAACTAAGCTGACGGGCGAAGTCGACCACGCCACGGCTGATTTAAGTGAAAAGTACCGCCTGACCTTGGAGGCGGCCCAGGCCGACGTCAGTGAATTGACGTTACCGGCAATTGAGGAACAGTTGAAGCTGCTTAAACGCGGCCTGGACGAAATCGGGACGGTCAATTTAGGTGCCATTGAAGCCTTTGAACAGGTTAAGCAACGTTTTGATTTCCTAACCGCGCAAGCGAGCGACTTAGAAGCGTCGAAGGCCCACTTATTACAAACGATGGCTGGCCTCGACACGACGGTTGCGACCCGTTTTAAGGCGGCCTTTGACAAGGTTGCGACCCAGTTTAGCCAAATTTTTGTTCAAATGTTTGGCGGTGGTAAGGCTGAATTGATTTTAACCGACCCGGAACACCTCTTGACCAGCGGGGTCGACATCATGGCCCAGCCGCCGGGTAAGAAATTTCAGCGGTTAAGCCTGCTTTCCGGTGGGGAACGGGCGTTGACGGCCATCACGTTATTATTTGCCATCTTAGCCGTCCGGCCGGTACCGTTCAGTATTTTGGACGAAGCTGAGGCGGCGTTGGACGATGCCAACGTTGACCGCTTTAGCCAATACCTGAATGATTTTCAAACCGGTACCCAGTTCGTGATTATTACACACCGGAAGGGCACCATGATGCACGCCGACGTGTTATACGGGGTCACGATGGAGGAATCCGGGGTGTCCAAAATGGTTTCCGTGTCCTTAGCGGATTTAAAGGATGAATAATGAAGTTAATTGAGAAGGAGTGTGTTCAATGGGACTATTTAGTCGCCTAAAAAAAGCGTTTAGTTTACCAGAATCACAGGAACAACCAGCGCAGTCGACGGCTAGTCAGGTTGAGGAAAGTACGGCGAGTGCCGCGCCGCGCAGTGCGGCTGAATCGACGCCAGCTACCCCGGCTTCTTCAGCAGCAACCGTACCGGCAAGTGCCGAAACGGTCGTAACCAGTGCGACTAGTACGGCTCCCGTGTCAGCCGAGGCGCAAGTAACCAGCGCGGCATCGACGGCACCGGAATCAACGATGACTGCCAGTCAGGCGGTAGCAGCGTCGTTAGCGGCCTTAAGTGCGACGACGGTAGCGGCAGAATCAGCCACTACCGCTCCCGATTCGACGGAAGTCGTAGAATCAGTAGCCACATCGACTGCCACCGAAGAAGTGGAAGCAAGCGCATCAAGTGAAACCGGGGCCGTGACGAGTGCCGCCTTGGAAACAACGGAAGTTGAAAGTGAAACTCGTTCGGTGTCACCGGAACCGGAACCGGCGCCGGTAGCGCCAGCGTCAGAAGCCCCCGAACCGGCGGCTGAACCGACCGAAGCTGAGCGTTACGACGAAGGTTTGAAGAAATCACGGAAAACCTTTGGTGACCGGATCAACGCCTTTTTGGCGAATTTCCGCCACGTTGATGAGAGTTTCTTCGACGAACTGGAAGATACGCTGATCGAATCCGACGTGGGTTACGAGACCGCGATGCGGATCAGTGACGAGCTCCGCGACGAAGTTAAGTTGCAAAACGCCAAGTCGAAGAAAGAAATTTCCAGTGTAATCGTTGAAAAGCTGGTCGATATGTACGGTGAAGCTGGCGAAGGCGAAGATAATTCGATTCACTTAGCTGAAAATGGTCCGACCGTAATTCTATTTGTCGGGGTTAACGGTGCCGGAAAGACGACGACCATCGGTAAAATGGCGAACATGTATAAGCAACAGGGTAAGAAAGTCTTGTTAGCGGCTTGTGATACCTTTAGAGCCGGCGCCATCCAACAACTGCAAGTTTGGGGCCAACGTGACGGTGTGGACGTCGTTGCCGGTCGTGAGAAGAGTGACCCGGCGGCGGTCTGTTTCGACGCCGTTAAGAAGGCTAAGGCGGAAGATTACGACATCTTATTCGTAGATACCGCCGGCCGACTACAAAATAAGGTCAACTTGATGAACGAGTTGGAAAAAATCAAACGGGTGATCACCCGTGAAATTCCGGCCGCGCCGCAGGAAGTGCTGTTGGTACTAGACGCCACGACTGGTCAAAACGCCTTGAACCAGGCCAAGATCTTTAAGCAATCCACTGACGTGACCGGCATCGTGCTGACCAAGCTCGACGGGACCGCCCGTGGGGGGATCGTGCTGGCCATTCGCAACGAACTCCACCTTGCCGTGAAGTACGTGGGTCTGGGTGAAAAAGTGACCGATTTGCGTCCGTTCAACGCCAACGACTTTGTTTACGGACTCTTTAAAGACGTGATTACGGCTTAAGCCAATTAAGCTGATTTTAAACGGTTGAATGCTAGTAGCTACTGGCGTTCAACCGTTTTTAATACCGGCGCAAAAGGTAAATTTTCTGGTCGCGGGTGCCCGGTGAGACTTACCGGTCAGTTTACCCCGGTTTTTACGCTAAAAAGCGCGCTCGGAGTTGACGAATCACGCTAAAATCGGTAATCTTAACTAGTATGTAGTCTGCGAATAAACGCGTGAGGAGTCAGCGCATGGAAATTGAGAAAAATTTTCGGATCAACTCGCTGTTTGAGTTTTACGAACCGTTACTAACGAATAAGCAAAAGGAATATATTCAGCTCTATTACGCCGATGACTATTCTTTGGGTGAGATTGCCGCCGAGTTCTCCGTTTCCCGGCAGGCGGTGTATGACAATATCAAGCGGACCGAAAAAATTTTAGAAGGCTACGAATCCAAGTTGCGGCTTTACCAGGACTTCATTGAACGAAACCGGCAAGTGGACGCAATTTCGGACTATATCAAGGCGCATTACCACGGTGATGCAACGTTAATTAAAATGATTCAACAACTAGTCGGTCTTGAAGCCGACTCAGAATAAGATAAAGGTTAGGTGACACTGATGGCATTTGAAGGCCTAACAGAACGTTTACAAAAGGCAATGACCAATTTACGGCGTAAGGGGAAAGTCTCGGAAAGCGACTTACGCCAAACGATGCGGGAAATCCGCTTAGCACTTTTAGAAGCCGACGTTAACTTTACGGTCGTTAAGGATTTCGTTAAGACGGTCCGCGACCGCGCGCTCGGTGCTAAGGTGCTCGAAGGATTGAACCCCGCGCAACAAATCGTCAAAATCGTTGATGAAGAGTTAACCAAGACGATGGGTGAAACGGCGGTGCCGTTAAATAAATCACCAAAGATTCCGACCGTTATTATGATGGCCGGGCTACAAGGGGCCGGGAAAACGACGACGGTCGGTAAGCTGGCACTGAAACTAAAAAACGAAGCTAACGCGCGGCCGTTAATGATTGCGGCCGACGTTTACCGGCCCGCTGCGATCGAACAATTGCAACAGGTTGGTCGTCAAATCGACGTACCGGTTTTTGAACTGGGAACCGACGTTGATCCGGTCGAAATCGTTCGCCAAGGGATGGCCCAAGCGAAGGAAAATCATAACGATTACGTCTTCATCGATACCGCCGGGCGGTTGCAGATTGACGAACAGTTGATGGACGAACTGGCCAACATTAAGGCCGTGGCCGAACCGGACGAAATTTTACTGGTCATTGATGCGATGACCGGTCAAAACGCCGTTAACACCGCCGAAGGGTTCGATACGAAGCTCGACGTTACCGGGGTCATCCTGACGAAGCTGGATGGCGATACCCGTGGTGGGGCCGCACTTTCAATTCGGGCCGTGACTGGCAAACCGATCAAGTTCGTTGGTCAGGGTGAAAAGATGACCGACTTGGACGTCTTCCATCCGGACCGGATGGCGGACCGGATTCTTGGCATGGGTGACATGCTGACACTGATTGAAAAGGCGCAGCAACAATACGATGAAAAGCAAGCCGAAGAAATGAACCTGAAGATTCAGGAAAACACCTTTGACTTTAACGACTTCATCGATCAGTTGGACCAAGTTGATAAGATGGGGAACATGGAAGACATTATGAAGATGATCCCCGGGTTAGCCAATAACCCGGCGATGAAGAACTTCAACATGGACCCGAAGGACATTGCCCACGTCCGGGCAATCGTTTATTCGATGACCAAGCAGGAAAAGGCTGATCCGGATATTTTGAACCCGTCGCGACGGCGGCGGATCGCTGCCGGTTCCGGACGACCGATTCACGAAGTTAACCGGATGATCAAGCAATTCAACCAGACTAAGAAAATGATGAACCAGATGTCCAAGGGGAACTTTTCTGGAATGGAAGGCCTGATGGGCGGCAACGGCGGCGGTTTCGGTGGCAAGATGCAACAAATGGCCATGAAACGGATGGTTCGCCAAACTAAGAAAAAGAAACAAAAGCGCTTAGCAAAGGCCATGCGCCGGCGCAAACGTTAATTAACTAGAAAAAATTAACCTGTCAAGAAAAAATCCTTTACAAGCTATTGAATAACTGGTATATTATTACCTGTTAAAGAATTCGGGAGGTGTTTAAATGTCAGTCAAGATTCGTCTAAAGCGGATGGGTTCAAAGAAAAATCCATTTTACCGGATTGTCGTCGCAGACTCACGTTCACCACGTGATGGTCGTTTTATCGCCCAAGTCGGCACATACAACCCACTTACTCAACCAGCCCAAGTTAAACTTGAAGAGGAAGATATCCTCGGTTGGTTAAACAATGGTGCTCAACCTTCAGATACGGTTAAGAATATCTTATCCAAGGCCGGTATCATGAAGAAGTACCACGAAGCTAAGTTCACTAAATAATAAAGCGGTAATAGATCATGGCAGATATTAAAGCTTTAATCACCACGGTCGTGACCCCGTTAGTCCAACATCCTGACGATATTGCAGTTGATTTCAAGGAGACCCAACGGTACCTTGAATATAACTTAACGGTTAATCCGGAAGATATCGGTCGCGTGATTGGTCGGCAGGGTAAGGTCGCTTCGGCGATTCGAACGATCGTGTATAGTGTCCGAGTTTCAGGACCTAAACGCGTCCGGCTTACGATCGAAGACGGACAGAAAAAAAACTCTTGAGCGAAGCAGGAATGTTTTGTTTAAGAGCTTTTTTATTAGCACAAAACGTTAGCATGATTTTTACAGGAGGCAAGCAATGGAATATTACCGGATTGGCACGCTCGTTAACACACATGGTATCCGTGGAGAAGTTAAGGTTGTGGTCATCACTGATTTTCCGGAACAACGGTTCAAAGTTGGTCAGTCGGTGACCCTGTTCAAGGACCCGACGACCAATACGAACGGCGTTCCGCTCGTTATCAGTAAAGCGCGCCAACAAAAGGGGCTCTTTTTCCTGACATTTAAAGGGCTCGATAACATTAACGACGTGGAGCAGTATAAGGGCTGGACGATTAAAATCGCCGAGGACGCGCTGCACGCCTTACCAGCGGGCGAATATTACTACTACCAAATCATCGGCTTAAAGGTCGTGACGGTCGATGGGCAGGAATTAGGGACCATCAAGGAGATCCTGTCACCGGGTGCCAACGATGTTTGGGTCGTCCAACGCGGGCTCGGTCAAAGCGACGTGTTACTACCTAAGATTCCGCAGGTGATCAAGCAAGTTGATCTGGAAGCCGGCGTTGTGACGGTTGAACTGATGGAAGGGTTGATTGATTAATGCAAATTGACATTTTAAGCCTCTTTCCAGAAATGTTTACCGGTCCGTTACACACTTCGATGATTGGCAACGCCGTTGAAAATGGCAAAATTAACGTGGACGTGACTAATTTCCGTGATTTTACGACCGATAAGCATAACCACGTTGATGATTACCCTTACGGTGGTGGGGCGGGGATGCTCCTGCAACCCCAACCGATTTTCGACGCCTTAGCGGCCGTTCAGGACAAGCACCCCGAGCCGGGGCGGGTCATCTTGTTAGACCCAGCGGGCGTGCAGTTTGACCAGCACGTGGCCGAGGACTTTGCTAAGGAAGACCACCTGACCTTTATTTGTGGGCATTACGAGGGCTATGACGAGCGGATTCGCTCACTTGTGACGGACGAAGTCTCACTGGGCGACTACGTGTTAACCGGCGGCGAACTCGGCGCGATGGTGATGATCGATGCCACCGTGCGGTTGATTCCCGGAGTACTCGGGAACGCCGAATCGGCCCCCGGCGATTCGTTTTCCAGTGGCCTATTGGAATACCCACAATACACCCGCCCAGCCGATTTTCGCGGGATGAAGGTACCGGACGTGCTTCTCAGCGGCGACCACGGAAAGGTCGATGACTGGCGCTTAGAACAGGCCTTGAAGCGCACTTATGACCGGCGCCCCGACCTATTAAAGGGGTTAGAACTTTCGGGGAAGGCCCGCCAAATGTTGGCGGATATTAAGGCTGACCAGCAGGGTTACCCGCAATAATCGAGTTAAAATTAAAAAAAGCTTGCATCCGTTGTAAGTGATATGTTACTCTATTCATTGGCTATTGTGCCCATTAACGATGTTCCGCTGGCCAGGTTGTCACGAATGTCGGCGAAAGGAAGAAACAAATTATGCGTCAAAACAAATTGATCGAAAAGATCACTAACGACCAACTCCGTACGGACATCCCTGATTTCCGTGCCGGTGATACGGTCCGCGTTCATGCTCGCGTTGTCGAAGGTACTCGCGAACGGATCCAATTATTCGAAGGTGTCGTAATCAAGCGTCACGGTTCAGGTATCAGCGAAACCTATACTGTTCGTAAGATCAGTAACGGTGTCGGTGTTGAACGGACTTTCCCATTACACACACCTCGGGTTGCTGCCATTGACGTTGTTCGTCAAGGTCGGGTTCGTCGTGCCAAGCTTTACTACTTACGTAACTTACATGGTAAGGCTGCTCGTATCCCAGAACGTCGGCGTGGCTAAATCACAACGATTATGGCTTAAGTGTTCAGCTTGAGCGAAAACGGCCAACCAATTTTGGTTGGCCGTTTTTTTGCGTTGGACGGACACCGTTAAAATTGCTTATTTTCAGTTTTTGTATTACTATGTATTACAAAACCATGGGGGTGATTCGATGGCAATGATTACAATTCGCGTATCCGATGCTGAAAAAGACTGGCTCCAATATATGGCTGATTTTCACGGTTTAACGTTATCCGATTTGGTTAAGAAGTATTCGATGGCGCAACTAGAGGATGAGTATGATTTACAAACGGCTGAAATTGCGCATAAGCGTTTCGTCGAGAGTGGTGAACAAACGGTTTCGATGCGGAAAATTATGAAAGAATTTGGTGGGCTGGATTGAGTTATCGGCTAGAATTCACTAAAGAAGTTCAACGAGCTTTACGTAAAATGGACCGCCACCAAGCAACGTTAATTGTTCGTTGGTTGTACTTGCACGTTGACGGAATAGAAGATCCACGTTCAATGGGGAAAGGGTTAACGGCCAATCGTTCTGGTCAATGGCGTTATCGAATCGGTAATTACCGTGTTATTTGTGAGATTCAGGATGAGCAATTGATTGTAGTAGCAATTAATATTGGTCATCGGCGTAACGTGTATGATCGGTAGATATGTCACGATTGGGTAATCCCCTAAATAGATTAAAACAGAAAATTTAAAGCGACCACCGTTTACTTGGAAATCTTCGGGTAAACGGTGGTCGCTTAACTTGTTTTAGCAGGTCTTTACTGGGCACGTTGAACGTTACGAATCTGATCCAGACTAACGAAAGTCGAGCCGTTAAGCACGATATTGGTTGCATTGTAACCGCTGACCGTGCCGATTAGGTCGGGATAGAAGTGACCGTTGCGGTCCAGTGTGGCTAGCTGAATTTTGACGCGGTAGCCCTGCGCAAAGGCGTCGGCTAAAATAACGGTTCGGGCGCTCAACGGCTGAACGGGGCGTCCCTGGATGACGGTGCGCTCACGGGCCCGCACCTTATTGAGGGCGCTAGTATGGTCACTAAGAAAGAACCCTTGCCACTTAACGATACCGCGGTCGTG
This sequence comes from Lactiplantibacillus plajomi, assembly GCF_005405405.1. Lineage (GTDB taxonomy): Bacteria > Bacillota > Bacilli > Lactobacillales > Lactobacillaceae > Lactiplantibacillus > Lactiplantibacillus plajomi. Next base: position 79,617 of record NZ_BJDZ01000009.1, read on the forward strand.
GTAATCATGCTCGAAGAAACGGTTGACGGCCGCCATGTCGAACTCGTCCTTATTCATAATGGTTCTTGACCCTTTCAATCAACCGTTGTGAGTCGGGCCACAGCTGACCACTGAACCCTTCGAATTCAATGGTCAGCTGGGTATGGGTCCGTAGATCGCCCAGCACTTTTTCTAAGTAACTTAAGTCATAGGTTGCGATGGTGTGTAGCGGAACCGATTTTAGGCGCTCGTATTTGCGTTGGCTATTGAAGAAAACGTTATAGCTGTGATCGTAATGGTCGTTGACCACTTGAAGCCAGTACTTGGTCCGTGCAAGTCGCTTGAATAGTAAGTCCATGCGCTGGCAAATGACTTTGGCATCGTTAGTCATAAGCGTTCCCCCCGTTGTGACCACCAACTAAGTTAGCCCGCTGTACGGCCGTACCACCCTTTAATAGGCTGCTGCCATAAATTAATTTGGTAAAGCCGAAGCGTTGGCGGATGTTATCGACAACGCGGTTGATCTGGGCGTCTTTTAACTGGCGGGTAGGTTGCTGAAATAAATTAAGTTGTAAGCCGCTATCCGTAGCCAGTTTTGACGTGTACAGGGCCACGTTACGAACCGCTTGCCCGTCCCATAGCTGTTCGAACAGGTAGACGGCTTGGCGAGTCAGCTCCTGATTATCGTTAGTGGGTGGGATGGTCAGCGACTTATGAAAGCCACCGTGACCGTCCTGTTCAGCGGCGGCGTAACTAAACCCAATGCTCAGGACTAAGCAGCCGGCCTGCTTGTGATGATGACGTAACCGACTGGCGACTTGTTCGGCAATTTCACGGATGACCAACGTAATTTCTTGGCGACTCCGGTAATCCCGTGGTAGGACCTGTGAATTCCCGATACTGGCTTCCTTGGGCTTAAACTGCGTGTGCAGGTCACTGCGGTCAACGCCCCAAGCAATGGCGTAAAGCTGAAGACCCATCACGCCAAATTCCTTTTTAATCCGGTAAGGGTTGGCGTGTGCCAAGTCATACATGTTATGGATGCCAATCCGGGCGAGCCGCTTTGCCGTTCGCTTGCCAATGCTCCAGACGTCGGTGAGATTGGGAATGGTCCAAATCATTGCGGGAACCGTTTCGTAGTGGATCTCCGCAATAAAGTCGGCGTTGTGCTTCGCGTAAAGGTCGAGCGCAATTTTGGCCTGCACAGGGGTGTCGCCGATGCCAACGGTGGTGTAGAGCCCCAGTTCAGCGCGCACCGTTTCCTGAATGCGGCGGGCCACGGCCTTAGGACTATCACCAAATAAGTGCCAGGAGTGGGTCAAATCGAGAATCGATTCATCAATGCTATAGGGGAGTAAGTCCTCTTCCGCAACGAAACGGGTAAAAATCTGGTTAATTTGTAAGTTCCGTTTGATGTAAAGGTTCATCCGTGGTGGGACGACGACTAGCCGCGGGTCTTGTGGTAAATCCCGTTGACGGGACACGTTTGCCTTTAAGTGAAACAAGCGCTTGGCCTCGGGCGAAGTCGCCAAAATCAAGCCGCCGTTGGTGTTTTTCTGTTCACTAAGGACGACCAGCGGCACTTTGAGCGGGTTAAGGCCCCGCATTGTGCATTCGACACTACTGTAAAATGATTTGTTATCGATTAAAAAGTAGACACCATGTGGTTCGTGGTCAATAAAAGACATGGCGCACACCTCCGTTGATCATAGATTTCCTGAATGGCTTTAGTTTAACATAAAAATGCGAACATGTGTTCTTTTTGGACGAAAATTATTGTTGCTACGTCGTCACTGACACACTGGTGGGTGACTAAGATTATTAAAGGTGGCACGCATAACCACCACTTTCCAATACAATTGCCAGAACATTTTGAATGGTTAATAGGTAGTTTACTTCTTACGATGCGGACGAACGGATTTTTCATTAAGATGGGGGGAAAACTATCATTAAATCTGAACACAGGGTCTTCCATGAACTCAACACGGGTTAGCCAGTCAAGCTGATTTAGGTCAGAAAATACATAAATTACGTGACAAAATCGCTTATCTGTCCATAAACCTCCAGACTGTAACGAAGTGTGCTTTAATTGAAAATTTAATCGTATTAGAATTCAAAACATTAAGACGACACGTTGTACATTAAAAAGTCATTGAAGAGGAGATTATTATGGATCAGAAAATAGAACAATTAGTTCAACAGGTTAAAGCGGCCGATGCAATTCTTATCGGCGGTGGGAGTGGCATGTCAAACGCTGCCGGAATGAATTTTTGGTACGAAGCAAGTCCACTGTTTTTAAAGTATATGCGTTATTTTCATGATAAATATCATTTTGAAGGCGTCTTTAATGGTTATTACAGTCATTTTGACTCACCGGAAGAACGGTGGGCGTTGAATATTATGGCTTGGGATATGATTTTTAATATTCCACCGCAAAAACCAACGTATGACTATTTAAAGACGGTTATTGGTCACAAGCCGGTTCACGTCGTTACGACCAATCAAGACGGGCTGTTTAAAAAGTTCTTTCCGGAAGAGCAGGTCAGTGAAATTCAGGGATCCGATTATTTTTTGCAAAGTAAGAATCCGGTAACCGATAAAAGTTTGTATGACACCCAAAAAATCGTTAAGGACCTATTACCGAAAATAAAAAATAACCGGTTACCCAGAGAGTATTTCCCTAAGAGTAAAGTCGATGGTTCGCCGTTAATCGTATGGGCACGGGGGCCTGAATTTCTAGAGGACAAACGTTATCACGATGAATATAAAAAAATGAACAAGTTTCTTGGTCAGCACAAAAATGAAAATATTTTGTTTTTAGAGATGGGGGTTGGCCGGATGACACCGATGTTTATTCAGGAGCCGTTTTGGGAAATGACGCATTATATGACTCGTTCCCATTACGTTAATATCAATCCAAAAGATGCCATTACGAACCCGGAAATTCAAGATCGTTCACTTTTAATTAGTGAGGATATCAACGAAGTATTAAAAGAAGCAGCTGCAGTCATTAATGGAGGTCAAAATGCTTAAATCAATTCAAACCGCACAACAATGGGTCAAAGATAGTGATGCAGTTTTAATCACCGCAAGTAACGGCTTTTCGATTACCGAGGGCTTAAATCTTTTCGCCACGGACGATAAGTTACATGAAGTCTTGGGTGGGTTGGAACAAACGTACCATCTGCAAAACTTATTAGCAGCGATTAGCTATGACTATCCGAATGAATTAGACAAGTGGCGGGTATACGCACGAATTACCGAATACTATGCTGGGCATTATCAACCCGGAGCAGTCATGAACGGACTTAAGGCAATCATTGGCGACCGGCCGTACTTTATCTGGACTTCAAACATTGATCATCACTTTGTTTTAGCCGGGCTCGATAATTTACTAGAACTGGAAGGTAACTGGCTGGAAGGAATTTGTAGCAGTCATCCTAAAGAACATGGTACCTACAATTTAAAAGAACAATTGCATCAGATTTATCTTAAAGACCAACAAGGGACCTTACAAGAAACCGATATTCCTAAATGTGATCAATGTGGGGCCCCGTTGACCTTTAACATGGCTGGTCAAGACTTTCAAATGAATCAAGATCAGGTCGCCGCCTTTGGTAACTTTGTACAGCGTTATCAGGATAAACGTTTATTGATTCTCGAACTGGGAATTGGCCCTCAGAATCAGATGATTAAAGCCCCAAGTATGCAATTAGTAGCGGGCGCTGAAAATAGTCGCTACATCACCATCAATAAGGGCCAGCTCAACATCCCGACCGTCATTGCCGACCGTTCAATTGGCTTTTCTTCCAGTATCTTAGATGCTTTTGAAGAATTAAAAACTGGTAAGGATTTGGGAATCGAAATTGAGGGCCCGGCAAAGGCGCAACCTAAGCTGACGCCTGAACAGCAAAAGGCCCAAAATGAAACCATAAAATTATTTTTCCCTTCATACATAGTGATGCACGGCATTCGACCTGGTGAATTGACGATGTATTTAACAACCGATTCCCAGCATCAATCCCACTTTCACTTGGTTGAACAGGACCAAACCTGGATGTATTCGTTAGGTGACGCCACGGTTGCCCATTGTTTTACGCGAGATGGCAAGTATTATCGCGTGCACCTCGGACTAGATAAGTCTAAAAAGCAGGTCCATGGATTCTATATTGAAGCGGGAACCGTAGTTGCGTTTGAAAGTTTAGAAGATAGCGGCGCTGGTTTTGCTCAAATTAGTGGCAGCTTTCCGGAAAATGCTAGTAATGAAATCTTGATTCCTAAGAAGGAAAATTTGAAAAAGGGCTTTCCACAATATCAAGAAATGATCGAGCGCCTTGCGGTAGGTGATTAAAAATGAGTCGGCATAAAAAAATGGACCGTCGAACCAGATACACCATCGAAATGATCAAAGAAGCTTTTTTAACACTGGTTAATCAAGACCCCTTCGTTAAAATTACGATTAGTGAAATCTGTCGAACCGCCGATATTACCCGGTCAACTTTTTACCTTCACTTTAGTTCCATAACCGATTTACTTAATGAAGTCATTGACGACGCACTCCATTTATCTTGCAGTTCTAAGGTGATCGAACGGGAATATCTCAAGAAAAATGAATCGCTATTACCGGTTTGCCAGCGCGTTGGTGACTCGCCTAAGTACCGGCACCTATTAATGGATCCTGACTTAAGTGAGTATATCGTTGGCCGAATCAAAGCCCATGAACACCAATACGTTGTTCCGGAAATTATCAGGAAAACCAATCTACCAAAAGACGTTGCCGAGTCTTTGTTTACCTACATGATTTACGGATCATTTGCGGTAAATCGGCTGCACCATTTTTCAAAGGATGCCGACTGGCAACGAGATATGGAGATATTAAATCAGTTTACCGACGCTGGGTATAACAGCTTTGGTATTGGTGGGGGCGCATCAAATTGACTAAAAAATCGGTTGGACTATTAGCAATTACGCTAGTCACCTTAATAACCTCACTAGACGCGTCCATTGTTAACGTTGCGGCGCCCATAATGGCCAAGGACTTAGCGGTTTCAACCAGTATGATCGAATGGGTTATTTCGATTTATTTGATGATTATTGCTGCTTTAATCATGTTTTTTGGTCATTTAGGAGATGTTATTGGTAAGGTTAAAGTTTTTCAACTAGGAACCATCATTTTTACAATTGGATCGTTGTTTGCAGGAATTCGATTAGGATTCGAGGTACTTTTGATTAGTCGGGGTATTCAAGCTATCGGTGCCGCAATGACAATGTCAAATAATTTTGGGATTACGACCGAAATCTTTTCCAAGAAGAATCGGGGACTGGCACTCTCAATCTTGACGACCTTTTTTGCGCTTGGTTTAATCATCGGGCCGTCATTAGGTGGCCTTATCCTGAGTGTCGGGAGCTGGTCCTACTTATTCTGGATCAACGTGCCAATTGGTGGCTTCGCGTTATTGCTTGGGGCTATTACCTTACCACACCGTGCTCCGCGCCAATCCAAAGAAAAACTGGATATTATCGGTGTCGTTATCTTTACTTTACTGATATGTTTATTTTTCTACACCTTAATGCGCATCCAAACGCAGGGGATTTGGACGCGCCGCTTTGCCTTGTCCCTATTAGTTATCTTAGTGCTTACCACGGCATTCATTCAGCGAGAAAAATCAGTAGCAACACCGCTCCTTAATTTGGGTATTTTTAAAAACGCTGATTTTTCAATGGGAGTGGTTGCCGCAATGCTTTCGTTCGTTGTTGGTTTTACGTGTAGCGTTATGATGCCTTACTACTTGATAAATGCTCGGCATTTAAGCACTAGCTTCGCAGGGCTTTTATTGATTGTAATTCCAGTTACTTTGGCCGTGGTTGGCCCGATTGGCGGACTATTAGCTGATAGGTATGGTGGCGAAAGGGTCTCAGCAATTGGGCTGTTTTTCTTAATTATCGCGCAGATTATGATTGTTTCATTTAGTTTAGCGACCCCGCTCTGGTTCTTCGTTGCAATGTCGCTACTTTATGGGATCGGCATGGGACTATTTCAAGCGCCCAATAACACCGTTATCATGACCGCGGTTGAAAAAAGGTTTTTAGGAGTTGCTGGTAGCGTGAACTCGTTTGCCCGGAATTTAGGGATGGAATTAGGCGCTAGCTTAGCCACCGTCACGCTTTATGGTGTGATGAGTTGGCAAGCTGGTCGGAGGATCGGTGATTATCCAGTCAATGATGATCACTTATTTATGATTGGTTTCAAAGCAGCGTTTATGCTCGCACTAGTTGCTGCGACTATCGCTGAAATCATCACAATTACGAGGTATATGAAACATCATTTAAAAAATAATAAGAAATGGATTGATTAGAATTAAATCGTTAAATTATCGCGTACAGGCCACCATTTTAGTTTTTGTCACTTTTATGCTGGGCTGTAATGAATTCATGGTCGTTGGAATACTTTCGGATATTTCAAACGGTCTTAATGTCGCTCAATCGCTGGTTGGATTTCTGGTCACAGCATTTGCCGTTGTGTATGCCCTAAGTACGCCAATCATTAATTTATTGACCAGTAAGTTTAACCATTATTCAACCTTGTTACTCCTAATGGTTGTCTTCTTTGTTGGTAATACGTTGAGTGCAATGTCGTTTAATTACGCTTTCATGTTTGTTTCAAGAATTTTAACGGCTAGTGTCTCGGGAGTGATTGCTTCACTGATGATGACATTTGCTAATGAAATTGCACCACTTGAAAAAAGGGCAGGATTGGTATCAGCCGTATTCGCCGGATCAAGTATTGCTTCGGTCATTGGCGTACCAATCGGTACAATTATTAGCTCGCACTATGGTTGGCGAATGACTTTCATTGTTATATCAGTGATCACGATCTTCTTATTTGTTCTTCAAGCTTTATTTTTACCCAAGCATTCTGAGCAAGTAAGCGGAACAATTAGTGACCAATTAACGATATTAAAAGAGCCCCAAATCATTTGGGGGATTTTATTGGTCGTATTCTCAGCAGCCATCATGTATTCCTACTACACCTATATTCAACCGATTTTAACGACACTTTTAGGGTTTAGTAGCAATAATATTGATTGGCTTTTAGGGTTAATTGGTCTAATGATGGTTATTAGTAACATCCTTGCTGGCGTCTTAGCCAATCACGGTGGCCTCAAGCGGTTACCAATTTTCTACATCCTTGATGCAATAATTTTAGCGGTGTTTCCGTTATTCGTATCGTCGAAAGTAGTCGATTATTTACTGTTACTGGCGATCAGTCTGATTGTGACCCTGCTTAATGCGCCAATTCAACTACACTTTTTAAACGTTGCGGAACAGAAGTATCCCCAATCAATTGTTTTTGCGTCCTCATTTCCGATGATCTTTTTCCAAGTCGGTATTTCGCTTGGCTCTGCCGCGGCTTCACTGTTTATGTCGCCATTAGGCTTAGAAAATATCAGTATTGTTGGTGTCATCTTTTCATTAATCGCACTCGTTGTTTTGATTCTGCTTAATCGTGCAATCAGTCGAAGTCAAAATTATCTTAGTAAAGATGAAAATCGGGGCCATTAATAATGGTGGGTGGCTCTTTATGAATAGTGATTACTTGATGACTTCCACAAAGTATTTAGTGATAAATAATTGCTAGTTTGAAAAGCTGATTAGGAGGTAATCGAATCGTGAAAAGCAATCGCAACCTGACACTGCATACAGATTTATATGAAATTAATATGATTGAAACGTACTGGCGCCAGCGCATTGCCAACCGCAAGGCCGTCTTTGAACTTTACTTTAGGAAGCTGCCGTTTAAAAACGGTTATGCGGTTTTTGCGGGGTTGGCGCGCGTTATTGCGTATTTAGAGCAACTGAAATTCACTAACGATGATTTAGACTATCTAAAGAAAATTGGATATCGAGCTGATTTTTTAAACTATTTAGCTCAATATCAATTTTCAGCAACGGTGCGGTCGGTTCCGGAGGGCGAAATCGTTTTTGCAAATGAACCGCTAATTCAGGTTGAAGGCAACATTGTTGATGCGCAGTTAGTCGAAACGGCGTTCCTAAACTTTGTCAATTATCAGACCTTGATTGCGACAAAAGCAGCTAGAATTAAGACCGTTGCGGGTGATGATCAGTTATTGGAATTTGGATCCCGGAGAGCCCAAGAAACCGACGCGGCTATTTGGGGTGCACGAGCGGCGTACATCAGTGGCTTTGATGCCACTAGTAACGTTAAAGCCGGAGAAAAGTTTGGCATTCCGGTCAGTGGAACGCACGCCCATTCCTTAGTGCAGGCTTTCGGCAGCGATTACGCCGCCTTTAAAGCATACGTAGCAACGCATCGAAACAGTGTTTTCCTAGTTGATACCTATGATACGTTACAAAGTGGGGTACCGGCAGCAATCAAAGTCGCCAAAGAGTTTAAAAATCAAACTAATTTCTTGGGCGTACGGATTGATTCGGGTGACATGGCGGCTTTGTCGAAGCAGGTGCGTCACCAATTAGATCAGGCTGGCTTTTGGTATGCTAAAATTTATGCTTCCAATGACCTAGACGAACGTACTATTCTGAACTTAAAGATGCAGGATGCAAAAATTGATGTTTGGGGAGTGGGCACTAAGTTAATCACCAGCTTTGATCAGCCCGCATTGGGCGGTGTGTATAAGATGGTTGCCATGGAAGACGCGCATGGTCATATGCGGGGGACGCTGAAACTGTCAAATAATGCCGGTAAAATATCGACGCCGGGTAAGAAACAAATTTGGCGGATTACGCGTAAAGATGACGACAAATTTATGGGTGATTACATCGCGACTACCGCGGAAGATCCCCGAACGGCGGGGCAGATTGAATTATTTGATCCGGAACACCCTTACATGAATAAGATTATTCGTGACTTTGAAGCAAGACCACTATTACGTGAAGTCTTTCATCACGGTAAGCTGGCTGATGCGCCGCTAAGCGTAGAAAAAATTCGGCGTTATGCGGCAACGGAACTTCACCGATTATGGCCCGAATATAAGCGACAGTTGAATCCGCAAGAGTATCCCGTTCACTTATCGCGCGAATTATACCAGCAGAAAATCGCGTTGATTAAACGGATTCGGAAAGCATTATAAATTGCGATTGTCTACTCGGTTAACTTGGGAGGACCGTAACGTTTAAATGCTAAAACAAATCGTTACGATTTTGAAATTAAAAAGATGCTAGCAAACACCAAATTACTAGTAACGACAGAAATGAATTAAACGTAGTGTCCCCAAGGTTGACTATCACGGCCAACCTTGGGGACACTTTCGGTACGTTATTGTTTTTAATCAATTTGATACCGCAAAATGGTCTTTAAGTTGTCGGGAGCCACGCGGCGGGCGTCCGATAAGTAAATTTCGCGGTGAACTTTGGAGAGCCGTTTACGACCAGCACTAGCGACTAATGCATCGATTTTATCAAAGCTAGCCGGTTCGTCATCGTAGCGGCCAACGTGTAAGATTTGGGCGCAGTCCATGGCGGGGATGCGTTTAATTTCAAGCTGATCAATTGCCGGTAAGGATTTCTTAGCTTTGACCGCTTGTAAGGCGGGCCGAATTAAGTCATCGGGGACAAAGTCGGGGATACGGATCATAATGTCATAGCTGGACTCGTTTTTGTCTAAGTAAGCGAGTTGTTGACCCTTGGCGGTTAAGGACCAAACCCCTTCCAACGGAAAAACGACGTAATCCGTGAACGCCTGCGTGGTTGCGAACTGCTTGTACGCGTTTTTAATGCCGTACGCCGCCGGGTAGAGGACTTGAATTTTCTAGGCAAATTCGGGACTGTTCGGGTCACCGACGCCCGATAAAGAAATGAATTTTTGGGCCGGGACCGTTAATATCAACGGCTTTTTCACCGTTGCGTAAAGCTCGCGTTCGTTTTTACGCCATTCGTATTTCATACTTGAATCCTCCGTTCAAAAAGGGCCATCGAGTAGCCCCACGTTAAAACCAGTTGGTGGGATCTAAAACGTTTAGGAAAACGTCGAAAAAGTATTCCCAGAAATTCGCGGTTTTCCCGCGTTTCTTAGCCAGAATCGTTCTGACAAACGCCGTCACTACGGAAATTAGTGCGTACAGCAGTAATAAGAGTAAAACGTACTTAAGAATCGTTGCCACCCCCGCAATTATCTTAACGGATTAAATAAAGTGACGCAAACTGACTTGGATAAGGGGAACCTTATCAATGTTAGTTCAACCAATTATTTTAATTATTAAGAAGAATCTCATTTTAAGATAAGAATATCGATTATGAAATCGCTTTACACTTGCGATTAAACGCGAATTGCCGGGCCCCCTCGTAATCAAACCGGAAATCTGGTAGGTTATCATTAAAATATAATTAGAAAGCTAATTATAAAATAATGACATGGAGTGATGCTTATGGTAGCAATTGTCTCGTTAATGGTGGTCATGGGATTCATGATGGTTGGCGAATGGGTTTCGACCCGTTCCAAGGCCTACATTCCCTCAGTCTTCATCACCGCGGTCCTCTTTTTAATCGGCTTTTGGACGATTATTCCTAAGAACATCGTGCCGCAAGCCTCGTTTGGGACCCAGTTTATTGCCATTACCCAAGCCGTCTTACTGGTACATATGGGTACCCTGATGAACCTGAAGCTGTTGTTAAAGCAATGGCGGGCCGTGTTGATTGCACTGGCCGGGGTCGTTGGGACCGTGACCTTGGCGATGGGCATCGGTATCATGCTCTTTAGTTGGCAAACCGTCGTTGCCAGTGTGCCACCGTTGACCGGTGGGCTAGTTGCCGCTTTCTTAATGACGGGTGGTTTAAAGGCGCAAGGGATCGTCACGCTGGCCGCTTACCCGGTTGCGATGTTCGTGATGCACAGTATGCTGGGCTACCCGTTAACCTCGTGGATGTTGAAGCGTGAAAGCAAACGGTTATTAACTAAGTATCACGCGGATCCAAAAGCAGCTTTGGCGGCCGACCCGGCGATTGAAAGTGCGTCTAACCACACTAACGCGCAGGTCACGGCCCACGCCCGTAATAACGAAAGCGCAGTCGTTCCAGAAAAGGTCCTTCCCAAGTTACGGATCCGGCGCTGGAAGATGTCAGATGCTTACGATACGTCAGCCTTTATGATTTTCAAGGTAGCGCTGGTCACGGCGTTAGCCGAATACGTGGCGCAATTGTTAAACGGGACCGTCAACAAGTTCATCGTTTGCTTGATTTTCGGGGTTATCGCCCATCAAATCGGTTTTTTGGAAGATTCTGTTTTACAAAAAGCCGGCGTGTTCCACTGGTTGATGTACGGGCTATTGGCCTACATCTTTTCGAACTTAAACATTGTGAAGGTCAGCATGTTGACCAGCATTTTGGTTCCAATCGTGACGTTGATCATCTTAGGGATTGCCGGGATGTTCATTGCTTCTAGTTTATTAGCCAAACCGCTGGGCTTTAGTCGTGAAATGGCGTTTGCCAGTGCGATGACCGCACTGTTCGGTTTTCCAGCCGATTACATCGTGACCCACGAAGTTGTCGGCATCATGACGACCGATAAAGAAGAACGGAAGTACTTATTAGATAACATGTTGCCTAAGATGTTAGTCGGTGGCTTTGCGACGGTTTCGGTTGCTTCAGTCATCATTGCATCCGTATTCTTGAAATTATTATAGGGGGTCTTGGTATGACAACAACGGAATTAACCACGTGGATGACGACGTTACGCCATCAAATTCATAGTTTCCCGGAACTAGCACTGCACGAAGTTCAAACGACGGCACTGATCAAAAAAACGTTAACTAATTTGGGCGTGCGACTATTACCGTATCCCGGGGCGACCGGGGTCGTGGCGGAAATCGGTCACGGTGAACCGACCGTGGCGTTACGGGCGGACATTGACGCGTTGCCCGTGCAAGAAAAGTCCGACTTACCGTACGCGTCGACGATTGAAGGACACATGCACGCTTGCGGGCACGATTTTCACACCGCGGCGTTGCTGGGTGGCGCCCGCTTGTTGAAGGCCCACGAAGGTGAACTAACCGGCACGGCCCGCCTAATCTTTCAACCCGGTGAAGAAGGCCACCTCGGGGCAAAAATTATGATTAAAAACGGGGTGCTTAACGGTGTTCAAGCGATTGCCGGCTTCCATAATCAACCCAATATTCCGGTCGGAACCTTGGCACTCAAACCGGGGGCAATGATGGCTAGCAACGACAACTTCGATGTGACAATCCAGGGGCACGGTTCGCACGCGGCCATGCCGGAAGCTAGCCACGACCCGGTCGTCACGATGGCGGAACTGATTACGGCGTTGCAAACAATCCGTAGCCGTAACATCGCGCCGGACGCCGCACTCGTGTTGACGATCGCGTCCGCCCATGCCGGCACGACCTTTAACGTTATTCCGGATACCGCCGAATTTAAGGGGACGATTCGAACGTTTAGCGCCGCCAACCGGCAACTAGCCAAGCAACGCTTTTACGATATCGTTGAAGGGATGACCAAGATGAACGGGCAAACGCCCGCCATCAAGTGGGACCGTGGGCCGAGTTGCGTGGACAACGACGCCACCTTAACGGACGTATTAACGGCGGCCCTCCGCGACACGGTTCGCATTGTGCCCGCGCACCCGTGCAACGCCGACGACGATTTCGCGCTTTATCAAGAACGGGTTCCCGGCTTTTACGGCTTTCTGGGTTCGGGTGGTAACGGCGTGTTGCACCAATCAAACTACCGTTGTAATGACGCCGGCTTGATCTACGGTGCGAAGTTCCACTTCCTAGCGGCTAAAGCAATGTTAGCAGCGGTGGCTGCTGGTAAGTTCAACCAAGTTGATCAAGCCGTTTAAAGGTTATAAAACGCAAAGGACCGTCATGATCCAGTTACGCAGATGTTGCGGCGCTGGATTATGGCGGTCCTTTTTAGCTAGAGATTTTGGCGTGGTTTGGTGAAACTAAATGAGGTGGAGGACGCTTGCAACCGTTGTTTTACCGCTGCTCGAGCTGCTCCGGATAACGGTGACGGTTGACATAGCAACCACCTTATTTTTTTAAAAATTATAGCATGATTAGCTGATCACTAATCACCGTGGCAGCAGGAATTGAACGCCACGGTGGTTTTTAAACCTTTAATATTTTGATGAGCTTAATAATATCTCTATATTCTCTTGTTACCGCTATAAGGTAATGCTAATATTTATACTGAATTAAAATTTGCAGCACGCTTTACGCCAATACTTGGTTGTGTGGGCCCGTGCAATGGAGTAGTGACTGAACATGAAAGCTCAAGCAGTTCTCATCGCGACCGGTGCCATGGTCGCCGGGGTGATGATTTGGGGGACCAGTAATAATATTCGCGGGCACCAACTGACAAGCCACCCGGTAACGGAAAAAACGCGGGCGGCGAGTCAAACGTCCAAAAAAATTCAGCTTGCTAAAAAGGCTAAGCCACGGTCGCAAAAAACGACGCCGGTAGATTGGCACGGACCATCGATGCCGGACAAGGCTTACCCGGATTTGGCACAGCACCCCAATCTAACGATTAAAGTGTCCACTAAGCGGCAACGGGTTTACTTAGTGGATCAGGGTAAAACCCTGTACACGATGCTGGCTTCGACTGGTAAGTCTGGCTCGGAAACGCCGCGGGGACAGTTCGTCATCCAACCGGAACGTGGTCCCAATTTTTATAACCAACAGTCCAAGGAAGGAGCCAATTACTGGGTTTCCTTCAAGGATCACGGGATTTATCTCTTCCACTCCGTGCCGGTTGATGCAACCGGTACTTACGTTAAAAGCGAGGCGGCCCAGCTTGGTAAGGAGGCTAATTCACACGGCTGCGTGCGGCTCTCAATTGCGGATGCGAAGTGGATGTACGAGAATATTAGGCAGGGAACGCCGGTGACAGTTAATTAGAATACGCTTTGTGGCGACTGTTAACTGAGTTTTAAAAGAAAACCGTCACATTATAAACTTTATAGTGGATGTAACGATTCAAAACAGTTTATCGTGAAAAATCATTAATTAGTTTGGTCGCAGTTTGAAAAAAATTGCGGCTTTTTTGTTGTCGAAAAAAGTTAATGTACGGCGATTTTTGGCCTAATAACTAAAAACTGTTATCGTCAGTTTTTTAAGTTTCAATTGACAACTTTTTAGCCAACGGATAACTTTATCGCATTCCCAAACGCCGTGAAAGGAGCGACAAGTGATGAGTGTTTTAGAAGCAAGTGAAATTATGAAGTTGATTCCGAACCGGTACCCGATTTTATTTATGGACCGGGTCGATGAACTGACCCCCGGAGAATCAATCGTGGTAACTAAAAACGTCACCATCAACGAATCTTTCTTTCAGGGGCACTTTCCTGGAAACCCGGTAATGCCGGGCGTCCTAATAATTGAAGCCCTCGCCCAAGCGGCTTCGATTTTGATCTTGAAATCGGAGCAGTTTCAGGGTCAAACGGCCTACCTGGGGGCCATTAAGCGTGCTAAGTTCCGCCACATCGTGCGGCCTGGCGATGCTTTGAAGTTACACGTCCAGTTTGAAAAGCAACGGGCCAATATGGGAATCGTTAATTGCCAAGCAATGGTCGGTGATCAAACGGCTTGTAAAGCCGATTTAACCTTTATTGTGAGCCCCACGACCACGGATTAGAAAGGCGGTGACCGCAACGGGAAGGCGTTTGGGAAAGCAAACTTCCCGTTGTTTCAAGTATGGCATTAGCATTTACAATTACCGCCAGTGCTGCCGCAACGCCCACGAAGGTTCTCAGTAACCAACAGTTAACCGACTGGCTTGATACGTCCGACGACTGGATCAGTCAGCGGACCGGGATTCGGCAACGGCACGTGGCAACCACTGAAAGTACGACCAGTTTAGCCGTCGCGGTGGCACAGAAGTTACTGATGCGCGCGCGACTTGCACCCAGCGACGTTGATTTGATCATCGTAGCAACCATGTCACCGGATTATTTGACCCCGGCAACGGCCACCCAAGTACAGGCTGAAATTGGCGCGGATAACGCCGTGGCGTTTGATCTTAACTCGGCCTGTGCCGGCTTCGTTTACGGGTTAAAGCTGGTTCACAAGATGTTACAAGCTGGCCAAACGGCGTTGCTGATTGGTAGTGAAACGTTGAGCCGCTTAGTTGATTGGCACGACCGCCGCACCGCGGTTTTATTCGGGGATGGTGCCGGCGGGGTCGCTATTCGGCAATCCCAAAGCGGTGCTGGCCGTTGGTTAGGTGAGTACTTTGCAACCGATGGGCAACTGGGCCGGTATTTACAAGCCGGTCAGGCCCCAACCAATCCGTGGCAGGCAAGCAAAACTGAACCTGGTTGGGCGTTTCAAATGGACGGTCACCGGGTTTACGACTTTGCGACTAAGCGGGTGCCGGATTCGATTGACCAGGCGTTAGCCGCGGCTGCGCTGCCCGCGTCAGCGATTGATTACTACTTACTACACCAAGCCAATGCCAGAATTATCAAGCGAGTTGAGCGAAAGCTCGGTTTGACGGCCGACCAATGCCCAATCAACATTGACCGCTACGGGAACACCGCGGCGGCCAGTGAACCGATTTTGTTAGCTGAATTAATGGCGCAAGGGCGACTGAAACGCGGTGATCAGCTCGTTTTTAGCGGCTTTGGCGGTGGCTTAGCGGTCGGTAGCGTTGTAATTGAATTTTAACTTAATTTAAACCTAATTTATTGGAGGAACTAACCATGACAACTGAACAAATTTTTGACCAAGTGAAGACGATGATGAGTGACCAGTTGGACGTTTCAGCTGAAAAGATTTCAATGAAAACGAACTTTACTGAAGATTTAGACTTAGACAGCCTAGACGTTTTTGAAGTAATCGACCAACTGGAAGATCACTTTGATATCGAAATTGAAACCGACGATTCCTTGGCAACGGTCGGTGATCTAGTTAATTACGTTGCGACCCATTTAACGGATAGCGAGGCAGAATAACTGATGTCAATTGCAATCATTTTTAGCGGTCAGGGCCAGGCGACTGCTGGGATGGGGGCGGACCTGTACGCACGGGAACCGGTGTACCGGGCAACCATTGACCAGATTGATCAGCAACTGACTTGGTCGTTAACAACGGATGAAGACTGGCTGGAAGATGCGACGCGGACGCCCGTAGCCATTACGGCCATGAACTTAGCATTATTCAAGTTATTAGCGGCAAATCAGTTGCGACCCGAAGTGATGAGCGGGTTGAGCTTAGGCGTGTACAGTGCGCTGATGGCCGCGGATACAATCAGCTTATCGGATGGGATCAAAGTTGTGGCTGAACGGGCCCGTTACATGCAACGGGCGAGTTTACAACGGCCGGGTGCGATGACGGCCGTCCTTGGCGCTACGCCCGCATTAGTTCAGGAAGCCTGTCTAGCAGCCCAACCGGTGGGCGCGGTTTATCCAGCCAACTATAACGCTGCGACGCAAATCGTGATTGGCGGTGACTTGGCCGCCGTGGAAGCTGCTGGTGAGTTCTTGCACACGCACGGCATCAAGCACGTCGTACCGCTCGACGTTGCGGTAGCGTCACACACACCGTTAATGCAACCCGCCGCGGACGCGTTGGCCAAACGGTTGAACTTCTTACACGCCCGTGAACCGAAATTGCCGGTGATCAGTGATACGACCGTGCAACCGTTTGAAGCGGCCACGCTCAAATCTACGCTAACCGAACAGTTGACCCACCCAACTTATTTTGGGGACTGCTTAGCAGCAATGGCCAAGCGGGGCGTGACCACCATGATCCAATTAGGACCCGGTAGCGCGCCCGCCAAGTTAGCACGCCGAGCGTTGCCGAAAATGCGGGTGGTGCGAATTGCTAGTTTGGAAGATTGGCAAGCGGTACGAGTTGAATTAGGAGGTGCGATCCATGACCAGTAAGCAAGCGGTTTACCTAGTGACGGGAGCGGCCAAGGGCATTGGCCTGGCAACGGTCAAGCAACTGGCGTCTCGGGCCAAGCACGTGGTGATGAACGTTCACCGCCCGCTTAGTGATGACCAGTGGGCGGCGTTGGCCGCGCAATTTCCAAACGTTAGTCAGTACGTTGCCGATGTCGGTGACGCCGGGCAAGCTGAAACCATGGTTAAAGCAATTGTGGCCGAACACGGCCGTCTGGACGGCCTGGTCAACAACGCGGGAATTACCCGCGATCAGTTAATAATGCGGATGTCACCGGCTGACTTTATGACCGTTTTACAAACGAACCTGGTCGGGACGTTCAACGTTTTGAAACCCGCTTTAAAGCAGATGCAACGCCAACGTAACGGGGCAATCGTCAACGTTGCCAGCGTCATTGGGTGTCACGGTAATGTCGGGCAAGCAAACTATGCGGCTAGTAAAGCTGGCGTGATTGGCTTGACTAAGACCGCCGCCAAGGAAGGCGCTAGGCGCCAGGTTCGTTGTAACGCGGTTGCACCGGGGATGATTACCACTGCCATGACGGCCGCGTTACCGGAAAAAGTGCGGGAGCAAGCGCTCAGCGAAATCCCGCTGAACCGTTTCGGTCGACCGGAAGAGGTTGCAACGGCAATTGATTTCCTGTTGCGGCAACCGTATCTAACGGGCCAAGTGCTGACGGTCGACGGTGGCATGATGGTGTAATACGGAAAGGAATGGTGCCCAATGAGGCAAGAACGCGTAGTCGTGACTGGGATGGGAGCGGTGACGCCCCTCGGTAACGACGTCCAAACATTTTTAGATGAACTATTGGCGGGCCACAGTGGGCTTGCACCAATTACCAAGTTTGATGCGCAGGCAACCGGTGTCACGGTTGCTGGCGAAGTGAAGGGGCTAAAGCCCGAAAAGTGGCTAGCCAAAAAGCTAGCTAACCGGCTGGACCTGTTTTCGGTTTACGGGCTTTACAGCGCTTACGAAGCAATGGCCCAGGCCGGTCTTAAACAGGATGAGTTTGACCCGACCCGGTTAGGCGTGATTTACGGATCGGGCATCGGCGGTTTGACCACGATCGAAAAACAGGTCATTAAAATGCACGAAAAGGGGCCTAAGCGGGTCTCCCCGTTATTCGTACCAAATTCGATCATTAACATGGTGGCCGGAAACATTGCCATGGCCTTTAACGCGCAGAATACGAGCCAGGCCGTTGTCACGGCCTGTGCGTCGGCAACCAATGCCATTGGTGATGCGTTTGAATACCTTCGTCAAGGTAAAGCGGACGTCATCATTAGCGGTGGCGCCGAGGCGTCGGTCAATGAAATCGGCATTTCCGGTTTTGCGGCGCTAACGGCCTTGTCAAAAGAACCCGATCCCACCCGCGCGTCGCAACCGTTCGATACGAACCGCTCGGGATTTGTGATGGGTGAAGGCGCGGGCAGCCTGGTTTTAGAAACCTTGAGCCATACGCAGGCGCGCGGTGCTAAGATCTTAGCCGAAATTGTCGGTTACGGGACGACCAGTGACGCTTACCACATGACGGCGCCCCGACCAGACGGTGCCGGTGCCAAGCGGGCCATGCAGCAAGCCGTGGAAGAAGCGGGCATCACCCCGACAGCGGTGGACTACGTTAACGCTCACGGAACGGCAACCCATGCCAACGATGCAGCGGAGGCCCAAGCCATCCTGGACTTTTTGGGCAAAGACGTCCGCGTTAGCAGCACGAAGGGCATGACCGGTCACTTACTCGGTGCGGCCGGTGCAATCGAAGCAATCGCCACGATCGGGGCACTTCAACGGCAACAATTACCGGTTAACGTGGGGGTGTTCGATCAGGATCCGGCTTGTCCAGTTAACTTGGTTACGGCCGAAAATGCGCAGGAGCCGTGCAACTACGCGTTGAGTAACTCGTTCGGTTTTGGTGGTCATAATGCGGTTTTAGCCTTTAGAAAGTGGGGATAGACGATGGCTGAAAAAGAACTAAACGCCATGACAACTTTGATTAAGACGTTCAATACGTCGAGTGCGCAGGTGCTTAACGTGAAAACACCGGCTTACGAGCTCCATTTGAATAAACAAGCCGAGCGGTACCCCGCTGTCGATAGCGAAGCGGCACCACTGGCCATGACCGGTGCTCCGGAAGCGCCAGCTGCAAGCGCGGCGCCAACGGTTACCGCCCCACTAGTTGGGGTCGCCTATTTGGCACCGGAACCGGGTAAGCCGCCGTTCGTTCAAGTTGGCGATCACGTTGATAAGGGGCAAACGGTTTGCGTCATCGAAGCCATGAAACTGATTAATGAAGTGCCCAGCCCAATCAGCGGGACCATTAAACGAATTCTTGTTGAGGATGGTCGGATGGTTGAATTTTCTGAACCGTTAATTGAACTGGAGGCTGATCGAGTTGATGATGAGCGTTAATCAATTAATTCCGCAACGGCCCCCGTTTCAGATGATCGATAAAATGATCCAATTGGAATCCGGCGTGAGTGCGCAGGCGAGCAAGTTGATCACGATTAATGAATGGTATTTTAACCGCGCTAGCGCAACCGCTAAATACGTGCCGAGCCCCATTTTAATTGAAATAATGGCCCAGACCGGAGCAGCCGCCATACTAGCGGCTAGCGACTTAGGTCAAAACGTTTTCTTGGGCGGGGTTCAGGAAGCCCATTTTTATCAACCAGTCCAACCCGGGGATGCCTTACTAGCGACGGTCAAGCTAACTAAGGTTCGCCGGCAAATTGGAAGTGGCTACGGCGAACTACGTTGTCACGGCAAACTCGTTGCCACGGCGGAACTCAGGTTTGCCATTCAAGCTTAAGGAGGATTTACGGCAATGAAAACCAACTTATTTACTAAAGTCTTAGTGGCCAATCGCGGGGAGATTGCCGTTCAAATTATTCGGGCGCTCCACGAACTCGGGATAGCCGCGGTCGCGGTTTACACGCCCGCGGATCAGGATAGCCCGTTTGTGCAACTGGCAGATGAAGCCGTTTGTATTGGCCCTAACCCCGTCACTGACTCATATTTGAATATGCAAGCAATTATCAGTGCGGCAAATTTAACCGGCTGCCAAGCGATTCATCCGGGCTACGGCTTCTTGTCAGAAAACGCCGAATTTGCACGTCTGTGTCAAGCGTGTCATTTAACGTTTATTGGTCCCGATACGGATCAAATTCGTGCGATGGGGGATAAAGAAACGGCTCGGCAGACGATGCAGCAACTGGGTGTACCAATTATTCCCGGTAGTCAGCACACGCTGACAACGTTAACGGCTGCACAAAGGGTTGCCCGCCAATTAGGTTACCCCGTGATGATTAAGGCCGTAGCCGGTGGTGGTGGCAAGGGCATTCGCACGGTGACCAACGACGACCAACTCGCCCGGGGCTTTCAACTGGCGCAGCGCGAAGCCCGCGCGTCATATTCGGACGACCGGTTGTACTTAGAAAAAATCATCACGGACGCTAAACACATTGAAGTACAAGTTTTAGCCGATCATTACGGGCACGTGGTGGCCTTGCCGGAGCGGGACTGTTCGCTTCAACGGCACCACCAGAAAGTAATTGAAGAAAGTCCGTGCGCCTTGATTACGACGCAGCAACGGCAGTCATTATTAAAGTTAGTAGCAGACGCAACTAAGAAATTGCATTATACAAATACCGGAACGTTCGAATTTTTAATGGATCGGCCGGGCCAATTTTACTTTCTAGAAATGAATACCCGCTTACAAGTGGAACACCCGGTGACTGAGATGGTGACGGGATTGGAACTGATTAAATTACAGGTTCAAATTGCTGCCGGACAAGCGTTACCGTTCCGGCAGAAAGATGTGCAGGTGAACGGTGTTGCCATTGAGTGTCGGTTAAACGCTGAGGATCCTAACTTTGATTTTCGGCCCCAACCCGGAAAGATCAGCAACTTGGTACTGCCAATTGGTTCGTTGGGGGTGCGAATCGACGCTGGTGTGACTAGTGGGAGCTTAATCAGCCCGTTTTACGATTCAATGATTGCTAAAATTATTATCCACGGCCGGACCCGGCAACGGGTCCAACAAAAAATGCGGCGTTGCCTAGATGAGTTAGTAGTCAGTGGGGTCCAAACAAATCGGCAATTTCTTTACGATTTAGTGGGCAGTCAACTCGTCCAAACGGCGCGCTATACGACCGAAGATATTCAGAATCAGTTTATGAAAGGATGGTTAGATGGCCAAGCAAAAGTTTCAGCAACCAACAATGACGGAGCTGCGGCAACGGCAAGCTGATATTCCTGACCAACTACTACGACGGTGTCCGGTTTGCCAGACCACCTGTTCACAACAAGCGTTGGGTCAGGCACTGGTTTGTCCCCATTGTGGTTATGGTTGGCGGTTACCCGCTTGGCAACGCATTGCGCAATTGACGGATCAATTTGAGGAATTGAATCGATCACTAACGGTTCCACGGCGGTTTACGGATGCACAGTACCGCCAAAAGATTGCGAAAGCACAAGCTGCTAGTGGCTTGAATGAAAGTATCGTGACGGGGCTTGCCAGGTTAGCTGGTCAATCCTTTGGCTTAGGCGTGATGGATACCAATTTTATGATGGGCAGTTTAGGGGTCGCAACCGGCGAAAAGATTGCCCTGTTATTTGGCGAATGCTTGCGGCGCCGGTTACCCGTTGTTTTGGTCACGGCTTCCGGTGGGGCCCGCATGCAAGAAGGCACCCAGGCCCTGATGCAGATGGCCAAGGTGTCGGTTGCGGTTAACAAACACCGGCAGGCGGGGTTAATGTATCTAACAATTTTAACTGATCCTACGACGGGGGGCGTCACGGCGAGTTTTGCCATGCAGGGTGACGTCATTTTAAGTGAACCGCGAGTGTTAGTCGGCTTTGCCGGTCGCCGGGTGATTGAACAAACGATGCATACGACGCCCCCAGCAGATTTCCAACGGGCGGAAACGTTATTGGCCCATGGTTGGATCGATCAAATCGTTCCCCGGACCGAATTACGCCACCGGTTGAATCAGTTGCTACGAATTGGAGGTGGTGCCCGTGACTAAGCGAACCGCTTACCAGCAAGTTCGCGCTGCTCGGCGAACCGATAAGATTGGCTTGTCAGCCCTAATTAAAGGTTTAACGACGGATTGGTTTGAATTGCACGGTGACCGTGAACGGGGCGATGATCCCGCCGTGGTTGCGGGGCTAGCCCGGTTGGCCGGTCGGGCCGTCGTCATCGTCGGTATTCAGAAGGGAACGACCCTAGCTGAAAATCAGGCGCGTCACTTTGGCTGTGCGACCCCAATTTGTTACCGCAAAGTTCGGCGGGCTTACCGGTTAGCAGCGCGTTTAGGGTGGCCAGTTTTAGCGCTAATCAATACTCCGGGTGCTTATCCGGGTGTTTCGGCCGAGTATCAGGGCCAGGGCCAGGCGATTGCCGACTGTTTACTGACCGGCTTAGCACTACCCGTCCCAATGATCAGTGTGATCGTTGGTGAAGGTGGGAGTGGTGGCGCGCTGGCCCTAGCCTGTGGCGATCAGGTGTGGGCGTTTGCGGATAGCACTTACTCGGTCTTATCACCTGAAGGCTACGCGACCATTCTGTGGAAAGATGCTAAGCAGGCCCCCGTCGCAGCCGCAAAAATGCAGCTGACCCCGGCGGAGCTAAAGGTGAACGGGATTATTGAACGGGTCGTGCCGGAAGTACGGACCGCTAATGATTGTCAGACACTCAAAACTGAACTGACGGCCAGCTTTGAGCAATTACAACAATTATCGCCGACGGAGCGCTTGGCCCGTCGTAACGCGCGGTACGCGCAGTTTAAATGAAACGAGGATTGAACTTATGGATGGAATTTTAACGGGAAAAACGCTTGTCGTGATGGGAGTTGCCAACCAACGCAGTATCGCGTGGGGCTGTGCACAGGCCTTGCTCAACCAAGGCGCCCGCGTCGTTTTAACGTATCAAAATGAGCGCTTAAAGAAGAGTTTACAACGCTTTGTAGCGCCTGATCAGCCGCTGATCGAATGTGACGTCGTGGATGACGCGCAGGTCGACGCCGCGTTTAAGACAATTGGCGCGCGGTTTGGCGAAATTGACGGGGTTATCCACGCGATTGCTTACGCCGATAAGGCCGCCCTAACGAATGATTTTGTGGCAACTCCGCGGGGGAGCTATCAGCAGGCTCAGGATATCAGTTCCTATTCACTAATTGCCGTTGCCCGGGCGGCGCGGCCTTTCTTAAGTCGGAGTGCAAGCATTGCAACCCTGACTTATTTCGGTTCACAACGGGCGGTCCCAAACTACAACGTGATGGGGGTTGCAAAAGCTGCTTTAGAAGCCAACGTCCGGTACTTAGCGCGAGATCTGGGTCCGGCTGGTGTCCGGGTCAATGCGATTTCAGCCGGCGCCGTGAAGACGTTGGCCGTTACTGGAATTCAAGATCACCGTCAGTTATTAAAACGGTCGCAATCAATGACCGTTGACGGTGTTGCCGTGACCACGAGTGAAATTGGGAACGTGGCCGCCTTTTTGATGAGTCCGCTATCGACCGGCATTACGGGTGACGTCATCTACGTGGATAAGGGCGTGCATTTAAGCTAATGACAGTTAAGGTGCGTTGGCAACGGGTCGCCGCGCAATCTCCTCGCCAATTAAAACGCGTCCAGCACCAGACCGGTTGCCAGTTACTGACGACCCTGGCGCAAACGGAAGTTGCGTATCATCGACTTGGACAGCCCTATTTACCGCGTTATCCGCAGTTAGGCGTTAGTGTGAGTCATTCCGCAACGCTGGTGGTCGTCGTTCTAGCAGATCAAGCCGTCGGGGTGGACGTTGAGCACCAACGATCGGTAGATTGGACGCGCTATCGGCGGGCGTTCACCGCGGTGGAATGGGCGTACTTAGTGCAGCAGGCTGACGATCAACGAGCTGACCTGGCTTGGCGATTGTGGACGGCTAAAGAGGCGGTTTTAAAGCTACAAGGACGGGGGCTGACGCGTTCACCGCGCCGGGTCCAAGTGACGTTGCCGGAGCTGACTTGGGCGGTTGACGGCCAACGGCGTTATCAACTGAGCCGGCTTGAACTGCCCGGCCATTACGTGGGGACCTTGGCACGTGAGGTCTAGTTTTACCCTTTGAAGGGACTTATGCTAAACTTAAACGCAAAGGGGTGGTGGCTGTGAAGGAAAAGCAAGTTTTTCATATTAATGGTTACGTTGGGCTAGTATTAGCAATTTTATTCGTTTTAATTGGTGGTTGGCTCGGTTGGTCCGGGGCAACCCATGATCGTTTCATTCAGATTCTGATTGGTGCGTTACTCATTATTATTGCCGGCTTTGGTGCCAGTTCGCTGACAATTGTTGGGCCTAACGAAGCCCGGGTCCTGACGTTCTTTGGTAAGTACATCGGGACGATTCGTGATTCGGGGCTGTTTATGACGGTGCCGTTGACCAATAAATTCTCCATCTCACTACGGGTTCGCAACTTTAATAGTGCAATTTTGAAGGTTAACGATTTGCGTGGGAACCCGGTTGAAATTGCCGCGGTGATTGTTTTTAAAGTCGTCGACACTAGTATGGCGTTGTTTGCCGTGGATGATTACGAACAATTTGTCGAGATCCAAAGTGAGTCGGCCATCCGCCACGTGGCGTCGGAGTACCCGTACGACACCTTCGACGATGACGAGCAGATTACGTTGCGCAGTCACCCGACCGAAGTTTCCGACCGCTTGACCAGCGAATTACAAGAACGACTGCAAGTGGCCGGGGTGGAGATTGTGGAGACCCGCTTAACTCACTTAGCTTACGCGACGGAAATTGCCAGTGCGATGTTGCAGCGCCAACAATCGACCGCAATTTTATCCGCCCGGAAAGTGATCGTGGAAGGGGCGGTTTCGATTACTGAAGAGGCCATTAAACGGATTGAACACGATACCGGGATGCGGCTGTCCGATGATAAGAAGTTGCAATTGATCAACAACATGATGGTCACCATCATTTCGGAAAAGGGTTCGCAGCCGGTGATCAGTACGTCGGAAGTGAAATAGGAATATTGGCATATCAGCGTATCGGCTGATTAGCATTTTTGAAAGGCTCTCAAACGCGGGAGCCTTTTTAATTTGTGGTAACGCGCTAGCTTTTTGTTAAAAATGGTGGCTTTTAAGCGGTGCTTCAAAAAACGTGAGTAATGGTAAAATGAAACTAGCGATATTATTGTTAATAAGCGTAGTGGATCAGTGACGGCTGGTCAAAGAACGAGGGAACTGTAAATGAGCTTGCGGTCATGGCAATTTAATGATGGCGATTTAGATTTTATTCAGAAGTATTATCCAGACTTATACCGGGCGCTAGATCCCACAATTGCTGCTGACCGACGCACAATTGCTGCTGACCGACGCACAGTTGCAATGACCTCTGATGAGCAGTGGGACCGAATTGAAAATTTGTTTGTTGATTCAATTGCAGAATCATTAACTGAAGACGGTGAGCTAACGGAGAATGGCTTAAAGATTGAATCGATATTAGATTTTGTGTAGGGCAATTATCCGATTTTTTAAGTTTAGCATGCAACCGCCATTGACTGATTCAATTAATTCGTGTAGCCGTTTTGGCCAAAAGCGGGTACGCGTTCGGATGAGGTTAGGCTTGATAACAGTTGATGCAAAATTGATTGTTGGCATTAATTTTTAGAATACACGATGGCACCGTAACGCGCGTGGAAGGGAGTGTGATTATTCAATGTCGGTCAGTCGGGAACAAGATAACAGTCAACCTAGTAGGATTCGAGAGTTCTTACAAATGGTGTATGATATCCTTGAGCTTGGCTATTTACCGGAAAATTCAGGGTTTACTGTTGATGGTCCTGATTTCATGTTTGACTATTATGAAGAAATGTCCAAAGAGGCCCCTGTTACAGCTGAGTTAATTGAAACAGGAGATATTGAGGATGACATGGATGGGTGGCAAGTGTGGATTGAAGACAAAAGTCGCTATGATCAAGCTAAATACATTCGGGCTTTAAAACGAGATTACGATGAGGTGTTGTTGTCGTATCAGCAAGAGGTGCATACGACGTGGCGACCAAGCGGTAAACTGCTTAAAAAGAAGTAGCCTAACGATAATCGAGCGCTGAGTCAGCAAATGCGGTGCCCAGTGTGCGGTGCTCCCGTGGCGCCTTTTGAAGTTTGCGACGAATGTCATTGGAAAAATAACGGTGAGACCAACGTTGATGGTGGTCGGCCGATCAAGTAAGGGGTTCGGTACATTTTAACGAATTAAAAAATCCACCCGCGGTTTTGCTATAGTCCCCTTAAGGTTGACAGATGAAAAACTATAATTTCGTCTATCAACTCTAAGGGGATTTTACTATGCCTAGAAGCAAATTCACGGCCGAAG